>JBOHGD010000080.1:0-21139 GCA_050699955.1 Pseudonocardiaceae bacterium | reverse complement strand
GCGCGACGCCCTGTGGCATCCGACGCCGGGTTTCATGCGAGGTGCCGCGCTGGCCGGCATCGTCGCGAACGTCTGCATCGTCGTCAGCGGCGGCGGCGTCCGGCTGAGCCAGTCCGGGCTGGGCTGCTCCACCTGGCCGCGCTGCACGGGCACCAGCCTGACCCCGACGCACCAGACGGGTATCCCCACGGTGAACATGCTGATCGAGTTCAGCAACCGGGTGTTCACGTTCGTGGTTCTCGCCGTCGCCGTGCTGTGCGTCTGGACGGCGCTGCGGCTGTCCCCTCGGCGCCGCAGCCTGATCGGGCTCGCGCTGCTGCTGCCGCTCGGCGTGGTCGTGCAGGCCGTTCTCGGCGGTGTGACCGTGCTGACCAAACTGAGCCCTGGCATGGTCGCCGCACACTTTCTGGTCTCGATGGGACTGGTGGCCGCCGCAGTCGCACTTCATACCCGATCGAGTGAGGGAGACGGTCCCGCGCTCCAGCTCGTCCGCCCGGAACTGCGGGTGCTCGGCAGGTGCGTCGTCGCGGTGGTGTTCGTTCAGCTCGCGATCGGGACCGTCGTCACCGGCACCGGGCCACACGCCGGTGACGCCAGCTCCCCCCGGTTCCCGTTCGGGATCGAACAAGTCGCGCAGCTGCACGCGGATGCGGGCTGGGTGCTGGTCGGCCTCAGCTTCGCACTGCTGTTCGCGCTGCGGCTGACCCACGCTCCGGCCCGGCTCACCCGGCGGACCACCGAGTTGCTCGTCCTCGAGCTCGCGCAGGGGTTGATCGGCTACGTTCAGTACTTCCTCGGCGTACCGGCGTCGCTCGTCGCGGTGCACATCCTCGGCGCCACCCTGGTGTGGGTGGCCGCCTGGCGGATGGTCTTCGCCTTCCGGGAGCGGGCTGGGCTCGTGGCGCCGGCTCCCGCTCGGACCGGCACAACCGGTGTCATGGTGACCCCTTCTCGGCCACGGCACTGATCGCTGCCCGCAGGTCGGCCGCATGCAACTGGCCTGCCTTGCGCCAGACGATCTTCCCGGTAGCGTCGATGGCCACGGTCGTCGGCAGGCCGGGGGTGCCCAACGACGCGGCGAGGGTCCCGGACGGGTCACTGAGCTGCGCGTAGGTGACCCGCTCTGCACGCAGGAAACCCAGCGCGGCGCCGGAGTCGTCCCTGGTGTCCACCCCCAAGAAGCGGATCCGCGCGCCCTGGGCCTCGTGCGCGCTCTGCAGTGCAGGCGTTTCCTGCTGGCAGGGAGCGCACCAGGAGGCCCACATGTTGAGCACAGCGGGTCCCCGCAGCGAGCCGACGCGAACGGCCGGGCCATGGCCGAGGCAGTCGAGGGTGATGTCGGGAAGGCCTCCCGGCACGGGCGACCCGGCCGGGCCGGGGGTACACGCGGCCAGGTTGAGCGGTATCCCGGTCGGACTGTCACCGGCGCCCTGGGACACCGCGCCGCCGCAGGACGCGAGCGACATCAGCACCATCGCGCCCGCCACCAGCCCGACCACGCGGCGCCCCGCAGACCCCTGCCCACTCACCTTCGCACCCCGGCTCACCTCGTCCGGCACCGGGACACGATCAGCGGCGCGGCTGGACCCGGCGCCATCTGGCACCGTCGCCGGCACCCAGTGTCCGGCTTCGAGGCCGCGCGCGCATCGTGGGTTTCCCTGGATGCTCCGGCCCAGCCTGCGGCAGTACGGTGGCTGCGGAGGTAGGCCATGCGGGGCTGGGCCGTTGCGATGACCGCGTTCGGGTTGGCCGTCGCGTGCGTCGCCGGTTGCGGCACGTCCAGGCCGAACCCGCCGTCGCCCAACCTCGGCACCGTGATCGACCGCCCGGTGCCCGCCGCCGTCCTCGACCTGCCGCTGACCACCGCGGGCGGTGCCGGGACAAGCCTCGCGGCATACCACGGCAAGATCGTGGTGCTGGGTGACTTCCTCACGCTCTGCCAGGAAGTCTGCCCGATGACCAGTGCCAACTTCGCGCAGCTGGCCCGCACCGTGATCGGGACTGGCCAGGCCGAGGACGTGGTGTTCATCGAGGCGACGGTCGACCCGGAGCGTGACACCCCCGCGCGGCTCGCCGCATATCGGAACCAGTTCCAGCCGCCGTCGAACTGGGTGCTCACCACCGGTAAGCCCGCGGATCTCGCGGCGCTGTGGACGTTCTTCGGCGTGTTCTACCAGCGGACGCCGGAGGACTCGCCGCCGGCGATCGACTGGTGGACCCGGCAGCCGTTGACCTACGACGTCGCGCACCAGGACGCGATCGTGTTCCTCGGCCCGGACGGTCACGAACGCTTCGTCATTCTGGGCAACCCAGACAGCCGCGGCATTGTGCCACCGCCGACTTTGTCGGAGTTCCTCAGTCCGCAGGGACACCGCAACCTGGCCGATCCCGGCCCTGCCTCCTGGACCGTTGCCGACGCCCTGACCGTCCTCAGCTGGCTCGACGGCCGTCAGATCGGGGAGTGATCACCGCCATGTTGCTGTCACGTCGGACACCGTGGTCGACCCCGTTGATGGTCGTCGTGGTCATCACGTGCCTGGGGCTGGGCTGGTGGCAGGTGAGCAGGGCCGAGTCCGGCAACCTCCCCAGCTACGTGTACTCGGTGATGTGGCCGTTCTTCGCCGGATACGCGGTGTACATATGGCACGCGATGCGGCGGCCCGCCGCATATCCGGAGAAAGAACCGAAACCCACGGTCGATGACGAGGCGCTCGCGGAGTACAACCGCTACCTCTCTGCGCGCAAGAGCGTCGCGCAGCGGCGGGCAGGCCCGTCGGTATCCTCGCGCGGTGACGGACGGAACCGAGGAACGGCCACTACGGCTGGCTGAGGTGGTCGGGGTCTTGTCCCTGGCCAGTGACCTGGCGATGGGTGAGCCACTCGAGCACGGTCTGCGGACCACGCTGATCGCCACCCGGTTGGCCGCCGCGATGGCGCTACCGGAGACGCGCCGGGCGGACGTGTTCTACGTGGCCTTGCTGCATTATGCGGGCTGTACCGCGGAGGGCCAGATCGACGCCCGGTTCTTCGGGGACGAAATGGCCGCCCGCCCCCGCATGATGGCTGCCATGCTGGGGCCGCGCTTGGGACTCGTCGGCACGGCGGTTCAGGTGATGTATCCAGGGCTGCCGCTTCCCAAGCGGGTCGCCATGCTGGCCAGATCAGCGGTGGGCGGGCTGGATGAGTTCAGGCGATGGGCCGCGAGTCACTGCGAGATCGCCCAGTTGCTCTGTGACCGGATGGGGCTGAGCCCCGCGATACGGCACGGCCTTGGGCATCTTTACGAGCGCTACGACGGTAAGGGAATGCCGGGAACGCTGCGCGGAGACGAGATCCCGCTGGCGGTGCGGGTCATGCAGGTGGCCCAGGATGCGGAGATCGCCTGGCAGTGCGGTGGGGCTGGGCAAGCCGGCCGGCTGGTGTCCTCCCGGGCGGGCGGCGGACTCGATCCCGCGGTGGCGGCGACGTTCCTCGACGCGGCGGACGAACTGTGCGAAGGGCTGGACGCACCGACGGTGTGGCCGGACATGCTCGACGCCGAGCCCGGCGAGCGCCCGAACGTGCCGGACGGCAACCTGGAGCGCTGCCTGTCCGCGGTGGCGGACTTCGCCGACCTCAAGAGCTTCTACACGATCGGGCACTCCCGAGGGGTCGCGGCGTTGGCCGGCGCCGCCGCGGCGGGCTACGGGCTGACGCCGGCGGAGGCCACGGAGGTACGTCGAGCCGGATTGGTGCACGACCTGGGACGCGTGTCGGTGTCGGCGAACGTGTGGGCCAAACCCGGACCACTGACCAGAGACGAGTGGGAGCAGGTGCGACTGCACGCCTACCACACCGAACGTGTTCTGGATGTCGTCGCGCCGCTGCGCTCGCTGGGCAGGCTGGCCGGGCTGCACCACGAGCGCAGCGACGGCTCCGGCTACCACCGCCGCGAGCACATCACCCGGCTACCGGCCACGGCGCGGATCCTCGCTGCCGCCGACGTGTACCACGCGATGACCGAGTCCCGGCCACACCGGCCTGCGCGGTCCGATGCCGCGGCGGCGGCCGAGCTCCGGCAGGAGGCCACCGCCGGACACCTGGACACCGAGGCGGTCATCGCGGTCCTCGATGCCGCCGGACACTGTGCCGAGCAGACACCGGCCGTGCGACCACATGGGTTGTCAGACCGGGAGACCCAGGTGCTGCGGCTGATGGCACGGGGCTGGACGACCAAGCAGATCGCCCGCCGACTGGCGATCTCACCCAAGACCTGTGACCACCACATCCAGAACCTCTACCGCAAGATCGGCGTCGCCACCCGAGCCGGAGCTACCTTGTTCGCGGTGGAACACCGCCTGCTCGCACCCTGATACCGCCTGGTAGGACGGCCGTAGGGAGAACTCCCGATCGCCGCCGCGGCCGGCCACCTCTAGCTTGTCCATGATCGGCACTGAAGGTCGGGGGTGCCGATCACTAAACTCTGCCGGGAGTAGCCGTGGTGTCCGCCGTTGTCCGCCGCTGGTGCCCCGGGTTCCGGGAGGAGTTCGCAGCGTGCGCCCAGCGCCGAGTGCCGAGATGATGGATGACCTGACGGACCTGCAGCTACTCCTGGAGCGGTTGAACCATCAGACCCTGCATGACCTGCAGACCGGCCTGCCGAATCGGCAGTACTTCATCTCCCACCTCGAGGAGGTGCTCGGGCGTCTCGGACCGTCGGCGGCGGTCACCCTGCTGCACCTCGATCTGGACGGTTTCTCGGTAGTCAACGACGGGCTCGGGCACCGCTGCGGTGATCGGGTGCTGGACATGGTGGCCAGGTGCTTGGAGTCGGTGGTTGCCGATCAGCCCGCGATGGTCGCCCGGATCAGCGGAGATGAGTACGCGATCCTCCTCCAGCCAGGGAGCTCGATACCGAACGTCGGTCAGCTGGCCGGGACCATCAACACCGAACTCGCCGGGATGGCCCACCAGGACGGCATCGGGGTGGTGGTCACCGCGAGGATCGGCGCGGTGCAGCGGCAGGCAGGCGCAACGACGCCGGCCGAGCTGATGCGTGCCGCCGGTGCCACCTTGCGCCGGTTGCGTGGCAAAGGCGGGCAATGGGCGATGTTCGACGCGGACAGCGACACCGCCGAGCGCGCGGAGCTCCGGCTGGCCGCAGGGATGCCCGGCGCCATGGAGGCGGGCGAGCTTCAGGTGGAGTACAGGCCGGTCGCGGCGCTGCGTGATGGCCGGGTGGTGGCAGTCGAGGCGATGCTGAGCTGGCACCATCCGGAGCTGGGCGCGCTGTCGCACGATCGGTGCATGCAGCTCGCGGAGCGGACTGGCGCCGTGCACGGGGTCGGGCAGTACATGCTGGCCACCGCCGCGGACCAGACCCGGCTGTGGCAGCGGCAGCGGGTAGAGCGGCTGCCGCCTACGGTTGTCAACCTCACGCACACTCAGGCTCAGGACCCCGGCCTCGTGGCACGGGTCAGCGCGGTGCTGGAACAGACCGGCCTGCGACCCGCTGCCCTGGAGCTGGGTGTGCCGACGATTCGCCCGGTCGACAGCGCACCCGTCGGTGCGTACGGCGGGCACACCAGACTCAACCTGCGTACCCTTGCAGAGCTGGGCGTGCGCACGGCTGTGCACGACTTCGGCGGCGACATCGGCGAGTTGGCCTGCCTGGCCGAGCTGGGGGTACACACCGTACGGATCACCCAGTCGGTGGCCCACCAGGTGGCGCACAACCCCTCCGCCATCACAGCGCAAGCACTTCGAGCATTGGTACCCACCCTGCGCGCGGCCGGGATCAGCGTGGTCGCCTGCCTGGTGGACACCGAGAAGCTGGCCACCTGGTGGCGCGGGGTGGGCGCGGACTGCGCGGTCGGCGCGGTGTTCGGCCGGCCGAGCCCGCCGCCGCGCACCGAGCACCTGTTCGGCCCGCGAGCCCGATTGGGTGTCTGACACCCGCTGGTGAACGCAACGTGCTGACCAGCGCGAAAACCCAGCCAATTACCATTCCGCCGAAGCAGCAGCGTGACACTGCCCACAGCGGAATGACGCACCTCGACGATCTCGGCACGCACCTCCCGCAATGACCACAGCGGGTTGACCAGCTCAAGATAGTGATCCGGCCCGCGCGGCGCAGTAACCCGGTTCCGCACCTCGTCCCATCCCGACCATACGCGGTCCCCATGGCGATGAAAATCCGTGTACCGGGTGAGACAAACACAGACCGGACTGGATCAACACAAGATCCCACAATGCCCCATGCACCCCCATGCCCACGCACCCCCGTGCAACGCGACGATACACACCATTCCCCCAGGTCAGACCCCACAACGAGGATGAGGCGACACTCGGCGGGCGACGACCAGGCGCCTGGTCGCGCGGCGCCTCGGCGATGGGGTTCGGTCTGCGCCGAGCACCGGCGCCCGGTGATGGGCGTAGGGTAAGGACACTGAGGATGTGCTGACCCTGGATATCTCACTACGCTGGTCGTTGAGTCGGCCTAGGAGGGACGTGCCGACAATGGCGTCGGGCGACCCGAATTCGCACATCACGCCAACGGTTGATATCGGTTTCTGTGTGTCGCCAGTTCGGATCACGCGGATTACAGCATTTCCGGGATACGTCGACGGCGGCTGGTGGCCGCTGCCCGCCCAACGCTGTCCGGTGAGCCTCTGCGAGGTCCGGTAAGTGGTCACCGCCGTAGCCGAGGGTGCGCAGCCTTTACTGGTCCGGGTTCGCGCCGGCGACAGCGAGGCCCTGCTGGAGTTGTATGACAGGTTCGGCTGGGGGGTCTACGGTCGAGCCCGCCGCATCACCGGCGACCGGTTAGCTGCAGAGCTGATCACCATCGGAGTTTTCACTCGCCTCTGGCGTTGCCCACAAGAGTTTCCTCCTGACCGGCTGCAGCATTCGCTGAACCAGCTCGCCGATCGGCATGCGACGGCGTGGGCCTACGACTGACAACGGCCGCCGGCCCGCGACGACACTGGTCCGTGCCGCCCCCGCGCTCGACCGCTGAGCTGCCTGACTCCACCAGGGAACATCGCGCAGCGTCGCGATGTTGGTGCCTGACGTGAGCGAGCTGACGATGTACACGACGATTTGGTGTGGCTACTGCAGACGACTCAAGGCGCAGCTGGACCGAGCCGGCATCAGTTTCCGCGAGGTCGACATCGAATACGACACCGAGGCCGCTGCGTTCGTGGCAGGCGTCAACGGGGGCAACCACACCGTGCCGACCGTGCTGCTACCCGATGGCTCCGCCCTGACCAACCCCACCATCCACCAGATCACCGACGCCGTCGCCGCCTAGCCGGCGCCCGCGTGTCCGGCGCCCCCGCGTGTCCGCACCCCCCGCGTGTCGGGCTCTCGTGCACGGTGTGTCTGCGTTCCATGCCCATCCGACGAACGCCTCCCGTACACGAGAGCCCGACACACCGTGCACAAGAGCCCGACACGCGGGGCATGAAAGCCGGGCACGCGGGGGAGTTAGGGCAGTTCCACACCGCCGAGCGCGGCGAGCGGGCCGGCCAGCCGCTCGGCGTCACCCACCACCACGCCGGTGAACCGGCTGGGGGCGAAGAACTCGGTGGCGGCCTCGGCGACCTGATCGGTGGTGACCGCCTGCAGCCGCGCGGGGTGAGCGCGCAACCAGCCGAGGTCCAGACCGAGGGCGGCCAGCGAGCTGAGGTGGCTGGCCAGGCCCGACTGCGAGGACATCGCGATGGTGAGCGCCCCGATCGCATACTGCCGGGCGTTGTCCACCTCGGACTCCTCGGGCGGCACCACAGCGATCCGGCCCAGCTCGTAGCGGGTCTCCAGCAGTGCGGCCGCAGTGACCTCGCTCGCTGTGTCGGCCTCGGCGAGCAGGGTGGCGTCGTTCAAGGTGAACTCGAGGCCGGAGTGCGCGCTGTAGGTGTAGCCCTTGTCCTCGCGGATGTTCTCCACCCAGCGCGAAGAGAAGTAGCCACCGAAGACCAGGTTCGCCAGCTGCAATGCCGGGTACCGCGGGTCAGTGCGGGGCCCCGCCTGAGCGGACAGCCGCAGCTGCGACTGCACCGCACCCGGGCGGTTCACCAGCTGCAGGTCAGCCCCGGTCAGCTCGGGCAGCGGGATCAGTTCGGTGGCAGACCGCTCGGACTGCCAGCCCCCCAGCACGGCCGCCACCGTGTCGACGGCCTGCGCCGGCGTGATGTCGCCCACCAGCACCAGCACCGCGCCGCGCGGCAGCACCGAGTTGTGGTGCAGGGTGCGTACCGCAGCCGACTCGACCGCAGCCACCTCGTCGGCCTCGGGTAGCTCCCGGGCGACGGGGTGGTCGCCATAGCGGCGGCGCTGCAACGCCTCCCGAGCGATCGTCCGCGGCTGGGAACGGCTCATCGTGATCCGCTCGATCAGGCGGGCTCGCTCCTTGCTCACCTCAGCGGTGGTGTAGGAGGCCGACGTGAGCGCGTCGCCGAGCACATCCAGCAGCGTGTCGAGCCCGGCGGCCAGCCCGGATCCCGACACCGACAAGCGCTCCGGATCGACTCTGGCGTACAGGTCACCACCCACCGCGGCCAGCGCAGTGTCGATCTCGAACCGATCCCGGCGTGGCGTACCCGACAGCAGCGTGTCGGCGAGCAGCTCCGCACGGGCGGCGTGGGTGCGGTCTGTGCCACCGAACGGGATGTTCAGGCGCAGCTCCACCATCGGCACCGCGGGCCTTCGTACGGCGATCACCCGCAGCCCATTGTCCAGCACGGTGTCCACAGCCGGCGGTGCCTCGAGAGTGCGCTGCCCACCCAGCGGGGGCAGCGCGCGCGGCCCGGCCGCGGTCCGCCCGATCTCCTCGGCGCTGCGGTGCAGCATCACGCCTCCTGTCCTGCGGAGAGCGACGCCGCAGCGGCCCGGTTCGCCACCGGAGCACCGCTCGCGGGTTCGATTATCAGCACTGCACGGGAGTCCGGCGCCAGCCCGGCAGCCGCGCTCGCGACCTGCTCCGGGTCGACCGCCGCCACCATGGCCGGCAGCTCGGCGACCAGTTCGGCACGCCCGCGCAGCAACTCGAAGGCGCCGATGGACAACGTCCGGGACCTCAGCCGGTCGTGCTCGCGATACAGCGAGGCGGCCCACCGGGCGGTGACCCGGGCCAGTTCGTCGGGTTCGGGCCCCTCTTTGGCGATCCGGGCGATCTCCTCGTCGGTGGCCGCCAGCACCCGCTGCGCCTCGACGGTGCACGGATGGGTCGCGGTGATCGTGAAGGTGTCCGGGTCGCGGGCGTCCAGCGGCGCGAACAGGCCGCACCCTGCGTTGATGTCGGTGACCAGCTCGTCGGTGTGCACCAGGCGCTGCTCCAGCCGGGAGGAGTCGCCGTCGGAGAGCACCGCGGCGAGCACCTCGTGTGCGAGGTAGATCTCCAGGTCGGCGACCGGATCGGGCAGCCGGTAGCCGATACCCAGCGCAGGCAGCGGGGCCAGCAGATCGGGCAGGCTGTGCCTGCGTTCCCGGTCCGGCGGTGGCTCGGCGAATGACGGCCGGGATGGGACGGGACGGGACGGGACGTCATCGAAGTGCCGGTGCACCAGTTCGACGGTGGCCGCGACGTCGATGTCTCCGGCCACCGTGAGCACCGCGTTGCCCGGGGCGTAGTAGGCGTCGAAGAACGCCGCACAATCGTCCACTGTGGCCGCTTCAAGCTCGGTGAAGTCACCGTATCCGTTATGCGCGTTGGGGAAGGTGTCGTACAGCACCGGCGGCAGCGTGATCCACGGAAACCCGCCGTAGGGCCGGTTCAGTACGTTGAGCCGGATCTCCTCCTTGACCACGTCGACCTGGTTACGCAGGTTCTCCGCGGTGATCCGCGGCGCCCGCATCCGGTCGGCCTCGAGAAACAGCGCGCGATCCAATGCGGCCGCAGGCAGCACTTCGTAGTAGTTCGTGTAATCGGGGTGCGTGGAGCCGTTGAAGATCCCGCCCGAGGACTGCACGTAACGGAAGTGCGCGAGCTTCTCCAGACTCTCGCTGCCCTGAAACATCAGGTGCTCGAAGAGGTGCGCGAAGCCGGTGCGGCCTTCCGGTTCCGACCTGAACCCCACGTCGTAGTGCACGGACACAGCAACCACCGGGGTGGAGCGGTCGGGGGCCAATACCACCCGCAGTCCGTTGGGCAGCGTCTCGCGGTGCAACTCGAGCTTCGGCGAATGGATGCGGACCATGGCTACACCCTACGGCCGGGTCACCGTCGGCCGTGGCGGGAACGCCGGTCCGGTACCGAACTTCGGCCGTGGCGGGAACGCCGGTCCGGTACCGAACTTCGGCCGTGCCGCGAACCCCCCTCGGGTACCGAACTCCGGCCGTGCCGCGAACCCCCCTCGGGTACCGAACTCCGGCCGTGCCGCGAACCCCCCTCAGGTACCGAACTCCGGCCGTGCCGCGAACCCCCCTCGGGTACCGAACTCCGACGCTGCAGCAGCCGCCAGACCAGCACCGCACCGCAGATCCCGGCACCGCCGGCCAGGACGGCGGAGAGTCGCTGCGCGGTGGCCACCGTGGCGGGCACGCCGGTCCCGGCGAGACGCACGACGACCTCACCCGCAGGGAGCGGATCGGGCACGTCGACGGTCAGCACCTCTCCCGGCTGGTTGCCGCAACCGTCCAGTTTGGCCGGCACTTTGCGGCCGTCGCGCAGGTCGATGCGCAGCGAGTCCCGCGCGTCGGGCGGACCACAGTGCGCCGACTGCACCACAGTGCCGAGGGCGACGCGGTAGTTTCCGCTGCCGGCGTCCGGCCACAGCAGCCAGCCGATCAGCGCCAGTGTCGTGACGAGGGCGAACACCACCGCACCGACCAGAGCCATGTCCGTACGCGCCACCCCGAAATCGTGACAGACGCGCCGGACACTGATGGGTGCAACTGTGAGCTATCGCTCGGTACCCGGCGGTTTCCGCGGCTCGCCTGCGCCCCGATGGCGGTCGTACCGCAGGCCACCCACCAGCAGCCCACCGGCCAGCCCACCCGCCAGCACTCCCGTCAGCAGCCCGCCGAGCGCGACGGCCCACCGCAGACGGTGGCGCTCCGATGTCGGTTCGGGCGGGGGGAATTCCATGGCGGTCCTCCGGGGTCAGTATGGGGCGCGCGCCCCCGACGAGCCCGCTCTGCGGCCGGCAAGGTAGCCCACCTCAGCAGATCTTCAGGTACAGCGGGGCAGGATGTGCGCGTGAAGCGGGCGAGAGTCCTGGTGGTCGAAGACGCCGAGGCGATCAGGGTCGCAGTCGAGACCGGGTTGCGCGCGGCCGGGTTCACCGTGTGCGGCCGGGGCGACGGCGACGAGCTGGAACGCGTGCTGCACGGCTTCCGCCCCGATCTGGTGGTGCTCGACGTGATGCTGCCCGGACGGGACGGCTTCGCGCTGCTCGGCGCGGTGCGCAGGCACGGGGATGCCGGAGTACTGATGCTCACCGCCCGGGACGCGGTGGACGACCGCCTGCGCGGCCTGCACGGTGGCGCCGATGACTACCTGGTCAAACCGTTCGTGCTGGCCGAATTGGTGGCCAGGGTGTCAGCCGTGCTGCGCCGTCTGGGCCGGGTCCCGTCCACTGTGGAGGTCGGCGATCTGCTGCTGGACACGGCGTCCGGAGTGGTCCTGCGAGGGGGCCGGGATCTGGAGCTGACCGCCACCGAATGGCGGTTGCTGGACTACCTGGCGACACAGCGCGGCCGGATGGTGAGCAAGGAGCAGATCCTCGTGGCGGTGTGGGGCTACGAGGACTACGACCCCAACCTGGTGGAGGTGCACGTCTCAGCGCTGCGCCGCAAGCTGGGCACACCCCGGCTGCTGCACACCGTGCGGGGGCTGGGCTACGTGTTGCGGCCGGAAACGCCGTGACCGAACCGCTGCACACCGGGTCGCTGCACACCGGGTCGCTGCACACCGGGTCGCTGCACACCGGGTCGCTACGGCGCAGGGTGACCTGGAGCAGCCTCGCGGTGCTGGTGGCGGTGCTGGTGCTGATGCTGGTGGCGGCCGATGTGGCCTTCACGGCGCAGTCTCGGCGGGACCTGACCGGCCTGGTGGCCGACAAGGCCCACCTCGCCTCGCAACTCGCCAGAGCCCGGGTACCACCGGCGGAGCTGGTGCGCCGAGTGCAGGCCCCGGAGGTCGCCGTCTCGCTGGTGACCGCGGCCGGCGCGGAGTACGGCCGGGCACCGAACGACCCGTTGTTCCGCGGCACCGGCAGCCCGGTGGTGCATCGGCTGCTGGCCGGCGGGTCGGAGATCACCTTGGCGGGCGACGTCACCGCGATCAGTGCCGCACAGCAACGGCTACGGCGGGTATTGTTGCTGGTCGGGCTGCTGGCGGTGGTGGTGGCCGCGACCGTGCTGCTGGCCACGACCCGGCTGGCGCTGGCTCCGCTGGACACGATAACCGCGCTGGCCCGCTCGATCGCCGGAGGGGACCGTGGTCGTCGACTGTCTCCGGCCCGCACCGATACCGAGCTCGGCCGGACGGCGGCCGCCTTCGACGGCATGCTCGACGCGCTGGAGGGCACCGAGCGGCAGGCCAAGGCCTCGGAGGCCCGGGCCTTGGCCTCCGAGGCCCGGGCGCTGACATCCGAGGCGCGCACCCGGCAGTTCGTGGCGGATGCCGCGCACGAGCTGCGCACCCCGCTGGCCGGAGTGCAGGCGGCCGCGGAGGCCAGCGTCTCCCCCGGGCTGCCCGAGCCCGAGCGTCAGCGGCTGCACGTGCTGCTGGTCCGGGAGGCGCAACGGGCCGGACGGCTGGTCGAGGGCCTGCTGGCACTGGCCCGGCTGGACGCCGGGCAGCTACCCCGGCGAGAACCCGTCGAGCTGCTGGATCTGGCCCGGGCCGAAGCCGAGCGGGTGCGGCTGCTCTCGCCTGGACGCGACGTCGAGGTCTGCGGGCAGCCGGTGACAGTCGCCGCCGACGCCCAGCAGGTGTCCCAGGTGCTGGCCAACCTGCTGGACAACGCCCGGCGCTACGCCGCGGCGCGGATCGACGTGCAGGTCACCCGCGACGCAGGCGCAGCCGTGATCACCGTGGCCGATGACGGGCCGGGCATCCCGGAGGCGGACCGGCAGCGGGTCTTCGATCGGCTGGTACGCCTCGACACGGCCCGTACCCAGCCGAACTCCGGTTCCCCGGCGCAGGGGAGCTCCGGGGCCGGACTGGGCCTCGCGATCGCCCGGGGTTTCGCCCGGGCACACGGCGGTGACCTGCGCTGCGTTCCGCCCGCAGCCGGGAGCGCGGGAGCGGTGTTCCGCCTCGATCTCCCCGGCTGACGCCATGACCCAAGGTCGGTCACAGTCCCCCGAAGCTACTGCGCTGTGTTACAGCATCTCTCACTGAGACGGGTGTTATTTGATAATCCGATATGGGTATTATCGCGATAATCACATCGTTTCGATGACACGGGGTCAGAATCGCGGATACCCGTGAGGGGGCCATCAGGAGGTACAGATGCTTCCGCAGATGTTGGCAGAGACCGGAAGTACCTCCCTGGTCGGCGCGATGGCCACCGACACGTGGCAGACCACCCGGTCCGGAGTCGCCCGGTTGTTCGGCCGCGGCAGACCGGCGCGACAGGCGAGGATCGAGGCCCAACTCGACGACAACGCCGCCCTGGTAGCCCAGGCCGAGGACCCGGACGAGGTCAGGCAGAGTCTGGTCCCGGTGTGGCGGATGGAGCTGGAGGCGCTGCTGCGCAGGCACCCGGACGCCGCGAAGGAGCTGCGGGCCTTGCTGGCGCAGGAAGCGCAGCCCGACGTCGCGGCTGACCGCTGACCCGTTGACCCCCGCTGACCCGTTGACCGGTGGTCGTCGGATCCTGAGAACCGGTGGGTTCACCCGGTACACTTCTCAGTTCCACGAACCAGGTATTGGTGCGTCACCCCAGCGTGCACTGACCCAGCGTGGATCCGGTTGGGCGAGGAGGTGGGGGCGACGGTGTTCCTCAACCGGATCGATGCAGGGCAGCGGCTGGGCCTGCGCTTACCGCACTTGCTGGGCGAGGACGTGGTGGTCCTCGGGCTCCCCCGCGGCGGTGTCCCGGTGGCGAAGGAGATCGCCGATGTCCTGGGCGCCCCGGTGGACGTCATCATGGTGCGCAAGCTCGGGGTACCTTCCCAGCCCGAGTGGGCGATGGGTGCGATCGGCGAGGGTGGCGTGCGCGTCCTCGACCGGCGGACGCTGCGCCTGGCCGAGGTCAGCGAGGATGCTTTGATCGCCGTCGAGCAGGTGGAGCGGGCCGAGCTCGCACGCAGGACCCGCCGGTTCCGCGCCGGTCGAGCTCACATCCCGCTGGCCGGGCGGACTGCCGTGGTGGTCGACGACGGCATCGCGACCGGCTCGACGGCACGGGCCGCGTGCCAGGTGGTCCACGCCCTGGGCGCGGCCCGCGTCGTGCTGGCCGTTCCGGTGGCACCGCGGAATTGGACCCGCCGATTCGAAGCGACCGCCGATGAGCTGATCTGTCTGGACACGCCCCAGCCGTTCGTTGCGATCGGCCGGTGGTACCGGGACTTTCCGCAGACCACCGATGAGGAGGTCATCGCCTGCCTGAGGTGTGCTTGAGCGCGACCCCGACATCCTCGAACTCGACACCGTAGAAGGTGCGCAGGTAGTCCAGCGCGCCGCGCTGCCTGTCCGCGTAGTGACCTTCTGCCATCGGCTCGAAGATGCAGGTCGCGTCCGGTACAACGGTGATGTCGAGCCCTCGCCGGAAGGCGTCGTAGGCGGTGTGGCGGCAGCAGCAGTCGGTGTGCTGGCCGACGATCACGACTCGCTGGATGTCCTGCACCAGACACGTGGTGCCCAGGTCGGTATCGGTGAACGCGGAGTAGTAGCGCTTCGGCACGACGAGGTCGCCCTCGGCGGGGCGCAGCTCCGGAATCACCTGTGCGCCGGGCGTGCCGGCCAACGCGTGCTCCCCGAAGACCTTGAACTCGAAGTCGCCGGGTTGATGGGCGTCGTTGGCGTATATCACCACCCAGCCCGCTCGCCGGCGGGCTTCGTCGGCCAGCGTGGCGATCGGTTCGACGATCCGTCTGGCTGCGGGGTTGGCCAGCACCCCGTCCACGAAGTCCTCGAGCATGTCCAAGATGATCAGCCCGGTCGTCATACCATCCTCCCGCCTAGGTCAGGGATCCGCTCATCTGGTGTCGCCAAGACTCCCGCCCGGGCGGCGGGTGAGTCCAGACCGTCATACGGAGCTGGGTTGGTCCGCAGCTCACCGCAGACCACCCCGGGGTGCAACGGACACACCGATTCCGCCACCGAGGCGGTGCGCCTGGCGCTGGACGCGATCGAGACCCGCCACCGGGAAGGGATCGCACTGCCCGTTTCGGTGCTGCGGGATCAGTCTGATGCTTGAGCGGTCGCTTCGTCGGTTGACGGGTGGCACCTCGGGCAGCCAGGCAGGCCGCACTTCCCCCGGATGCCCGGTCTTCCGATACATGCCGGTTCGGTCGGCTGACGCTTCTTCATCTCTGCCAGCCGGGCACGCTGTTCTTCGGTCAATTTCCGAGGCTTAGGCATCATGAGATGGTCTCCCACGGCATTGGTCCGACGGCCGCGTATATCTTTAGCTCGTCGAACTGGTCAGAACGATAGCCCGTCGGCATCACCGAGAGCAGATCACGCACCCCCACGCCAATCGTTCGCACGTCTTGACCAAAGCCCTTTGCTGCGTCGAGCGCCAGCCTGACACCATCGGCTATATCACCGTCTTTCACAAGCGCGCGGCCGTAGTAAACTTTGGCGTCGGCGTGCCACACCGGTGCTGGGCGAAGCACGGGATCCGCCTCGGCGAAGGCGCGATCGGCATCGCGGCGCGAGCCAATACGGCATTCTAGGTAGTTACGGAACGAGGCCGTGCGCTGGACAGGGCCGGTTACCTTGCGAGTCTCCGAGTCTGACAGACGTTCGGTTACCCGCTGCATGTTGTCGAGGGCCGCGCGACCAGACCGGAGATCCTCGGTGAGTCCGTGTACATGGACAAGCGCGGAGTAGGCTTCCAATGCGCCAAGGCAGGGCTTCCGAGAGATACTCAGTGCCGCCTCGACACCCTCGGTCGTCTCGCGGCCGGTGTAGCCCTCGTAGATGCCGCGCGAGAGTGCACGACCCCTAACGAAAGTTCGCGTCAAGCTGTCACCGCTGCGGTCAGCCACCATAGACGCCGAACGGTACCAGCCACGGGCCGAACCCACATCACCACGATTTCCGAGCCACAGGCCGTAAAGCTGGCCGAGCTGTGCTACCGCCCGCAAGCGGTCGGCAGTCACGCCGAGATCGATGTTCTGTTGCCGGGCAACCATGAGTTGTACGAGCAGCGCCTCCCCATAATATGCGGACGGATCAGTAACGAGCAAACGACTGAAGTCCTCTACAACGGCCTCCCAGTCCTCCACTGCTTCGGCAGAGTCCAATAGGCCATGACGGACGACGTTTGCCAGGGTGGATGCGCTACCGATGCCAGCGATGCCGAGTGCCGTCGTGACGGTTGTCAGTAAAGCTCTGCGCTTCACCTGATCACCTTGTCCCTCATCCATTTCCAACACTGTGCTCAGCAGGGGAAATGCGCCGAGTACGCGATCGCATGCCGTGGCGAGGTCAACGGATGCACGTCGCCTTCCGGTCTCGACATAGCCGATTTCTGACTTGTGGTAGTTCGTACGCGCCGCCAGGCCGGCAAGGCTAAGCCCTGCGGCCTCACGCACCGATCTCAACACGTGTCCGAACGTTTCAGCCACCGTCTCTCGCGATCTGTCGACGGTTGTCGACGCTAAAGTCCTGTCGCACCCGCCCTGTGAGTACCACCCTACGAGCCATGGAGACACGTGATGCGGATGACCGGATCAAGCAGCCTCCGTCCACAGTCTAACCGTTTGGGTCAGCCGGATGGGGAGACATCGCCGGATGTGTATCACGCATGCGAGGCAGGCGCGGTATGCGGTGTTGTGTGCCGGGGGCATATCACAGGGAGACGGACAGGATAGCCGATGAGCGCGGATAGCCCGGATCTGACCAGAGCAAAGGACCTTCTTGACCACAGACCGCGTCGGTACCGGCAAGGTGCGGTACTCCCTCCGGTGGGCGCCATCGAGCACGACAACGACGGTGCCCCATGACTGGCGCAGCACGTGTCACGACCGTCGACAGCGCCACGGGAAGGTCCGCGATGAGGCGTGAGGTTTTCCCGTTGATTGATGCCCGGACCGGTGCGGAGCATCTGGTGACGAATGACCGGGTCAATTCGGGACGTCGGGCGGGTAGCTATGTCGCGGTCTGCGGCGCAGTGCTGCTTGCCGCGAGTCTGACTGCCCCCGAGGACAGTTATTGTCGCTCATGTGTGGAACGGGTATCCCGATGAATGCGGAGGTAGCCCGTGATGGGCGGGGATTCATCTTTCACCGTTACCGCGCCGGGCCTGGACGGTCCGTTCGTAGGTTTCGTGGGGTGCGGAAACGAGGTTTTGTGAGGCACTTTTCCGACAAAGAAGATGTGGGGTGGGTGGAATGACGGTGACTACCGAAGAGGCGGGGGAATGTTTCGTGTTGTCTGTCCGTCATGAGGGCTTGGTCATGGGCGAGGATCGTTTCGGGACACGGGTCACATTGTGCCGGGGGGTCTGATCATGGCAAAAGGACTGTGCCCGGTGCGCCGGTTGTGGCGTGTGTTGACTGCGCGGCGGGTGGAATCGGTCCCGGGCGTATCAGCGTCGGTCGTGGTGTCGGAGGCATGGCGGGCGCGGGAGTTGTTGACCGACGCCAATCTGGCCGATTTCATCGCGTTGCGGCGGGTATGTGGGCGCCCGGATTCTCACGTTGATCAGGTTGGCGACGACTTTTACGACGCGGAGCGTCGGTTGCTCCCGCACGTCGAGGACGGTGTGACAATGCTGATCGAGGTCGGACTAGCCACGGTCGGCGAGCCTGACCCGGTCTATGGCAGGCAGCGTGTCACAGCCACGCCGGACGGCCGGGCACGTTATGAGCAATTGTGCGAACAGCAAGGATACCCGCCGTATCCCGACCCCTGTCAGCGGCTGACGGGTGGCGATTTCAAGTGAAGGTCGATGAGGGTATTCGGTGGGTGTTTGACTCGGCCGATTCCCGCGTGCATGCCCTCGCCGACCCTGCCGCCGCTGCACCCGGAAACGTTGGTCACGGTGTGCGGACGTCAATTTTCTGCCGTCCGCACACCGACGTATGGGGTCCAAGCATCAGGGTCTGCCCAATATGCAAACCGCCCCAGGATTTCGGGCCACTCCCCGCCGTGTTCCCGACGCCTCACTACTACTAGGAACTACTACTAGAAGTCAGCGATGACCAGGAAACGAAAGAGCGCTGCGCAACACGGGCTCGTGGAACGGCGCATCCGGTTTAAGGTCCACCAGCGCCCGCACCACGACCGGTGGATCATTGTGGCGCTCCCGCGAACAGAACTCATCGACACCAGGCGAGCGGCCGGAATCGTGGCACTCCGGGCAGGCGTCCCGATGGACGACGTGCGGATCGTCTCGATCGGTAACCCATAGACCCCCGGTCGGCCCGGCTCCGATGCCCCCGTCCGACCGACCGGGCTCCCATTCCAGCCACCCGCCAGGCCAGCGGTCGACCGGCCCCCTGCCCGTGAGTGTGCAATTTCGCCTGGAGAGGATGCGACATGAAATACCAAGGATTGCGGATCAAGCCGTATCATCCTGCTGCTGCGGCAGTCCTGGCAGTGTCGTTTTGTATTTCGACTACCGAGGCCAGCGCGACGACAACACCATCAGGCCGGCCCAACCCACACCCCCGACCGCAGCGACCGTGCCGCTCACCTGGCCCGGGTCTGCGTTCGGTTCCCGGACATCACCGAGCCGCACCGCACCCGGCCCGCCCGCAGATCGGCAAAACCGAACAGGGAATGATCGTCTTCGCAGGTCAGACCGTGGTGTATGAACTTGACTGGGGCGTGCGTTACCCGGTACGCCGAGTTGTCCGAGAAACGGCGGGCGAGCCTGCCGGTGCCGTCCCCCGAGTTTCCCGTCACCGAGACCCCGGCCGGCCGCCGGTTGATGCCCCCTCCGGCGGCAGGCCGGACCCGACATGAACGCCCCTGCGGTGGTCGTGAGTGTGAATCGTGAGGAGGAGACGATGAGTAGGCATGACAGGCCACCGCCGCAACCGGACCCGAGCCGTGACGGCGCCAAGCCCGGCGCACCGATCCCACCCCGTGACCCCGGCAAACACGAGAAGAAATGATCCGGCACTGTGATCGTTGACTCCGTGCAGCTGCGGCGACAGATGGTCGACGCGGTGACCGACGACGAGTGCCTGACCCGCTGGCGGGCGGCGTTCACACCGTGGCGGCCGTCGCTGCTGACCGTGCCCCGGCACCGGTTCATCCCGGACACGATCTGGGTGGACACCGACGCTGAACCCCCGCCCGCGCTGGTACCCCTGCACCGCGACCAGGACCCGGACCGGTGGCTGAGCCTGGCCTACGACGCCTCTGACGGCGTCGCCACGCAGGTGGACGACGGTTATCCCGAGGGACCCGGACCGGGCGGCGTGATGCCCACCAGTTCCGCGTCGAGCCCCGTCATCGTCGCGGTGATGCTGGCCGCGCTGGACGCGCACCCCGGGCACCGGGTGTGCGAGATCGGCACCGGCACCGGATACAACGCCGCGTTGCTGGCGCACCGGCTCGGCGCCGAGAACGTCACCAGCATCGAAGTCGACCCCGAGATCGTGACCCGCGCCCGTGCGGCCCTGACCGGGAACGGCTACGGCGCGGTCACGGTGGTCACCGGGGACGGCACTCTCGGGTACCCACCGGGCGCCCCGTACGACCGGGTGATCGCCACCGCCTCATGCAACCAGATCCCCCACCCCTGGGTGGCCCAGACCCGGCCCGGCGGGCGGGTCGTGCTGCCCTGGGCGGACACCTACACCGGCGGGCTAGTCGCGCTGAGCGTGGCCGAGGACGGCACCGCCCGGGGCAACATCGTGGCCGAGAGCAGTTTCATGTGGCTGCGCGCGCAGCGGGACACCCGCGGCGCCGTCCAGCCCACCGCTGCCCAGGCCACACACGACCCGGACCGCAACCAGACCAGCATCACCACCCTGCACCCGCACAACATCACCGGCCCCCACGGCGCCCGGATCGCGATCGGCCAGCGGGTGCCCGGCTGCCAATGGCGCTACTGGCCCTGGGAACAAGCCGACCCGCTGGGGGTGCTGTGGCTGGTCGACCCGTGGGGATCCTGGGCCAAGCTCACCCACACCACCCCCGACGCCGACCAGGACGAGTTCCCGATACAACAACACGGCCCCCGCCGACTATGGGACGAAGTCGAAACCGCCCACCAGTGGTGGATAGACCAGGGCAGACCCGACGCGAACCGGTGGCAGTTCACCGTCACCCCCGAAGGCCAGCGGATCGACCTGCAATAGCCCACCACGAGCCGGGTTCGGGCCTGAGGTCCCTCGCAGCCAGGTCATCGGGCACTGCCGCCGCACGGGCGTGCCCTCGGATGATGGAGCTCCGCGCACCACAGGCGATCCGGAGCGCGGATGAGGAGCAGATGATGAAGGCGCGCGACGTCATGAGCAGTCCGGTGATCACGGTACGGCCGGATACCCTGATCCGCGCCGCCGCGGCCCTCCTGGTGTCGCACGGGTACACGGCCGCGCCGGTGGTCGACAACGGCCGCGTGATCGGCATCGTCACCGAGGAGAACCTCGTTCGCGGGCAGATCCGCTCCGAGGGCTGGCTGCGCCCGGGGACCTGGAACAGGGCAGTCCCGCAGAGGGTGCGGGAGGTCATGACCGGTACTCCGCTGGGCATGTTGCCGGATAGCGACCTCACCGATCTGGTGTCGCTGATGCTGGAGGCCCGCATCCGGTCGATGCCCATCCTGGATGACGGTCGACTCGTCGGGATCGTCAGCCGCCGGGACGTGCTGCGGGTCGTCGCCCGCGGTGAGCTGACGTCGGAGGACCTCTGAACCCCGCTGAACAGGGCCGGGCCCGCCGGTCCTGTCCGGCAGGGTCGAGGGTCCCTGGCCCGGCCGGGGGTCGCCCGGTCAGGGTGGGGATACGAGGACTGGTGGCACCTGGCGGCTCACCGGGGGGTGGGCGGTGGCCGGTCGCAGGGGGGCGCGACATGCAACCG
>JBOHGD010000079.1:0-22444 GCA_050699955.1 Pseudonocardiaceae bacterium | reverse complement strand
CCATTTCAAGTCCTGGCGGATTTTTCATACTGATTATCGCCGTCCCTATAGCACCTATCGCGACGCGTACGATGCCGGCCGCGGTTTGTTCTTCTTCTCAATTACATGGGGTTTTGAATAACGTTCCGGGTACAGCGCATCCTGGACGCACATTCCGGGAGCGGCACCCGGCAGCGGCAGCATCCGCACTACCTTAAAGGACTGGTGTGGTGCGGACGTTGCAAGCATAGATTTACCATCATGCCGGGACGTGGCAACGGTGGCGAGTATTTCTACTTTATGTGCCGAGGTCGGCAGATGAAACAGTGCGACCACCCGTATGTGCCGGTTGACGTAATGGAACAGGCTGTTGAGCAGCACTACGCGCACGCCGTCATCTTGCCGGATGACATGAAGGCCACGGTACGCGAAGCCGTACAATCGGCCGTCGATGAACAGTTCGTACTCACGGACGAAATGCGCGATCAGTTCACCCGCCAACTTGAAAAGCTGGACAGCAAGGAAAGCTACTTCCTCGACCTCGCAGCCGAGGAAGGCTGGCCCAAGGACAAGCTCAGGGAGAAGATCAACGGTATCCGGGACGAGCGCAAAAAGATCACCCGGCAGCTTCAGACGGCCACCACCCAACTGGAAACCGCCGACAGGTGTTCTTGACCGCGCTGAAGCTGCTTGACGATCCGCACGCGCTGTACATGAGTGGCAACGAAACGGTACGAAGCATCCTGAACAAGGCGTTTTTCACCCGGCTCTACGTGGACGGCAACAGGGTCACTGACCAGGAGCTACGCGAGCCGTTCAGCATTCTCCATGAGGCGTACGTCATCTACCGGGAGCGGCAAGCTGAGCGCCGGAGCCGCCAGGGTGAGCACCCTCGCACTTACCACCGCAGAGGTGCGGTCAGCGCGCTCACGGCCGAGATGGACGCTAGTACGAGGCACGCTGATGAGGCGGCCTGGCGTCGTCTCCAGACAGCAAGCAGCGCCGACCTCCTCACGGAGACCGGCGCTACCAGCCAAAACAACCTCACCGACGCACTTGCCCTCGTCCTTGCGGACGGAGGTTCAAGTACGCCGGTGATGGTCGGGACGACAGGATTCGAACCTGCGACCCCTTGACCCCCAGTCAAGTGCGCTACCAAGCTGCGCCACGTCCCGGCCACGCCCTCACAGGCGCCGACATAGCGTAGCGCAGCACCATCCGTGGCTGCGAACCGCTATCGGAGCGTAGCTGTGCGGTCGAGCAGCCGGTGCAGGCTCGCCGCAGACGGCATGTCCTCCAGCCGTCGACCCTCGACGATGAACGTGGGCACGACGGTGATCTGCAGTTTCTGGGCTCGGCGCAGCGCCTGCTGGTGCGCATCGGCGTAGCGGCCCGACTCCAGCGCCGCCTGGAACTCGTCGGTGTTCAGCCCGAGGTCGGCGGCGACGTCGGTGAGGATCTTGGGCTGGCCGATGTCACGCTGCTCGACGAAGAAGGTCCGGAATATCCGCTGGGTGTAGCGCTGTCCTATCCCGTGCTCCGTGGCGAAGGCGAAACCTTCGAACGCCAGCCGGCTATAGGGCTGCGGCGAGACTGCCGGAAGCACGATCGGGACGCCTAAGCGCTCGGCCATCGGGTAGACCACTCGCTCCCACGTGGACTGCAGGTAGTCACCCTCGGGGCGCAGGGTCGGGACGGGTTCCGGTCGGAGCTCGAAGGGCTGCCAGGCGACCTGAACGTCGCGACCCTCGATCGCATCCGCGAGCAGCTGTTCAGCAAGGTAACAAAACGGACAGACGAAGTCGGAGAAGACCTCGATCGTGGTAGGCAAGCGACCGTCCCCCTTTGAGTATCGTGGACGTCCCACCCACAATGCCCCGTATGCCGCCTACCGTCCCGGAGTCGTGACGGACCTCTCCCTACCAGCCCACACACCGAGCGCTCAATGCCGCATACAGACCAATTATCGTGCCTTACGTTCCCGGACCCGGACCGAGACACGCACCGGGCTACCGGTGAAGCCGAACGTCTCCCGGAGCCGCCGCTCGAGAAAGCGCCGGTAGCCGGCTTCCAGAAACCCGGTGGTGAACAGCACGAAGGTGGGCGGCCGAGTGCCGGCCTGGGTGGCGAAGAGCACCTTGGGTGGCCGGCCCCCGCGCACCGGCGGCGGCGTAGCCGCGATCACCTCGGCTAGCCAGGCGTTGAGTCGGCCGGTGGAAACCCGCCGGTCCCAGGACTCCAGGGCCGTGCGCAGGAATGGCGCCAGCCTGCCGACAGAGCGTCCGGTGCGCGCCGAGATGTTCACCCGCTCCGCCCAGCGCACCCGGGCCAGGTCACGGTCCAACTCTCGGGTCAGCTCGCGGCGCCGATCCTCGTCGACCAGGTCCCACTTATTGAAGGCCAGTACCAGTGCCCGCCCGGACTCCACCACCGAGGTGATCACCCGCTGGTCCTGCTCGCTGATCGGCTCACCGGCGTCGATGAGCACGATCCCCACCTCGGCGGCTTCGATTGCGGCCCGGGTCCGCAACGAGGCGTAGTACTCGGCGCCGCTCGCGGTGTTGACCCGTTTGCGCAGCCCGGCGGTGTCCACGAACCGCCACACCTCGCCGTCCAGCTCCACCAGCGAGTCCACCGGGTCCACGGTGGTACCAGCCACCTCGTGCACCACCGAGCGCTGCTCCCCCACCAGCCGATTGAGCAGGCTCGACTTGCCCACGTTGGGCTTGCCGACCAGCGCAACCCGGCGCGGTCCCCCGGTCCGGCCCGCCACATCGCGCGGCGATGCGGGCAACGCCTCCAGCACCGTGTCGAGCAGGTCACCGGTGCCACGGCCGTGCAGCCCGCTGACCGGATGCGGTTCGCCCAATCCCAACGACCACAGGGTCGCGGTGTCGGCGACCGCCCGCTCGTCGTCTACCTTGGTCGCCGCCAGCACCACGGGCGTCGACGAGCGGCGCAGCACTCGGGCCACTGCCTCCTCCGCCGCCGTGGCCCCCACCGTGGCGTCGACCACCAGCAGCACCGCATCCGCGGTGCGCATCGCGAGTTCGGCCTGCCCGGCCACTGCGGCCTGCAGTCCCCGGGCGTCGGGCTCCCACCCGCCGGTGTCCACGACGGTGAACCGGCGGCCGTTCCAGAGCGCGTCGTAGGCCACCCGGTCCCTGGTCACCCCGGGCACGTCCTGCACCACCGCCTCGCGACGTCCCAGGATCCGGTTCACCAGCGTCGACTTACCCACGTTGGGACGGCCCACCACGGCGAGTACCGGTTGCTCGAGCTCGACATCCGTTTCGGCGTCGGCACCGTCGACCTCATCCAGCTCGGCCCATTCGGCCTCGTCGGACCAGATCCCGTCACCGGGCACGGAACTGCTCATCACGATCCTTCCGACCAGCTCTGCCCGGTGCGGTGCCACCGCGGATCGCGTCCAGCTCGGTGACCAGCGCGGCCAGGCGGGTCCGCATCTCGTCGGTCGCGATGGCCAACGTGGCCCGACCGCTACCGGGAGGAACGGCGAGGGGCTCACCGACCAGCACGTCGACCCGAGGCCGGAACCGGCGGCCGACGCCGACGGGCCTTCGGGTGCCGCGGATCGCCACCGGCAGCAGCGGCGCTGCACCGCCGCGGGCGATCCAGGTAGCACCATGATGCGCCCTGGCCACGTCACCCTCGCCACGGGTGCCCTCGGGGAACACCACGATCACCCCATCGGCGCGCAACACCCGGACCGCCATGTGCAGCGGCGCCCGGTCGCCCGACCCGCGGCGCACCGCCAGCTGTCCGAGCCGCGGTAGCAGCCAGCCCAGTGGACCGTGGAACATCTCCTGCTTGATCAGAAACGAGGAGTGCCGTCCCAGCAGCCCGTACAGCAGCGGGCCGTCCACTATCGCGCTGTGGTTGGCCACCACCACGACCGGTCCTCGCCTCGGGATCCGCTCACGGTGTCGGACGTGCAGCCGGTAGCCGACGAAGAAGCACCAGGTGCCGATCCATCGGGTGAAACCCTGCAACCAGGGCCAGGTGCCCTCGAGCGGCTCCGCGGCGGCCATGGTCACGTCTGACCCCAGACGGCCATCGCGATCATCCCGCGCTGCACCACTAGCTCGCGGAGCCTGACCAGCACGGCGTCGATGTCCAGCGCGGTGGTGTCCAGTTCGATCGCGTCGTCGGCGGCCCGCAACGGGGATGCGGCCCGGCTGGAGTCGAACCGGTCCCGGCGTTCGACGGCGCGGCGCACCCCCGCCACGTCCTCGACCCCGTCCTGGGCCGCCCGCCGGGCCGCCCGCTCAGCCGCGGCCGCGGTGAGAAACACCTTGAGCGGGGCATCCGGCGCCACCGTGGTGCCGATATCGCGGCCTTCCACGACGATCCCGCCACCGCTCGCCGTCGCATCCCGGATGATCTGGCGCTGCTGGGCGACGAGTACCACGCGTACCTCGGCCACCGCGGAGACCGGGCTGACCGCAGTGGTCACCACCGGGCCGCGGATCTCCCCTGCGACATCCTCCCCGCCCAGTAGCACGGCGGACCCATCTGGGTCGGTGCCCACCTCGATGTGCAGCCGCCGCACCACCCGGCCCACCGCGCACGGGTCAGCGGGATCGGCGCCGGCGCGCAGCACGCCCAGCGCAGCGGTCCGGTACATGGCCCCGGTATCGAGGTAGCGGGCATACAGCAACGCCGCCAACCGGCGGGCCACGGTGGACTTCCCGGTACCCGAAGGCCCATCGACCGCTACCACGCCCCGCAACACGCCGCACTGTTGCACCCGAATGACCTCCCGGCTCGCCGACGTGTCCATTCTGCCCGCCACCACCTCGCGGAGCCGAGCCGAGGCTGCTGCCGGTAGTTACCGGACGCCTACGCTTGCTCCCGTGGACGTTCAGGTGACCCGGCTGCCCGGTATCGGCACTCTTGAGGACTTCATCACCCACTCGGGACACCGCCCCGCACCTGGTCAGCCTGCTGGCCGAGCAGCAGCGGGAGCTGGAGGGCATCGTCACCACCCGGATGCCGATCACTCCAGGCTCACCGTACGACGGCCGCACGCTGGGGGACACCGCGATGCGCACCAGGACCGGCGTCTCAGCGGTCGCTGTGGTGCGGCAGAACGTGGTGCACCCTTCGCCTCGTCCCGACTTCGTGTTCGCCGCCAGGGACATGGTGGTGATGGTCGGAACCGCCGACGGCATCGCCCAGGTAGCTCGCATCCTCGAGCAGGGGTGACGCTCGGTGCACACCGCTGGTGTGGCACTGATCGAGCTCGGTGCGCTGTTCTTCGGACTGGGGGTGCTGGGCAAGCTCGCGCGCCGGATCGGGATCTCGCCCATCCCGTTCTACCTGCTCGGCGGGCTGGCCAAGGTGCTCTCGGAGCTGGGCAGAGTGGGCAAACCGGGAGACCCCGGTCGTGCTGTCCGTGCTGGTCCTGGAGGACCTCGCGATGGCGGTGTACCTCCCGCTGCTGGCCACCGTGCTGGCCGGGGTCGGGCTGCTCGTCGGGCTGTCGGGGATCGCCGTCGCAGCAGGCGCGCTCGTGGTCGTGCTGGTGGTGGCGCTGCGCTACGGCCGGTTCGTCACCGCGGTCGTGGACGCCCCGGATCCCGAGGTTTTCCTGCTGCGGGTGCTCGGCGCCGCGTTGCTGGTCGCCGGGGTGGCGTCGGCTCTGGACATCTCCGCAGCGGTCGGCGCGTTCCTGCTCGGCATCGCGATCTCCGGCTCCACCGCCGAGAACGCGACCAGGGTGTTGGAGCCGCTGCGCGATCTGTTCGCCGCGATGTTCTTCGTGGTGTTCGGACTGAACACCGACCCGCGCCAGATCCCGCCGGTGCTCGGGGTCGCCCTGGCGCTGGCCGCGGTCACCACCGTGACGAAGGTTGCCACCGGCTGGTGGGCGGCCCGGGCCCGCGGCATCCGGACGCTGGGGCGGTTCCGGGCCGGCGCCGCACTGGTCGCCCGGGGCGAGTTCTCCATCGTCATCGCGGGGCTCGCAGTGGCGTCCGGTCACGTCGACCCGCAGATCGCCGCATTGGCCACAACGTACGTGCTGGTGATGGCGGTGCTCGGCCCGATAGCCGCCCGGCTGGTCGAGCCGGTGGTGCGGGCCACCGTGCTGCGTCGCCGGGCGAGGGCCGACCCGGCCCCGTCCTGACCGGAGGAGCGGGCGTCCGCGACGGTCAGAGCCCGACAGTCCGGTAGAGCCCGCCGACCTCGCCTCGCGACAGCGGCCGCACCGTGCCCGGCCGCTGCTCACCGAGATGCAGATCAGCTATCGCGATGCGCACCAGCCGCAGCACGGGATGGCCCGCCTCGGCGAGCAAGCGGCGCACGATGTGCTTGCGCCCTTCGTGCAGCACCACCTCGACCAGCGCCTTACCGGGCAGCGCCTGCACGACCCGGAACCCGTCCACCGCCACCGGGCCGTCCTCGAGTTCGATCCCGGCCCGCAGGGCTGGTCCCACCACCCTCGGCACCGGACCCGGGACCTCGGCCAGGTAGGTCTTGAGCACCCGATAGGAGGGGTGCATCAGCCGGTGTGCGAGTTCGCCGTCGTTGGTGAGCAGCAGCAGTCCCTCGGTATCCGCGTCGAGGCGGCCGACATGGAACAGCCGCTGCGCTCGATCGGCCACATAGTCGCCGACGCAGGGCCGGTCGCGGTCGTCGGACATGGTGGACTGCACGCCGCGGGGCTTGTTCAAGGCAAGATGCACCACGTCGGAGCGCAGTTCCAGCCGCATGCCGTCGACGTGGATCACGGCCCGCTCGGGGTCGACCCGCATCCCCATCTCGCGCACCACGACCCCGTCCACCTGCACCCGGCCCTTGGCGATCATCTGCTCGGCGGCCCGCCGGGACGCCACACCCGCCTGCGCCAGCACTTTCTGCAAGCGCAGCTGCGCCGAAGATGCCGTTGACTCTTCAGAACGGGACATCGTCGATGGTGTCGACGTCGGGCAGCAGCGGGGCGATCGGGGGCAGGTCTTCCAGCGACGGCAGCCCGAGCCGCTCCAGGAACAGTTCGGTCGTGCGGTGCAGCACGCCCTGGGTCTCCGGGTCGATCCCGGCCTCCTCCACCAAGCCGCGGGCCAGCAGGGTGCGCATCACCCCGTCCACGTTCACCCCGCGCACCGCCGCGACTCTCGACCGGGTGACCGGCTGACGGTAGGCCACCACGGCAAGCGTCTCCAGAGCGGCCCTGGTGAGTTTGGTGCGCTGCCCTTCGAGCAGCAACCGTTCCACGAACGGCGCATACACGTCCCGGGTGTACATCCGCCACCCGTCGGCGACCCGACGCAAGTCGATTCCCCGGGCGGCGTCGGTGTAGCCGTCCCGCAGTCTGGCCAGCGCCTGCACCACCCGCTCCACCGGCTGGTCCACCGCGCTGGCCAGCGCGTCTTCCCCGGCCGGGGAGTCCACCACCAGCAGCAGAGCTTCCAGCGCCGCGTCGAGCTCGGCGTCGCCGGCCAACGTGGGCGGTCCGTCGGACGCCG
Organism: Pseudonocardiaceae bacterium; assembly: GCA_050699955.1. Taxonomy (GTDB): domain Bacteria; phylum Actinomycetota; class Actinomycetes; order Mycobacteriales; family Pseudonocardiaceae. The sequence continues at coordinate 14,975 of JBOHGD010000079.1, read as the reverse complement.
TGGACACCGCCACCGGTGCGGAGTCGGACGGGGGTTCGCTCACCGGTAGTCCTCGTCCTCGTCGGTCCCGGCGCCACCCTGCTCGGCGCCGCCGGTCCAGCGCACGTGCAGGTCCCCGAGCGGATCGATCTGATCGAACATCACCACCGCCTCGCGGTAGAGCTCCAGCAGCGCCAGGAATCGCGCCACCACCTCCCGAGTGTGCCCACAGTCCGATATCAGGGTGCGAAAACTCGCCTGCCCGTGCCGGGCCAGCCAACTGCGCAGCAGCGCGGCGTGCTCATGTACCGACACTCGGACGGTGTGCAGGTGATCCAGCGACACCGTCGGTGGCGGCTTGGGCCGGAACACCACAGCCGCTATCTCGGTGAACCGAGCCGGGTCGACGCCGAGCATCACCTCGGGCAGCAGACCCGCGTAGCGCTCCTCCAACGCCACCGATCGGGGGTAGCGGCGCAGCGCCCCGGCCTCCAGCTCGGCGAACAGTGCCGCAATCTGCTTGTACGCCCGGTATTGCAACAACCGCGCGAACAGCAGGTCCCGCGCCTCCAACAGCGCGAGATCCTCTTCGTCCTCGACCTCTGCGGCGGGCAGCAGCCGGGCCGCCTTGAGGTCGAGCAGGGTCGCTGCGACAACCAGGAAATCCGTGGTCTCGTCCAGATCGAATGAGTCCCCGAGCTCCCGTAGATGGGTGATGAACTCGTCGGTGACCTGGTGCAGGGCGACCTCGGTGACATCCATCCGCTGCTGCGAGATGAGCTGCAGCAGCAGGTCGAACGGGCCCTCGAAGTTCTCCAGCCGCACGGTGAAACGGCCGGGATCGGCAGTATCGTCCGGCACCACTGAATCCTGCACCGCCGTCATGTGGCTACGCCTTGTGAGTGGCGATGCGAGCTATGACTCGCATCGCCACTCACGGGTGCGCAGCGCCAGCTCATCGCGCGATCACCTCGCGGGCCAGCGCACGGTAGGCCTTCGCCCCGGCGGATTTCGGCGCCCACCGGGTGATCGGTTCACCGGCCACGGTGGTTTCCGGAAAACGGACCGTACGGTTGATCACCGCGTCGAACACCGTGTCGCCGAAGGCCTCCACCACGCGGGCCATCACCTCACGGGCGTGCAACGTACGCGGGTCGTACATCGTGGCGAGAATCCCGATGATCTCGAGCTTGGGGTTGAGCCGCTCCCGTACCTTCTCGATGGTATCGATGAGCAGCGCCACTCCTCGGAGGCTGAAGAATTCGCACTCCAGCGGGATCACCACGCCATCCGCGCAGGCCAACGCATTGATCGTGAGCAGACCCAGCGAGGGTTGGCAATCGACCAGGATGAAGTCGTAGTGTGGCAGGAGCGGGCTGAGAGTGCGGCCCAGCGTCTGCTCCCTACCGACCTCGCTGACCAGTTGCACCTCCGCGGCGGACAGGTCGATATTGCTGGGCAGCAGGTCCATGCCGGGCACCGACGTCGGCTGGACGACCTCGTCCACCGGGATGGCCCGCTCGATGATCACGTTGTAGATAGTGCGTTCGAGTTGGTGTGCGGGGATACCCAGCCCGACCGAAAGGGCCCCCTGCGGATCGAAGTCGACCAGGAGCACCCGGCGGCCGTATTCGGTCAAGGCAGCCCCGAGGTTGATCGTCGACGTGGTCTTGCCGACGCCGCCCTTCTGGTTGCAGATCGCCACCACCCTGGCCGGCCCATGCCGGTCCAGCGGAGGTGGATGGGGTACCGCGCGACGCTCGCGTCCAGCCGGATAGATCCCGTCGTCGGAGGCTATGTCGTCATGCGGGATCGGCGGGGTCGGCACAGCCAGCGGCTGCTGCGCGGACGCCCAGGTGGACATGAAAACCCCGATCCCTTCTCGAACACGGCATGGTCCCGCAGGAGCCTATTCCGCAGCCGGTAACGCCTTCAACGCGCCTCGCCGTGGGAAGTCGGGAGCGTTTCTCGCCGATCAGGCCGATCAGTCCATCGAAACACTCCCGAGCATCAGCCCTGGGCGCGCGGGTGTGCGGTTGCGTAGACCTCGCGCAGCGTGTCCACCGTCACCAACGTGTAAACTTGTGTGGTGGTCACGGATGCGTGCCCGAGCAGTTCCTGGACGACGCGTACGTCCGCGCCGCCCTCGAGCAGGTGGGTGGCGAAGGAGTGCCGCAGCGTGTGCGGCGACACCGCAGTGGTCAGACCTGCCCGATCCGCGGTGTCCCGTAACACCGCCCAAGCACTCTGCCGGGACAGCCGGGCTCCGTGCGCATTGAGAAACACCGCGGCGTTGCCGCTGCCCCGGATCGCCAGCGCCGGACGGCCGCGGACAAGGTAGGCGTCCAGCGCGGCCAGCGCCGGACGACCTACCGGCACGAGCCGCTGCTTGCCGCCCTTACCGCGCAGCAGCACAATGCGGGCCGGGGCGTCGACGTCGTCCCGGTCCAGCCCGACCACCTCGGAGATCCGGGCGCCGGTCGAGTACAGCAGCTCCAGCAGCGCCCGGTCCCGCAACGCACGGGGTCCCCCTTCGGCGGAGAACACCTCGAGCAGCCGCAGCACCTCGTTCACCCCGAGCGCCTTCGGCAACCGTTTCGGCGGGGTCGGGGGGTGTACGTCGACGGCGACATCGGTGGCCACCAAGCCCTCCCGGTGGGCGAAGCGGTGCAATCCGCGGGCCGCGACCAGCGTGCGGGCCGCCGAGGACGGGGCCAGCGGGCGGTGACCCCCCGCCCCTTCGCGCAGCGCCCCGAGAAACCCGGTGACATGCTGCTCGCGCACGTCGGCGAGTTCGGACACCCCGGCCGCAGCCAGGTAGACGCCGTAGCGGCGCAGGTCACGAGAATACGAGTCAAGCGTGTTGGCCGATGTACCACGCTCAACCGCGAGGTGGTTGAGGTAGGCAGCGGTCTCCGTGGCCAGCGCCGCAGGCACCGCGGAATCCTCCGGTGCGGCGGACTCCGCGGGAGCGTCGAGGGCCGGCCGGGTCATGGGTCCGCACTCACCCCAGCGCCTCGGCCAGCGGCACCTGCTCCATGCCGTGCGCCCTGGCCACCTCCGGGAGCACCACGGCACCACCCAGCACGTTGACCCCCCTGGCCAGCGACGGATCGTCATGCACAGCCCGACGCACGCCCTTGTCGGCCAGCGCGCAGACATAGGGCAACGTGACGTTGGTCAGTGCGTAGGTGGAGGTGTGCGGCACCGCGCCGGGCATGTTCGCCACGCAGTAGAACAGTGAGTCGTGCACCGGAAATATCGGATCGGCGTGCGTGGTCGGCCGGGAGGCGGCGAAGCACCCGCCCTGGTCGATGGCGATGTCCACCAGCACCGATCCCGGGCGCATCCGGCTGACCAGGTCGCTGCTCACCAGCGTGGGAGCCTTGGCGCCGGGTACCAGCACCGCTCCGATCACCAGATCCGCCCATAGGCAGGCCTTCTCCACCTCGTACGCGTTCGAGGCAATGGTCTGCAGGTGGCCCCGGTACCCGAAGTCGATCTCGCGCAGCCGGTTGATGTTCGTATCCAGCACCACGACCTCGGCCTGCAGGCCCAGCGCGATGGTCGCGGCATTCATCCCCGACACCCCCGCGCCGAGTACGGCTATCTTCCCGGCGGGAACCCCGGACACTCCGCCGAGCAATACTCCGCGCCCACCCTGCATCCGCTCCAGGAAGTGTGCTCCCACCTGGGGCGCCATCCGTCCGGCCACCTCGCTCATCGGGGCCAGCAGCGGCAGCGAGCCATCGGTCAACTGCACCGTCTCGTACGCGACCGCATCGATCCCGGCCTCGATCAGCGCGGCGGTGCACTCGGCCGAGGCGGCCAGGTGCAGGTAGGCGAACAGGATCTGGCCCTTGCGCATCCGGTGGTATTCCTCGGGCACCGGCTCCTTCACCTTGAGCACCAGCTCGGCTTGACCCCACACCTCGTCCGCGGTGGGCACAATGCAGGCTCCCGCCGCCACGTAGCTCTCATCCGGGAACGCGCATCCAGCGCCCGCGTCGCGCTCCACCAGCAGTTGGTGTCCGCGGCGGGTCAGTTCGAGCACCCCGGCCGGGGTCATCGCGACCCGGTACTCGTGGTTCTTCACCTCACGCGGGACGCCGATCCGCACGCCGTTGCCTCCTCCGACTGCCTCGTGTCACGAAGCCCGGTCGGGCCTGGGCCGGGTACCCGCAGCCTAGCGACGCTCACCGGATCAGCTGCGGCGGTTCGCGAAGCGGGTCGGGCGGTCCGGCCACGGCGCGCCGGCCGGCCGCAACTGCGCCACTCCGGTCAGCACGGCGTGCGCCGCGAGCAGTCCGGCCACGGTCACCGCGTTGACGATCTCGCCGGCCAGCACCTGGCACACCGCCTCGGCCAGCGGCAGCCGGAGCACGTTCAGGTCGGCCTCCTCGTCGTCCGGACCGGCAGGTCGGCCGACCTCGGTCAGCCCGCGGGCCAGGAACACCCGTACCGCCTCGTCGCTGAACCCGGGCGAGGTCACCACGTCGACGAGCACCCCCCACTCCCGTGCGATGCGGCCGGTCTCCTCCACCAGCTCCCGCTGGGCCGTCGTCACCGGGTCCTCCCCCGCCGCGTCGAGCAACCCGGCGGGCAGCTCACGCAACCGGCGGCCCACGGGGTGCCGGTACTGGTCGACCATCACCACCGAGCCGTCGCCGTCCAGCGCCACGATGGCGACCGCTCCGGGGTGCTCGATCACCTCGCGCACCGCGCTGCCCCCGCCGGGCATCACCACCTGGTCCCGGCGCAGCGCCAGCACCCGGCCGACGTAGCGGGTCTCGCTGTTCGACACCGCGAACTCGTGGGGCGTGCTCATCGCAGCACGGCAGGCAGTTCGACGGCCAGCCGGTCGGCGGCCTGATAGTCCAGCGCCGCCCGGACGAACGCGGCGAACAGCGGGTGCGGACGGGTGGGCCGGCTCATCAGCTCGGGGTGTGCCTGGGTGCCGACGAAGAACGGATGGATGGTGGTGGGTAGCTCGATGAACTCGACCAGATGCCCGTCCGGCGACGTTCCGCCGATCACCACACCGGCCGCGACCAGCTTGTCCCGGTAGGCATTGTTCACTTCGTAGCGATGTCGATGCCGTTCAGAGACGTCGGTGGTGCCGTACGCCGTGGCCACCACGGTGCCCGGCGTCAGCGACGCCGGGTAAGCACCCAGCCGCATTGTGCCGCCCATGTCGCGCTGGCCTGCCACCACGTCGGTCTGGTCGGCCATCGTCGAGATCACCGCATGTGGGGTGGCTTCGTCGAACTCGGTCGAGTCCGCGCCCTCGAGCCCGGCAAGGTTGCGGGCCACCTCGATCACCATGCACTGCAGGCCGAGGCACAGCCCCAGCAGGGGAACACCCCTGGTGCGGGCATGGTGAATGGCGCCGATCTTGCCCTCGATGCCCCGCACCCCGAACCCGCCGGGCACCAGCACCCCGTCCACGCCGGTCAGCGCGACTTCCGCACTGTCCGGGGTCTCGCAGGTGTCCGAAGGCACCCAGCGGATCTCGACTCTGGCCCGGCGAGCGAATCCGGCGGCACGCAGTGCCTCGGTCACCGACAGGTAGGCGTCGGGCAGATCGACGTACTTGCCCACCAGGGCGATCCGCACCGTCTCCGCCGGGGTGTGCACGCGATCGAGCAGATCCCCCCACACGGTCCAGTCCACGTCCCGGAACGGCAGCCCTAGACGGCGCACCACGTAGGCATCGAGGCCCTCCGAGTGCAGTACCTTGGGAATGTCGTAGATGGACGGCGCGTCCGGCGCCGCGACCACCCCATCGATGTCGACATCGGACATCAGCGCGATCTTGCGCTTCAGCCCGGCCGGAATCTCCCGGTCGGCACGACAGACCAGCGCGTCGGGCTGGATACCGATATTGCGCAAGGTGGCCACCGAGTGCTGGGTCGGCTTGGTCTTCAACTCGCCGGACGGGGCCAGGTAGGGCACCAGTGACACGTGCAGGAACAGGCAGTTGTCCCGGCCGACGTCGTGGCGCATCTGGCGAGCCGCCTCGAGGAACGGCAGCGACTCGATGTCGCCCACCGTGCCGCCGATCTCGATGATCACCACATCGGGCGTGCTGCCATCGTCACCGCACACCGACATGGCCAGGATTCGCGACTTGATCTCGTCGGTGATGTGCGGGATCACCTGGACGGTGTCGCCGAGGTACTCGCCGCGCCGCTCCTTGGCGATGACCGCCGAATAGACCTGGCCGGTGGTGACGTTGGCGTTGCCACTGAGGTCCCGGTTCAGGAATCGCTCGTAGTGCCCGATGTCCAGGTCGGTCTCGGCGCCGTCTGCGGTCACGAACACCTCGCCGTGTTGAAAGGGGTTCATCGTTCCTGGGTCGACGTTCAGGTACGGGTCCAGCTTCTGCATGGTCACCCGCAGCCCGCGAGCGGTCAGCAGCTGGCCGAGGCTGGACGCGGTGAGGCCCTTACCCAGTGAGGAGGCAACGCCCCCGGTGACGAACAGGTACCTGGTCGGGCGGACATGTGGCACCAAGACCTTCTCCCGTGGTCCGGACCGGCCTTCTCCAACGGTGACCGGTTGCACTGCGGCTGGCGGCGAGCCACCGACCACGGAGCTTCACGGTAACACCGTCACCGGTAGCTCCGGCTACCCGCCTCACTGCGGGTCAACCTCCGACCGAGGGTGCGACGGCCTGTGCGTTGCCCGCAGTGCCGTACCGTCCCGCGCGGCCTTGTCCCTGCTCGGCCAGCGCGAGCACCGTGACCACCCGCCCGGCCGCCGTGTTGATGTCGTCGACGGTGGACAGTACCGAGGTCGCGGCGGTGTCCGCGCGAATGACCGCGATCGGGCCGTTGCCCTCGGCGGACCCCGGCCCTCCCGCCAGCACGGCGCCCGCTCCGGAGCGGTCCAGCTGGGTGGCGAACCTGGCCAGGACGCCACCCCGGTCACCTTTGCTCTCATCCACCATGTCACGGCTCGCGGTGCCTCCGGTGAGCACCACCGCGAGTTGTGCGGGCTGAATCGGCCGGTCGACGCGAACGAACCCACCGTCTCCGAGCCCGGCCAGCGCGGCCGCCGTCTCCACCGGGCTGGCCTGCGGTCGCCCACTGCGCGGGTCGAGTAGCAGGAGCGCGCCGAGCAGCCCGCCTGCCTGCGTCCCCGCGTCCGGAGTGACGGGCAGTTGCACCCCGGCAGGCAGCAGCCGCGCAGCGAGCTCACTGAGCTGGTCGCCACGCAGCGGGTCACTGAAGGCCTCGGTGAGCTGCAGTTTTCCGGTGACGGTGGCACCGGCGCTGCCCAACAGGGCGATCAGCGCGTCCCGGTCGGCCGGAGCGGCGTCCGCGGTCGTGATGACTACCACGCTGCGGCCCCGCAGGGCGTCCCGGACCACCCGCGGGCCCACCGCGAGGGCGAAGGTGTTCGCATCGGCCAGCTGGGCCCGCTGCGCGTTACCGTCGGCCTGCAGATCGCTCACCTGACGACCCAGATCGTCGCGGGTCGAGCTGAGCCCGGACAGCAGACGACCGCTGATCGCGGTGGAGCCGAGGACCACCCCGACCGCCAGGGCGAGGAAGACCGCGGTAACGGAGACGACGTGGTAGCGCAGCGAGATCACGCTCCAGCACCGCCGTGCACCCAGGAGACGACCCAGGAGACGCCGCCGTGCCAGGTGTCGCCGAGGACTGTGGCGTACCCGCCACCGACATCCGAGATCACCAGTGCGACGACCATCGCCAGGAAAGCGGCCGATACCAGGAGCAGTGCCGCACCGGCGGTTACCCGGCTGCGGTAGAGAGCAGCGACCGCCCGGCCGTCGACCACCTTGCCGCCCAGCCGCAGCCGGGTGAGGAACGTGGACGGGTTGGAGCCGGACCGGCCCTGGTCGAGGAACTCGTGCAAGGTGGCCTGGAAGCCGACGGTGATCACGAGCGCGGCGTTGTGCGCCTCGGCCAGCAGTAACGCGAGATCCTCGGGATTGCTCATGGCCGGGAACGTCACCGCGCCGATCCCCAGGTCCTGGATCAGTTCCAGCCCCGGGGCATAGCCGTCGTGATAGGCAGGCACCACGACGTCGGCGCCGCATTTGAGCGTTTCGGTCTCGATATGGGTCGGGTCGCCGACGATCAGGTGCGGTCGGTACCCAGCGGCATATAGCGCGTCAGCGCCCGACTCGACGCCGATCAGCACCGGCTGATATTCACGGATGAACCGCTTGAGTGCGGACAGGTCGGCGCAGTGGTCGTATCCAGCGGCCACCACCAGCACCTCCCGGCCGCTGATCGGAACCTCGACTTCGGGCACGCCGACACCGTCGATGATCAGAGAACGCTCGTGGCGGAGGAACTCGATGGTGTTCGCGGAGAACGCCTCGAGCTGGGTGGACAGCCCGGATCTGGCCTCGGTCATGAGGTCCGCGATCGACTCGGCGGTCTGCTCTGTGCCCAGGGCGAGCTCCGTGTCCCCGGCGTACACCACTCCCCCGCACAGCCGCAGCCGGGTGCCGTCCTTGATCCGCAATGCGGCAGCACCAGCCTCGTCGATCAGGGTGATACCCGCCGCGACGAGGATCTCCGGACCGAGGTTGGGGAAGCGGCCGGAGATCGAAGGGGCAGCGTTGACCACCCCTGCCACCTCGGCACCGACCAGCGCGTCGGCGGTTCTGCGGTCGAGGTCGACCTGGTCGAACACTGCGATGTCACCACAGCGGGCGCGACGCAGCAGCTCGTCGACGCGGCGATCGACCCTGGCCACCCCGGTCACGCCGGGCAGCTCGGGGCGGGATCGGCCGAGCCTGCCGGAGATCTTCATACCGGTGATGGTGGACAACGCCCCGACACGGGACGCGGAGGCGCGCCGGGCATCCCGGCGCCATGACCCTGTCGTGGCAGCTCGCCGATGCGGGCGCCCAGGTCAGCCCGCGGTGCTCCTGGTGATAGTGGCCGGATCAGCCCGCCTTGCGGCGGATCGGTCGCTTGTCGGCCACCGCGTTGGCCAGCAGTTCCTCAGCATGCGCCCGGCCCGTCTCAGTGGCGTCCAGGCCGGCGAGCATCCTGGCCAGCTCACCGATCCTGGCCTCACCGTCAAGCTCCCGAACCCCGCTACGGGTGAGGCCGGTGGCATAGCTGGCCTTGTCCACCATCAGGTGCCGGTCGGCGTAGGCGGCTACCTGCGGCAGGTGGGTGACCACCACAACCTGGTGGCTGCGGGCGAGCCTGGCCAGCCGCCGTCCGATCTCGACCGCGGCCCGTCCGCCGACCCCGGCGTCCACCTCGTCGAAGACCATCGTCGGTACCGGGTCGGCGTCGGCCAGCACGACCTCTAGCGCCAGCATCACCCGGGACAGCTCCCCCCCTGAGGCCCCCTTCTGCACCGGCAGCGGCCCTGCTCCGGAGTACGGCGCCAGGAACAGCTCCACCTCGTCGGTCCCGTCCGGCCCGGGGCGGCGCCGAACTCCGTCGATGGTGAGACCGCTGCTGTCCCCGGCCACCGCCACCGCGGGGGAGACCGTGACGGACAGCTGCGCCTGACCCATCGCCAGCCCCGCGAGCTCCGCGGTCACGGCGCCGCCGAGGTCCTGGGCGGCGGCCTGCCTGGCCGTGGTGAGGGCGACAGCGTGCCGAGTCAGCTCGGCTGCCAGCTTTTCACCCCGGGCCGCGAGCGCCGCGATGGCCTCTTCGGAGGTGTCCAGGCCAGCCAGGCGACGGCGAGCCTGCTCGGCCCAGGCCAGCACCCCGTCGACGTCAGCGGCGTACTTGCGGGTGAGCTGCTTGAGCTCGGCCTGCCGGGTCAGCACCTGCTCCAGCCGGCCCGGGTCGGCGTCCAGACCTTCCAGGTAGCCCCCGAGCTCGGCGCCGACATCGGCGAGCAGCGCGCCGGCCTCCTCCAAGCGCGGCACCAGCGCCCGCAGTGCCCCGTCCTCCGCGTTCTGCAGTCGCCGACGAGCCTGCCCGGCCAGGCCCATCGCGCCCGGTTGATCGGGATCCCCGTCCGGAGTGCCGCTCACCGCACACTGTGCGACGGTGGCGGTTACCCGCAGCTGATCGACGTCCGCCAGCCGGCGGGCCTGCGCCACCAGGGCCTCGTCCTCCCCCGGCTGCGGGTCCACGGCGGTGATCTCGGCGAGACCGTGCCCGAGCAGGTCGGCCTCCCTGGCCAGCTCCCGGGACCGCTCGCGCCGCTCGGCGAGCTCGGCGCAGCAGCTGAGCCACTCCCGTCGGACCCGGCGGTAAGCGGCCAGCGGCCTGGCCACCGCGTCGCCGGCGAAGCGATCCAGCACAGCTCGCTGCTCGCCGGTCCGCAGTAACCGCAGCTGGTCGTTCTGGCCGTGCAGCGCGAGCATGCCGTCGGCCAGATCGGCAAGCACCCCCGCTGGGACCGCGCGGCCACCCAGGTGGGCACGGGAACGACCGTCCGCGGTGACGGTGCGGCTGACGATCAGACTGCCGTCCTCGTCCATTCGGGCGCCCGCTTCGGTCGCCAAGACCGCCGTCGGGCTGCCCTCGGCCGGGCGGAAACGGCCCTCCACCACAGCACGGTCGGCACCGCTGCGGACCCGCGATGCGTCGGCCCGGCCCCCACTGAGCAGGTGCAGGCCAGTGACCACCATCGTCTTGCCCGCCCCGGTCTCCCCGGTGATCACGGTCAGGCCGGCGTGCAGGTCCAAGGTGGCCTCGTCGATCACACCGAGGCCCTCGATGCGCATCTCGGTGAGCACTGCCGCACCCTAGCGCGCGCAGGGATGGCCTGACCGCAGGTCCAGCCACCAGATCTGGCCACTGGACGCCGTGGCATGCGGCGACTACGGCGAGCCACCCCGCCGATTCTGCCGCGGCCCCCGCCAGCCCTTCACCGGCAGCTTGAACTTGCGCACCAACCGATCGGTGAAGGGACAGCCGTTCAGGCGTACCAAACGGATCGGGACGGCGCCACGGATCACCTCGACCCGGGCACCCGGCGGCAGCTCGAAAGTCCGCCGCCCGTCACAGCACAGCACCGCACTGTACCGCCCACCCGGGTCGGTCTCCACGGCCACCACCGAATCCGGAGACACCATCAGGGGGCGAGCGAACAGGGCATGCGCATTGCTGGGAACCACAACGAGCGCATCGACGTCAGGCCACACGATCGGACCGCCCGCGGAGAACGCGTAGGCGGTGGAGCCGGTGGGGGTTGCGCAGAGCACCCCGTCACAGCCGAAACCGGACACCGGCCGGTGATCCACCTCGATCACCACATCGAGGATCCGCTCCGGGCGGCTCTTCTCGACGCTGGCCTCATTGAGCGCCCAGGTCTGGACCAGCTGGGTGCCGTTGAACGTCGCCGTGGCGTCGACGGTCATCCGCTCGTCGACGAGGTAGTCACGGGCGACGATGGCGTTGATGGCCTCGTCCAGTGAGTCGGCCTCGGCTTCGGCCAGAAAGCCGATCCGGCCGAGGTTGACGCCGAGCAACGGAATCCGGCAGGGCCGGGCCAGTTCGGCGCTACGCAGCAGGGTGCCGTCGCCGCCCAGTACCACCACGAGCTCCACCCCAGCGGCCGCGTCAGGTCCGGTGGGTACCACGTGGTCGGGCAACGCCGGATCGAGATGAGCAGACTCCTCTTCGAGCACCCGAATCGCGATGTTCGCCGCCGCCAGCCTGCACGCGACCTCCTCAGCGGTCTTCACGTTCTCCGCGTGCCCGGTATGCAGCACCAGCAGTACCTCGCGTCCGGCGCTCATCGCGGACCCTCCTGGACGGCAACGTGGATCAGTTCCTCGACGTTGCGTCGCGGGTCGGCCATATCACGACGTAACCACAAGAAGTATTCGACGTTGCCCGACGGCCCCGGCAGCGGGCTCGCGGTGACATCAACGAGGTGGAGCCCGAGATCTGCGGCAGCCGATGCGACGCCTAGCACGGCCTCGGCCCGCAGGGCCGGATCGCGGACCACGCCGCCGGAGCCCAGCCGCTCACGGCCGACCTCGAACTGCGGCTTGACCATGGGCACCAGGTCGCCGTCCGGTGCCGTGCACGCGACCAGCGCGGGCAGCGCCAAGCGCAACGAGATGAACGACAGGTCTGCCACGGTCAACTCCGCGGGGCCGCCGATGGCCTCAGCTGTCAGCATCCGTACGTTCGTCCGATCCTGCACCCGGACTCGCTCGTCGGTGCGTAGCCGCCAGGCGAGCTGTCCATAGCCGACATCGACCGCCACCACCTCACGGGCCCCCCTGTGCAGCAGAACGTCGGTGAAACCGCCGGTCGACGCACCGGCATCCAGGCATCGGCGACTCACCACCGCAGGGCCCCCGGCAGTGAAGCCGTCCAGCGCCCCCAGAAGCTTGCGGGCACCCCGCGATACCCACTGAGGTTGCTCCGGCTCGGTCCGCACCAGCAGCGGAGTGTCCGGATCGACCCCGGTGGCCGGTTTGGTGGCGGACACCCCGCGGATCCGTACCCGGCCCTGCGCGACGAGCTCCGCAGCGTGGTCCCGTGATCGGGCCAGACCCCGGCGCACCAGCTCTGCGTCAAGCCGGGCCTTTCGCGCCACCTAAATCTCGTCGATGCTGGACAGCGCCGCAGTGAGCGCCTCGTGCACAGCATTGAACCGCGCGACGTGGTCGACGACCGGCAGTTCGTCGAGATCCTGCAGGCCCTCGAGCGCGCAGGTGATACCGGCGTCGGATGGCGGTTGCTGCGACGTCATGAAGCTGATCTCCTCGCCCGCTCAGATCCCCCTGCACGATATCGAGCGATCCGTACCCGGCGCGACTGTGGTCATGGTCGGATCACCGCCAAGCCCACCGCCTCCAATGCTGCGGCGGCGCAGTCGTCACCGGCCCGCACCCGCACCGGCCCGGCCTGCTCCACCCACCAGGTGGCGCACAGCGTCCGCAGCGCGTCGAGCGGGTCGAGCGGGCCGCCGACGGTTCCATTGCGATGCAACACCACCGTGCCGTCCTTCGAGTCGGCGCGCCAACCGGGCCGCACCCGGATCCGGGTCTGCTCAACAGATCCGCCCAGCACCCTCAGGTCCGCGCCGACGTGCACGGGACGTTGCTGCGGTGGCGCGGCCAGCAGCGCGGCTGCATCGGCGACACCCGTGAGGACCAGCAGTGAGTCCATCCCCGCGCCGCGGGCTCCGGCGATATCGGTCTCCAGCCGGTCGCCGACCACCAGAGGCCGCTGCGCACCGGTACGGTTCACCGCGGTGTCGAGCAGCGGTCTGGCCGGTTTGCCCGCTACCGCAGGGTCCCGGTCGGTCGCCACCTGCAATGCCGCCACCATGGCACCGTTGCCGGGCAGCAGCCCCCGTTCGGTGGGCAGTGTGCGGTCGATGTTGCAGGCGACCCACACCGCGCCATCCCGGATCGCTAAGCAGGCCTCGGCCAGCCGAGCCCACCCAGTCTGTGGCGAGTGTCCCTGCACAACGGCCGCGGGGTGCTCGCGAGCCCCGGTCACCGGCCGGAGCCCCGCCGCCCGCACCGCGGCGACCAGGGCCTCGGTACCGACGACGAGTACCGCGGCGTCGGACGATAGCTGGGCGGTCAGCATGGCCACGGCGGCCTGGCCACTGGTAAGCACCTCCTCCGCAACAGTGCGGACCCCCAATGCGGTGAGGTGCTGCGCAACATCCGCTGGTGCCCGGGACGCGTTATTGGTGATGAACTGCACCGCCATACCACCCTGACGCAGCTTGTTAATCACGTCCGGGGCCCCCGGTACGGCTTCGGCTCCCCGTACCACGGTGCCGTCCAGATCAAGTAACACCGCGTCGTAGTCCTCGAACAACGCGCTCACTGCGGCTCCGCCCCGGCACTGAGCTCCGTTGCCCGCTCAGCGGCATCGGTCGCATCCTCGACGTCGGCATCGGCGGCCGCCACGAACCATCGGATCGCATCCTGTTCACGGCCTGCGGCCACCAGGTTGTCCGCATAGGCGTACCGCAGCCTGACCCGCCACGCTTCCGACCCGGCCGTCTCGAGGTCCGGCCCTTGCAACGCCACCACGGCGGCATCGAACTGCCCGAGGTCACGCCGCGCACCAGCGGCGACGATCCGAAGCTCGACAGCCTCACCGGTGCCCAACTGCCCAGCCTCGGGGCTGCGCGCGATCTCCAGTGCTCGCTCCGGCCGTCCCAACGCGCGCTCGCAATCGGCCAGCAGCGCAAGATGTCCCGGCCCACCGCCGAGCCGACGCGCGGCGCGCAATTCAGCGAGTGCCTCCGACCACTCCCCACTGTGATAGGCGGCGACGCCGTTCGCCTCCCGCACCGCAGCAACCCGGCTGCCCCGGCTGCGGGCAAACCGAGCATGCGCCAGGGCCAACAGTGGGTCCTCGTCCAACACTCGTCCAGCCGCCACCAGATGACTCGCCACGAGATCAGCCAGCCCCTTCGGAAGCGTCAACAGTTCCTTTCGAACATTGGTGTTCAACTCAGCCGGGTCCACATCGTCGGGAAGGTCTGGGCGGGGCACATCGGATTCTTCCCTGCGCCATGAGGCAGCACGACCCTCGCCCTCGGATCCGCCAGGACTGCGCGGAGGACCACCCGCCTGACCACCCGGTGATCGCCCAGCACCGGGACGACCCTTGTCCGACGGACGCCGCTCACCGCGATCTCGTCGAACGCCCAGATCCCGGCGTTCTCCTCGCTCGCCCCGATCACGCCATTCCCCTTGCCCACCGTGCCCGCCCTGTTCCCGGCCACTTCTGGGGTATTCTGTGATATGCCGATCTCGGCCGCGCCGATCTGTCGATCCACTCTTTCTCCGCGCTGAGTTATGGCCGCGCCCGTTACTGTCGCCCTCCGGTCCCTCACTCGGGCTACCTTCCGTTGACACGGGCGCCCGTCCTTTCATCACTAATGCCACACAAGGGGCCCCCGGGTTGTGGGGGCCCCTTGTGTGGTGTGGGTTTGTGTTCGGCGGTGTCCTACTCTCCCACACCCTGGCGGGTGCAGTACCATCGGCGCTGGTGGGCTTAGCTTCCGGGTTCGGAATGGGTCCGGGCGTTTCCCCGCCGCTATGG
>JBOHGD010000078.1:0-22701 GCA_050699955.1 Pseudonocardiaceae bacterium | reverse complement strand
CGCCGAGATCTTCGACCTAGCCCGGTGGGCACCCCGGACTTAGGTCATAGGACCAAACAAGATCCAAACCCACTCTCACCAGCGGGAACACCGACCTAGATCACGCTAGCCCGGAAACTCGGGCTAGGTAGCTGGTCTCCTCCTGCACACCACTGTCATAGTCGTCCGCGTCCAGATCCCGCAGCTGTTGCACCGGATTTCGCAACGCGTTGCACTCGACGCACCACCGCTCTTGGACCTCATCCTGGGCAGACAACGTCTCCCAGAAAGGACCACGCCGCATGCAGGCCGCAGGGGACTCGTCACAACCTGCCGCGTCAGCGAACGCTACTCACCTCCGCCGCGCGCTGGGTCGGATCGGGAGCACGATCGTTCTCGGCTTAGCCAAGGGCATGGCCACCGCTGCGGGCGGCGCGATCATGAGCGCCATGATCTGGTGGGCAGGGCATCGATGGCCGGCAGATCAACATGACGGCGGCGCGAACGGGACGACGACCAGGCATGTCCCTAGAACCTCTTGAAAACGGTTTTCAGTGTCCGAGGGGGGACTTGAACCCCCACCCCCTTGTCGGGGACTAGCACCTCAAGCTAGCGCGTCTGCCATTCCGCCACTCGGACCTCACATGCACGAAACCGCTACTGTGCAGCGCTGAACGAGGGTAGCTGATCGGCGGACGGTGCCCCAACTCCGGTTGTGTGTGCGGTCGCACGTTCGCCACGGCAGGGGTGGTAGGAAGACCGGGTGGACACCGGGGTAGAAAGCACCAGCAGCGCGGAGGACGAGGTCGTCGACCTGGCCAGTGACCTGATCCGGATCGACACCACCAACACCGGGGACCCCGATACCCTGGTCGGGGAGCGGGCCGCGGCGGAGTACGTCGCGGAGCGGCTGTCCGAGGTCGGCTTCGACATCACGTACCTGGAGTCGGGCGCCCCAGGCCGGGGCAACGTGATCGCCCGGCTGCCCGGTGCCGATCCTCGCCGGGGCGCGCTGCTGGTGCACGGCCATCTCGATGTGGTGCCTGCCGATGCCACCGAGTGGTCGGTGCATCCGTTCTCCGGCGCCGTGCAAGACGGGTATCTGTGGGGACGGGGCGCCGTCGACATGAAAGACATGGTCGCGATGATCATCGCGGTCGCCCGGCGGTTCCGTCGCGACGCCGTCATCCCACCTCGTGACCTGGTGTTCGCCTTTCTGGCCGATGAGGAGGCCGGCGGGCGATGGGGAGCGCAGTGGCTGGTCGACCACCGCCCTGAGCTGTTCGAGGACTGCACCGAGGCCGTCGGCGAGGTCGGTGGGTTCTCCCTGACGGTGCGTGAGGGTCGCCGCCTTTACCTGATCGAGACCGCGGAGAAGGGTATCGCCTGGATGCGGCTGCGCGTCCGGGCTCGGGCCGGGCATGGCTCGATGGTCCACGAGGACAACGCGGTGACCGCTCTGTGCGAGGCAGTAGCTCGGCTAGGTCGTCACCGATTCCCGCTGGTGATGACCGATACGGTCCGGGAGTTCCTGGACGGCGTCGCGGAGGAGACCGGGTTGGACTTCTTTGGGGATGACCTGGACGGCGCGATCGCCAAGCTGGGTGGCCTGGCCCGCATGGTGGGCGCCACGCTTCGGGACACCGCCAACCCGACGATGCTCGACGCCGGCTACAAGGCCAACGTGATCCCGTCGACCGCGGAGGCGGTGGTGGACTGCCGGGTGCTGCCGGGTCGGCAGAGCGCGTTCGAGCGGGAGGTCGACGAACTACTCGGCCCGGACGTCACCCGGGAATGGGTGATGAACTCGCCGCCAGTCGAGACCACCTTCGACGGTGACCTGGTGGCCGCGATGGATGCTGCGATCCGGCAGGAGGACCCCGAGGCCCGCACAATCCCCTACATGCTCTCCGGCGGCACCGATGCGAAGGCCTTTAGCCGGTTGGGAATACGTTGCTTCGGGTTCTCGCCGCTGCGACTACCACCCGATCTCGATTTCGCCGCGTTGTTCCACGGAGTCGACGAGCGGGTCCCCGTCGACGGGCTGACCTTCGGCACCCGGGTCCTCGACCAGTTCCTGCGCAGTTGTTAGCGTCGACTTCGGACTCGCCCTCGTGGTTACCACGTTGCACCGAAGCGCCTCCGGCACGCTTGCCGTGCGCGCACCGAAGCCGTCGACGACCGGTCAGAGTACTGCCGAGATGGCGTTCTGCCGGGCTCTCGGGTCTCTCCGGCACCGCTCGGGCTGGACCTTCGGAGGCGCCGTTCGGCGGTTCCGGGCGGTGAGACAGATGCGCTCGACCCCCTAGCGCGACGCTCACATTCTGCTAACGTCTGCTCCCGTAGCAGTCTTGGTTCCAAGAACGCCTGTGGAGCAAGCGCCACAGGCGTTCGTTGTGTCCGGCCGGTGTCGTGCGTGCACGGCGCCCGGGGTGATCACGACGGCGATCCGGGACACCCGCAGTACGGGCCGCACAGGCGGCCCGAGAAGGAGATGGAAGATGGCGCAGGGCACGGTCAAGTGGTTCAACGCGGAGAAGGGGTACGGCTTCATCACCCAAGATGGTGGCGGCCCCGACGTGTTCGCCCACTTCTCGGCGATCCAGGCGACCGGCTACCGCACGCTGGAGGAGAACCAGCGGGTGGAGTTCGAGATCACCCAGGGACCGAAGGGTCCGCAGGCCGACCAGATCCGCACGATCTGAGACCTGCTTGCCGGTCGGCGCACAGGAACCGGGCCGACCAGAGCCGTTGGTAAGGCAGAGTTACTCGTTGGGCCGAGTTTCTCTTAAGGGCAGAGTGCCACGCAGGGCCCGTACCGAGTGCGGGCCCTGCGTTCTGCCGGTTCCGTACTCGGCGGAGTTGGTGCAGCAGAACGTTAGAACGACAGGCCGGGCTGAGCGGCTGAGGTGCGCCGCCTGCGCAGCCACACGGTGCGAGTGCCATCGGAGTACAAGCGCACCCGAGACAGCTCCCAACCCGCGAACTCGGCCTGCACGGCAAGCTGCGTCGCTGCGGTCCGCCGGGATACTCCGCGCGGTAACCGCAGTGGCTGATACTCCCAGTCGAGGTCATCGCCGTCCATTGTCTCGATCATCAGTGCACCACCCGTTCCGGGTCGATCACCTGCAGTCCTGCTCCCGATGCGGACGCGACCAAGACCCGGCCGCTGACCGGGTCGACCGCGACCGCATCGGGCTGACGCACGGTGGCGAACCGGTGGACGACCACCGGTTCGCCACCGGCCATATGAAGCCCGACCACCTCGTTGCGTGCGGTCAGGGTGACCCACGCCAGATCTCGCCGTTCGTCGTAGGCCAGCCCGTACGGTGCGCCCGGCAGCGGGAAGCGCTGCCGCAGTAATAGCGGGTCGCCTGCGTAGACCAGCAGTTCGCCGTCCCGGACATCGGTCACCACAATCCGGCCGAATCGGTCAGTGATCGCGTTGACGGCGCCATCGCCCGCCCGCAGCGCAGGATCTGCCTGCCCGGAGACGGGATCCACCAGGCTCAATGTGGTGCGACCGCGGTCGAGCACCGCTACCTTGGGCCCGGCGGGCGTCAGCCGGGCGGCGTTGGCGAACCCTGGCACGGTCTGCTGTGGCTTACCACCTTCAAGCATGACCAGCCGGTCGCCCAGGGCGACCACGATGCGCCCGCTGACCTCGACCGCTCCGCGCGGCGCGCCCTTGAGATCGACCCTGCTCGGTGCGCCGCCATCCAGCGGCACCTGAAGCAGCGATCCCGGCGCGGCCACGGTCACCAGCAGTGGCCCGCCTTCGGCGGCGAGTTCGAGATCGGAGGCCGGGCCGGGCAGCGGCACCTGGCGCTGCGGCCCAGCTCCGTCCAGCGGACGCAGCAGCAGCCGCGGGGGGTTGGTCAGCGCAATCGCCAGCTGTGCGGTGCGTGGATCGACCACGACCGCGGTGGCCGGCCCATCAAGGGCGAGCACGGTCCCGGCAGCGGCGGGCCCACCCCGGGGAGCCGGCGCAGGTCCGTACGAGAGGAGAACCGGTGGGGCCTGCGAGCCCCCGACCTGCCCGCATCCCGAGACCAGCCCGGCGACGAGCAACGCAGCGGCGAATGCCGTGCGAGGGGCACCGGACACACCGACCTCCTGCAGGTAAGGTAGGGAGAACTGACCCCAGCATTCCCGACGCGACGCCTCCGCGTCATCCCCGAGCAGCCAGTTGTTCGCTCTCGGTCGCCCATTTCGAGCTGGCCGATGTGTCAGATACCGCCAACCCGCGCGGTAGGTGATGCGGATGGGCTGGTCACGTCGAATGCCCCTTCCTCAGCCGAGGGGGCGTTCCGGGTACCCGAGTTCCACCATGCTGACGTCGTCGAGTGCAGCTCGGATCGCGGGCGCCAGCTCCACCTCCTCGGCGGCCAGCGATCCGGCCAACTGAGCGACATCCCGGGCGCCGACGACCGGGGCGATGACGCCTGGCCGATCCCGTACCCAGGCCAGCGCTACTTCCAGCGGCGAGGTGCCGAGTCCGTCGGCCGCAGTGACCACGGCCTGCACGATCCGGGCTGCCCGGTCCGTGCGGTGGTGCTCCACATACCGCGCGAGGTGCGATGACGCCGCCCTGGAGTCTGACGGGGTGCCGTTGCGGTACTTGCCGGTGAGCACGCCACGCCCCAGCGGAGCCCAGGGCAGCAGGCCCACTCCGTGGTACGCCGCCGCAGGCGCCAGCTCACGCTCCACCCCCCGCTCCAGCAGCGAGTACTCCACCTGGGTTGACACCAGCGGCACGTCCGTGCAGGCCACCGCCGTAGCCAGCTGCCAGCCGGTGTAGTTGGACAGCCCGACATAGCGAACCTTGCCCGAGCGCACCGCGTCGGCCACCGCGGACAGCGTCTCCTCCAGGGGCACCGTCGAATCCCAGGCATGCAGTTGCCACAGATCGAGGTGATCGGTCTGCAATCGACGCAGCGACCCCTCCAGGGCCGCCAGCAGTGCCCCCCGGGATGCGCCGCCGCCGAACGGCCCCTCGTTCCGGCGAGCCACCGCCTTGGTGGCGAGCACCACTTCGTCCCGGGGGACGAAGTCGGCCAGCAGCCCGCCGAGAATCCGTTCCGACTCGCCCTCGCTGTACACATCCGCGGTATCCACCAGCGTTCCGCCTGCCTCGACGAACGCGATCAGGGCGGTGGCGGCCTGCTCGGCGTCGGTATCGCGACCCCAGGTCATGGTCCCGAGCGCCAGCCGAGATACCCGCAGGCCACTGCGACCGAGGAAACGCTGTTGCACAGGTGCACGCTACGCGCCGTGCGTGGCGTGCCGGCCATGGCTGGCATCGCCACGCACGGCCGACCGTAGGGTGCGCTCCGCGTGGCGGTGCTCGCGTTGCCGGCCACGGGGACGATCAGCGCGACCTGACCGCGTCGATGCGTAGGGTGGCGCCGTGGGAACCCTGATCCTGCTACGCCACGGCCGGTCCTCCGCGAACAGCGCGGGGGTGCTTGCCGGTCGTACCCCTGGTGTGGCACTCGACGAGCACGGCCGTGCCCAGGCCAACACGCTGGTCGGGCGCCTGACGCAACTGCGGCTCGCCGCGGTGGTGAGTTCCCCGCTGCAACGTTGCCGGGAGACGGTGGCCCCGCTGGCCGAGGCACGCGGGCTGGAAGTGGCCCTCGACGATGGGTTCATCGAGGTCGACTACGGTCAGTGGACTGGGCGGGAGTTGCGCAAGCTGGGCAAGGAGCCACTGTGGAAAGTGGTGCAGTCGCATCCATCTGCGGCGGTATTCCCCGGCGGCGAGGGGCTGGCCGCCCTGCAGGCCCGGGCGGTGGCCGCAGTGCGCGAATGGGACGCCAAGCTGGTCTCCGAGCACGGGGCAGCGGTGGTCTGGCTGGCCTGCACGCACGGCGACGTCGTCAAAGCTGTGCTTGCCGATGCCCTGGGCATACATCTGGACGGTTTCCAGCGCATCGTCGTCAATCCGGGCTCGATCAGCGCGGTGAGCTACACCGAGACGCGGCCGTTCGTTCAGTTGGTCAACGACTGCGGGGGGGACCTGCAGTCCCTGGTCCCGCCCAAGCGCCGTCGCCGCCGCCCCTCGGATGCCTCGGTCGGCGGTGGCGACGGGACGGGTTGACCGGCCCAGTGCACCTTCCGGAAGCCGGTGCGAGCTGCAGCGGGGTCGGCTCATGCCCATCGGGACCGAGTGGCCTAGGGTCGGCTCTGTCATGTCTCGGGTCATCCACGTCTTCCGCACCCCCGACCGATTCGTCGCGGGCACTGTTGGTGAGCCCGGAGACCGGGCCTTCTACCTCCAAGCCGTCGACGCGGCAAAGGTGATCAGCGTGCTGCTGGAGAAAGAGCAGGTCGCGGTACTCGCCGAACGGCTGTCGGCGCTGCTCGACGAGGTGGCTCGCCGGTTCGGTGCCGAGGTTCCCCCCGATTCCACGGAGCCTGGGGACATCGAGCCCCTCAACACACCCGTCGAGCAGGAGTTCCGGGTCGGGACCATGGGGCTGGGCTGGGACGCCGAGTCGCAAGCCATCGTCGTCGAGTTGCTCGCCGTCACCGAGGACGAAGTGGACGAGTCTGTGGTGCTCGATGACACCGAGGAGGGCCCTGACGCGGTACGGGTGTTCCTCTCACCCGTACAGGCCAGGGCATTCACCGCTCGAGCCGAGCGGGTGGTCTCCGCGGGGCGCACGCCCTGTCCGCTGTGCGCCGAGCCGCTGGGCACCGGGGGGCACATCTGCCCGCGGCAGAACGGCTATCGCCGCCAGGTCGAGGCCTGAGCAGGTCGCGGGTGCAACCCACCGACCCGGCGGCGCTGCCGCTGCTGCACGACGGTCGTATCGAGATAGCCAGCCGGATCGTGGACGCGTCCAACGCCACACTGTTGTGCACGGTGCACTGCGACGGCGTGAGCGCCGACGCGGTCTATAAGCCGATCCGCGGTGAGCGCCCGCTGTGGGACTTCCCGGACGGCACCTTGGCCGGCCGCGAGGTAGCCAGCTGGTTGCTCTCCGATGCCACCGGCTGGTCACTGGTGCCGCCCACCGTGCTGCGGGCCGGGCCGCTGGGGCCGGGCATGGTGCAGCTGTGGGTGCACACCGAACATGATCGCGATCTGGTCGACGTGGTGGCGCTCGATGAGGTCCCGAAAGGGTGGCGGCGGGTACTGCGAGCCCATGACCGCTACGGTGAGCCAGCCCTACTGGTGCACGCCGATACCGAAGGACTACGCCGGCTGGCGGTACTGGACGTGCTGCTCAACAACGCCGACCGCAAGGGCGGGCACGTGCTCGCCGGGCCGGACGGCGCAGTGTACGGGGTGGACCACGGGATCTGCCTGCACCACGAGGGCAAGCTGCGCACCGTGCTGTGGGGTTTCCTCGGCGAGCCGCTGTCCGCCGAGACACTGGCCGTGCTGCGACGGGTGCAGGCCAGCCTGAACGGTGAACTGGGTACTGCGCTGGCCGAGCACCTGACGCCCAGAGAGGTGCGGGCGCTGCGGGCCCGGGTGGACCAGTTGCTGGCCACCAAGACCTTCCCCGCACCGAACGGGACGTGGCCGGCGATCCCGTGGCCCGCTTTCTGAGACCTGCTCGTCGGACAGCAGGCGCGGTACTCGGGCGGGCCACGCCAGGGCCAGCACGGGGTGATTTCCCGGCAGCACAGTGAAGCGGGATGCTGCCCGGGGTCGGGCGTGCGTAGCGTGGACCCGTGGCCCGCACCCCCCAGCCTCCCGCCAACCTGCCGCGCACACTCGGCGCGCTGCGCGCCTCCGGGCACGTCCAGCGTGACGTCAAGGGTGAGGTGCGCGCGAACCTGCTGACCGCGCTGCGCAGCGGGCGTGACCCATGGCCGGGCATCCTCGGGTTCTCCGACACCGTGCTTCCCCAGCTGGAGCGGGCCCTGTTGGCCGGGCACGACGTGGTGCTGCTCGGCCAGCGCGGCCAGGGCAAGACGCGGTTGCTGCGCACGATGGTCGGGCTGCTCGACGAATGGACTCCGGTCATCGAGGATGCCGAGTTGGGCGAGCATCCCTATGAACCGATCACCCCGGCCTCGACCCGCCGGGCCGCCGAGTTCGGCGACGACCTGCCGGTGGCCTGGCGGCACCGCTCGCACCGCTACGCCGAGAAGCTCGCCACACCCGACACGAGCGTCGGCGATCTGGTCGGCGACGTCGACCCGGTGAAGGTCGCCGAGGGCCGCAGTCTGGGAGACCCGGAGACGATCCACTTCGGGCTGGTGCCCCGCGCGCACCGGGGCATCGTGGCGATCAACGAGCTGCCCGATCTGGCCGAGCGGATTCAGGTGGCGTTGCTCAATGTGATGGAGGAAAGGGACATCCAGATCCGCGGGTACACCCTGCGACTGCCACTGGATGTCCTGCTGGGGGCCAGTGCCAACCCCGAGGACTACACCAACCGCGGCCGGATCATCACACCACTCAAGGATCGCTTCGGAGCTGAGATCCGTACCCACTACCCGCGTGAGGTTGCCGCCGAGATCGCGCTGGTCGCCCAGGAGGCCGACCTGGCCACCATCGGCGCCGAGGTCGGCGAGCCGCTACTGGAAGTACTGGCCCGCTTCTCCCGGCAGCTGCGCTCCAGCACCGCGATCGACCAGAGCTCCGGAGTCTCCGCTCGGTTCGCGGTGGCTGCCGCGGAGACAGTCGCCGCCGCTGCGCTACGCCGTGCCGCACTGACCGGCGAGGACCATGCAGTGGCCCGCCCGATCGACCTTGAGGCGGTGCCGTCGGTCTTGCGCGGCAAGCTGGAGTTCGAGGCTGGTTACGACGGGCAGGCTGGCCAGTCCACAGGGCGTGACGAGCAGGGCGAAGTGCTGACCCACCTGCTGCGCAGGGCGGTAGTGGACACGGCTCGGTCCCGGCTGCGCGGTCTGAACCTCACCCCGCTGGCCGAGCAGGTCTCAGGAGGGCACCGGGTCGTTACGGGGGAGCGGGTACCGGCCTCCGAGGTGCTGGCCGCACTGCCCGAGCTCCCAGTGCTGTACGAGGTCGCCACCCGCCTCGGTGCCCGCACCGACGGCCCGCCCGGCCCGATCGCCGCCGCCGTCGAGCTCGCGCTGGAGTCGCTGTACCTCACCCGCAAGCTCGGCAAGGACGCCGAGAACGGGCGCACCGTATACGGGGCGGCGCGAGGACAGGAGACGGCAAGCGGATGACACAGCAGCGTTACAGCTACGGACCGTGGGTCGGCGGGCCGGACCCGCTGGCGCCCCCGGCCGACCTGAGCGCGGCGCTGGACGAGATCGGCCGTGACGTGATGGACGGCGCGTCACCGCGGGCGGCGATGCGGGAACTGCTGCGCCGTGGCCTGCCCGGAACCCGGGGGATGGACGATCTGGCCCGCCGGATCTGGCAGCGCCGGTCCGAGATCACCCGCCGCCACCGGCTCGACGGCACCCTGCAGCAGGTTCGCGAGCTGCTGGAGAAAGCCTTGGACGCCGAGCGACGCACGCTGTTCCCGGATCCGGACGACGACGCCCGGTTCCGCGAGGCCCGGCTCGACGCGCTGCCGCCGGACACCGCCCGCGCGGTCGCCGAACTCGCCGGCTACGACTGGCGATCCGCCGAAGCCGCGCAGGCCTACCAGGCCATCCGTGACCTGCTCGGGCGACAGTTGCTGGAGCAGCGCTTCGAGGGGATGAAGCAGGTGCTGCAGTCCGCCTCGCCCGAGGACGTCGAGCGGGTACAGCAGATGCTGTCCGACTTGAACGATCTGTTGGCTGCGCACGCCCGCGGCGACGCCGACACCACGGCGCGTTTCGACGAGTTCATGCGCAAGCACGGGGACTTCTTCCCGGAGAATCCGCGCAACGTCGACGAGCTGATCGACGCGCTGGCCGCCCGGTCTGCCGCTGCCCAGCGGATGCTCAACTCGATGAGTGCCGAGCAACGCGCGGAGATCCTCCAACTCGCCCAGCAGGCCTTCGGCGACCCACGGCTGGCCCAGCAGATCGCCCAGTTGGATGCGCACCTGCAGGCGCTACGACCCGGCGAGGACTGGCGGGGCTCTGAGCGGTTCCGCGGCCAGGACCCGCTCGGCCTGAGCGAGGGCGCGCAGGCGATGAGCGACCTGGCCGAACTGGACGCGCTGGCCGAGCAGCTCGCCCAGTCCTATGCCGGGGCCCGGGCCGAGGACGTCGACCTCGACGCCCTGACCCGCCAGCTGGGCGATGAGGCGCGGGTCGACGCCCGCCGGCTCGCAGAGCTGCAACGTGAGCTGGAACGGCAGGGTTTCTTCGAGCGCGCCCCGGACGGGTCGTTGCGGCTTTCTCCCAAGGCACTGCGCAGGCTGGGCTCGCAGGCGCTGGCCGAGGTGGTGGACGTGCTGCGCGGCAGGCGAGGAGAGCGCGAGCTGCGCAGAGCCGGTGCTGCCGGAGAGCCCACCGGAGGCACCCGTGCCTGGGAGTTCGGCGACTCCGAGCCGTGGGACGTTCCCCGTACCGTGCGCAATGCAGTGCTGCGCCGGGCCGGTTCGGATCCGGCCGGGAGGCGGCGGTCTAGCCCGCTGCTGGCCGTCGAAGATGTCGAGGTGGTGGATACCGAGCAGCGGGCACGCGCCGCCGTGGCGCTGTGCGTGGATACCTCGTGGTCGATGGTGCAGGACGGCCGCTGGGTGCCGATGAAGCGGACCGCGCTCGCACTACATCATCTCGTCCGGACCCGATTCCGCTCCGACGCCCTGGAACTGATCACCTTCGGGCGATATGCCCAGCGGGTGGGCATCAGTGAGCTCACCGGCCTGGAAGGAGTATGGGAGCAGGGCACCAATCTGCATCACGCGCTGCTGCTGGCCGGACGGCACCTGCGCCGTCACCCGGACGCCGCGCAGGTCCTGCTGGTGATCACTGACGGGGAGCCCACCGCACATCTGGAACCTGACGGAGAGGCGGTTTTCAGCTATCCGCCGATGCCCGAGACGATGGCGCTGACGGTACGCGAGATGGACGGTCTGGCCCGCAAGGGCACTGCGGTGAGCATCGTGATGCTCGGTCAGAACCCCCGCCTCTCCGGATTCGTGCACGCGTTGGCGCGCCGCTGTGGCGGACGGGTGCTCGATCCTGGTCTGGACGGGCTGGGCGCCGCCGTGGTGGGCGACTACCTCCGGTACCGCCGCCGTCGCTAACCCCCGCCCCGCCCCGGCGTGTCCGCCTCCTGTGCACGGTGTGTCCGGCTCCTGTGCACGGTGTGTCCGGCTTCTGTGCACGGTGTGTCTGCCCCTGATGCCCAAGAACGGAGCCCCCGGGGAGCGTGAAGGCGGTGACGTAGGGTCGAAACCATGCAGCCCTGGACGACGACGCCATTGCCGCAGCTACCCGGTCAGGGCCCGCCGCTGCGGTTGTACGACACCGCAGCCGGCGAAATCAGGCCGACCACCCCCGGGCGCACCGCGCGGATGTACGTCTGCGGCATCACCCCCTACGACGCCACCCACCTCGGGCACGCGGCCACCTATCTGGCGTTCGATCTGGTCCACCGATCCTGGCGCGACGGCGGACACGACGTGCACTACGTGCAGAACGTCACCGACGTCGACGATCCGCTGCTGGAGCGTGCGCTGCGCGACCAGGACGACTGGGTGGTGCTCGCGATGCGCGAAACTGCGCTGTTCCGGGAGGACATGGAGTCGCTGCGAGTGCTGCCTCCCCAGGACTTCATCGGCGCTGTGGAATCGATCGCAGAGATCGTCGAGGTGATCGGCAAACTGGTCGCCTCCGGTGCCGCCTACCGTGTCGACGACCCCGTGCATCCCGACATCTACTTCGACCACAACACCACCGGCCGGTTCGGTTACGAGTCAAACTACGACGAGGACACCATGCTGCGGCTGTTCGGTGAGCGCGGTGGCGACCCCGACCGGGCCGGTAAGCGCCACCCGCTGGATCCCCTCCTGTGGCGGGGGCCCCGCGAAGGTGAGCCGTCCTGGGACTCCGAACTCGGGCCGGGGCGCCCCGGCTGGCATGTGGAGTGCTCCGCGATCGCGCTCAATCGGCTGGGCAGCAGCTTCGATGTCCAGGGCGGTGGCAGCGACCTGGCCTTCCCGCACCACGAGTTCTCCGCTGCCCATGCCGAGGCACTCACCGGCGTGCACCCCATGGCCCGCCATTACGTCCACACCGGCATGATCGGCCTGAATGGCGAGAAGATGTCCAAGTCGAAGGGCAATCTGGTCTTCGTCTCCCGGCTTCGCGCGGACCACGTGGACCCGATGGCGCTGCGCCTGGCTTTGCTGTCCGGGCACTACCGCACCGATCGCTCCTGGACCACCAAGATCCTCGACGAGGCGGTGACCCGGTTGGCCCGCTGGCGAGAGGCCATGGCGCTGCCCGCCGGTGCACCAGCCGAGCAGGCCATAGCCCAGCTCCGCGCCCACCTGGCCGACGATCTGGACACTCCCCGCGCTCTCGCTGCGATCGACGGATGGGCAACGGAGACACTGACCCGGCGCAGCCGGTACGCCGACGCACCTGGCCTGGTCCGCACCGCTGTTGACGCCCTGCTCGGCATCGCGGTCTGACCCGGCTGCCCGGATGCTTGTGTCTCTATTCAGTTGATCGAGGGACCTGCGCCATCGCACGTTTCGCCAGTGGAAGGGTCCCACTGAGACGGTAGCCGCCGTCGTCGGTCGGTCCGGCTTCCATGCGTCCACCGACAGCAAGAGCTCGTTCCCGTAAACCCACCAGACCACGGCCGGTGGATAGTAGCTTGCCGCGTTTCGGTGTGAGCGACGTACCGTCGCTGTCGATCTGGATAAGCAGCACCTGGTCTTCCCAGACCAGTCGGATATGCGCTCGGGCGTTCGTCCCGGCGTGTTTGAGTGCGTTGGTAAGGCCCTCTTGCAGTATGCGATAGGCAGCGCGGTCCACGCTGGGGTCCAGGTCGATCGGTTGTCCTTCGACATCGATGCTCACCGGCATCCCGCTGGCTCTGACGGAGCTGAGCAGCACTTTCAGGTCGGCGAGCCTCGGTTGCGGGCCGAGCTGATGGATATCTACGCCCGTAGTGCTGGTCTCCAGTACACCGAGCAGACGGCGCAATTCGGCCATCGCCTGCTTTCCGGTGGTTTCGATGTTGACCAGAGAATCCTTGATCTGCTGGGTTTCGATCTCCGCGACCCGGGTTGCCGCTGCCGCCTGCAGAACCATCACGGTCACGGCGTGGGAAATGACGTCATGCAGCTCGCGGGCGATATTTGCCCGCTCCTTGGCCACCGCTTCGCGTTCGGCCGTTTCCCGCGCCTGTTCCAGCTGGTGTACCCGCAGTTGGCCGATCTGGGCCCATCGGCCCAGGCTCCACGCCCCTACGGCCAGAATGAAGAACACCCCGGCGTTCACGATGAGGACAGGGATGAGCTGCGGGGAGTAGGGGCGAGTTCGCAAGACCGCGGTAGCGTCGACAGCACCAGGAATGAACGCTATCGGCACAGTCGCCAAAGAGATCTTGGTACTGTAATTCCGGGCAACGGCGTACAGGGCGACCGGCAAGCCTACAACCGGAACGTAGAAGGGCGGCATCAACAATATTCCCATGGCGTGCAGACATTCGATGACGAAAACCGTCATCGGCACGTGGTGCCGCCAGCCGAGAGGTATCAGCCCAGCTAGTCCGTACAGCAAGATGAGCCACAAACCGGGCTCCGTGACCAAATCATCAAACCTGCCGATAAAATCGGAGAAGAGCAGTGTATTGACTAAGAATAGTACTGCGATCAGAAGCGCGTCGCGGGCTCCCGGAAACGAGGAGCCGGTACGTATCGACGCTGATTCTTGGACGTTCATGAGACCTCCGGCCTCACGGCAGGTTCACGTGATCAAGGCCAACAGGGTGAGATCTGGCATCGGTTCGCCCTACGGCCAGCAGCCGATAATGGAGCAGAAGGAGACACTGAAGCCCGATACGATCTGGTGATCTACTCGGCAAATCGAACCGGGTATGCGGTCTTTTTCCTCGAGTGGCGGTACCGACGCCGGATCGATCGTCCCGCCGGGTCCCGTCTCTCGCAGTCCTACTGGCACCGCACCGATGCGTTCTAATGAGGCCCACAAATCACTGGATTCCGCCTGTGTGCCGAACTCCTTTTCGACATCGGTGAAGTCGATGTTTACCGGCGGAATGTCGACACTGTGCGGCCTGCGGAGCCGAACACGCGCCAAGGCGTTCGCATCTGATGCGTTCTCGGGCCTGATGACCTCGACAAGAAAGACAGGCACCCGCTCGGTTATGCTATCATCGGACCGTTGCCCCTGAATGACCAGGTAGAGATCGTCGACGCCATGTAGCAGAATGTCCACGGGCGCATGAACGAGAACATAGTAACGGTCAAGCGGCACCGCAGGCCCGTGCGCAGCGAGCTGCTTGCCTGCAGCGTTCCAGGACTCGAGAAAAGCAGTCGGATTCTTGGGCCCCCCGGGAGCAGCCATGTTCGTCCACTCTCCTTCCAGGTATCAGCGCATGCCAGCGCCATCGCGTGAGACTTCCGCAGCGAGTGTGGCATCCCTTCTGTCTGGAATCAACCCCGCTGTCGCGGCGGTGTCGCTGTTACTTACATAGTTGACGGTGTGATCCTCCTGTAGCTGTAATACCGTTGCCGCAGTACATCAGATGATGTACATGAAAAGGTCCGCTGTAGGAGTAGGGCGAATGTTCATGTCCCAGTATCCAGAAGCTGCGTGACCGTCTCCTACATGAGTGGACCTCACACGTCAAACATCAGGTATCACATGTGACATCCTCCACCATTGCGTCGGAACGGGGCCGCAGGGGAGTCGCCTGCGAGTTGTAGAGACCGCCGAGCACTGCATCTTCTGTTGTACGCAAAAGGTTCCCCGATGAGCGTACGACGACTGTGGCTGCACAAGGCATTATTGAAACCAGCGGGACGGGTCAGTTCGATCGAGATTCGAATGGCCGGCACAACGGAGTTACTCAGCAAATATTCGCGGCAACGACGCATAGGGGATTGTGATGGCGACAGGCGCCACGTTGACCGACCGCGCCCGAGAGGGTGCGGCCTATGCCCGGCAGGACACAACGCTGACGGTTGCCGAGTTGTTGAGCGGGATTCGTGAGAACGATCCCCTCGCGTGGGAGGAGATCGTGCGCCGGTACGGCAAGCTGGTTTCGACGGTGGTGGGGTCGTTCCGGCTACAGCCGGCCGACGCTCTTGACGCCCGTCAAACAACATGGCTGCGCCTGGCGGAGAACCACCATCGTGTGCAGTATCCGGAGCGCTTGGGCGCATGGCTGGTCACTACCGCACGGCGGGAGTGCCTGCAGATCCTTCGTCAGGCACGTCGCACCGCTGGAACTGCTGAGATCCAGGTGGATGAGCTGACCGACGTGGCCATCGGCCCCGAGCAGCGCGTCATCGCCACAGAGCTGGCCCAAGAGCTGTGGAACCTGGTGGCCGAGCTGCCACCGCGCCGACGAACGCTGCTATGGGAGCTGTTTGGCGATACCCCCCGACGGTACGCGGATATTGCTCGCAGCACAGAACTCCCGCTAGGAAGCATCGGACCGACCCGGGCCCGAGCTCTTAGAACGCTGCGGCAGACGTTGGAGAGGCACGGCCTGGGACGTGAGAGCTGGTGGTGACGAGCGAGTCCAGGCCATCTGGCCTCCTGCAGGTGCTCAGCGCGGCGGAGCCTGTACTAGACCGGTTTGGTAGGCGGCGGCGACGGCTTGGGCCTTTTCTCGTACCCCGAGCTTCATCATCACGCGGGCCAGGTGCGTCTTGACGGTGGCCTCACTGATGAACAGCTGCGCGGCGGCGTCGGTGTTGGTGAGTCCTTGGGCGAGCAGCATGAGAACTTCTCGTTCTCGAGGGGTAAGCCGTTGCATCTCAGCAGAGCTGGGCATGTGCTGCTCGGGCCGGGCGGCGAACTCGGTGATGAGCCGGCGCGCGACGGCGGGATCGAGCCAGCCCTCTCCCGCGGCTACCGCGCGGATCGCACTGACGATCTCATCGGGAGCCGCGTCTTTCAGCAGAAACCCCGAGGCCCCGGCGCGCAGCGCCCCGTAGACGGCCTCGTCGATGTGGTAGGTGGTCAAGATGATGACCTGGGGTGGCTGGCCGCTCCGCGCGGTGATGCCATCCTCGATCAGGACCCGAGTGGCCTGGACTCCGTCGATCCCCGGCATCCGCACATCCATCACGATGACGTCCGGACGGTGGGCGCGGGCCTCGGCGATGGCCTCTTCTCCGTTGATGGCCTCTGCGGTGACGGTCATGTCTGATTCGGCATTGACCAGCATCGCGATCGCGGCTCGAATGAGCGGCTGATCGTCCACCACCAAAACGTGGATCATCGTGGGACCCCCTTCATCCGGACCCCCGTCGCTCGGGAGCGAGTGAGGAATAGCGCGCCATGCGGGGAGGGACCCCTCTCGGGCCAGTTCGCCATGCCTGCTCCCGTCCAGGGTGCGATCTGGTCAGACCGGGTACGGCCTAGCGCTCCAGCGTGCAGCCCGTGATGTCCGGCGTGACAGCGTGAATGAGATCATGCCAGCCCAGCCGATACCGGGACGGCCCTTTACATCAGCTCGCGCTGGTCTCGTCGATGACCTTGCGCCAGTACGGGACCCTGCCCACGGCATCCTCGGCGTAGGCGACCTTCCCGCTGTGGGCCAGGTATGCCTGCCAGTCCCCTCGGGGCAGGTTGCGGGCGAACTCGGTCAGCCCCATCCGGACGTTGATCTCGGGTCGCCAGCAGCCGCCGAGCTCGTCGGCTCGGTCTTGCAGGTCCGGCCACGTGAGCTGCAGCGGACCCACACCCTGGGCCCCGCACTTCGAACGCCTGGCCTTATATGCGAGGTAAGACTGCTCAGTGACGTCGCCGCCAACGGGCCCGCAGGTCACGGCGGCGTGGCCGAACACATTGAGCCCACCACTGGATTCCTTGTCCAGCAGTACGCACGCGTGCTCCAGGGGGCAGCCGACTCGCGCGGCCTCGATAATGACGATCTCGGGGATCTGGATGCGATGCCGGACGCCCTTGGTATCGACGTAGCCCGTGGCGAGGCGGGCCGTCAGGGTGGCGAGGGGCCCGGACCAGGGCACCGGGCGGTTGCTCAGGCCGTGGTGGCAGGCAGGCACGTGGCGGACCACCGGAACCAGGACCGCGATCCGGGAGCCATGACCACGGACTGCCCTACCGCGCCGATCGTGAGCCTCCGGACAGGTCCACGCCCTTGCCTGCATCGGTCAGATTGGTCAGGTGGGTCTCCCGCATGGGGTCCTCCTTGTCCGGGGGTTGGCCGACGAGTGCGGCGGCGAACTGCTGACGTGCCCATTCGTCCATTGTCTCGGCGGGCGCCTCGTCGTCGTAGACGCCTACCCTGGCCACCACAGGGACGCGACATACTGTCCGGGCAGGACCGGCGGTGGAGGTACCTCACTCATGACGAACCCGTACCCGGTGAAAGGCATTTCGATCCCGGGGCCGGCCGCCTGGCAGCCACCCAGACCGGACTTATGGCCGTTCAAGGTTGGAGAACGCCGGCTTGCCGAAGAAGATCAATCCAGTGAGCTGGATCATGAATGGCCGAGCGGGGACTCCAGCCTGGGGGGAGAAGGCGAGTCCCCGCTCGGCCATTCCTTGTGCCCAAGGCCGCTAGGACTGCGCCGCAGTGGCCTGCATGGGCGACGAACGACAGCGTAGCCCGTCCAATGGCGCATAACAAGACACGTTAAATCAGGCGACAAGGCGTCAGGAGACCCTGACGGAACTCCCTGCGTCCCACCGATCTCCAGATGTGCGGTCGACGCCGCCGACAGTAGGTCTCGGACGACATTGGCGCCGACCTGCTTGCCTGTGGCACGCGCATGAATGTGCCAGTTGCAACAATCACGTATTACACGAATAATCGGTGCGGTCGGCACTGACCCGGTCGAGGTTATATCTGGCGGGCAGGAAGTTGAATCACCGGTCGCGGTGAGTGCGCACGGGTTCGGACTGGTGCGCCGTATCGATCTGCCCGGCAGTCCAGCGGAGGTAAGCCGGATACGTCTCGGTGGCTCTTTACTAACGAACCCGTCGAGGACGCTGTGCGGGCTGGTCGCGTCATTCAGAGTCGGCGACCTTGGCCGAAGGCGGGTGTCGCGTTGAGACGGGTCGGTAGACCGGCTGTCAGCGACACCCGCCAGCCCGGCCACCCCCCCAACAGCCGCCGGCATCGGCTCTCCGCCGCAGCCTGTCGAGTGCTGCGTCAGAGACCGATCGGCTGAACCCTCTCAAGCCGGAATGGACCGTAGATGGACGAGAGTTGGATTGCCCTGTCATCCTGATGACTTGAACTATGCCTTCAACCCGTCTCGCGCGGTCGACCTCCGCGTCCGGTGCACCGGCAAGCTACCCGGCTTGGCGTACCTGAGCAGGCACAGC
Source organism: Pseudonocardiaceae bacterium (assembly GCA_050699955.1). GTDB lineage: Bacteria > Actinomycetota > Actinomycetes > Mycobacteriales > Pseudonocardiaceae. The sequence goes on along the minus strand of JBOHGD010000078.1, from coordinate 4,338 downwards.
ATGCTCGAAGGTCCGACGAGGAGTCACCGGACCAACATATCCACCCGTCCGCGAACGACTGTCGTCGACCGTGAGGCAGGGGGAGTCTGCCCCGGCGCGGCGCGGCAGGCCTGCGAGGCAGGGGGCTGACATGGAGTTCCGGCTCCTGGGTCCGCTGGAGGCATGGCAGGGTGGCCAGCCGGTCGACCTCGGCGACCGGCAGCAGCGTTACGTGCTGGCCGCGCTGCTGCTGGAGGCCAACAAGCCAGTGCCCGTCGATCGGCTCACTGAGATCGTCTGGGGACCTTCCGGACACGAGTCAGCCACCAAGCTCATTAATGGCTACATTTCCCGCCTGCGGAGAATCTTCAGAAAGGCCGAAGCCCACGAGCTCCAAGTCGACAAAGAACGCCGCCACACTCGCACGCTCAGGGTGAACGTCGCACGAATCGATTACTTCCGGTTCGTTGATTTGCGAAACCAGGCTCAGTCGGCACAGCGCAGTGGTGATCATGCCCACGCGCTGACGCTGCTACGCGAAGCTACCGGGTTGTGGCAGGGCGAGTTTCTCGCTGACCTGGATAATGAAGGTTTACGCCTTCCTTATCAGCGGCAACTGCGACGCATCCGATTGGGGGTCCTGCATGACCTGGCCCTGCTAGAACTTGATGGCGGCGACTACGGCTCGGTGCAGGATCACCTGTATACAGTCGTTTCGGGTGACCCCGGTAACGAACGCCTGGCGGTGCTCTTGGGAACGGCGATGCTGGCGGCTGGCGATCGCAACGGCGCATTGGATATAGTCAGCCGGACCATCATGGTACTTCGGACCGAAGGCATGGAGATCACCTCCGAGCTGAGGACACTTCAGGAACGCGCCTTACGGGGTGATCTCGAACATCGACCCGCACGGTTACCGCGGGATCTCTGTACCTTCACCGGCCGGGAAGCCGAACTGGATGCGCTGCTGACCGGCGGGCGGATCGCCAACAGCGAGCCGGTACCCCCGCCAGTTATGACCATCAGCGGAATGCCTGGCATCGGCAAGACGGTGCTAGCCCTTCATACGGCTCATCTTCTCACGCCGAACTTTTCCGACGGTCAACTTTTCGTCGACCTGCATGGCTTCACCCCCAACATCGATCCTCTCGCGCCCGGTAATGCACTTGGGCGCCTGTTGACGATGCTCGGCGTACCGGGCGCCGCTATTCCCAGGGATCTCGAGGATAGAACATTACTTTACCGCAGCAAGATGGCGAACACCCGCAGACTGATCGTACTCGACAACGCCAAGGACGAGGCACAGGTCGAACCACTACTGCCCGGAACCGCCGGCTCCCTCGTCATCGTCACCAGTCGGCGCAGGCTCAGTAGTTTGGACCACACCCGCGGAGTGCACCTTGATCCGATGCCTCCAGGGGACGCATTCGAGTTGTTGAACCACATCGTGGGCTCGGACCGCATTGGCCGACAAGTCGTTGCGGCCGAGGACATAATCGAGCTCGTTGGTCGGCTACCTCTGGCCATCCGACTTGTTGCCGGCCGCCTCCTGGCACACCCCCGCTGGCAGGTACAGTACCTTGCGGACTTGCTTCGGAAAGGAGCCCTACGATTTACTGAGCTCGATCCGGCGGAACGCCGTCTCGCCGTAGCCTTCTACGTATCCTATGAGCAGCTTACTCCCGAACAACAGCGGGTGTTCCGTCTGCTGGGCACCGCATTCGGTCCCGACATCGATGGTTCGGCTGTCGCCGCATTGGCGGACGCCACGGAACGCGACATCGATGGGATACTCGAGATCCTCCACCGCCTCAGTCTGATAGAGGAGGCTGCGCCCGGCCGCTATCGCCTCCATGATCTGCTCCGGGTGTACGCCGAGATGCTTAACGGCGACGATCCGGTCGACCGAGACGCCGCCATCTCCCGGCTGCTCGACTACTATCTGCACGCGGCGGCGGCCGCCGCCGCCACGGCCTTTCCTCATGATCGACACCGTCAGCCTCCCACAGCCGACACCACCAGATGCAGCTCCATGTTTGGAACGGACGAGGATGCTCTCAACTGGCTACGGGACGAGCATCCCAGCTTGGTCGCGGCGATTCGATTCGCGGCTCATGCCGGCCGGAGCGACGTAGCGTGGAAACTGGCGTGTGTCGTGTGGCGGTACCTCTATATCCGTGGCCATCTCGATGATTGGCAAGATATCCTGTCGCTGGCACTTCACGCTGCCCGTGAGTCGGGAGATCTTTGGGGCCAGGCACAAGCACTTCAGCAGCTGAGCGTCGCCTGCTGGAGAGCGGGAGACTCACAAGAGGCGCTGGATCTGGGCCAGCAGTCGCAGCAACTCTGGCGAAACCTTGGTGACCGTCACGGTGAAGCCGATGCGCGCAGCGCGCTCGGCTTGGCTGCCAAACGACTCGGCCGCTTCACCGAGGCGCGCATTCATTACGATCGAGCGATAGATCTTTACCTTGAGATCAACGACCAGCGTGGACGCGCCAACGTCCTGGACAACCTCGGTGACCTCGACGAGCGGCTTGGGTTCTTGCAGTCCGCGTTGGAGCACCATAACGCGGCCCTGTCGATCCTGCGCAACGTGAACGATCGACAGGCGCAGCTGTACGTGCTGAATAATATCGGCAGCGTAAGGCAAAAGCTGGGACAGTTCGATGACGCAATTGTGTTACACCAGCGAGCGTTAACCATCTCCGAGAAGATCGAGTACCCGCATGGTGAAGCATTTTCCTTGAACTATCTGGGCATCGTGTATCGGGCTATGGGCGAGTTACAAACCGCAGCGAACTATCATCATCGTGCACTAGCGATCGCCAGAAATCTGGGCGACCCTACACTGGAAACAGATATTCATAATGATCTCGGCGAATGTTTCCGTGCCGGAGGAGACCATTCGGGCGCATTAGAAAACCATATCAACGCATTAACCTTCGCTGGCCGAACAGGTGATGTCCGTGAGCAAGCCCGCGCCCACCATGGTATTGGACGCGCTATGCATGGCAGTGACCTACACGACGAGGCCCGCGGCCACTGGCTGCAAGCCGTCGCGCTGTACCGAGACCTTGACATCCCGGAGGCCGGTGATGCCGAGAAAGAGCTGAACCAACTGGATTGCGCGTGTCGAGCGATGCCCACCTGTTGCTAGGAGGAATGGGCGAAGACCTCACGAGACGATGATCACGGGTGCGTCGACGCTCCATCAGGCTGTCGACGGTCGGAGGAACCACCCTTGGCCGCCCGGGTCATCAGGTGGAGCGGCACGGATCACGCTGGTTTGGCCATCGACCATCTGCGAGTCATCACTGAGGGACGACACAGCAGGCTGAGAAGCAATGAGGCCGGCTACAACGGCAAGGTCTGCTAGTACCAGACAGAGTCGCGAAACAGACATGCTGCACCTAGATTCGTTCGAGTGCTTTGAATACGGCGAGTACTGCCGAATCGGTCCGGTGGCGCACGCAAGTATTTCGTCGGTGACATCATCAACGCGATGCCCACCTTTCATCCGTTTTGTTCCCGGCCGGCTTCGCGCCGGACCCGAGACTTTGCACGCGTGTGTATCAGGGCGCCGAGTTCCCATTCACTGAGCGCTCAATCCGCTCTGGGCGGCCTGTATCGATTCGTGCGCAAATCTGTCTCAGCGGCTCACGCTTCAGGAGAATCTCTTGGCTGGAGATATCTCCAGGCCCGGGTACGACGGTACCGCGTGCCCGCCGGCCCCGAACACCCCCCGCTCGGGGCATCCATCCCCAACGTGGAAACCACGTTCGATACGGGGACCGCCGATCCGGTGTCCTGGGATGCGGCGACGTTCAGTACATCATTCGAGGATTATCGTAGTGCTTGAACTCGAGCAGGTTGTTCGAGGGATCCCGGAGCACGAACGTGTCGTGTCGTTCGGGTCGGCGGTCGAAGCGGCGAAAGGGGTCGGCGAAGAACGGCAGATTGTGTGCCTTGGCGAGGCTGAGTAGTCGCTCCCAGTCCGCTCGGTCCCGGAACGTGATCCCGAAGTGCCGGGGGTAGAGCGTGGGCGCGACCTCCACCTGGTCGGAGAGGTGGCAGACGACTTGGTCGCCGAAGAAGTTCAGGGTGATGCGGTCTGCGTAGCGTCGGGCCAGCGTGCAGCCGAGGCCCTGGACGTAGAACCGTTGAGCATCGTCCAGGTCACAGGCGGGGATCGCTAGGTGGAACACGCCCTGTGGAGTGCGCATCAGAACGCGGGCGTGTCATGGCAACCGTGTAAGCCACGGATAGGCCAAGATCAGCCGTTGTGATCTCGACGCGGCTGGGAAAGGAACTATCCGTGAGTCAGGACATTGGCGATCGCGAAACTGAGGCATCGGC
>JBOHGD010000077.1:0-23373 GCA_050699955.1 Pseudonocardiaceae bacterium | reverse complement strand
TGTGGGCGGGGGTGGTGGTGGTGATCTGGGTGGGGCTGACCACGGTGAAGCTCGGGGCGTTGGTGCCGCCGAAGGTGACGGTGGTGGTGCCGGTGAGGTTGGTGCCGGTGATGGTGACCGGGGTGCCCCCGCCGATCGGGCCGCAGGACGGCGTCACCGTGGCGACCGTGGGCCCTGCGGTGTAGGTGAAGTTGACCAGGTCGGTGCTGGTGCCCCCGCAGGGGGTGGTGACGGTGACCTGGGCCGCTCCGGCGGTGTGGGCGGGGGTGGTGGCCGTGATCTGGGTGGGGCTGACCACGGTGAAGCTAGCCGCGGGGGTGCCGCCGAAGCTGACCGTGGTGGCGCCGGTGAGGTTGGTGCCGGTGATCACGACGGGGGTGCCGCCGCTGGTCGGGCCGTTGTTGGGGGTGATGGTGGTGACGGTGGGTGCGGCGGTGTAAGTGAAGTTGACGACCTCGGTGCTGGTACCGCCACAGGCGGTGGTGACGGTGACCTGGGCTGAGCCGGCGATGTGGGCGGGGGTGGTGGTGGTGATCTGGGTGGGGCTGACCACGGTGAAGCTAGCCGCGGGGGTGCCGCCGAAGCTGACCGTGCTAGCGCCGGTGAAGTTGGCGCCGGTGATGGTCACGGGGGTGCCCCCGCCGATGGAGCCGCAGGACGGCGTCACCGTGGCAACGGTGGGCGCTGCGGTGTAGCTGAAGTTCACCGAGTTGGTGCTGGCGCCGCCGGGGGTGGTGACGACCACCTGTGCCGCCCCGGCGAGGTGGGGTGCGGTGGTGGCGGTGATCTGGGTGGGGCTGACCACGGTGAAGCCGGCGGCGGGGGTGCCGCCGAAGCTGACCGAGGTGGCGCCGGTGAAGTTGGTGCCGGTGATGGTGACCAGGGTGCCCCCGCCGGTGGGGCCGCAGGACGGGCTCACCGTGGCGACCGTGGGCGCTGCCAGATACGTGTAGAACACGGCCTGGGTGCTGGTGCCGCCGGGGGTGGTGACGACCACCTGTGCCGCCCCGGCGGCGTGGGGTGGGACAAGGACGATGATCTGGCTGCTGGACGTGACGAAGAAGGCGGTGGCGCTGGTGCCACCGAACTTGACCGAGGTGGCCCCGGTGAAGTTAGTGCCGGTGATGGTGACCAGCTTGTTGCCGTTGGTCGAGCCACTGGTGGGGGAAACGGACGACACTGACGGCGCGGCCATGGTGCTCCTCCTCGAGTCTTGTGCTCCGAAGGGAGCACAAGGGCACTTGACGCTGAACCCGGCTCATGCCCACCTACCTTGTGGACACGCCGTCACAGACAGCAGTTCAAGATCGTCCCGGCGTCACTGTCACCGTGTGCGGACAGCATCCATGGTGTTACAGGGCATCCACTGTGTCAACCACTGGAAGTCACATTGACATTTGCCGAACGACGCTCACGTCAGCCTGTGCCCCTCTGGCATCACCACGGGTGGGAACGGTGCGATGGGGCGCACGGGGCTGGTCGCTGCTGGTGGTTGTGGCTGAGCGTCAGCTCACGTCACCGCTGACCAATCTCAGCGGTGGACGGCCAGTGGTGCCGTCGTGCAGCAGGATGTCCACGCCGCAGGCTATGGTCCACCACAGCACGTCGGGCGCGCACCGTGGGTCCACGATGATCGTGGACGTGGCGCGTTCCACGCAGCCGGTCGCTGCGCCTTCGACAGGTCGAAATACGATCTTGATAGCGGCCAGCGGAGATCTGGCCGCCCTTACGTACTGTGCGCCGTTGTCCCCCTCGCTCATGAGTCGACCCCCCGTCAACGCTCAATTCACGTATCAGTCGTATGAGGAACCTTGGCTATGAGGTGGTTGGCGAATCTCCGCGAACAATGCCACGGTACACTCGGGTGGTGGTTCTGTGATGTGGCTCATTTGTGTTCGTGCTCGACGTCCGCCGGGGCGATTTGGATCATGCCGCGTCGATGCATCTCGCTTCGGGTCACCATTTCATCGCTGCCGACGGCAGAGGTGAGCTCTCTGGTCAAGGCCCAGATCAGCGCGGTGATCCCATCTTGCACGCCTTTGGGCAGTTGGTCGGCTGCCGGTGGGATACGGTCCGCTAGGCTTGCCGCATCGACATGCAGACCGAACGACCTCGCGAACGCATGGACGATCGCGGCTTCGGTGGTGTCGGTTGCCGCCGCTAACCCCTTGATTGTTTCTGCATGCCGGGGCCACTCCTTGGGTCCCGATGCCGCCAGCTCTTGCAAGTATTGGTGCGAGACCCTATGCCCGGCTCGAACCGCTTGCTCGGCCATGGCTCTAAATGAAAGTCCGCTTCGATCCTTTACTTCTCGTATGAGTTTTGAGATCGTCAGCATGGTGTAACCCTTCTCTGGCCTAGATGTGCATCGCAAGCGCCGCTTTCTCACGAGTACTACTTCTTGCGGTTGCCCGTTTAGCGTAGCCCTCGGCCTATATCTGGCACCTGCTCGGCAGGTACGTCTGACGACCTGCGCCGAATGGGACCTTTCCGGCGGCCCGGCACAGTGCGGGGCGGGGGCATCGGGGGCGGCTGACGCGGGTGCGACTCCGGTCGGCCGCCTCGATCCTGCCGGTGGGAGTGCCGCACGAAACCCAGCTCGGCTCGAACGGTGCGCCCAGAGTAGTGCGCCGGCTACGCGTCCCGAACGTGATTACCACTCACGTCATCCGACCGACCGCTGGTCGCGGTTCGTGTTCATCGGATGGTGGCACCACACGACGGCCATTACGCTCCACCCAAGTGAGCTACAGAATTCTAACACTCTGTTACAGTGCAGTCCGTGAATGACTCACCCCGGAGCACTTGGAGCTAGTGATGACCTACACCCGTATCCGCACCGCGAAGCTCGGCCGTGTCCTCACCCCTCGCGGGGTCGAGGTGGGACGCCGTCGCGGGATCGAGGTGGGGTGCCGCGGGGGTGTCGAGGTCGGTTTTCACGGCATCGAGGTTGGCTGAAATTCCCCCCCGCGGGAGCTGGGACGACAGTTCCCACCCATCTGCCGACGCTCCGTACTGGCCAGAACGCCCCGAGTGAGGGAAAATACACCCGTTCGGCGTCGTCCCTAGTGGAGGCCGTGTGCGTTCGAGTCCGACGGATGTGTCACCTGCGCCCGGGCGCGGCCTCGCCCCGAGCGCGTTTGTGGTTATCCTCGCGCTCGGGGCCGGGCTCGCCGGGTTCGCCGTGGTGCGCGTCACGCCTATGCATGCCGATCTCGGCACGTTGGTGGGGGGCCTCGCACTCGTCGCCGGGTTCGGCGTCGCGCGGCGCCTGGCGATAGAGGTCGAGGTACGGCGGGACACCGCCAGAATCACCCCTACAGAGATCCCGCTGGTCATCGGCCTGCTGTTCCTGCCGGCCACGGTCGTGCTGGCCGCCTACGTCGGTGTCGTGGTCGTCGCCCGGCTCCTGCGTGGTGACAGCTGGTCCAAGCTGGTCTTCAACGCCTCCTATGCGACGCTGACCATCGCGCTGACCGATCTGCTGGCCCGCGAGGTGTTCCAGCCGATGTGGCACTGGCTGCCGCAGTGGAGCGCCCTGCTGGCCGGCTTCGTCATCGCGCACGCCGTCACGGCTTGCCTCACCTGGGCTTTCTTCGTGTTACTCGACAACAGGCGTCCCGGTGAGAGTGCCCGCCCAGTGGTGCACCTCTATCTCACCGGTCTGCTGAATGCCGCACTCGGGCTCGCCGCCGCGGAGATGGTGCAGGCGGTGCGCTGGGGCTGGCTGTTGGCAGCCGTGCTGGGGCTGACGCTGGCCGCGGTGTACCGCGCCTACTACGGCCTGCTCCGCGATCAGCGCGACCTCGGTGTGCTCAACGACTTCAGCCTGCGGGTCGCGGTGGCCGGGCGGGGCGAGGGCGCGGATCTGGACGGCCAGCTGGAACTCGACGAGGGTGGCTGGAGCACCGCGATGGAACTGGCCCGCGAGCAGCTCAACGCCACTCGTGTCGTGCTACACCGGATGCCGGTCGACGGTGGCCTGCATACCGTGGTCGCCGGTCAGCCGCTGGCCCAGCAACTGTCCCGCCGGGACATTTCGGCCCTGTTGCTGGGTGACCCGCAGGCGGAGGCGGGGAAGGTGCTGCACCTGCTGCAGGGCAGCTACGATCCGGGGATCGCCAGAGCGCTGGCGGCCCGGCGGGCCTCCGAGGTGCTGGTTGCTCCGCTCCGGGGCGCCGACCAGTTCCTCGGTGTCATCGAGGTACATGATCGGCAGAGCCGGATCCGTGGCTTCGGGTACGCGGATGTGCGGTTGGTGGAGACGTTGGCCAGCCATCTCACCACCGCGATGGACAACCGCAGGCTGCTCGCCCGGCTACGACACGACGCCTACCACGACAACCTCACCGACCTGCGCAATCGGCTGGGGTTCCGGGAGGTCGCGAACGAGGTACTGCGCCGCTGCGCGACACCGTGCGCCGTGATCGTCATCGACCTCGATCTGCTGTCCTCGGTGAACGATGCGCTGGGCCACGTCTGGGGTGATCGCATCGTCCAGGCTGCGGGTGACCGGTTGCGCCGGGTGCTGTCGGACCAGGTGCTCACCGCCCGGCTGGAAGGGGACACCTTCGCCGCGCTGCTGGTCGAGGTCGATGAGGACGGCGCACCGCAGGTCGCCGAACAGGTCCGGGCGGCGCTGAGCGAGCCCTACTCGGTGGACAAGCTAGCCGTGGAGTGCAGTGCGGTGGTCGGCGTCGCGCTCACCCGGATCGACCCCACCCGCAACGTGGACATCCTGCTGCAACGTGCGGACGTCGCCCTGCAGGCCGCCCGCTCCGGGGATGGGCAGATCCGCACCTACGCACCGAGCATGGGGCAGGTCTTCCTGCGCCGGTTCCAGTTGGTCACGCAGTTCCGGCAGGCGTTGGACACCGGCCAGGTCGACGTCCACTTCCAGCCCCAGCTCGCACTGCTCACCCGTCGGGTGATCGGAGTGGAAGCATTGGTGCGCTGGCAGCACCCGGAGTTCGGGATGCTCGACCCGGCGGAGTTCGTCGCCATCGTGGAGGCCACCGGCCTGATCGACGCGCTCACCGGGTTCGTGCTCGATCGCTCGCTGCAGCAGTGCCGCAACTGGCTGGACCGCGGGATGTCGCTGACCGTCGCGGTCAACCTGTCGGTACGCAACCTGGCCGACACCGAGTTTCCGGACCGGGTCGCCGCTGCCCTGGATCGCCACGGAGTGTCCGCCAGCCTGCTGTGCTTCGAGCTCACCGAGTCCGCGGTGATGAGCGATCCGGAGCGCGCGCTCCCGGTGCTGCGCAGGCTGCATGGCCTCGGCGTGCGCATCGCGGTCGACGACTTCGGCACCGGGTACTCGTCACTGGCCTACTTGCGGCGCCTCCCCGTGGATGAGGTCAAGATCGATAAGAGCTTCGTGCTCGGGCTGGCCAGCGACCTCGGCGACCTCGCGGTGGTCCGGGCCATCGTGGACCTCGGCCACTCGCTGGGCCTGACCGTCGTCGCCGAGGGCGTCGAGGAGGACGCCACCCGCGACCAACTGGTCGAGATGGGCTGCGACATCGCACAGGGTTATCTGATCTCCCGCCCGCTCGGCGCGGAACGTTTCGATGCCTGGTTGCAGGCCCGGACGGTGCGTGCCCTCGGGGGGCACGACGAGACCGTGCTCACCTTGGTGCGGTGAGGGGATCAGTGGCCACCCGCCGGCGGTTTCACGGATGACCCAGGCGTTGTGTAAAGTCGTCGTCGCTCGCTCGCTCGAGCACTGCCCCAATAGCTCAGACGGCAGAGCGTCTCCATGGTAAGGAGAAGGTCTACGGTTCGATTCCGTATTGGGGCTCCACGAACGGCCGCCGCACCTGCGTTGGGAGCCACGGCTGGCTCGTGCGGGAGGAGTTCCTCCTGGAGGCGGTGTAGCTCAGGCGGTAGAGCAAGCGGCTCATAATCGCTGTGTCGCCGGTTCGAGTCCGGCCACCGCTACCATCGGCGTGGCGCCGACCGCAGGCGCCAACTGCAGCAGATGACAGTTTCGTGAGAGAGAGGCACCCGTGGCCGCCACCGACATCCGGCCCAAGATCACGTTGGCGTGCGAGGAGTGCAAGCACCGCAACTACATCACCAAGAAGAACCGGCGCAACGACCCCGACCGGCTCACCATTCGTAAGTACTGCCCGAACTGCAACAAGCACCGGGCGCACCGCGAGACCCGCTGAGGTCCGGTCCGCGGACCCCGTCGGCTCCCCGCCCCGGCTGGGTGGCTCCGTTGTCCGCTGACCATGGGCGGGGCCGTGCACCGGTAGCCTGCCCTGGTGGCACTCGACCCCTCCTTCATCGGACGCTCTTATCCGGTGGCGGGCAGCTATCAGGTGGGCAGGGAGAAGATCCGGGAGTTCGCCGAGGCCGTCGGTGACGACGACGCGGTGTACCGGGATACCTGCGCCGCGCAGGCGGCGGGGCACCCGGACGTCATCGCCCCGCCCACATTCGCGATCATCCTGTCGATGCGGGCGCAGGAGGCGCTGGTCGGCGATCCTGAACTCGGGCTGGACTACAGCCGGGTGGTGCACGGCGAACAGTCGTTCACCCATCACCGGCCGATCTGCTCCGGCGACGAGCTGGCCGCCACGTTGCATGTCGACGGCATCCGGACCATGGGGGGCAACGACATGCTCACGGTGCGCTGCGAGATCACCGACCGCGCGGGAGCCCCGGTGACCACGGCTCGGTCCACGCTGGTCGCCCGGGGGAAGGACAACGGCCGATGACCCTGCGCCACCATGCCGACATCGCCGAGGGCGACGAGCTACCCGCCCTGCAGGTCCGCCTCACCCGGGCCGACCTGGTTCGTTACGCCGGGGCCTGCGGTGACTTCAACCCCATCCACTGGAACGAGCGGATCGCCCGCGGGGTCGGCCTGCCCGACGTCATCGCGCACGGAATGCTCACTATGGGACTGGCCACTCGGCTGGTGACGGCCTGGGCCGGTGACCCGGCGGCCGTCGTGGAGTGCGGCGTTCGGTTCACCCGGCCGGTCGTGGTGCCCGACGATGCCGACGGCGCGCTGGTGGAGCTGTCCGGCACAGTGACGAAACAGTGCGGCGACAAAACCGTGTTGGTCGCGATCACGGCCCGGGTCGGCGGCCGGACCGTGCTCGGCAAGGCCACTGCGACCGTAGCCCTCGGCTGAGCGCGTCCGCCACGCCGGACGTCAGCGGACCTCGCCCAGGAACTCCGCCATCCGCGTCACGCCGGTGCGCAGATCCTCGTCACCCAGCGCGTAGGACAGCCGGAAGTAGCCGGGCGTGCCGAACGCCTCGCCCGGCACCACGGCCACCTCCGCGTGCTCCAGGACGGCGGCGGCCAAGTCCACACTGCTGTGCACCGGAGTGCCGCGCACCGACTTGCCGAGCAGCTCCTTGACCGACGGATAGGCGTAGAACGCCCCGTAGGGCACCGGGCAGGTCACGCCCTCGATACCGGAGAGCAGTTCGACGATGGTGCGCCGTCTGCGGTCGAACGCCTTGCGCATGGTCGCGACCGCGTCCAGTGGGCCGGACACCGCGGCCAGGGCGGCCCGCTGCGCCACGTTGCAGACATTCGAGCTCAAGTGTGACTGCAGGTTCGATGCCGCCTTCACCACATCGGCCGGACCGACCAGCCAGCCGACCCGCCAGCCGGTCATCGCGTAGGTCTTGGCCACCCCGCTCAGCACCACGCAGCGATCCGCCAGCTCCGGCACCGCGACGGGCATCGACAGCGCGTGGGCACCCTCGTAGACCAGGTGTTCGTAGATCTCGTCGGTGAGCACCCACAGGCCGTGTTCGGCGGCCCAGCGCCCGATCTCGGTGACCAGCTCCGGGGGCGCCACCGCACCCGACGGGTTGGAGGGAGAGCACCACAGCAGGATCTTGGTGTGCTCGGTGCGGGCCGCCTCGAGCTGGTCGACGCTGGGCAGGTAACCGGTGGACTCGTCGGTGGGAACCACCACCGCGGTGCCACCGGCCAGCGCGATCGCCTCCGGGTAGGTCGTCCAGTAGGGCGCGGGCAACAGCACCTCGTCGCCCGGGTCGACCAGCGCGGCGAAGGCCTGGTACACGGCCTGCTTACCGCCGTTGGTGATGAGCACCTGGTTGGGCGCGACATGATAGCCGGAGTCTCTGACGGTCTTGGCCGCGACGGCCTCCCGTAGCTCCGGAAGGCCCGCGGCGGGGGTATAGCGGTGGTTGGCCGGGTCTGCGCAGGCCGCGACGGCCGCCTGCACGATCTCCGGAGGGGTCGGGAAATCCGGCTCGCCTGCGCCGAATCCGATCACCGGCCGGCCGGCTGCTTTGAGCGCCTTCGCCTTCGCGTCCACCGCCAGAGTGGCCGATTCGGCGATCCCGCCCACCCGGATCGAGATCCGGCGGGTCCCGGTGTTGTGCGGGGCTGCCATGCCTCGCATCGTCTCATCAGGGGCGACCGTGCAGCCTGCCGACCCCCGTCGGGTGCAGGGCAGTTGGAGTGCGCTGGCCGCGATGGCTACACTCTGAGCGCTGGGTTTATCAGCTGATCCTTCGTGCCCGGCGTTAGCCGTGGCTCGGGGGGACGGTTGGTGCCGGTACCGCGGCGTCTCCTGGACGCCCCGCGGAGGGGTGTAGCTCAACTGGCAGAGCAGCGGTCTCCAAAACCGCAGGTTGCAGGTTCAAGTCCTGTCACCCCTGCGTTGATGTGACCCGTGTCGACGTGACCCGGCGACGGCACAGCCGAGCGGAGGACATGAGCGTGAGCGACGATCGCGCCGACGAGTTGGAGGACCGGGAGGAGCGTCCCGAGGAGTCACCCGACGCCCGGCAGCCGGCTTCCGCGGCCGTGCGCAGGGATCGGGCCGCCAGTCGATCCGCTCGTTCGGCCGCGCAGCCCGAGACCGCGGGCAAGGGCCATCCGACCAGACCGCGCGGCGTTACGAAAACCAGGGTCTCCCTGCCGGGCAAGGCGATCCGGTTCCTCCGTGAGGTCGTCGCAGAGCTCCGTAAGGTCATCTGGCCGACGCGTAAGGAGTTGGTGACCTACACCACTGTCGTGTTGGTCTTCCTCAGCGTCATGGTGGCCTACGTAGCGTTGCTGGACCTCGGGTTCGGCAAGGCTGTGTTCTACGTGTTCGGCTGAACCCGGCCGTTCGCGGGCCCAGTACCAGCATGACGAGACGTATAAGAGGAAGCGAGACCTACTGTGACCTCCCCCGAAGGCGGGCAGGAGCTGACGGGGCTGTCCGACGCGGAGTTGTCCGAGGCCGCCCAGGATCCCGACTCACCGCATGTGCAGCCCGCCGAGACACCCGAGGTGACCGCGGACACACCTGAGGCGACCGAGGACCGCACCGAGACCGCGGACGTCGCCGAGGCTGACGCGGATACGGCCGACGCCGGGCCCGCCGACGCCGGGCCCGCCGACGCGGATGCGGCCGATGCCGCCGGGCCCGAGGATGCCGCCGACCCCGTGGAGGAGCTGCGCTCGGCGCTGACCACGGCGCCCGGTGAGTGGTACGTGGTGCACTCCTACGCCGGCTATGAGAACAAGGTGAAGGCCAACCTGGAGACCCGGGTGCAGACCTTGGACGTGGAGGACTTCATCTTCCAGGTGGAGGTCCCGACCGAAGAGGTCACCGAGATCAAGAACGGGCAGCGCAAGCTGGTGCAGCGCAAAGTGCTGCCCGGTTACATCCTGGTTCGGATGGATCTCAACGACGCCTCGTGGAGCGCGGTGCGCAACACGCCGGGGGTCACCGGATTCGTCGGTGCCACCTCGCGGCCCTCGCCGCTCACGTTGGACGACGTGCTGAAGTTCCTCGCCCCGCGGGTGGAGCAGCAGAAGGTGTCGGCCGGTGCGGGCAAACAGGCGGCCAGTGCTGGTACGGCCAAGCCCGCGGTCGAGGTCGACTTCGAGGTGGGCGAGTCGGTGACCGTCATGGACGGTCCGTTCGCCACGCTGCCCGCCACGATCAGCGAGGTCAACGCCGACGCGCAGAAGCTGAAGGTGCTGGTGTCGATCTTCGGCCGGGAGACACCGGTCGAGCTCTCCTTCAGCCAGGTCGCCAAAATCTGACCGGCGAGGTGCCGGTCGGTATGCAGGGCTGCGACTATTCCTGATAATCCGAGAATAGGGACGGCCCGAGGAAGGAATCATGCCCCCCAAGAAGAAGAAGCTGGCGGCCACCGTCAAGCTCGCGTTGGAGGCCGGGACCGCCAACCCGGCCTCGGTCGGTCAGGCGCTCGGTCCGCACGGCCTGAACATCATGGAGTTCTGCAAGGCCTACAACGCCCAGACGCAGAACAGCCGTGGTGAGGTCGTTCCGGCGGTCATCTCGGTCTTCGAGGACCGCTCGTTCGATTTCGTCCTCAAGACCCCGCCCGCCTCTGCGTTGCTGCTCAAGGCGGCTGCGGTGAGCAAGGGGTCGGCCGAACCGCACAAGACAAAGGTCGCCAAGGTCGATCGCGAGCAACTCCGGGCTATCGCCGAGCGCAAGATGGAAGACCTCAACGCCAAGGACGTCGACGCCGCGATCAAGATCATTGCCGGGACGGCCCGGTCGATGGGCATCACGGTGTCCGACTGAGCGTCGCACCCCACCGGCACATCGCCGGTGGCTCCCGTGGCAGGGCCACGCGCTGGCCCGTACCACGAACTGATCCCTAGGAAGGGCAGCGGATATGAAGCGCAGCAAGGGTTATCGCCAGGCCGCGGAGAAGGTGGACCGGGAGCGCCTCTACAGCCCGATCGAGGCCGCGGCGCTGGCCAAGGAGACGTCCCCGACGAAGATGGATGCCACCGTCGAGGTCGCCATGCGGCTGGGAGTGGACCCCCGCAAGGCCGACCAGATGGTCCGCGGCACGGTCAGCCTCCCGCACGGGACTGGCAAGACCGTCCGGGTCATCGTCTTCGCCACCGGTGAGCGGGCCGCCGAGGCGGAGATCGCGGGCGCCGACACAGTGGGCTCCGAGGATCTCATCGAGCGCATCCAGGGTGGCTGGCTGGACTTCGACGCAGCGATCGCGGCACCGGACCAGATGGCCAAGGTCGGCCGGATCGCCCGGATCCTCGGTCCGCGCGGCCTGATGCCCAATCCGAAGACCGGCACCGTCACGCCGGACGTGGCCAAGGCGATCACGGACATCAAGGGTGGAAAGATCAGTTTCCGGGTGGACAAGCAGTCCAACCTGCACCTGGTCATCGGCAAGGCGTCCTTCGATGCCGAGAAGCTGGTGGAGAACTATGCGGCCGCGCTCGACGAGGTGCTGCGGGCCAAGCCGTCGGCCGCGAAGGGCCGCTACCTGAAGAAGGTCAACTTCTCGACCACCATGGGTCCCGGTATCCCGGTGGATCCGAACCTCACCCGCAACCTGCTGACCGAGGAGTTGACCGCTTCCTGACGGTCACCGTTGTCCTGGTCTTCGGGCCCCGCCGTTGAACGGCGGGGCCCGCGCCGTTATCTCGGTGAACAGGCTCAGATCCGATCCGGCCGATCGGCGGGTACCTGTCGAAATCCCGTCGTCTCGTTCGACGCAGCAGCGAGGGATCCACCAGAATCCACCGAGCAAGAGGCACGATGATGACTGAGACGACGATGACCGAGACGACCACGAACCGGACGACCACGACCCCGGGCAGGTAGCGCATCCAAGCCCACCGCTGGCGCGACGGTGCCGGCCACACCGCGACGTCGCCTGAATGTCGCGGTGTGGGGCTGCACGTCGTGACCGCGACCGTGTTCGTGATGGCCGCCGTCCCCAAGCTCACAGCCGACCCGCAGGCGGTGGCGGGCTTCACCGCGATCGGACTCGGTCAGCCGGGCATGTACCACGCTGCTCGTGTTCGGCGCTGGGATGGTGGCCATGCCCACGGTCGTGCTGCTGCTGGCCGGCGGTCATCGCCCGGGGGCGGACGCAGCCGCACCGCCCAGCTCATCGCGCTCGTCCGCGACCACACCCATCGGTAGCGACGCCGGGGCCCGGGCGGGGCGAAGGATCCCTCTGTAGGTCCCGCCCGGGTCTTCAGGTTCCTTCGCCGACTGCCTCGCGCCGCAGTCAGGAGACGACGAGGACCAGGTCGGGCGACGCTCCGGGCGGCGACATCGACGGCGGCCGAGCCGACGGCCTGTACCTCGATCCGGTCGCCACGAGCCATCAGGCTCACTGCTCCCGGCACTGTTCCGTCGGTGACGTACGACTCAAGGATGTCGCACAGGTTGGTCATCGTTCCCGCGACCTGGACTCATCGGGCCGGTGCCGCCGATCCGACCTCATCAGGCGCCGCGCACTGTCGGCGCGGCCAATCCTGCCGGTCGCCTTGATGATTCGTGATCGGCTTCAGGCGAAGGGGGTCATCACGCTGACGCGGTCACTGACAGCTCGCGCATGTGACGTCGTCCAGTCGGGAATGGACTGGATCTCGTTGAGTTTCGACCAGATGACACTCGACGTGAGCCGATGATCCGCTGACCAGGTGGAGACGTCGACGACCATCACATAGGTACGTGGCCGGGGATCGTCGTGCGGCCAGGCGAAGGCGATGACCAGCGTCGAGGCGATCGCCTTCGCCTCGACCAAGCGGGTCCGCGCCCACCGGTTGTTGTCGACGAGCGTCGGCTCGGGTTCGCCGGCCGGCCAGAACGGGATCCAGCCGTCAGCTGCGGCACCGGACCTGACGTGCATCTCCCCCGCCACGGCGCCGGGGGCGTCGCTGGGCAGGTCAGGATGCTCCTGCCAGTCTTCGTTGATGACTTCGGCCGCTGTGGCCGCCTCATCGTCAGTCATGTCCGGCGAGTCTAGTCGAACGGCGGCGGCAGGGGCGGGCAGTGGTTTTCGATCGGCGCATTCTGGTCACCACCCCGGCAGTACCCCGTCACGATGCCGAGCGAATAATTATCCGGTGCCGCGTTCGACGGCTTGCGATCCTCGATGAATTGGAGACTGACCAGCGAGTCTCCGTTGACCCTGAATGTCATGCCGTAAACGAACCTGTCGTTTCCCTGCGCGATTCCGGCGGGAGTGTCCTGAATCAGCAGCTCCGCCTGGTGTTCGTTCAAACCGTGATCGATCTGCAGGTGCAGCAGCCCGAACGCGCTGTTCTCGGCACCACTGCGTCCCTGCCGTAGACCCACCTGGTGACCGGACTGGTCGAGGAACACCCGGACACAACTGTAGGGCTGTGCCGCCCCCTGATAATTGGTCGTGCCCGCGGGGCACGGAACCTGCATTCTGGGCTGGACGGATGCCGACGCCCCGGTGCCCGCGTAGGGCACCCACTGGCCGCTGCCGGGCCACGCCGAGGCGCCGGGATTCGGGGACCCGGATTTGCCCGCGGCCGCAGCGGACGAGGCCGCACCGGTTGTGGTGGCGAATGCAAGGAGGGCTCCCGCCATTACGAAGATGCCCCGCCGTAACACGTCGTGGCCGGCGGTCCGAGACTTTCTCACGGTATTGCTCCTCTCGGTCGTGCGTGGTCGGGGCAAGCGCGTGAATCTCACGTTTGTTCGTAGTGAACAGAGCGATTCGCTCCGCGATCAGATACGGAGCCGTCGAATGACGTCTACCTGTGTAGTGCCGGAGTTGGTTTCTGCTGATCGACGGGCCGACCCACGACCCTGTCCACCCTCCTCGAGGCGAGGACGCTGTCCGCCGGGTGTACCGTTCAAAAGTAAGCCCGTCAGGAGGGGCACTCCTGACGGGACTACGGCATACACAGTTCCACCGAAGACCGCAGGTCTGTGTGCCGCTGGTCGGCACGCACGAAGGCCCCGCGACAGCGGGCGGCCCGCGCAGGAGGACGAGGTCGTTCGCCGCGCCGTCGAGCGCTGCGTGCACGCCCCCGCGCCTGCTGCGTGGG
Organism: Pseudonocardiaceae bacterium; assembly: GCA_050699955.1. GTDB lineage: Bacteria > Actinomycetota > Actinomycetes > Mycobacteriales > Pseudonocardiaceae. The sequence goes on along the minus strand of JBOHGD010000077.1, from coordinate 9,549 downwards.
GGCGTTTCCCGTCTCGAGGGGTCTCACGGGCCTGCACATCACACCCATGCACAAGGACAGGAGGAGGCGACCCATGGTCAGACCGGACAAGGTCGATGCCGTCGCCGAGATCGCGGAGCGGTTCCGCGGAGCCACCGCGGCGGTCATCACCGAGTACCGCGGCCTCTCCATGACGCAGCTGACCACGCTGCGTCGCTCCCTCGGTGCGGGAACCACCTACCGGATCGCGAAGAACACCCTGGTCAGCCGGGCTGCCGAGCAGGCGGGCGTCCAGGGTCTTGACGAACTGTTCATCGGCCCCACCGCGATCGCGTTCGTCCAGGGCGAGCCGGTGGACACGGCCAAGACGCTGCGTGACTTCGCCAAGGACAACAAGGCGCTGGTCATCAAGGGCGGCTACATGGACGGCCGTCCGCTGACCGTCGAGGAGGTTACCCGGATCGCGGACCTGGAGTCCCGCGAAGTGCTGCTGGCCACCCTGGCCGGCGCGATGAAGGGCAGCCTCTCGAAGGCCGCTGGGCTCTTCGCGGCGCCCGCCACGCAGGTCGCCCGGCTGGCGGCGGCGTTGCAGGAGAAGAGAACCGCAGGCGAGAGCGCCGAGGACTGACCTGACCCCCGGCGGCCGCGCGCCGCCCACCGCAGACGAGGACAACAGAAGGAGACGCCGTCATGGCGAAGCTGAGCACGGACGAACTGCTCGACGCGTTCAAGGAGATGACGCTGCTCGAGCTGAGTGATTTCGTGAAGAAGTTCGAGGAGACCTTCGAGGTCACCGCCGCCGCCCCGGTCGCGATGATCGCGGGTCCGGGTGCGGGTGCCGAGGCGGCCCCGGCCGTCGAGGAGAAGGACGAGTTCAACGTCGTTCTCGAGGCGGCGGGTGAGAAGAAGATCCAGGTCATCAAGGTGGTCCGGGAGATCGTCTCCGGGCTGGGCCTCAAGGAGGCCAAGGACCTCGTCGAGAGCGCTCCGAAGCCGCTGCTGGAGGCCGTGCCGAAGGACCAGGCCGACGCGGCCAAGGCGAAGCTGGAGGACGCGGGCGCCAAGGTCAGCCTGACCTGAGCCGGGCAGGCATAACGAGGGGCGGACCGCCAGCACGCGGTCCGCCCCTCGTTCGGTCCCGCCTCTCGATCGACGATGGCCGGAGTTGTCGGTGGGATAGGGAACTGCTCACGCAGGCGTCGGGACAAGCTTGCGACAAACCCCGCGCTACTCACAAATGTCCACGACAGCATCGTGGCGCGCAGCCGGTCGCTTCTCAGGATATGACTACGCTGGATGAGACACGACCGCGTCAGGATGCGGATCGTGGGGGTAGGTGTTCGTCCAGCCAGGCCACCAGGTCGGCCAGGACCCGGTCCTGCTCGGGTTCGTTGAACACCTCGTGGTACAGCCCCTCATAGCGGCGCAGCGTCCGGTCCTTCGAGGACACCGTGTCGTGCACCATCGTGGAGCCGGCCGGGGCGCAGATCTGATCCTCGGTGCCGTGCAGGAGCAACAGCGGCAGGGACAGCCGCGGCAGCCGGGCCGGCAGTAGCTGGGTGGTCACCAGCATCTCCGCGCCGGTCCGGGCCGGGACCTTGCCGTGGTGTACCAGCGGATCCTCCCGGTAGGCGCGGACCACCTCGGGGTCGCGGCTGATCGCCTCGGCGTCCAGGCTCGCCACCCCGAGATCGGGCAGCACCGCGGAGAGCACCCCGGCCACGCGTTTCAGCACAGCGGAGCGCACCGTCACCTGGACCAGAGGCCCGGACAGCACCAGTCCGTCCAGCGGGGTGTCCGGGCCGGTGGCGTACTGCAGCGCGATCAGCCCACCCAGTGAGTGGCCGACCATGAACACCGGCAGCCCGGGATGGTGTTCGACGGCGAACCGCACGAAGGAGCGCAGGTCGTCCACGACCAGCTCCATCCGCTCGATATTGGCCCGCCGCCCGTCGGTTCGGCCGTGCCCGCGGTGGTCGGCGGCATAGGTTGCGAAGCCCGCCCCGGCCAGCCGGGTGCCGATGTGCGCGTAGCGCGCCGAGTGCTCGGCGAAGCCGTGCACGACCACGACGACGGCTCGGGCCTGCTCCGTGGGGAGCCAGGCCTGCCAGTAGGCGGACCGCTCGGGCGCGATCTCCCGGTGCCCCTCGACGTGGCTGATGCCCACGGACTACCTCCTTCTCGACGCCAGACGTGGCGAGCGTAGTGAGACAACCTGCTCGCCGAGCGCTCGTTACCCCGGATGGAGCCGGGCAGCCGGGTCGGGGGCCGGCCGCATCCCGATCGCTACCTCCGGTCGGTACACGGGAGGATCCAATCCATGAGCACGGGGGTCGAGGTGGTGGTCGAGGGCCTCACCAAATCCTTCGGCCGGGCCACCATCTGGTCCGATGTGACCTTGACGCTGCCCCCCGGCGAGGTCAGCGTGTTGCTCGGCCCCTCCGGCACCGGCAAGTCGGTCTTTCTCAAGAGCCTGATCGGGCTGCTCAAACCGGAGCAGGGCTCGATCGTCATCCACGGCACCGACCTGGTTCGCTGCAGCGAGCGCCGGTTGTACGAGCTCCGCAAGCTGTTCGGGGTGCTCTTCCAGGACGGCGCACTGTTCGGGTCGATGAACCTCTACGACAACATCGCCTTTCCGTTGCGCGAGCACACCCGCAAGTCCGAGGCCCAGATCCGCTCCATCGTCGGCGAGAAGATAGAGCTGGTCGGGCTCAGCGGCGACGAGCGCAAGCTGCCCGCGGAGATCTCCGGTGGGATGCGCAAGCGAGCCGGATTGGCCAGAGCGCTGGTGCTCGACCCGGAGATCGTGCTGTTCGATGAGCCGGACTCCGGGCTCGACCCGGTCCGGACGGCGTATCTGAACCAGTTGATCGTGGATCTGAACGCGCAGACCGGTGCCACGTTCCTGATCGTCACCCATGACATCAACACCGCGCAGACGTTGCCGGACAACATCGGCATGCTCTACCGCAAGCGGCTCGTCATGTTCGGGCCCCGTGAGGTGCTGCTGACCTGTCCGGAACCGGTGATCGCGCAGTTCCTCAACGGTCGCAGGCAGGGGCCGATCGGAATGAGCGAGGAGAAGGACGCCGCGCAGGCCGAGCGGGAGATGGCCGAGATCGGCGGCGAGCTGCCGGGCCTGCCCGAGCTCAAACCCCAGTTGGTGCAGTCCCAGGGCCTGCCCGAACGTGCCGCGGTGTCCCGTCGCAGAGACCGGGTCGTGGGTCTGCTGCCCACCCTGTCCGGCGCCGCCCGGAACGCCATCTGCGCCGACTTCTCCGACGCCGAGCGCGAGCAGTACGGCCTGGCGCCCGGCGGGCGGTTCCGGGACCGGACGTCGTGAATAACCCGGGTCGAGTGGCGCTGGCCGAGACCGGCCGGCTGTTCGCGCTCGGCCTGGATGTGGCCGCAGCGCTGGTTCGGCGCCCCTTCCAGCTGCGCGAGCTGATCGAACAGGCCTGGTTCGTCACCAAGGTCTCCGCCCTGCCCACCGCGCTGTTCACCATCCCGTTCGGCGCCACCATCGCGCTGCTGCTCTCCGACCTCACCCGCCAGTTCGGCGCCCAGTCGCAGACCGGCGCGGGCAGCGTGGTCGCGATCGTGCAGCAGGCGGCGCCGATCGTCACCGCGCTGGTGATCGCGGGTGCGGCAGGTGCCGCGGTCTGCGCCGACCTGGGTGCGCGGACCATCCGCGAGGAGATCGCCGCGCTGGAGGTGCTCGGCATCTCACCGATCCAGCGCCTGGTCGTGCCCCGGGTGCTCGCGATGATCTTCGTCGCGGTCGTCCTCAACGGGCTGGCCACCGTCGTCGGCGTCGCGGGGGGCTACTACTTCAACGTCATCGTCCAAGGCGGTACCCCCGGCGCCTACATCGCCAGCTTCACCACCATCGCGCAGGTCTCCGACATCGTGGTCAGTGAGATCAAGGCGGCGCTGTTCGGGCTGGCCGCCGGGATCGTGGCGGCCTACCGGGGGCTCAACCCGGCGCCGGGACCCAAGGGCGTGGGGGATGCGGTCAACCAGAGCGTGGTGATCTCGTTCGTGCTGGTGTTCCTGATCAACCTCGTGGTCACCACTGTCTATCTGCAGGTCGTGCCCGCGAAGGGCGGCTGATCCTTCCTTGGTGCTCGCGAACTTTCATCTGGTGAGGGACGAATGCCTGGTTCCGCCATCCCGGCCACCACGGAAAGGGTCTTGCCCTGGGCGAGTCGGAGTTGGCGCAGCCTGTGGCCCACAGTGGTGGGTTGATGCCTCTTGTCGCCGCTCATATCTCTGCGGTGTCTCTCTTTTCTGCGACGCCGGATGGTGTGGAGTAACCCTCGCTATGGGGACCGCGCGCTGGCTGTTCATGAAGGTTCCATCACGTCCCGTGGTCGTGTCACGATGGGCGAGAGCCGCCTGGGTGGGGGATATTTTGGCGGCCAGGCTGTTACGCTTCGCGATTGGTGGCGGCGGTAATGGTTTCGAGGAGGGGAAATGGCTCAGCCAGCATCAGAGAGGGGCGAACGTGTGCCGGGCACGGCGCGGCGGGGGCCGGCTGACTCGACGATGCTGAAGGCGTTGTTACGTGAGCGCCATTGGCAGAATTACGGCCTGTTCAAACGTGCTTACCAGAAGGCCGCCAAAGGTCTGGACAAGGACCTCGTCGATACCTATCCGAGTAGGGCGACCTTGCACCGGTGGATGACCGGCCAGGTCAAGGACTTGCCCTACCCCGATCACTGCGCCGTGCTGGAGGCGATGCTGCCCGGGTGGAGGGCCGCGGAGTTGTTCACGCCCTACGTCGCACCGGACAAGGTCGGCGGGTCGACGCTACTGCGGGAGCTGTTGCGGCGCCGCTGCCTGCACAACTACCGGGAGTTCTGCCGGGCCTATGACGTCACGGCCGCAGCGATCGACCCGGCACTCGTGGGCGGCTACCCGGCGCAGCAGCAATTCCACCGGTGGATCTGCGCAGAGCCGATCGAGCTCCCTCACCCCGGGCACTGCACCGTGCTGGAAGCCATGTTCTCCGGGTACTCCGCCCGGCAACTCTTCGAGATCACCGAACCCCCCGAACCGGCAAGGCCCGATCAGCCGGACCCGGAAGCACCCGACGATCGTCCCGCGATGTCCGGTGTTGTCGGGTTGGTGATGCCTGACCAGACGTCGGTGTCGACAGTGACGGCGCTGACCGCGCTTGCGCTGCCGGACCAGGTCGTTGTGTCACTGCTGCAACACCTTGAATCCCTGACGTCCTCGCTGGTCACACCTGGTGAGCGCGACCGTGCGTACTATCAGCTTGTACCGCTTCTCCGACGTTGGGCGCATACCATGGACCGTCGCGACGCGCTGCAATTTCTCTATCGGGCGGCCATCGCCGCCTCCGCCGCTGGAGCCCTCGACTGGGATGGATACGAACGAGTCGTGTCGGTGCTCAGCGGTTCGAGCCGGGTCGACCCCCAGACCATCGGGCACATCGAAGCCGTACTGTGGCGGTGCAACCGGCAGGACGACGCACTCGGCCCACACGCTGCCCTCGATACCGTGCTCGCTCAGCGTCAGCTGGCTCGTTCACTACTGCCGCAGTGCCCGGCTCCGCTGCGGTCCCGGCTGCTCACGGTCGTGAGCGAGTCCTCCCGCCAGGCCGGTTGGCTCTCGTTCGACCTGAACCAGTTCGACGACGCGGGCTACTACTACGAAGACGCCCGCGCACTGGCTCACGAGGCACAGAACACCGGACTGGGGGCGTTCGTGCTGTGCCAGATGAGCCACCTGGCCACCTGGCGGGGCATGCCGCGCACCGGCATCGACCACGCCGTCGCGGCCGGGCAGTGGGCCGGCCGCAGCGACGACCAGCGGTTGCGGGCCTACACCTTCGACGTGGCCGCACGGGCTTACGCCGCTGATGGGCAGCGCAATGCCTGTCTGACCGCACTCGACGCGGCCCACACCGTGCTCACCTCAGCCAGCGGCCAGGCCCCGGGTTCTGTGTACTTCTACGACGAGGCTTTACACACCTCGGTCCGTGGCATGTGTCACCTGGAACTCGGTGACGGGCAGCGTGCTGCGGACTATCAGCGGCAGTCGTTGAATGATCTGGACCAGTCATTCACCCGGAATATGGCTTTCGCCAAGGCGGACCTGGGGATGGCCCATGTGCAGGGCAAAGAGATCGACGAGGCGGCCCGTCTGCTCGGTGACGCCGGCCAGATCGCGGCGGGAAACAGCTCAGCCCGGCTGAGCGAACGACTGCGCTACGACCGCGCCCAGTTGCAGCCCTGGCAGGACACCACCGCCGTCCGCGAACTCGACGACCGCTTCACCACCTACGGCCTGACATGACATGACGGCAGGGAAATCAATCGTCGGTTGCTCCGAGGGCGGGAGAACATGGGTTCGGGTTCGATCAGCGGAAAATGTCGCTATGGGCTTGTTTGTCGGAACAGGAGAAGAGGCCAACCAGATGAATCGGACTGCAGATCCACAGCACGTGTTCAGTGACAATCCGCTCTCGTCGGCGGCGATGCGCCTCGCGTTGTTCCCGAAGGCTTCACATGGTGGTCTGGGGCCCCGGATGTCGCGGCCGTTCGGACTGTGGCACACAGCGTCGTACCCGCTTCCGGAACGTCCGGCCGTCAACTACTGCCACCGGCAACAAGTGGTTGTCGATGATATCGGTCGGCCGCTGGTTGCGCAGCTCCACAACGCAAGTCTATCTTCCGGTCCGCCTAAACCAAAGGAATGGGAAAGCAAGACCTACAGCGATGGCGATGAAGGACAAGAAGAGGACACCTGGGGCTGGGAGGAACAGCCTTGACTGTCCTTGTGCTCGCCGAGCAGACGGACACTCCCGTGGACATGGTCATCGCTGAACTCGCATCGCGAGGTGTTCCGGTGTTTCGTGCCGATACGGGATGGTTTCCCAGCCAGCTTGTTCTCAACGCTCGCCTCGACGAGAACGGAATGTGGATCGGTCAACTTCGCACCGAGTATCGCCGTGTCGATCTTGCTGAGATCCGGTCCATCTGGTCCCGAGGGCCCGGGGCTTTCCGGTTCGCGGCTGGTATGACCGATGCTGCGCGAATCTATGCCCACCGTGAGGCCCGGCTCGGGCTCGGCGGGGTGCTAGCCGAACTCGACACCCGATGGGTCAACCACCCCAATAGATCAGCCGACAGCTCCTACAAGCCGGTCCAACTGGCCACCGCCGCACGATGCGGGCTCACTACTGCCGCAACAGTGATCACCAACGACCCTGACGCCGTCCTCGGGCTTGCTGGGGACTATCCCGGCGGCATCGTGCAGAAGTCACTCGGACCGAATACGATAACCGAATGCGACCGTATCGAGGTAGCCTTCACGCGGCGCCTTGAACCTGCCGACCTGGAAGATCTGTCCGCGGTCGAACTCACCGCAACTCAAGTGCAAGCGTGGATCGACAAGAAGTACGAAGCACGGGTCATCGTGGTCGGCGACCAGATGTTCACCATCTTGATCCACGCCAGCTCGCCAGCGAGTCATGTTGACTGGCGGGCTGATTACAAGAGCCTCAACTACGAGTGGGTCGAAACTCCATCACAGGTTGCGAAAAGTCTTCGAGGTTACGTCGACCGACTCGGACTGGCATATGCAGCGGTGGACTTCGCGATAGACCGCGATGACCGGTGGGTGTTCCTGGAATCGAACAGCGCAGGCCAGTACTACTGGCTTGAAGCGCACACCGGCGCGCCGATAACGTCGGCATTATGTGACCTACTGTCAGGTAGCGAATGATGCCCGAAACTCTGGCGGCGGAATGGCAAACCCGAGCCCATCAACTTGCCGAGGAATTAGTCGCGGCCGGGAAGCTCAGGTCACCGGAGTGGATAGATTCCATCGAGGCGGTGCCTCGTCACGTCTTTACTCCGGACGTGCTGCGCCGTGACCCCGACGGCTCGTGGCATCGGCTGGATCACAGCACACCGGGCGGTCGCCGCGAATGGCTGGACCGCGTCTACTCCAACACTGCTCTGCTCACAGCTACCACCGAAGAACCGGAATCGAGTTCATTGCGCTCCTCATCCAGCATGCCGGGCCTGATGACGCGGATGCTGGAGTCGCTGGACATCCAGGACGGCCACCGGGTGTTGGAGATCGGCACCGGTACCGGCTACAACGTGGGCCTGCTGAGCCGACGCCTCGGCGACGCCAATGTGTTCTCCGTCGATATCGAGCCCGATCTCGTCGGCCTAGCGCGCGCCCGACTTGCCGATCTGGGGTATCACCCCACACTGCGCATCGTCGACGGCGCCGACGGCCTGGCCGAATGTGCCCCGTTCGACAGGATTATCGCCACCTGCGCGGTACCCGCCATTCCGTGGCCATGGGTAGAGCAGACTCGCCTCGGAGGGGTGATCCTCACTGACCTGAAGCCCGCCCGTGGCGCCGGAAGCCTCGTTCGGCTGGTTCGCGGAGGTGACGGAGCGGAGGGCCGCTTCGACCCCGTCTACGCCGCATTCATGGATCTGCGGCAACAGCACGCCCCACAACCGTCGGGCGGAAGGCGGCCAGCGAAGGACCGGTCTGGTACATCGCGACAACGCCTGAGCACACTCGACCCGAACACCCCGTGGAACTCCCTCCTGGTGTGGTTCCTGGCCAGCTTTGACCTCGGGCCTGACATCAACATCGGCTATTGCCGTCCCGACGACTCCGGCCGACCTACCGCCAGCTCCATTACCGCCGTCGACGGTTCTTGGGCCGAGGTCACGCTGGCCGACGACGACGGCGCCTATGAGGTGATCGAGGGTGGACCACGTTCAGTCTGGCGCCTTGTCGAAGCCACGCACGAGACATGGACCAACCTCGGACGCCCCGGATGGGAACGTTTCGGCCTCACCGTCACTCAAGACCGGCAAGTAGTGTGGTTCGACACCCCGTCCTCTGCGCATCAATGGCCGTTGGTCGGCAGCCGGTCTAGATAACCGACCTAGACGAGGCTGATTTCTCGTTCATGAAGGTTCCATCACGTCCCGTGGTCGTGTCACGATGGGCGAGAGCCGCCTGGGTGGGGGATATTTTGGCGGCCAGGCTGTTACGCTTCGCGATTGGTGGCGGCGGTAATGGTTTCGAGGAGGGGAAATGGCTCAGCCAGCATCAGAGAGGGGCGAACGTGTGCCGGGCACGGCGCGGCGGGGGCCGGCTGACTCGACGATGCTGAAGGCGTTGTTACGTGAGCGCCATTGGCAGAATTACGGCCTGTTCAAACGGGCTTACCAGAAGGCCGCCAAAGGTCTGGACAAGGACCTGATCGAGACGTACCCGAGTAGGGCGACCTTGCACCGGTGGATGACCGGCCAGGTCAAGGAGCTGCCCTATCCGGAGCACTGCGCCGTGCTGGAGGCCATGCTGCCCGGGTGGACGGCCGCGGAGTTGTTCACCCCCTACCTCGCACCGGACAAGGTCGGCGGGTCGACGCTGCTGCGGGAGTTGCTGCGGCGCCGCTGCCTGCACAACTACCGGGAGTTCTGCCGGGCCTACGACATCGCGGCCGCGGCGATCGACCCGACACTCGTGGGCGGCTACCCGGCGCAGCAGCAGTTCCAC
>JBOHGD010000076.1:0-23664 GCA_050699955.1 Pseudonocardiaceae bacterium | reverse complement strand
CCTCGACGCAGTCGCCTTCGAGCTCAACGGACGACCCCGACAAACTCTCGGCTGGCTCAAACCCACCGAGAAACTCAACGCTATACTCTTGGAAGCAGGTGACGCATCCACCGCTTGAAACCGCCCATGTACCGGCCCTTCCGAATACTCGGCCTCGCCTAGTCTCGGTGGATGAACGATGACACCCTGGTGCCCTTGGCAAGCGTGCACGAGTTGCGCGACTGGCTCGCCAGCAAGGAGATTCCCGTTCACCTCTGGGGTATCGGCCAGGCGAAACGGGCGGAGGACCTGTGGTCGGAGCTCAACGCCGGCGAATCCGTTCTCACTGACCCACCTCCCCAGCGGCAGGTGGCCTTCGTGAGCGTGGTAGTCAGGCGGAGAGACACGAGCCTCACCGAGGTGGCTCAACTGCTCGCCACCGGCGAGACCAGGACGCGACGATGGCCGCCCGGCGAGAAGATGCTCCCCGGAGAGCACGCTGAGACGGCCGCGTATCGTTGCATCGAGGAGGAGTTGGGGGTGCCGCGCGAGTCGTGCCGGATCATCCCGGGCACCCACACCGAAGCCAGCCGGACGGGCGAGTCACGGTCCTATCCCGGCCTGGTGACGCGGTACCGGATGAACCAGGTCGAGATGGAGATTCCGAACCTTCCCGACATCGCGTTCAGCACCCCAGAAAGCGACGGTAGCGAAGACGCCGCCGTCAAGATCCACTACTGGGACTGGTGCCCTAATACGGTGACCACCAACTTTGGCGGGGGTCGGGAAGCAACGTGACCTTGCGTTCCCGCCGAACCGGCAACCAGGTAAACGGTCGTGGCCACACTAGATAATCTTGAAACGACCATGGGTGGGACCTGCGGTGCCACTCCTGACGCCCTGGCCCCGCCGTGCCCCACCGACACCGCACAGCGCCCGGGTGGTGCACCTGGAACCCTGCCACCTGGCGGGACCGGCGCGGCTTGATGGGCGTCGTCGCGGTTGCCGCCGCGTCGATCACGCGCTTCGCTGCCTCCTCCTGCGGGAAGCCGACCGGAAGCGGCCGGGGTGCGCACCGGGTGGCGATCGTTCACTTGACCTTGAAGTATGTGAGTCTTCGCAGGTCAGTCTGTGGTGTATGAGCGAGGGTTGACGTGCTCGACGTCGACGCCGCGTTCGGTCAGCAGATCCTGCAGTTCACGCACCGCTTCTCTGATGTTGTCGGCAAACACGAACATCTCGTCGGCCACCTGGAGCGGTGTGCTCAGGTATAGATTCAAGCGGTCCGGAAGCAACACGTACGCGACGCCGATGCACCGGCTGCTGGTCGACCCGAAACCGAAGTACTGGATGTTGGCGGACGGCGCGGAGCTGGTGCTCAGGTAGTCGTCCCGCATCGTGAGCCAGCCCGGGGTCTCGTAGAGGGCAAGCGGCTCGGTCACCCCCAGCGCCTTGCCGCACCGCTTCTGAATCAGCTGCAGCTCCCACAGGTGTTGCTCGGGTGCCTGCCCCGTTTGGCACTCTTTGGCACGTGCCACATGCTTTTCGGCAGCTGTCCGAAACGCCGCCCTGCGGGTTGCCGCATCCGTGCCGGCGTCATCCATCGCGGCCACGAACTGAACCACCTCGGGCGTGACGACGCGCATGGCCTCCGTGCGCCCATGGCGGTACTGTCGGGTGGCGATCGACTCGTATGTGGCGCCCAGGAGTCCTTTGGTGCGTTTATGGGCGAGTTGATAGGCCATCTGCACAAACGCGTCCGGTGACATCCGAAGCTGCTTGGCCCGATTTCTATCGAAATCCTCGAACGACACGATGTGGGTGGCGGTGTTGGCCGCATACGTCACGAACGAGGCGCCAGCGGCACGCACATCAGCCCGCAGGTCACCATCGAGCACGAACTCGATAGCCTCGACGGCAGGCAAGTCCTGGGATCGGGCTCCCGACTGCACTGAGCGTTCCTCGGCCGATGTGCCCAGCAGTGCATCGACGAAGCTGAGGATCGTGGTTCCGTCCAGCCTGCAGTGCTCTACGTTGATACCCGCCGTACCGTCCTCAAAAACGAGCAGGGACACGGCCTTGTCGAACCACCGATTTGCGCTGTCACCGTGGAGTAGCTGGTCGCACGCCTCCTGGGTGTCCTTGGGGGCGAAGTCCTCCAGGCACATGCAAAACAGCGCGGTCTCTACCGTGTCGAGCGCGTCCGCATTGCCGGGATGGCAGGCCCGCAGCGCCTGTCTGCTGGCCGCCCACTCCGCCCGGGCCTTGGCGGTGAGATGCCCGACCGACGTGTCTGGCGCTGCTCGCATCGCACCGGCCCGCATGATTGCGCGCAGCCCCGCCGCGAGATCATCCAACGTGTGAGGTCGATCATTCGAACCCATAACATCCATGCGGAACATGTTTCCACGGAAGAACACCACGATGTGGCGCGCCCGGGATGGGCCCGGCCATCCCTCCGTGTAAGGCGCACGGACGGTGTCCTGCACAGGTCCAGGTATCCGCGTCGTGGAGAACAGGAACTTGTTCTGCTCCATCGAGAGCGGCTGTCCACGCTGCACGATCGGTGGAATGCCCTCTTCGTCGAGCGACAGTTTGTAGCTAACAGCCGCCGCGATGAGCCCGGCCGCTCGTTCCACCTGCCGCTCATCCGAATCCTTGAACAGGAAGAAGAAGTTCGCGTTGAGCGCAATGCGGTCGCGGCGGCCTAGGTATCGGGACGGCCAGAATGCGTCGAGCCAGCTGTGCACGCTCTCCTCGGCATTGTACTGCTCGAGCGCCGCGTGAAGTTTGCAGGCGGGACCGTCAGGTCGCAGGAACGAGGCCACCGCTGTCTCAGTCACCGCCAGCTCGTCCGCGGTTAACAGCGGTGCGCACCACGCGACGAATCTCTCGCAGCTGTCCTCCAACGTCGGCAACGGTACTCGCGGCAGACGGTCTTCATTACCGAAGGTACGGGTGGACAATTCTTGGCTGCTATTCAATGTCATCCTCGGCTTCGATGGTGTGGGAGCCTGGACGATTCGTCGTTCATCGTGGATATGAGGTCGACGATCGCGCGACTACTCGTGCCGTACGGCAGGGAGACGTACAGTTGGGCGTAAAGCCAACCGTCGGCCTCCAGACCTCGCGAATCCACTCCAGCGGCCGACAGCGTGTCCAGGACGAGCGACTGCTCCTCCGACGAGGCGAACCTCCGTTGTTTGAATACACGTTCGACGTGAACGGTTTCGTATCCCAGCCCGGTCAGACTCTCCGCTACCGGCTGGAACGGGAACATCCGCAGGACAAAATGCGCCATCCATGGCTTACGCGTGCCATGTGCGCTGGCAACCCGGGAAATGGTCTTGTCGCCGACGTAGCCAAGGCAGCCCGTCGAGATGACGAGATCTGTCCCAGCGAACAGCTCGCATTGCGGCTCCGTGGGGTCACGCATTTCTAGATCCGCGTGCACCGCGCCGTCGATGAAACCAGCCGAGAGCGCGTAGGAGAGGGCGGGACGTGAGCTGTCGAGACCCACGAACCGAGTACATTTCATGCGATTGCGCGAACGGACCAAGTCCCGGTCCCGAGCAAGCAACGTACTGCGGTCCTGTGTACAGGCATCGAGGCCGCAGTAGTGCTCGTACAGCTCGTCCATCGTTGCGTCGCATTTTAGCAGGGCCGCGTTGATGCCATAGGAGCAACCAATGTCGAGGACATTTGGAACTCGGATTCGCTGTAATTCCCGGTACTCTTGAATGAGTTTCATAAAATAAGGCTTGGCTAACTGAGGGATGCAGTAGTCGAGTTCGCGCAATGTACTGAAGTAAGCGCGCGGATCGGGTTGCGCGTAGATGTGATCGAGTGAGACTTTCCCTGAGGCATCGGAATGCACGGGCCGTTCTCCTCTTAGGCTGCGGACTGAGCAGTGGACTGGCGTCGGGACCCAGATCGCCCGACCGACTCCCTAGTCTAGTAGTTGGTCGCCCCGCACAGCGCATCTCTCGGCGGCCAGGTGTTCGGGCAGTACACGGCCGAAAAGCTGCCTCGTCCGCGCCACGCTGCCGATGACTCCGGGATGTTCGCTATACGCGAAGATCGCCGAATGGCGCGCTGCCCCGCCTTGCACGGTGCTCACCCGATGCAGCGAGTAACGGCCCTTGAACAGCTGGAGATCGCCTGGACGTAGCGAGAGGCGACGGATCACGTGCTCGCGGCGCCCAGCCAATACGGCCCGGACGTCGTCGAAATTCTCCGCTTGCGCGGATCTTATGTTCGGACAGTATTCAAAGACGCCGCCGGACTGCGCGTCCCGCGTGAGCAGGCTCACGGTGAACTCGTTTGTGTCGAAATGCCACGGGTGCGCCATTCCCGGGGCAACGACATTGAGACACAGCCCGGACAGAGGATCTGCGAGCTCGTGGACACGGGGCAGTTCGAAGCAGTTGGAGACAAGACTCTGAAACAGCTGACTGGTATAGAGCTCATGGATGATGAACTGCTTGGGGATATGATCGCGTGCCACAAACGCGTTGCCGCGCTCCATGGTGATACGACCTGGATGACCGTCCGGTAGTGATGAATCCGTGGCGATATTGTAGGCATTGACCACTTCGACATCGTAATGCGCCTGGGGAGCGATCTCTGCGCATTCCAGCTGCAATGCGTCACACCGGGAAGATCGAATGAAGCCGGGAAGTACGCTGCATCCAAGATGTTGCAGTTCGCAACGAGCGCGAGAGACCATATTTCGCCAGGCAGCGCTTGCCGGTTCGGACAGCGGATAGCGAGTCGTGTCGACCACCTGTTCAACTACCCGAGCTTCCGATGCGCTCATGAGGTTTCTCGCCACGTGCAGATCCCACCACCCTGCGTCGGGGCCGCCCCAACCAGCTCGGCGCTCATGCACAGCCAGCAGAATAACCCCTGCGCTGTCAAGATCTTCACCTCCGGTGAACGAGCTAAGCCCGCTGATGTCCGACTCAGGTGTATAGCAGCGATCCCGGTGTGGTGAGCAGCTCGCCGGTCTCGAGCCATGTCTTCAGTCCGGAGAGGATCATCGGCCAGCCACCGTAGAGCTGGGTGTTCGCGCCCTCACGGAGCTGGTCGTGGGTGACGGTCAACCGGCACGAGTCAGCGATCTGTTCGATCTCCCAGGTGACCCGCGACGTGCCTTCGCTCTTCACCTCGTCGCTCCAGAGCGCAACCATGCTGTGGACCAGCCGGCGCGGTGGATCGACATCGAGGACCTCGCCCTCACCGAGGAGTCCATCGGTATTCGGGACGCCCATCTTTAAGCGCGAACCGGGCGTCCACTCGGAGTTGACCACGGCGCCGAAGTTGTACTTGCTCCTGATCTCCGGGTCGGTGATCGCCTCCCAGAGGCGCTCCGGGGTGGTGCGGATGTAGATCTCGAAGACCTTCTCCATCTGACTCTCCAGTCTGGTCTTGAGGCCACTGAGCGCAGCCGCCCAGGGCTCGGCGTACTTACTCACCCACCGGTCGTGGACGAGCCGGATCGGGACCGGGTTCAGGAAGTGGAGCTTCTCGCGGCCTCGCCGCTCGCTGACCACCAGGCCCGCCTCCTCGAGCTGCTTCAGATGCTTCATCACGCCGAAGCGCGTCATCGAGAAGCGCTCCTGGAGCGCGCTCAAGGTTTGCCCGTCCTCGCGGAAGAGCTCGTCGAGCAGGCTCCGCCGGGTCGGATCAGCGAGGGCTTTGAACACCGCGTCCACGCCTGAACAATAGGTGACCGTTTGGTCACGTGTCAAGGGCGGCCGGGCGCGGGACGCCATCGATGCGGCGGAGGTAGGTTTCAAGGATGGACGAGAACAGGGCCCGACGGGTCGCCGATGCGTTGCGCGACCGTGGTGTCGACGCGCATCTGGCGAGAGCCGGTGTATACCAATGCGGGGTGCGCGTCTCGCTTTCCGGCGGGCGAGAGGCGATGTGGGACAACGACGGCACGGCGAGCCTCGAAGCGCAAGTGATGCGCGACGGCGTCCTCGTCGGCTTCGTCCCCGTCATCGAAGGCTCCGACGAGTTCGATGAGTCTCAGGTGGTTGACGCCATCGCCAGAACTGACTACGAGCAGCCGATCGCGCGCCAGCATCCCACCGCGCCCCCACCCGGTCCGGCGCTACCACGGGAGGGTGGCCTGTTTCGCCGTTTCCTCGACGGTTTCCGGTATCGATAGCGGCGGTGATGAGGGCTCGTATCCGCGAGAACGTCCGATGAGGAAAGTGCGGGTTCAGCCGTGGACCGCGAGATAGGGAGCTAAGGCGAGCAGCGCCACGATGAGGGCATATCTCAGGCTGCGGGCGGTCAGGGCCTGGGCAAGCTTCCACCCGACGAGTACACCGGCGAGTTCGGGGACGCCGACCAGTGCGGCCAGCGGCCAGTTGATGGCGTCGTGGGCAAGGTAGCCCAGTGTGCCGACACTGGCGATGAACACCGACTGGGCTTGGGCCGAGGCGATTGACTCCAGCATGGGAACACCGAGGGCGACCAGCACCGGGACGGTGAGCATCGGCCCGCCGATGCCGACGATTCCGCTGGCGGCGGAGACCACGAGCCCGAGTCCGGCCAGCAGCGGTGCTTGCGGGTGGACCAGCGTCGCGGCGGAAGTAGCGGGTCGCTCGCGGTACCACACCAGCCCGGCCACCAGAGCCACGAACACCCCGAGCACCAGGCCGAACACGCGTCCGGACACCACAGCGTTGATGGACACACCGACCGGGGTACCGATCACGGCGATACCGGCCAGGATCAGCGCCGTACGCCGCGTCTCAGCCTCACGCAGCTGCCCGGAGCGGGTGTAGGCGGCGGTGCCCAGCGCGCCGGTGGCGATGTGGGTGACGATGGCGGTACCGGCCACCTGTGCCGGAGACAGTCCGGTCAGGGTGAACAGCCCGATAGTGGGTATCACCCCGCCTGGGCCGAGCGCGGTGATACCGATCCCGCCAACCAGCCCGATTAGTCCCAGCAGCACCAGAACTGGTGTCCCCAGGCCGGTCATTGCAGCCCGCGCAGGAGACGCGGCCGAGGGCTCTCCGGGAAGGCGGGGCCCACAGTGGCACCTCCATGCAGCAGGCGGAACAGGAAACGGCCGAAGCGCCGCTTCACGTCGCAAACTCTAGCACCGTTTGACCCCACGTCGTTGTCGTTTGACCCCTGGATTTTAGCATTTGACCTATTGTCGTTACTGATCTTACCGACCAATGTCTACCGCATCTGCTTCGTGCTGCTGGGTATTGAGATAGGTCGGTATGTGCTGTGATCGTGATGCTTCCGCGATAGCCAGAGGCTGCACAACACATCTGGCACTCGCACGTCGCGCAGTGCTGGCCGCGTTCGGAATATAGAGGCTGGCGCTATGAATGAGCGTGACAAGGCTACTGGGACATCGGGCGTTCGGTGTCACCGCGTCAGAACTCCGGCTGGGGGTGAGGATTGTGCCTTATGAGATAGATGAGATCGCGCCGGCGCTGGGAAGCGCCGATGAGCACCGGTGGCGGGACCAGGGCGACAGACTGCGTGCGCTGCGCTTGTCACCGCAGCTGGGCCGGCTGTCCAGCCCGGTGTTACGGCAACTGGCCGACCAGCTCGTCCCGGCCACGTCCACGGCGGCCATGACTGACGAGCCGGACGGCGCGATCCGCGTCGCAGCGGACGGCCGGGCATGGATTCTGCCCGCGCAGGCGACGCACGTCGCGCTGGCCGCCGATTCCACCGCCCTCACCGATGCGCCGAGACAAGGAATGCACGTCGATGCCCAGGGGATCGGTCAGACGGCCGGCGGCGGCCAATGGATCTTGCGGCGGGCGTCTCTGGCCATTCGACCCGGTGAACTGGTGGCGATCATCGGCCCCAGCGGTGCCGGCAAGACCACGTTGCTGAACGCATTGTCCGGGCTGCGAACACCGTCGACCGGCGTCGTCATGCATGACGGGCGCGACATTCGCCGGCACCCGGATCCCGTGCGGCAAGTCGGTTATGTGCCGCAGGACGACATCATCCATCGCGAGTTGCCGTTGCTGCGCACCTTGCGATACGCGGCGCGGCTTCGGTTGCCGGCCGGCACGGATGCGGCCGAGGTGGACGCCACGGTTACCCGTGTGACGGCAGTGCTCGGCCTGACCAGCCGAACGGGCGTGCGTATCAACGCGCTCAGCGGCGGGGAACGCAAACGCGCCAGCATCGCCGCCGAACTGCTGACCCGGCCTGCCGCGCTGTTCCTCGATGAGCCGACATCTGGGCTGGACCCAGCCGCCGGACGGGAGCTGGTCGGGCTGCTCGGCAGGCTTGCCGTTGATGGCAGCACCGTTGTGTTCGCCACCCATAATCCGGCCGACGTCGCCTTGTGCGACACCGTGGTCGTGCTGGCGCAAGGCGGCCATCTTGCATTTGTCGGGCCACCGGCCCGGGCTGCGGCGCACTTTCAGGTGACCACGGTCGAGGAGATCTACCAACGGCTGGCGGACGAGCCGGACCCGGCGGTCTGGCCGACCCGGTTACCGGCCACGTCACCCGCTGCCGAGGTGTGCTCCGCCGGACGGCACGCTGCCGAGTCGCCCGCCGGCATCGGCGGGTTCGGCCAATGGCTACTGCTGACCCGCCGTAATGTGGACCTCCTCGCGTGCAGCCGCGTGACGCTGGCCATTCTGCTCGGCTCGCCGGTGATGATCATGCTGATGTTCCTGATGCTGTTCCGCGCCGGGGCGTTCGATTTCCAGCACCCCAGTCCGAACACCTCGGTGATGATCCTGTTCTGGATCGCGTTCGGCGGGTTCTTCTTCGGCCTCACGTATGGGCTTCCCCAGATCTGTGAGGAGTTCCCGGTCGTTCGCCGGGAACGACTCGCCGGGCTTCGACTTGCCCCGTACACCCTGGCCAAGCTCGCGGCGTTGCTGCCGTTGCTGGTCGTGGTGGACGCGCTGTTGCTAAGCGTGCTTCGGGTGACTGACCGGCTGCCCGCGGTCGGCCTTGCCGACCTGGGCGCGTTGTTCGTCACGCTGCTGCTGGCGTCTGCGAGCGCGCTGACACTCGGCCTGCTGGCTTCCGCTGCGGTAACTACGCCCGGCCAGGCCACGCTGATGTTGCCGATGCTCTGTTTTCCGCAGGTGCTCTTCGTCGGCGCGTTCCTGCCCGTACCAGTCATGGCCACCGTCGGACGGTGGTTGAGCTACGCGATGTCCAACCGCTGGGCGTTCGAGGCGCTAGGGCACTCGGCCGGGCTCGAACGGCTATGGCGATACGGCGGATCTCCGCTCGGGCCTCCCCTGCTGGCCTCCTACGGGGACAGCTTCGCGCACCCGGTGTGGGGTCACTGGCTCATTCTGTCGGGCTTCACCGCGGGTTTCCTGATCGCCACGTTGGTGGTGCTGTCGGTCAAGACGGGCCGGCGTGCCGGGAGTGCGCGATGATGGCGCCGTCCGGCGGCTCCACGGGACGGATGGTCGACGCGCCGGCGGACTTCCTTGCCCGGTACCCGGAGTACGCGACGACAACGTGGCTGGACCAGCTGCGCGAGACCGAATATGCCTACCTGGACGAGCTCAACCACGACTATCTCGACTATACCGGCGCAGGCTTGGCCGCCCTGGCGCAGTACCGGGCCCATTACGCCCGGCTGGCCCGTGGCTGCTTCGGCAATCCGCATTCGGAGAACCCGACCTCGCTGGCCACGACCGCGCTGGTGGACAGCGCTCGCAGCAAGATCCTCGCGTACCTGAATGCCCCGGCTGAGGAGTACATGGCGATCTTCACCCCGAACACCACCGGCGCCTGCCGGCTCGTCGGTGAGGGATATCCGTTCGGCAGGCGCAGCCGATTGGTGCTGACCTTCGACAATCACAACTCGGTCAACGGGATGCGTGAGTTCGCCAGGGCGAGGCGGGCGCGGACGATCTACGTGCCGGTATCAGCCCCCGAACTGCGGGTCAGCGACGTGGCTGTGGAAGCGGCGCTCGGCCGACCCAGGGCCGCCCGGAGGCGGCGGCGAGGACTGTTCGTCTATCCCGCGCAGAGCAATTTCAGCGGCGTTCAGCATCCACTTGACTGGGTGGAGTTGGCGCACCGCCGCGGCTATGACGTCTTGCTCGACGCGGCCGCCTATCTGCCCACCAACCGGCTCGACCTGAGCGAAGTACGCCCGGACTTCGTCTCGGTCAGCTGGTACAAGCTCTTCGGTTATCCCACCGGTGTCGGCTGCCTGATCGCTCGCCGGGACGCGCTGGCCCGGTTGCGCCGGCCGTGGTTCTCCGGCGGGACCATTCAGGCGGTCAGTGTGCAGGGGGACTGGCACTCGCTGGCCCCCGACGAGTCCGCGTTCGAGGACGGCACGCTGAACTTCCTGGCCATCCCCGATGTGGAGTTCGGGCTGTCCTGGATCGAGGGCATCGGTATCGAGGTCATCGCCCGGCGGGTGCGCTCGCTGGTGGGCTGGCTGCTCGACCGGCTCAGCTCGCTGCGCCACTCCAACGGCTCCCCCATGACCAGGATCTACGGCCCGATGAACACGCAGGCCAGGGGCGGTACCGTCGCCTTCAACTTTCTGGACCCGGACGGAACCGTCGTGGACGAGCGGCTGGTCGCCCGGGAGTCGGCCGTCGCAGGTCTCTCGTTGCGCACGGGTTGTTTCTGCAATCCCGGCGCAGGCGAGGTGGCCTTCGGCATCCCCCAAGCCGGGGTGCGCGGCGGGCTGGACATGAGCACGGTGACCATCGACCAGTATCTGGAATCGCTGCGGCTGCCCAGTGGCGGAGCCATCCGAGTGTCCTTCGGCGTGATGTCCACCATTCAGGACGTGCAGCGATTTCTCGAGTTCGCGCAGACCTACTGCGACCGACCGGCCACCAAAACCGGACTCGAACCACGGCTGCGCTGCTGAGTCAATGGGTGCACCACGTTCACTCGGTCAAATTTGTCGTTACTGACAGTTATCTTAGGCATGCAATATGTCGCCCGCAGTGACATACCGTTTAGCCGTCAGTTCAGGGTCACCAGCACAATATATATTGTTCTTATGCAATTACTAGCAGGGGAGGTGAGCGGAACGCGGAGTCGCCTGGCCAGCTGGGCCGACCGATGGGCGGCCGTGGATCCTGGGTTGAACCGGCTCACCTCAGCCATGCGGGCGATGGTCGGGGTCGGTTCGGGGCTCGGTGTGGAGTACCTCTTCGCACAGCTGACGAGCCAGGCGGTGCTCGTACCGATGCTGCTCGGCGCGGTACTGGCGATGATGGCCGCATTCGGTGTCACTGACGCCACCCGCGCCGGCAAGGCGATCACCTTGCTGTGCCTGCCGTTGTTCATGATCGTCGGGATGCTCGCCGCGTTGGCCGTCGACCGCGTCCGTCTCGCCTCGCTGGTGACCTTTGTCGTGGTCATGTTCGTCGCGGTGTGGATACGCCGGTTCGGCCCGCGCTTCTTCATCGGCGGCATGGTCACGTTCATCGGCTACTTCTTCTCGCTGTTCCTGGGCCTGAAGCTGGCTCAGCTACCCGGCCTGCTCGCGGTGATCGGAGTCGCGGTGGCCTGGGCGATGCTGCTCAATCTGGTGCTGATGCCGGTCCGTAACGACCGTGTTCTGCGTCGGATGGTGCGCGCTTTCGAGGCCCGAGCCCGGGCCGTGGCCGACGCCGCCCTGGACCTGCTCCCGGCCACGACCGACGGCCGGGCTCGGGCGCAGCTACGCCGCCGCATGGCCGGACTCAACGAGGCCGCGCTCATGATTGACGGACAGTTGGGTGCACCGGGCGCGGTCGGCGACGGAGCGGCCGAGGTCGTGCGCCACGCATTGTTCGACGCCGAACTGGCCACCGGAGCCCTCGCCGGCGCCGTGCGCCTGTTGGGAACTCTCGACGATCCACCGGCCACCGCCCTGAACACCCAGGTCGAGGCCGTGCTGGTCGCCCTGCGCAGCGACCACTGGAGCACCGCCGAGACCATGGCGCGTGGCCTCGAGGCCCAGACATCGCCGCAAACATCGTCGCCGGGGATGGTGACGGTCGGTGAGCCCGCCCTGACGCCTGAGCTGCTCGCCCACCGCATCGCTGCCGCCGTGCTCAACCTTGCCGCCGCCCAGCGGGACTGGTCCGCCGCGCAAGCCCCGACATATGCCGCCGCCGACCGGCCGGAGCAGGACACCGCGTTCGAGCCGGCGGTCCAACTCCTCGGGGGTAACCTGCCCGGCTCGGCGAAGACCGTAGCCGCCATGGCCGAGCACAGCGGCCACGGCTGGTTCTCGCGGATGTCACTGACTACCCGGCAGGCGATCCAGGTCGCCCTGGCGACCGGGCTCGCCATCGCTGTCGGCGACGTCTTGTCCGGCCAGCGCTACTACTGGGCGGTCCTCGCCGCGTTCATCGCCTTCACTGGCACCGCTACCACCGCCGAAACCATGACCAAGGCGTTCAACCGCACCCTCGGCACGATGGTCGGCCTGCTCGCCGCCATCCCTGTGGTCGCCCTGACCGGCGCCTCGGTGCCCGTGGTGCTCCCGGTGGTGCTGATCAGCATCTTCTTCGGGTTCTACCTGCTGCAGATCTCCTACGCGTTGATGATCTTCTTCATCACGCTGGTGGTCGGCGAGCTCTACGCCCTGATCGGGACGTTCACCGCGCAGCTGATGTTTCTGCGGTTGGAGGAGACCGCGGTCGGTGGGGCACTCGGCTGCGCAGTGGCGCTGCTGGTGTTGCCGACCCACACGCGAGTCGCCGTCGCCGCCTCGCGCCGTGACCTGCTGGCCGCGTTACAGACCCTGCTCGCCGACCTCGCCGGGTGGCTGCGCAGCCCGGACTCCCCCACCGACCTGGCCGCCCAGGCCCGGGCTCTGGACGCCCAGCTTCATCAGATGCAGACCATCACCCGGCCGCTGACCCGGCCGGTCCAGTCGGCCTACAGCAAGAAGACACGCCAACAGTTGTTGACCTACGACGGGCTCGCCTACCACGCGCGACGCGTCGCCCGCATAGCTGGAGCATGCCCACCACCAGGGGACCAGCTCGCAGCGGGGCTCGCCCGCGCCTGCGATCAGCTCGTGATCCTCGCGCAGAACCTCGCCCCGCCCGCGCCCCGGCTGCGCCGCACCAGTCTGAGCACAACCGGGGACCTGCTCACCGCGCTGCACATGGTCACCGGACAGCGAGACCGAACTGGCGGCCCGTCGCACGGGTCGCTGGCACGAGAGCTCGGTCACGTCCACGATGCCCTCATCGAGCTCGCTCAGACTCACGAGTTCGTCACTGACTCCGACGAACCGGTATCGGCCACGCACGGGCAGCCGCTGGACAGCGGCCCCGCCCTGGCGCCGGCATTCCCACCGGATCCGGGCACCCTGACCAACGTCGTCCGAGGACAAGTCTACGGAACCGGCTACGTCGCCGGCACCGCATTCGTGACTCTGGTCGACATGAACGGTCAGCAACGAGCCAGGACCGCCACGGACGCAGGCAGCTACTGCCTCACCGCCCCCGCGCCCGGCACTTACCTGCTGATCTGCACACCGCAGCCGGACGAGTCGACGAACGAAGCAGGACCACATGCGGGCCTCATCAGCATCGGCGGCCGGCCGGTCACCCACGACGTTGTGCTCCCCCCGCGGACCGGGCCGACACCGACCAACCCCACCGAGTCTGATGCGCTGGCAGGAGGTAGACAGGCACTGTCGCATTGAGCGATCCGGTCATTGATCGCCCATAGATGTGACGTCACGCCGCCAGGGTGGCGTAGCGGCTGTTGTCGTCGATCAGGCTGGCGTGGGTGCCCGACTCGATGACGCGGCCGTGGTCGATGACGACGATCTGGTCGGCGTCACGCACGGTCGAGAGACGGTGGGCGATCGTGATGGTGGTCCGGCCCTGCGCCAGCACGTCCAACGCCCGCTGGACGGCGCGCTCGGTCTCGGTGTCCAGGGCGCTGGTGGCCTCGTCCAGTACCAACACGCGTGGGTTGCGCAGCAGGGTACGGGCGATGGCGATGCGCTGCTTCTCGCCGCCGGAGAAGCGATATCCACGGGATCCGACGACGGTGTCGTACCCGTCGGGCAGTCCGGCGATGAGCTCGTGCACCTGGGCGGCACGGGCCGCGTCCTCGATCTCGGCGTCGGTGGCGTCGGGCTTGGCGTAGCGCAGGTTCTCGCGCACCGTCGTGTGCAGCAGGTACGTCTCCTGGCTGACGACACCGACCACATCGGCGAGGTCGGCCAGCCTCAGGTCTCGGACATCGATCCCGTCGATCGTGAGGCGGCCGCCCGTCGGATCGTAGAGGCGGGTGATCAGTGCGGCGAGGGTGCTCTTCCCGGAGCCGGTCTCGCCCACCAGCGCCAGCGTCGTACCGGCGGGAACGTTCAGGCTGACGCCGGCGACCGCGGTCGTGTCGCCGCCCGGATAGGTGAAGGTGACGTCCTCGAACCGCAGGTGTCCCGTGACGTGGGCAGGATCGATCTCGATGGGCGTCGCGGGATCGGCCACCTCGATGGGAAGGTCGAGATACTCGAAGATTCGCGCGAACAGCGCGAGTGAGCTGGTGAGCGAGACGCCGACGTTGAGCAGACCTATCAGCGGACGGAACAGCCCGGACTGCAGCGCGGTGAAGGCGACCAGGGTGCCGATGCTCAGCCGCCCGGCCGTCATCGGCAGACCGGCACTGAGGTAGATGATCGCCGGGATCGCGGCGAAGATGACACTCATCGAGGCCAGCCGCCACCGTCCGGCCAGCTCCGAACGCAGCTCCAGGTCGATCAACCGCGCGGACGATGCGGCGAAGCGTTCGACCAGCGAGGCGCCGGTGCCCATCGTCTTGCTGAGCTGGACACCGCTGATCGACAGGCCCTCTTCGATCGTGACATTCAGGTCGGCAAGCTCGCGCTGGCGACGCGCGGTGATCGCGCGGCGCATCCCGGCGACCTTGCGGGTCAGGTAGATCGACGGCGGCATCACCACGAGTGAGATGAGCGAGAGCTGCCACGACAAGGCGGCCATGGCCACAGCGGTCGCGATCGCGGTGGTCAGATTGGACGCGATCGAGGTGGCCGTCGAGGTGACCACCGCCTCCATACCCCCGATGTCGTTGGTGATGCGCGACTGCACCTCTCCAGTGCGAGTGCGGGTGAAGAACGCGATCGACTGCCGGTGCAGGTGGGTGAAGACGTCGGTCCGCAGCCGATGCATGACCTGCTGCCCGACCTTCGTACTGATCCAGGTCTGGACCACACCGAACGCCGAGGTCACCGCGGCCACGGCAACCATGCCGGCGACCAACCAGACCAGCAGCCTCAGGTTCTGCTCCGGCAGGGCCCGGTCGATGACCGCGCGCAGCAGGAACGGCGAGGCCATCGCCACCACCGACGAGGCCACGATGATCGCGGTGACGACTGCCAGCGACCAGCGGTGGGGTGTGAAGAGCTGCCCGATCCGGCGCAATGACACCTCGCGGGCCTGCGCCTTCTCTGCGGCCTTCTGGACAGGACTAACTGAGCGTGGGCCACCCGAGCGACGGCCTCCGTCTGTGTTGTTCGGTTCCACGGGAGAACCCCTTTCCGTCTGGGACGAGTGCCGCTGTTCGGCAAGCGCCTCCCGGGAGGTATTGCTGAGGTTACCTCAACATGAGGCTACAACAGGACCCGTTGGTAACCTATTCCCATGGCGGAAGACGACGACGAGACGCTCTCCGAGGCCTTCTGGGGCGTCGCCCGCCAGCTCCGGCAGCTGTCCCGCGAGACCCTCGCACCCTGGGACGTCTCCCCGTCCCAATCCCGTCCGCTGGGCGTCCTCATGAGTCACGGCGTGATGCGGCTCAGCGAACTCTCCGAACACCTGCACATCGCGCCACGATCGGCGACCGAGGTGGTTGACGGTCTCGAGCAGCGTGGACTCGTCGAACGACGTCCTGATCCGAACGACCGACGGGCCACCCTCGTCGCGCTGACCGATCAGGGCACGAAGGTCGGTGCGGCCATCCAGGCAGCACGCAGCGCCGAGGCCGAGCGCTTCTTCGGCGAACTCAGCGCGTCCGACCGCACACACCTGGCCCGCATCCTGCGCAAACTCCGACGCTGAGGATACGCTGCCCGGCTGCCGCCCGATCACTACTTGGACGTGGGCGTCTGGCCGGCTGTCGGGTGGCCCGGACCCGCAGACGCAGGTACCAAGGCCTTGACAGTCCGTATTTGCGGGGTTACCGTTCACCCGTTCGGGTAGCTTGATAACCCCGATAGCGGTATGTTTCGCGCGGCCAAAGCCTGCGGGGGATACATGATCGCGAGGCCCGGTGACCTGGCGACCGCAAGGAGAATTAGGCCACAGTGTGGTACTCAACGCAGGAGCGTCCGCTGGAGCGTTCGGCCACCCAGCAGTCTGACTCACCCGAGCGCGCCTCCGCATTAGCTTGGACACGTTTCCGAGGCGGCACCTGGCATCGGCTGCGTGTGCGTCATGCTACTCAGTTATGGATCGCCCTGCTGATCGTCGGTTTGCTCGTGCTGACCGTGTTGTCATTCGGTCTTGGCCGCTACCCGTTGGACCCGGTCACCGTGATCCGTGTCCTGGTGGGTCAATTCATCAACATTCCCGCCACCTGGCCCGCGACCGCCCCGACGGTGATCCTGGAAATCCGGCTGCCCCGGATTCTCGCCGCACTGTTGGTCGGCGCAGCACTGTCATCATCGGGTGCTGCGTATCAGACGATGTTGCGCAACCCACTGGTTTCGCCCGAGATCCTCGGCGTCGCCGCTGGTGCAGGCTTTGGCGCATCGGTCGGCATTCTACTCGGGCTTCCGATGAGTGCGCTGCAGGTGCTGGCGTTCGGCTTCGGCCTGCTGGCTGCCTTGGTCTCTCTGACAATCGGGCGAGTCGTCGGCAGCGTGTCGCCGATAGTGCTCGTCCTCGGCGGTATCGTCGTTGGGGCGATGTTCGGAGCGCTGATATCCGCTACGCAGTACTTCGCGAACCCGGAGACCACGCTGCCAGAGATCACCTTCTGGCTGTTCGGAAGCTTAGCGCGGGCGACCAACGGGAGTCTGGTGATACCCGCTGCGATCGTCGGCGTCTGTCTCGTTGCGCTCTACGCGATACGATGGCAACTCACGGTGCTCGCGACGGGCGAAGACGAGGCACGAACGCTGGGGGTCAATCGCAAGGTTGTCTGGGCGATCGTAATCGGTGCCTCTACGCTGATGACCGCCACCGTGGTGAGTATCGCGGGCATCATCGGCTGGGTCGGTCTCGTGGTGCCTCACCTGGCACGATCCTTGGCCGGCCCTTCGTTCGCGCGGCTGCTGGTCGTCTCCACCTTGATCGGGGCAGGATTCCTGCTCGCTGTCGATGACGTGGCGCGTAGCGCGACCTCGCTGGACCTTCCTCTGGGAATCCTTACCGCACTGATCGGTGCACCGTTCTTCGTCGCACTGCTGGTTAAGGCGGGTCGGCAATGGCTGTGAGCCAAGCACCGCGCCAGTCTTCCTCCGCAGGCCATCAAACCGGTCAGGTCAGCGTCGAGATTGAGGGGCTATCGTTCGCATACGCCCGCGACGGACACCGGCTCGTGGACGTATCGCTTGCCGTCCGCGAGAGCGAGGTGTGCTGTCTGCTGGGACCTAACGGCGCAGGTAAGACGACGCTGCTGCGGTGCCTACTCGGACTCCTCACGCCTGAGAGCGGCGTGATCCGGGTGCTTGGCGCAGACGCCACTAAACTGCCTGCGCGTCAACTCGCGCGCTTGGTGGCGTATGTCCCGCAAAGCACGACAACGCCGTTCCCGTTCACAGCACTGGAAATAGCCGTCATGGGCCGGACGCCGCACATCGGTGTAACGGCAGCCCCATCAACGGCAGACCGGAGTATTGCGCTTGCGCAGCTCGAGCATCTCGATATCGCGCACCTGGCACATCGTGCCTTCTCTTTGTTGTCCGGTGGTGAGCGCCAACTGACCCTGCTCGCCCGAGCGCTGGTGCAGGAGGCACCGGTACTCATTCTCGACGAGCCGACCTCGGCCTTGGACTACGGCAACGAGGTCCGCTTCCTCGACGTGGTCGCCGAACTGGTCCGGACCGGTCGCGCGGTACTCATGACCACGCATCAACCCTCGCACGCCCTGACCCACGCGGACCGCGCGGTCCTGATGCGCAACGGTGCAATCGTTGCCGACGGACCACCCGAGCATGTCGTGACCAGCGAACTTCTCAGCGATCTCTATGGTGTTCGGATTCACGTCGCGCAGGTACCGCTGCCGGGTGGACACGGCCAGACGCAACGCACCTGCTTCCCAGTCCCGTCACGCGGATATCCACCTCCAGGTTAGCGAAGTGCACTGCTAGAAGAGGAGGGATCGACGGCCCTGAACGGGAAAACGCACCCGCTTTCCCTACGGTGACGTTTGAGGAGTGCTGGCGTTAATGGTCCCGTGGTCCCGTCGTCGGAGTAGGAGAGCCTGGCCGTCGGAAATCGCTTCGGCGATACCCGCGGCACTCGGTTGGAACGGTGTGGAACCACCGCGAAGGTCGCCATGGAGGTGCAGGAAGGACATGACCGCGAGACTGGCGGCTTCGATACCCATCAGGACGCCGACGCTCTTACTGACGTCGCCGCCGTTCGGCATGGGGTGGAGCCGCGCATCTTCTGGTCTGGGCAGCTGGATCCTCGACATGTAGTCATTATCTCGAATATCCCGGAGCCGGTCCTCATCCACTGGCCGACAGTTCACGTACGCCCCACGGCGTAGGCAGGTACGGGTGGATACGCCCGCGATCGCGATCCCCGGGGTCGAGACGAACAGCACCCGCAGCACCGACTCCGTCCTCCTGGTGGGCGGGGGTCTCATCAGGGGTCGTCAGCCGGGACTGCGGGCATCGGCCGGGACGCAGTAGTAGTCCTGGAACGGCGGTACGGATCCTGGCAGGTGTCTGCAGTGCTGGGCGATCCATACCAGTCGCGGGTCGGCGGTGGGAAACGCGAGCACGAGGTGGAACTCGCCACGCGCGATGTCGTCTCGCAGCTGGTGGAGCGTCGGTTCGGGCATCGTGCCGGTGAAACCACCGATGGGCAGAACTTCCTGACCGTGGGGGTAGCTGAACACCGACGCCACTGCCGAGGATTGGACGGCCAGCAGGTCCGGTGCGCCCGCGCGGGCTTTCTCCAGTGCGGGCAGGCTCCGCGCGACGAGCCGTGGGGTGGCGATGAAGAGCTCGTCGATACCGGCGGCGGTGCGGGCGGACTCGAACGGTGTGTCGAAAACCCCCTGCTCGCGTTCCACGAGCAGGGCCGACGCCACGGCCGGGACCAGCAGCAGCGCCAGCACGGCCGCGCCCAGACCGGCACGCAGCAGCGGCTCGTCGGCGCGCCGGACGGTCGAGATCAGCAGCAGCGCCACCGCGGCCAGCGCGACGATGGCGAGCGTCGGTAGCAGCCAGCTCGGCACGGTTGGGCCGGAACCCGCGAGCAGGGCGCCCGCGTACAGTGCGGTCCCGGCCACGCCGACCGCGGTGAGCACCCGCACCCGCGTCGAATCCCGGTGCGCCCACACGTCGACCAGTCCGATCCCGCACACGGCGGCGACCGCCGGGGCCAGCGCGGCGGTGTAGTAGCTGTTGATCGTCGAGGTCAGCGAGAACGCCACGGTGAGCGTGACCGTCCACATCCCCCACAGCAGGTAACCGGCGCGGATCAGGTCGGTGCGCGGCCGGCGCCGCCGGGTGAGGATGCCCGTGATCGTGACGGCCAGGGCCAGTGGCAGTAACCAGCCGGCGTCGCGGCCGAGATCTCCGGTGAGCAATCGGTCCCAGCCCGGTGGCGTGCCGGGAGAGAGCAGAGTGAGTCCCTGACTGACGAGTATCTGCAGCGGGCTCTGTTCACCGAAGCGGCCGAAGCCGTTGTAGACGAAGACCTGCTCGAACAGCGAGCCGCTGTGGCTGCCGTCCACATACGGCCGGGCTCCCGTGGGCACGACCGTCACGGCGAGCATCCACAGCATCGACACCACCCCGGCCGTCACCCCACCCACCACGACGTGCCGCACTCGCTGCAGGCGCGAGCCGGGCGCGGCGACCAGGTACGTGAGCCCCAGGGCGGGCAGCAGAATCCAAGCCTCGATCATCTTGGCCTGGAAGGCGAGCCCAACCCAGATCCCGGCCACCACCAGCCGCCACTGGCGGCCCTCGCACACGGCGGCGGCGACCGCGTCAGCAGCGAGCACGACCAGCAGGATCATCAGCGAGTCGGAGACGTTGCCCCGATTCAACGCGACGACGGCCGGGCTGGCGGCCAGCACCAGTGCGGCGGTGAGGCCGGCCCCGGGGCCGGCGAGCCGACGCACCGCCCGGTAGAGCACGAGAACGGTCAACACACCCTCGATGACCTGCGGCAGCACCAATGTCCAGGTATGCACGCCCAGCAGCCGGGCGGTCAGTGCCTGAACCCAGAATGCGCCGGGGAGCTTGTCCAGCGTGACCGTGCCTGCGGGATCAAAGGCACCGAAGGCGAAGTCGTGCCAGCTGGCCGACATGCTGCGCACCGCCGCCGCATAGTAAGGCTCGAGCGGATCGCGATCTAACGCCCAGGCATAAGACAGCCCGGCGAGGGCGGCGATCGCGGCCAGCGTGACCCGAACGGCAGTGCGGTGATGGCTGCCCGGGCCGGCCAGCGGCGCAGCGCGAGCCGGGATGCTGGTTGCGGTCATCGAGCACTCCCCTCCGTCACGAAACGACGATCAAAGTACGCCGCAACGGCGAAGCGGTCGATCACATTTCCAGGTACGACCCCGCCCCAAACAGCCAGGGGCAGATCAACTACAACCACGGCAGGTGCGTAACGGCCTCCTGGCGCCGTATCTCACCGGAATCGATCAGAATTGTGGCTAGCACGATGGTGTCCAGCGCACGGCATCGCACGTCATAATCTGACCGAAGGTCGAGTGCCCTCTGTACGTCATCGAGTGCGGGCTCGTAGTCTGCGAGTTTGGCGCCGGTAGCCGCGAGTAAGCCGTGCCCAGGGCCGTAGAAGGCGAAGAATGGCAGCGCCGCCTCCGGGTCGGGAGCATCTCTGAACATCGCGCGACTGTTGGCGAGGCTGGTGCGTGCTTGGTCAGGGTGACCCATCGTCAGATACGCGGATGCCGCTAATCCATGCAGCACCGCACTCGATTGTGGGTCTGCATCGACCGACGGCGGCGAGACCTTTCCGAGCGGCGATACCCCCGGACTCGCGGTCCAGCCGCTCTAGCCGTACGACCACTTGCTCGTAGGTAGCCACGTCCTGCATGCCAATGTGACTGGGTGGATGAGAGATGACATCACGGAAAGTCAATGCGGAGGGGTCTGGCGTGCCGAACACGGGTGCGCCGAACACCACCAGACCACCAGCAGCCAGGAGGGCACGACGCTTCATGTCTTCATCCACCTCCTCGTCCTCATCCGGTGGTACGAGACGACCCTCATCGTAGGCCAGCCCCATATATCCACGAGGCACACCGAGCCCGTCAGCGATCCTCTCCAGCACGTCATAGGACATGACCCGACGGTCTCCGCTGAGGATCTCGGACACATCGGACTGGCCCTGCCCAGTGAGATGGGCGATCTCACGTTGAGTCACGCCTGCTGCGTTCAGGCTGCGGTACAGAGTGGTGATGTCGTGGGTCGCCAGGGCACGGCGCACCTCACGTACCTCCCAGAAGTCTGGACCGACGGGTGCTGGCATGACTGGCTCCCCTTCTACCCCCATGGTGTGCGAGGGTGGCCACGCTCCGAAGCGAGGAGGCTACTCACATACCTGCTCCACCGCTCACTGCTCTGGTCACGGTGATGCTCGGTCGACGCCTTCCACTCCATCCCATCGGCCGGCTCGTCGACGGTTTGTACGAGCGCAGGCAGCGCTGGTGGTGAGTGCGCAGCACTCACCACGTACGGGCAGCGAGCACACTGGTCGGCGTGAGTCGGCCGTCCCCGCAGCACTTCCCAAGCCCAGCAGGCGCCCGACGCCGGCTGTCGTCCGAGGCCAGGCGGCGCGAGCTGCTCGACGCGGCGCTGCAAGAGTTCGGCGGCCGGGGTTACTACCTCACCCAGATGGAACACGTCGCCGCTACCGCAGGGGTGAGCAAGGCGCTGGTGTACCAGCACTTCGCGAGCAAGGAGGAACTCTTCGCGGCGGTCACCGAGCAGGTCGTGGAGGGCTTCATGGAACGGCTGCCGGATGTGCTGGGCAAGGCCGGAGATGCGCTGGGCGCATGGCGCGGCGTGGTCCGGCTGCTCTGCGACCTGGTGACCGAGCGTCCGCAGGCCTGGGCACTGGTCGCACGACACCTGGATAACCCCGAGCTCGGCGCGCCGCTGCGCAGGCTCCGGGAGCAGGTCACCGAGGTGTTCGCGGTAGTCCTCGCCAGCTACTACGCCCCCGAGCAGGGGGGTGCGGCGCCCTCCGACGAGGAGGTACTCAGGCAGGCACGGCTGACCGTCCCGCTACTCGTCGGCGCACTGCAGGGCCTGATGTCCTGGTGGCTGGAGCACCCGGAGGTGCCGCGAGCGAAGGTGGAGGCGCGGGCGGTGGACTTCGGATGGCTGGGCCTGGACCGGATCCGCCGGGGTGAGTGGCTCCCCCTTGTTAGTGACTGACGAGTCAGTTACCTTGAATGTGCCCACTCGTCAAGGAGGCTGCCGATGTCTGTGACCAGCGCCGTTGACGCGACGACAAGCCCTGTCCCGGACCGCGAGGGCACCGCCCAGCGGCTGCTGCAGACCTCGGCCAAGCACTCCTACGACCCGGCCGTCGAGATCGACTGGGACGCCCCGCTCGTACCGGATCGCTACTTCATCGCCCCGCACCGCAGCTCCCTCTACGGCACGGCGCTCTGGGACCGGATGAGCGAGGAGCAGCGGATCGCACTGACCAAACACGAGGTGGCGAGCTTCTACAGCATGGGCATCTGGTTCGAGACGATCCTCATGCAGATGCTCGTCCGGCACGTCTACGACCGCCCCAAGGGCAGCGCGCATGCCCGGTACGCGTGGACCGAGATCGCCGACGAGTGCCGGCACTCGGTGATGTTCTCCCGCATCGCGGAGAAGTTCGGCGGCCCGGAGTACGGTCCCGGTCGATTCGTGCATCACCTCGGGCGGTTGTTCAAGACGGTCTCGAACGGCACTCTGACCTTCGGCGCGACGATCTACGTCGAGGAGACCCTCGACGCGTTGCAGCGCGAGCAGATGGCGGATCAGTCATTGCAGCCGGTGGTCCAGAAAGTGTCGCGGATCCACGTCATCGAGGAAGCCCGCCACATCCGCTACGCCCGCGAGGAGACGCTTCGGCAGTGGCCTCGGCTGGGCCGGCTGGGCCGGGCGTACAGCCGCTTAATCCTCGCCGTGGTGGTCTACTTCGCCACCACCAGGCTGGTCGACCCGAAGGTGTACGCGGCCGCCGGGCTGGACGTCGACGAGGCCGTCGCAGCGGCTGCCGCGAACCCGCACTGGCGGCAGACCAAGCAGTTCGCCGCCCGCAAGGTCATCACGTTCTTCAACGAGGTCGGGCTCATCGCCGGACCCGGAAAGCTTCTCTGGCGCTGGGCCGGAGTGCTGTAGAGCACCTGGTTAGCCCGAACTTACTTGATCTTGGTCGATGATCACGGTGCTGAGCTGGAACAATGCCGCCCCACCTGGCCTCCGTGTAGTCACAGAAAAACTGGACATCCGCCGTGGTTTGCGGTTGAATAGCAGGGTGA
>JBOHGD010000075.1:0-23681 GCA_050699955.1 Pseudonocardiaceae bacterium | reverse complement strand
ATTGCGCGGGAGTTGGCGTATTCGGAGCGTACTGTGAAGAATATTATTCATAATGTGACGACTCGGTTGCAGTTGCGTAATCGGGCGCAGGCGGTGGCTTACGCGGTCCGCGAAGGCCTGATCTGAGGGCCGTCACTGCTGGCTCGCGTAACGCAGGATCGGGTGGTGGACCAGCTCGCCCATCGCGACCAATGGATCATCGCGACCATTGTCGGCGACGACCTGGAACGGCCGGGGCAGCGCGGCTCCGCGCCAGTGTCTGCGAGTCGGCCGCACCCGGACCTCGCTGTGCGCGAACGTCCCGGGGAAGATGGTCAAGCTCGCGGGAATGCACTGCACCCGCAATGCCTCAGCGGGATCCCGGCCCCGGATATTCAGCCGCAGCGTGTCGTTTCCCCGGTTCGCCACGCTCAGCTGGAAGGTGGCCGACGTCCGGTGAACGGAACGGGGGATCAACTCGAGCACGGTGTCGGAGAACCGGCCCACCTCGAGCAGCTGCTCGACCACCGAACCCGTGGCCTCGTGGGCGGATGTGGTGAGCACACCGAAGGGCATGCTGCCTGCCCGCACATGAGCTGCGCGCGGTGGATGGAAGTGCGCCACCACATGGCCGATCGCTTCGGGCCCCAGCGCGAGCACCGGCGGGTGGAGCGTCGTCCAGCTGGCGGCGGCCCCGACCACCTCGAAGGTGAACCGATCGGCGATCAGACCCAGGTTGCGCACCAGCACTTCACACCTGGCGTGGCTGCCGGGTTCAAGCCGGATGCAGCCATCGGGAAGCATCACCTGGGCCCGCATAACCCGACGTTATGAGCCGGAGCAGCCGCCGCCACCAGCCGTTGAGGAACACCTTCGGGAAGGTTCAGCTGCCCATTTCGGCCCTATCAGGCATTGGCCCTCCGGCCGCCGGCGAGCGCGCGTCACTGAGGTCACCGCCGCCCGGGTGCGCTGCCGGCAGGATGCCGCGGCTGCTCGCGGTCTGGGAGAGCTCATCGCGGCCGGCGCGAATCAGCCTTCGGACTCGGTGTGGATCAGTCGATGCGTCCGGAGAAGGACACCGACGGCTTGCAGTTGGCCTGGCCTGCCGGGTTCTGGCAGTTGACCGCGAGCACGATCTTCTCGCCGGGCTTGAACAGCAACGGCTCGACGAAGTGGTAGTCGAGGTCCCGGAAGTTGTTGAGGCCTACTTCCAGCAGCACGGTGTCCTTTTTATCGACACCCTTGCGGAGGATTTGGAGGATCCCGCTGTCACCGAACGGGTTCTGTAATACCAGATCCGAGATCAGGGCGGTCTTGTCCGCGGGCAGGTCGCTCGGGTAGGCCGTGAAGTCGTTGTTGTTGGCGGCTCGCTTCGCGTCCGCGGCGAGCCGGAAGCTGATCGCGTCCTGCGCCGCAGCGCCACCCGGCACGTTAGGGGTACTCGGAGGGGTGCTCGGCGCAGCGCTGGCACTGGTCGGCGGCTGGTTAGCCCCGCTCGGACTGCCGGGCGGGGGGACATGCGGCCCGATTCGCGGGGGGATCACGCCGCTGGCCACCTTTTCGGCTACATCCGCCTGTTGCTTCGCATCGTTCGCCGTTTTGGCCACCTGCTGGACCTGCTTGGCAGCGGCCTGCCGAGCCGTCGACTGAATCGACGTCTTGAAAACCGTGAACCACAGCGCGACCAGGGCGATCACCAGCGCGAGCAGGGCGGCGAGCGCCAGCGGCAGCCACTTCGGCAGCAGTGGTTGCTGCAGCATCGCGCCCTCGGCGACGGTCGGCGTGAGGCCCTGCCCCGTGGCGCGTACCTGAAACGGATAGGTCCGGTCGGGACCCCGCAGGAACGCTTGCTCCGGGTGCACGACGAGGCCGACGAATGTCGTCGTCCCGGATTGCAGGGTCAGGGCCGTATGCTCTGGCCGAAACCGAAGGTTCCGGTCGGGGTCGATCGCGTCGAGATCGAGGGAGACCGGGTAATTGCCGAGGTTGTCGACGGCGACCTCGCATTTCGCCTGACGACGGCCCCTCGGCCTGCGTGGGACGAGTTCGAGGCGGATGTCGGTGAACCGTTCGACCTCTAGGGTGCCCTCCTCGATCACCGAACCGGCGCGGTCCTCCCGGGAGTTGACCCGCACGCCGAAGGGCATCGGGCCGGCTGCCGTGTCGGGCGACATCGGTGGCCGGAACGAGATGACGACAGTGCTCTCCTCGTCCGGCAACAGGTTGACCGTGCCGGGGTCGACCCGAGCCCATGCCTTGGCGTCACCGAGAACGTCGACGGTGAACTGGTCGACAACCGTTCCGGTGTTGCGTACCAGGACCGAGCAGTTGGCTTCCCCACCCGGTCGCACCGTGATATTCCGGTGTTCCAGGGATGTGATGGCTCCCATGGGGGGATTGTGCGGGGCACGGCCGACGTCGATCACCGGCACAGGGGTGATAGCCGGGGCAATGCGGTTGGCCCGATCGGGCAACCGATTCGGTCCGCACGATCACCCGTGTGAGGGGGACTCCGTGGCTCAGCCCTCCCTACTGTCGCGATCGTGGGGCTCGTTGTCGAGGAGGGATCAATGCGCGCTCGCCTGCTGGGCAGTCGGCTGGGTCGCGCCGTTCTCCTCGGCACCGTCGCGGCGGTCGTGGCCGCCGTTCTGGTGTTGGTCGGAGCCGGTCCGCAGCAGCGAGCCGACGCCGCGGTCTCGCCCGGCACGACACAGCTGGTCTCCACCGACAAGGATGCCCCCTTCGCGGCCAGCGGACAGGCCGCGGTCTCGGCCAACGGCCGCTATGTCGCATTCACCACGTTGAAGAGCCTCGACCCGCTGGACGTGCACCGAGAAGGCGACTCCGACCTCGACGTCTACGTACGGGACCTCTGGGAGCAGAAGACCGTACTGATCTCCCACGGCGCCCTGCTGCCACTGAAGAACATCACCAGGACCGACAGCGTGCCCGATGTGCTGACGGTTCCGGCCGACGGCCACAGCGGGAACCCGTCGATCTCGGCCGACGGTCGCTACGTCGCGTTCCAGACGACGGCGAACAACCTCGGCGCGCAGGACCACGACTTCAAGTCCGACGTCGTCGTGGTGGATCGTGATCCCACGGGCAGCGGCGTCTTCGACCAGAAGAACTGCCCGCTGCTGCTGGTGTACTGCCACCAGGTCACCCGGGTGAGCGCGGACCTGTTCGACGACCAGGGCAGGCCGATGGCCGGCGCCGGGGCTCCCAGCATCGACGCGGCCGGAGACGCCGTCGCCTGGGTCGGCGTGACGCTGCCCAACCAGGAGAGCTTCAGCGACGGGAACGGGCACTACCGGGGAGTGCCGGTGGTCTATCGCAGCACCCTCGACAAGGGACCGGCCGGGAACCTCACCGCAGTGCGATCCCAGCAGGTCAATGCCCGTGCCGATGGTCTGGTGGTGCGCGGCGAGACCGCTCCCGCACTGTCCAGCGACGGCCGTCGGCTCGCGCTGGTGGCTCAGACGCAACCCGTGAACGGCACTGAGAACAGCACTACCGCCGACGCGCACGCCGCCGTGCTCGGAGTGGACTTCCCCGCCGGTCCGCTCGCCGACACCAATGGCGAGGGTTTCGCGGCGACCCGGCTCGATGTCGACGAGAACGGCAACCCGCTGTCCCTGCCGTCCGGCTTCAACGCCGCTCCCACGGTGTCCGGGGACGGGCGGCTGGTCGCCTTCACCGCGCCGGGTGCGGGCTCTCAGGTGGTCCGCACCGCCGCATGGGAAACCGGCCAGCGCCCACGATCCGACGTGGTGTCGACCGACATCACCGGGAAGCCGGTCAACGGCAGGGACCCGGCCCTCTCGGCGAACGGCCGATACCTCGCCTTCACCACCTCCGCGCGCAATACGCACAACGGCGTGGACGGGCCCGAGACCACCTGCGGTTCCGCTGCCGACCAGGCTCCCCCCGGTACCGGCCCGCCCGGTGCAGGCCGCCCCGGTATCGGCATCGGTCTCGGTGTCGGCCTCAGTCTCGATGTCGATCTCGACGTGGACATCGACCCCCTCCTCTATCTCGATGCGGACGTGGACGTCGATGTCGGTCTCGGCCTGGGCCTGGGTATCGGCCACCGGGCCCCCGCGCCGCCGCAGCAGACGCAGCCGCCGGATCCGGCTGCCGTGTCGCATTGCGACGTCGTCGTGCGTGACCTGGTCCTCGACCAGGCACGGGCAGCCGCGAACCTGCCGAAGCTGCCCGCCGAGCTCGCCTCCCCGAGCCTGGCCCGCGACTGCGTCCCGAACCTCGCACCGGACGCCACCTGCGAGGGCGACGATGCCAGCGGTTACCCGTCGCTGTCGGCCGACGGCGGGGTGGTGGCCTACGAGTCGAAAGCCGCCACGCTGGTTCCCGAGGACCCCAACGGCCACATCCAGGATGTGTTCGCGCGCACCTTCGCGCCGCGCCTGACCGCGGACCCACTCGACTTCTTCACCGTCGCGCCCGGCAGTTCCACCGTCGGATCGACCAGCCTGCGGCACGTGGGTTTCGGCCCGCTGCTGGTGGAGTCGATGACCATCAGCGGTCCGAACGCCGCCGACTTCACGGTGACCGCGGAGACCTGTGTCGGCCGCACCGTGCAAGCCGGCGAGTCGTGCCTGGTCTCGGTCCGGTTCGCGCCGAGCGGTCTGGGGCCACGCCACGGCGCGCTGGAGGTGCGCTACCGCGGCACGGGATCGCCGCTGATCGTGCCACTGACCGGCATCGCCAGCCGGCAACCGCCGCGGGCGGTCGTCTTCACCCCCGAACCGCTGTCCTTCGGCGAGAACCTGCCACTGTCCACCAGCCCACCCGGCGACGTCACGGTGCGCAACAACGGCAGCGCGCCGATGACGATCAGCGCCGTGGGACTGCCCACCGATGCGGGCCCCGCCAAGCACCCGGAGGACTACAAGATCACCAAGGACGGCTGCACCGGACGGACGCTGCGTCCCGGCGAGAGCTGCGCGGTGACCCTGCAGCACAGCCCGCAAGGCGTCGGTGACCGCCCGGCCGTGGTTCGGTTCGACGACAACGCGCCGAACGCGCCGCAGCTGGTCGCCGTTCAGGGCAGCGGCCTCCAGCCACGGCTGCAGTTCAACCCCGCCGTCGCGCCGGCAAGCCGGGTGAGCACCCTGTTCGGCTCCGATTTCCCTCCGCAGCACAGCGTGACGATCCAGATGCCCGACGTCCCCGGCCTGATCACCGTCACCACGGACCCCGCCGGGAACTTCAGCACACCGATCGTCATCTTCCCGAACGCGACACCGGGTGAACGCACCGCCGTAGCCACCGTCGCCGGGCATCAGCCGCCGATCACGGCGACCGCGACCCTGCTCGTCGTCCCGGGCACCGTGGGACCCCCCGGCTTCGCCGACCGCCGCTGACCGTACCTCGGCGCAGGCGCCATTCGGAGCCGAATCGCGACCTCAGCCACCCGGTCGGGCGCCATTCGGAGCCGAATCGCGGTTCGGGCGTGGTCCCGCTGAGCGCGGCGACCGGAGCGAAGTGAAGAATCGTGTCGATATCGTTGACTCGGCATAGGAGGCCTGACAGGGTGGCCAGCGTTTGCTAGCCTGGCCGAAAATGGTGCCAGCGTCACCTTCGGGCAGGGCGGGCATCGGTCGGGGGCATCGGTCGAGGGGCACCGGCGAATCCGCCCTACGCGCACAGCGGAGGTCAAGCCCTCGTGGCGGTCCACAGTAGTCGAATTTACGGTCGAGAACGCGTCATCAAGCTTGTTCGCGAGCTGATGGCGCGAGAGGACCGGGGTGATTCGCTACGGAGCGGGCGCTTCCCCATTCTGGTAGTCGAGGGGTTCCGCGGCACCGGGAAGACAGCGCTGTTGTCCGAGCTGGTTGAATTGCTCGACCAGCGAGTTCCCCATGCTCGGCTGGATCTCGAGGTGAGTAGGCACGCCGCCGTACCACAGGTGCTCTCGGCTCTCGCCTTCGAGCTCAGCCGGAGGTGTCCTCGTTACGGCGCGCTCCAGTTCCCCCGGCTCATCATCGGGCAGCTCGTGATGTCCTTGGAACTCGATTTGACCGACCATACGGAGGCCTGCAAGCAGGTCACCAACGCGCTGGCGCGCCACCGCGAGGCCGACAAGTTCAGAGACGTTCTGGTGGAGACGGCAGGCGGGGTACTCGCCACCATGGGAAGAGGCACCGGGTTACCCATAGAACCACCCGCCAAATACATGTTCTCCCTTCTCTTGGATCAGCTGACGGCGTGGGCTCCGGGGCGGCGCGTCTTCCTCGGATCTTTCCAGCGCTGGTACGGACATCGAGACCTGGGACTGACCCATGACTCGGTCGACGTCTTGGTCGATCTCAACCGCTGGGCCACAGACTCCGACGACGAGGGCAACCGGCAACGCATCGACGAGCTCCTCTGGGCGGCGTTCCTGGCAGACCTGCGGGCCGAGTTCGACCGCGGCAGGCGGGCCGACGAGCGATCGCTCAACTGCGTCGTTCTGCTCGACAACGCCGATACGATGCTGGGTCGCCGTTTCCTGAGCGAACTGGTCCGCGCCCGCCGCCAGCGCGTCGCGGGCGGGCAGGACGACGCGGACCCGCTGACCGTCGTGGCCACCAGCCGGGGCGCGTTACTGTCCGACATCGCCACTGCCGAGCACGTGCTGGTGGCGCAGGACAGTCCCGGCGTCGCGGGGCAGCTCTCCTACAGCGCGGACCGGCCACACCCTTGGTGGCTGCGGTACCGGCTGCCGGATCTCACCGAGGACGAGGTCGGCAGGGCTGTGGCCGCGCTGGCCTTGGACCGGGCCAACAACCAGCGCCTGGCCCTGGTCGTCTACCAGATGACCGGCGGCCATCCGGCGTCGACCAGGCTGCTCCTGGACGCCATCGCCGAGCGCCCGCCAGAGAACCGAATCGAACCCGAGGTGATCCTCAGCCAGGCGCCGATCCGTTCCGGGCCACCGCACCTGACGTCGGTGCTGGACCAGGTACTCGGTCGGCTGCTGGTAGGCGTACCGAACGTCGCACTCCGGGATCTCGTGACCTGCGCGGCGGCCCGTGAACGCCGGCACGCGCTGTCCCTGACCGTGCAGGACGACCTGCTGTCCGGTGGCCAGGCCAACTACGTGGAAGTCCTCGACCCGATCCTGTGGCCCGCCGAGATCGACGGAGCCGCCGGGCCGACTCTGCTGCGCCGGTTGCTGCGCCGCCGCCTCGCGCTGCGCGACTCCGCCGACCCGTCGAACTGGTCCAGCGTGTACCGCAGACTCCGCGAGACCTGTCGCGCCGAGGGTGACGAGAACGGCGAGCTCTACTACGCCCTCGCCGAAGGCGAGCTGGGGTTCGTGACCCGGCGGCTGCACGAACGCCTCGGTGAACTCGAGATCACCTCGTGGTTCGAGCTGCTCGAGTCGGTCGCCGCCGCGCCGCACCAGCACCGACGCCGCGAAGCCTCGATCGACGAGGTGCGCGCACTGGTGCGGGCAGCAGGACTGGAGCAACCGATGATCTCACTCGGCCGGCTCATCGCCGCGCTGCGGATCGCCGCGGACCCGTTCAGCGACAGCCAACGCCGCAACCTGCACCTGCAGATCGCGGCGGACTGCACCTACGTCGCGCGAAGTAGTCCGAGCGGACTGTCCGCCGTGTTGCTACAAGCCGCACACAACCACCAGCGGCAAGCCGAGATGTGGGACTGACTGCACCGCTGCCGGGAGCGGACCGGGACGGATCCGGCGGGTGCCGGTATGGGAGGAGCACATGACCAGCGGGACGGACGGGATCTTCGACCCACCACGGACACAGGCCGGGCGGGGCCGCCGCAGACGCAAGCTGATCGGTCTGGTGGCGATATCGGCCGTCGTCATCGCGGGCACGGTGTTCGCCGCAGTCCGGCTGTTCGATGCCTGTGGGTCACTCGGATCCGGGGTGCACCGGGTCGATGGGGAGTGTGTCGGCGTCACCGACGGCACCTATCTCTTCAACCCCGAGTTCAAAGATATCCAGCAGAAAATCGCGGACGAGAACGCGCGGGTACGCCGACAGGGCAGATATGTCAGCATCGCGCTGCTCGACCCCTTGACGCCGACGAACACAAGTGCGTTGTCCGCTGATCAGATCCGGAACCAGCTCGAAGGGGCGTTCACGGCACAGTACAGAGTCAACCACTCCTCCATCGTAGGTGATTCCTCCCCGCAGATTCAGCTACTGCTGGCCAACGAAGGCAGCAGTCAGGGCCAATGGAAGCCCGTAGTCGACCAGCTGGGGGGCATGACCAACCAGAACAACCCCCTCGTCGCGGTGGTCGGCATGGGGGTCAGCCTGGTGCAGACCCAGCAAGCAGCCGGGG
Source organism: Pseudonocardiaceae bacterium (assembly GCA_050699955.1). Taxonomy (GTDB): domain Bacteria; phylum Actinomycetota; class Actinomycetes; order Mycobacteriales; family Pseudonocardiaceae. The sequence continues at coordinate 15,374 of JBOHGD010000075.1, read as the reverse complement.
AGCTGTCCCGGCGAAAGATCCCCATGGTCGGCAGCATCATCACCGCCGATGGCCTGGACTACAACCACATACAAGGCCTGATCAGGGTGTCCCCCAGTAACGAGGACTATGTCCGGAGCCTCCGTATCTACCTCGGCGGCCGGAGCGACGTCCATACGGGTGTCCTGGTCTACGACTCCAACTCCGACTCTGGCGTGGACATCTTCACCAAGACCCTGAGGGACGACTTCGAACACGAGATGCGGGACCTGATCGGGAACTCCGCGCCTCTGAGCTTCACCGGGGTATCCATACCCACCGACGCCAACCCCGGCATGTTCGCGCCCCTGCGGGCCAATATCTGCTCGGTGAAGCCGGACGTCATCTTCTACGCGGGCCGCCAGCTCGATCTCGCCGGTTTCCTGCAGTCACTGGAGAATCGGATCTGCCGAAACCTCCCATTAACCGTCATGACCGGCGGAACGAACCTCGCGGCGCTGGTCAGGTCTCAGGTGGAACAGCTGCGTGCGGCGAAACTCACGGTGGTGTTCTCGGGAACGACCGACGCTCAGGGGTGGGCGAACAATGTGCCAGGAACGCCAGATGGCTATCAAGGCTTCTTGTCGGCCTTCACCGGTCAGAAACTCGACCCCGCGCACCTGGACGATGGCGGGGCCATCATGACTCATGACGCGGTCCTGACGGCTGCGGAAGCGGTGCAGCTGGCGGCCCCCGGTGGGCGCATTCCCGTCGCGGAGGACGTGCGCAACCAGCTCATGAACCTGAACGGCGAGTACAGAGTACCCGGCGCCAGTGGCACATTGAGTTTCAGCTTCCGCGAGCGGGGTGCAGGCAACCCCGAGGGCAAGGTAGTGCCGATCTTCCAGTTCCCGCGACCCCCCGGCCACCCCTCCGGACAGATCGGGTCGCTCTACCACACGCCCTGACCCCCGTGGTGGGATCCGGCAGGTGAGCGCGCCGCGGTTGGGGGCCGTCGAGGCGGGTGGGACGAAGGTCGTCTGCCTGGTCGGGTCCGATCCTGACCACATCGTGGCCCGGACCCGGATCCCGACCGGCGAGCCGGCCGAGACGCTGGCCCAGGTCCTCGCCTTCTTCCGGCAGGAGATGGCCTCCGGCGGTCCGCTGGCCGCGATCGGGATCGCCTCGTTCGGCCCGCTGGAGCTGCGCCGAGACCATCCCCGGTACGGGTTCATCACGACCAGCCCGAAGCCCGGCTGGGCAGGCGTCGACGTGGCCGGCCCCTTCCGGTGCGCGCTGGGCGTGCCGGTGGGGTTCGACACCGACGTCAACGGGGCCGCGCTCGGCGAGCACCGCTGGGGAGCCGCCCGTGGTCTGGACACCTTCGGCTATCTGACCGTCGGCACCGGGATCGGGGTCGGCGCCGTGGTCGAGGGCCGGATCGTGCACGGGCTGGGGCACCCCGAGATGGGTCACCTCAGCGTGCCCCGCCAGCCGGGCGACGACTTCCCGGGCACCTGCCCGTTTCACGCCGACTGCCTGGAGGGCATGGCCGGTGGTGCGGCGATCGCTGCCCGCTGGGGCCGCCCCGCCGAGCGGTTGGACGGCGCCGAGCTGCGCGCCGCCGTGCGGTTCGAAGCCGCCTACCTGGCCGCCGGGCTGCGCGCCATCGTCTACGCACTCGCGCCGCAGCGCATCGTGATCGGCGGCGGCGTGAGCGCCCTGCCCGGGTTGTTCCCGCTGGTCCGCGCGCAGCTCGCCGAAGAGCTGGCCGGATATCCCGGTCTGCCCGAACACGCTGCCGACGACTTCGTCGTCCCGGCCGCGCTCGGCGCACTGGCCGGCCCGGCCGGGGCCCTCGTCCTCGCCGAGTACGCAGGCCACGCACCCGGTGCGTGATCAGAAGTGCATCGGTCCGGATGCGGGTGGGGGGTCGCGCAGTGTGGCCTGTACAGCGGTGATCACGTCGATTTCGCGGCAGCCGTGGAGTGAGTCCGGCTCTGGTGGGTGTATCCAGCTCAGCGGGCCTCGGGGGGTCGTGGTGGGTGGTAGCAGCAGGGTCCCGGTGATCCGGTGCACACCGGAGGGCCAGAGCAGGGTCACCCCGAAGCGTTCCCCGCACAGCAGTACCCGGTGTTCGGGGGCGTAGGGGTGGGCCAGCACCGCCGGCGCACAGCGACGCCTCGCAAGGATGGCGGTCACCTCGGCGGCCAGCAGGCTGGACAACAGCAGCGCCACCACCTCCCCGTCCACGGCCAGCCACACCTGGTCACCACGTAGAGTCACCGGCCACCCCCAGGCCCGGTAGCCCAGCGCTGCGGCTCTCGGCCCGGCGCCGGGGCTGGTGGGGTCCGGGGCTGTGGCCGGGGCCACCTCGGCGCTGTCGCCGGGAGCAGGTGGGTCGCTGTGCTGGGTGTGGCTGATCACGCAGTACGAGCAGGGCATCCCGTGGCCGGGGCTGACCGTCTCGTATTCCTCCGGGCGCAGCAGCGCCCCGCACAGTGCGCTGACCACACCCCGCCCATCGAGGGGCAGCGGCGCGAGATGCACCACCCGGGCGGCTTCCGGCGCCATCGCAGGGCGGGCGCGGAGCAGGACCATCGGCCGCGCCCCGGTCACCACCGTCGGGTCGCCGGTCCCGTGGCCGTTGGTCGTGGTCATCGGTCTCTCCTGCGGTGGTGGAGGTGTCGGTCATCGAGGTCTCCGGGATGCGGCGGTGAGGGCCTCGATCAGGTGGACGGCTTGCGGGTCGGTCATGGCCACGGTGGTCTTCTCCGCGCCGTTCAACACCAGCCAGACCTGCCCGCGTTTACGCATGACGATCACCGTCGCGGCGTGTCCATCTAGGCCACGGAAGACGAGTACCGTGCGGTCGGACTGGCTCTCGCTGAAGGTCTCCACTCCCGCCTCCCCCCTGCGCTCGCGTGGCGCAGTCCCCGCATTCCCGAGCAGGCGCGGTCGTGAGGCTGGCCGTGATCACCTCTGCGCCGCAGAGTGCGGGATACCGTCCCGAATGCCGATGCAGGGCCGCCGTCTCAACTGGAACCCGGTGTGACTCCCCCGTACGGGTATCCACCACGGACAGCACAAGCGCGGAGCCACTCATCGCACGCCCCCGAGACCCGGCCCGGTAGCGTCCACCGGACGGACTGCGGCGTGACGCCGGTACCTGCGCAGCTCACGACCGGTGAACAACCGCCATCCGGTGACCAGCACGACGGCACCCATGACGACCCCATAGGCGGCAGCCAATACGGGGACTAGGCTCAACAGATCGGTGACAGTCACACTAGCCCACCCACCTGGCGGCAGCTATTGCTGTGCATGGCATCAGAAAACCGGATGCACCGGGTGCTCACACCATGTGATCCCCCATGCGAACTGTGCGACCCCCGGTGTGACAGTCATCGCGGATATTGCAACGATGTGAGTGACGTTCGATGGTAGGTAAAGTGAAGGACCGAAGGGAGGACCCGTCCCGTGGGAGAGCCGAACGAGTCTCTCGCTGCACTGATAATAGAAGCTGACGAGCGAGCACGGTGCTCGTGGGCTGGTCTTGCACGGCGGATCAACGATCTGGGCGCCGAGCAAGGGCTGGCGCTGCGGTATGACTACACGGCTGTTCACCGATGGGTGAAACGCGGAGAGAAGCCACGCGCCCCCGTTCCGGCGCTGCTTGCGCGAGCGCTCTCGGAAAAGCTGGGTCGGCGCGTGAGCCCGGCTGAGTTCGGGATGCCCGACGATGAATCTCTAGCGGTACGCGCCCTTGACTACTCCGCGAGTCCGGCAACCACGGTCGATACGATAATGGAGCTCGGAAAAGCGGACATGAAGCGCCGGAGTGTCATCAAGGCACCGTTCGTGCTGGCCGCGCTTGCTGTGCCGAGTCGCAACTGGCTGCTTTCAACATTGGACGAGACAGCCAGTGACCGCGGCCCAAGGAAAGTTGGTATGCGGCAGGTCTCCGGGATCAGGGAGATGTTCTCACTTTTTCAGGAGATGGACGTCATGCGCGGCGGCGGTCACGCGCGCACTGCACTCGTAGAATACATGAATGGCTATGTGCTGCCTCTCACGAAGGAGAAACACGAGCCACCTGTCCAGCGAGCTATCTATGAAGCTGCAGCCGAGCAGGCATACCTCGTTGGCTGGATGGCCTATGATGACGGGCAACATGGCCTAGCCCAACGGTATTTGATTCAATCCCTGAGGTTGGCGAATGCTTCGGATAATCCCGTTCTCGGGGCACATGTTCTCGCTGGCATGTCGGACCAGGCCAATCTACTCGGACACGCACAAGAGGCGTTGATGTTGGCACGTGCAGGTCGTGCCAGTGGTATCACAGTTGCTGACTCGCCCGCATGTCTGGCCGACCTGTACGTCTTGGAGTCTCGGGCGTTGGCTGCGCTCCATGACTCGCGGGCGGCGTCAGTCACCGTAGCCAAAGCTGAGGAGACATTTCAACATGTCGTTCCTGAGAACGAGCCGGAGTGGGCCCGATTCATCGACCGTCCGTACGTATTCGGTGAGGCTGCTTACTCCTTCCGGGACCTCGGCGAGCCCGATCAGATCGAACGTTTCGCGTCGGAGTCGGCGACGGTCGCCAAGCAGCAGGGGCGGGCCCGTCGAGGCGCGCTAAGCCACGCTGCACTCGCGACCAGTTCATTTCAACGTCGAGACATCGAGGCAGCGGCTGCGACCGGACTACACGTTGTGGACCTCGCGGGGTCCGTGAACTCATCAAGGTGTATCGAGGCCGTTAGGGACTTGAAGCGCCAGTTCCGTCCGCACACCTCGGTGCCCGAAGTCGAACGGTTCAACGATAGGGCACGCGATGTTCTCGGGCTTTCCCGTGCGAGTTAACCAGGACCAGACCCGAACCGGTTAGGATGACTCTCAGGGCACTCTAAGGCGCCGGAGTAGAACAACAAATCCACTGAATTTACTATCAGGAAAAGTCTCTGATTGCCAGTAGCGTCGAATGCCGCGTTCTGGAGGTAACCATGGGGCCATTGGGCGATGGATGCCCTTGCTGCGGGAAGTGACAGAGATCGTGGCGTAAGCACTTCAACGTCTGGCCTCCGCACTCCCTCCCTCACCAACACACCACCCGGTTCAGCACGTTCAGCGCTGATCCGGAGACGTACTCGGTGCACCGTGGCCGGTCCCGTCCGGCTACGGGGCTGTACCCTGTTAACCCTTCCCGAGACCGAACCGGTTGCGCAGGCTGTCCAGTTCCCACGACCGGCGCGGTGCCCGCCGGTCCAGAGTCAGCACCAGATCACGCGCCAAGGGGTCCATGCGAATACGTTGCGGCGCCAGGCGATCGGCGGTGTCCAGGTGCCGCAGTGCCACATCGTCACGCGTGCGTCCGTCTTGCACCAGAGCGCGAGCACAGTCCAGGTGCATCGACGAGGAGCGCTCCGGGCTGCCCAGCGCCTGAGAGTCAATCGGGGTGTGCATAACCTGGGCGTAGGCCGCTCCGCCCTCACCGAGTTCGACGCCAATACCCAGGCGCCAGATCGCGACGTTGGTCGGCCCGAAGTGCTGGCGCATCCCGTTGCGCTCACCGAGCCGGTCGGCCAGGTCGGCAGCCGCCGCCAGGTGGGTGTGGGCGTCGTCGCTGCGCCGATCCCGGGCGGCGGTCTGGGCACTCGCCAGGTGCATCAGACCGGCCACCTCGCCCGGCAGGGTCGGCCCGCTGCGCGTCCGGATGCGCGGGGCCAGTTCGTCAATCCCGGCTGCCAGGGTGGCCTTGGCGCGGCGACGGGCGCCCAGACGCAGCAGACTGAGCGCCCAATCCCACTGGGCGAAGCCGATCAAGCTGGGGTCCTCGCTGCGCCGGGCGAGGTCGTAGCCGCGCTGGAAGGCACTGACCGACAGGTCGATGTTGCCGACGTTCTTGGCCACGGCACCGGAGACCTTGCACGCCGTCACGAGGGCGACATAGGCCCGTTCACGGTCACTACCCGTCGCCGTTCCGGCATGGGCTTGCAATTCGGTGACCAGGCTGCCGATGTCTTTGCCCGCATGGGAGACCCGTGCTTGGTCCCACTGCAGCTCCGCGGCGTCGGCCCGTGCCACCAGCTCATCGAGCGGCCGCATGTCCACGTCCGGCGCGTCATCCGGGCCGTAGTCGTTGAGCGCCAGCTGGATGCCCGGCAGGGTCGCGAAGGCATCTTCGGTGTCCCGGTCGGTGAGGTGGTACGGCTGCCCGGTCAGGTCCGCCACGGAGCAGCTCAGTGCCCGGGCCAGGTCTTCGAGCAATCCCCGCCGGTTGAAGCCACGCTCGCCGCGTTCCAGCATCGACAGGTACGGCTTGCTGATGCCGGCCAACCCGGCAGCCACCGCCAAGCCCATCCCGCGGCGGCGACGGATGCGGCGCACGCGCTGCCCGATGGTCCAGGCTTCGTCGTTGCTCATCTTGGTCAGGGTACGTGGTGGGTGGCAGCGTGCGGTCCTGGGAGGTTTGTCGCAAAGCTGTCGCAAAGCTGTCGCAAAGCTAAGGGTTACGGTGTTAGAGGATGAGCTAAAACCTCCATCGCTCCGTACCGTCTGACCATCCGCGCAAGCGTCCCAGTATGGTCGCTCCGATATCGGAGACCGGAAGAGACCCTTCAATAATCAAGTCGGCTCTAGCTTCGACTTCCGGAAGAGAGCATTCAACAACGTGATTGCGACTGGCTGGCAATTCACCTCGTTCTTCAAGACGCCTCTTAAGCACATGGGGCTCTAGCTTTAAGTACACTGTCAGGAATTGGCCGCATAGATGGCGCCCTTTGAGCTCCTCAACTGCTTCAAAGTGCCAGATACCATCTACAATGAGTAGATCTGCCGAGCCGGGTACGTCGCTAAGGAGTGCATCAACAAAAGGTTGCCATCCGGCCTCCGGCAGAGTCGGATATCGGCGGGATCAGTCGAGGTAACCTTGTGGGCAGCTACACCGCTTCCCGCATAAACGAGGAACACGGCCAGGTGATCGTCGAACAGGTAGAAGTCGTTGCCGGGAAGCGCGACGGACGACACCAGTCGGCGAGGGATCCACCGAATGTACTCACCAGCTTCGACCATCGGATGGGCAATGCTGTACGACCAGCGCTGATAGTCACTGAGCGGTTCGGAGACAATCCGGGCACGCCGCACCGACTTGCCCGCACTGACATGCTCGCGCAGCGTGGTGCACCAGCCCTGCAGCCATTCCAGGTCGTCAGACTCCCCGGCCGCCCATCCGTTATCGACGCCACGATCTCCCTGCCCAAAGAACGGAACCATCCTGTCGGGAATCTCCACACACGACTCCCCATCGGGCTCGTTCTCCAGGGGGCGCAGTACGGCGGCGAGCTGGAGCACGAACGCCGCGATCACCCGCCCGACTGCCGGAGCAGCCTCAGGCACGCACGACCTCGACGGTATGGGGCAGGTGGGCCGGCTTCACGGCGGCGATCAGGGCGTCCAGCCTGCGCTGGTCCACGGTGGACGGGTCGGGCACCCGGACCCGGACGTGCAGTGAAGGCCGGTCGGAACCGGGCAGGCTGGTCTGTGGGTGCCGTGACCAGGCCGTCGCGCCGCTTTCGGTGATCTCGACCTCCCCCCCGGTGACCAGCCGGACGTGTTTGGCGAGCCCCCGCCAGGTGCCTCGCCAGCTGTGCAGCTCGACCGCGTGGCTCACCACCTCACGCCGTCGCTCGACCGTCCAGCTCTCGTCCACCACCAGGCCGACCCAGTCGGCCAGCCAGTCCAGGAAGTCCTCCGGCGCGAGCTGCGGGTCGAAGTAGGCGGGCAGACAGTCCAGCGTGGTGAAGATCGGCGCGAGTAACGCGTCGAAGGCGGAGACGAACCGCTGGATGAAGTCGTCATCGGCGTACAGCGCGGGGAGCCGCATCCCGATCGGGTGCGGGCTCTCCAGATCCTCGATGAGCCCTCTCATCTGCTCCCCTAAACCGGTGTGACCCGGATCTGGTGATCGTAGGAGAAGACCAGCGCATGCTGGCCGAGTTCGAGGCGGTTCACCGCGGCGCCGCGCTCCCCGGTGGTCGGGTCGGCACCGAAGAGCCGGACGTCCTCCACCAGATCGACCCCGTCGAGGCGCTGCAGCACGGCGAACACCTCACCGGCCTGCACCGGGCGCCCGAACGGCCATCCGGTGCCCTCCGGTCCGCCGGTGATCGGGTTGAGGTAGCGGTAGAGCGCCTCGGTCGCCCGGCTGCGCAGCTTGTCCAGCGAGGCCCGGGGCAGGGCCGTCAACCTGGCCACCACCGTCACGCCCTGGTAGTAGGGCGGTTCGACCATCACCCGGGCGCCGAGGCAGCGCCGCTCCTCCAGCTCGCTGCTGATCCCGGCCAGCATCGCGTCCGACGGCAGCAGCTCCTCGAACCGCAGCTTGCCGGTGCCGTCGTCACCGATCGACGGCACCACCAGCACCCGCACCCCACCTGCCGCGGCATCCGGGCCGGCAGAGATGCAGTGGACCCTGGCCACCCCCGCGGCTGCCTGGCGGGCCAGCAGCTCGTAGTCCTCCGCGGTGACCGCGCGCTCCCGGGTGCGCAGCTGCAGCGGCCCGCGCTGCGCCGCGTTCGACACGCTCTCCCCTTCGAGGCCACCGGTGGCGGGGTGGCGGTTCTCCACCCGGGTCACGAACGGCACCGGGGCCCGCTGCACGCTCAGCAGCCCGCGGGCCACGTTGCCGCGCCGCCCGCCCCCAGTGCGATAGGCGGGCAGCCGCAGCACAGCCGCCTTGGCAGGGATGGCGCCATACTGGCGCAGCGATCCGTCCGGCTCCCGCACGGCGGGTCCGAACACCACCTCGCCGGCCATCCGGTCAATCATGAAATGCCGGTCGGACGGCCCGGAGTCGGCGAAATGCTCCACCGACTGCCATTGCGCCCAGCCCGCACCGTCCGCGGACTCGAGCGCCAATGGCCCGTCGCCGGGGACGATCGGGCGGTGCTGCACCTCGAAACGCTGGCCCGGTACCCCTTCGGAGAGCCCGAGGATCTCGTCGTGGATCGTCTCGGCGTGCACCCCGGGGACGGTCCCGCCGATGGTGGCCGCGGTGGCCGCATGAAGCTGCGGTGACGCGCTGTAGAACGGCTGACCGGCGGCCGGCTCCAGCACCCGGCAGCGCAGCCAGCCGGCCGCTTCCCGGCCGATCAACGAGGTGGTGTGGGTCGCGGGCACGTGCAGCACGACGTCGCCGGGACGGTTGAGCCCGCCGGTCTCGTCCTGGTCGACTTCGCAGGCCGCCCAGTTCTCGCCGTCCCAGGCCTCCCAGGCCAGCGGCGGGTCCAGCGGGTCGACGCCGACCCCTTCGACCTCACAGTCCAGCCGCAGCAGCACCGCGCACCCCGGTACCGCGGCCGTGAGCCCGATCAGCAGTGCGTCACCGACCTGCGGTGGGCTGCCGAAACCGGGAAAGCCCTCGACGAAACTATCGGCACCGCCGAGCGCCAGCCGTTCGGTGCGGTCGACCGGTTCACTCTCCCGCCCCTGGGTGGACACCTTGTGCAGCGCGCACGGCACCACCACGAGCTCCTGCACCGTGGTGAACAGGACGGTGTCCTCGGCCTCGCCGCGACCGTTGTCGGTGCGGCCGTTCTCGACCCGAGTGCAGATCGGCGTGCCCTCCGGCACGACGACCGGTTCCGGCTGCGGAGCGGACAACCAGAAGGTCAGATCGCCCCTGGCCGCCGTCGGGGGATACAGCTGCACCCCGATGAGATCCAGAAAACGCAGATAGTTCCGGTCCGGCACCCGGTTGAGGCGGTAGCCGAGCTGGTCCACCATGGCCGCGAACGTCTCGATCAGGGTGATCCCGGGGTCGGACACGTTATGGTCCGTCCACTCCGGACACCGCTGCTGCACGAGCCGCTTCGCGTCGTCGACCAGATCCTGGAAATGGCGGTCGTCGAGGTTCGGAGCGGGCAGTACCATCACGCACCTCCTTCGGGCCGCGGCTCATGCGAGGGGATCACGTAGAACGGGAAGACCAGGTTGCGCGGGTCGTTCGTGTCCCGCAGCGTGTAGCGGATGTCGATCAGCAGGGTGCCGGTGTCCACCTCACCGAAGTGCACGATCACGTCCTCCAGCTCGATCCTCGGCTCCCACCGTTCCAGCGACTGGCGCACGTGGTAGGCCAGTTGCCCGGCCGTGGTGGCGTCGGCAGGGGCGAACACCAGGTCGTGGATCGCGCAGCCGAACTCGGGACGCATCGGCCGCTCACCCGGCGCGGTCCCGAGGATGATCCGGATGCTCTCCTGAACCTCACGTTCGTGCCGGACCAGGGCGATGCTGCCGGTCGCGTCGGTACGCACCGGGAACGCCCAGCCCGCACCGAGGAACTGCTGGCCGGTGCCCATGGCTCAGCCTCCGATCAGAACGGTCATGGCGCCCATCACGATGGGCGCGCCGCAGCTCGACAGGTCGCCCATGCGGGCGGCGGGGCGGCCGCCGATGAGCACGGTCGGGCAGCCGGGCGGGGCGATCGGGGCGGGTGGGTGCGGCCCGGTGGGCGGCGGCATCGCGCAGATATGCGGCGTGCCGACGGTCGCCGCGGGCAGCCCGCCGATGAGCACGGTCGGTACCCCGGGCGGCCCGATGGTGCCGGGGTGTCCGGTGGGGTCGCCGACCCGTGCCGCCGGTGGCATCACGCCTCCATCAGTTGATCTTCACCAGAGAACCTTGGACGGTGAGGATGCCGCTCGCCTTGAACTCGGCCGTGCCCTGGCCGTTCACCGAGACGGTGGCGCCCTGTACCTGCAGGCTGCCCGTCGACTTGATCGACACCGTGCCGCCCTTGAGCTCCAGCGGTCCGGTCTTGGCGTCGATCGTGACGCCCCGGCTACCCTGGATGAGCACGGTCCCCTCACTGGTCACGGTGACCTTGGTGCCTTTCTTGTCCAGCTCCAGGCTGTACTTGTCGTCACCGGTGATCAGCCGGATGACGTCCTGCTTACCGGCGGCTTCGACCAGCTCCAGCCGGTGCCCGGTGCGGGACACCAGCCTGCGGGCCGCGACCTGGCCGCTGTTGCGGTCGACCAGGTCATACGGGCTGGGGGCGGGCTCGTCCTTGCCGTTGTAGAGCCCGCCGAGCACATAGGGGGTGTCGAAGTCGTCCTGGTCGAAACCGACCAGCACCTCGTCCCCGACCTCGGGAAGGATCATGGCGCCGCGTTTGGATCCCGCGCCGTACTGCACGGTGCGGGCCCAGCTGCTGGTGTAGTCGTCCGCCAGCCACGGGAACTTGACCTTGACCCGGCCGAGCTTGCGCGGGTCCCGGACATCGGTGACCAGTGCGGGGACCAGCCCGGAGACCGCGTGCCGACGGCCGCCGCCTCGTTCGTGCCCGCCGTTGGTCAGCCCGTAGAGCGAGCGCTCCTGATGGCCGCTGACGGTGAACAGGGTCGTGTAGCCGGTGTCCGTGGCGAACAGGTGCCGGGTGGCGGAGAGGGTGTACTTGCCCTCGAACGGTTTGCCGGCCCCGGACACGCTCACCGGGGTTCCTGCCCGCAGCTTCGGGTTGCCTCTGGCCACCCCTTCGATCTCGGCGAACGCACCCGCGATCTGCTCGGCCAGCGCATCGGCCGCGGTCTTCGCCGCCGCCTGCGTGCGGTGCGGCACATCGGTGGCGAACAGGGTGCCGTTGCCGAACTTCTGCGCGAGGCTCTGCGGGGTGACGCCGGCGAGCTGCGCGTTCTCGGTCTTCGCCGGCGCCTTCGCGCTGACCGCCTGCTTGGTGAGGTAGTCCCAGCCACGCACCTCGACCTGGCCGACCTGCTCAGCGGAGCTCACCGAGGCCCGCAGGGCAGTGACGTTCTGGCCGGCCTCCAGCACCAGTGGGTCCTGCCGGGCGCGGGCACTCGCGCCCGGCGCGGACGTCGACTTGGGCGGAGACGTGAAGGACAGCTTACCGTCCGCCACGGTGAGCTCGGCCCCGGTGAGGTCGGCCAGGCGCTGCAGCAGCTCCCAGTCGCTGACGTTGTCCTGGGTGATCTCGCTGTCGGGGGACGCGGCGCCGAAACTGTCCACCTTGCTGACCGGCAGGCCGGCTCGCTGCGCCACCTTGCGCACCACATCGCTGATCGTCATGTTGGCGTACGCGGCCACCCGGCGACCGCGGAACAAGCGGTGCGAATGGTCGTAGCCGCGCACCTCGGTGAGCGTGCCGGTGGTGTCGACGTCCACCGACAGCGCGGTGACCTCGCCGGAGAGCAGCAGCTCCGGACTGGGGCCGTCGCCGGACTGCACCTTGAGCCGCACCTTGGAGCCGATCTTGACCCCGGTCTTGTCGAGCACGTTGCGGCCGGGGTCCCGGAACCGCAGGAGGAACATGTCCGGCAGCAGCAGGCTGTCCTCCACGTAGGCGTAGGTCATCGCCACCGCGATCTCCGGTCGCAGCGGCGTGCCCTCCACCTCGACGACCAGCGAGCTGGTGTAGCCCTGGTTAGCCACCGGCCTGGCCCTCCAGTTCCTCGAGAGCGGGCACCAGCAGCGGGCGGCCCGCCCGCAGCCGCATCGGGTCGTCGATGTCGTTGGCCTCGGCCAATGCCCGCCACCGCGTCGCGTCCCCGTACTCGCGGTAGGCGACCGACGGCAGCGAGTCACCGTCGACGATGGTGCGCACCGCGCGGGCGGCCAGCGCACCGGACGTCGGGTTCTGCCCGCCGGCCTCACCACCCATCTCCTCCAGCTGGACGGTGCACACCGCGCGGACCGGCGTGCCGCCGGGGGTGAACAGGGTGTACTTCGCGGTGACGGTCGTGATGTGGGCGGGGAAGCCGATGACCGCGCCCCACTGGAACCGCACCCAAGGCGGGGATGCCTTCTGCTTCTGACGGGTGGCGTCGGTGGGCACGCAGCAGCTGAACAGCTTCTCGACCGCCTTGACGACGCTGTTGTCCATCTTCTTGGTGGCGTCGAGGAACATCTCCACCGACAGCTTCGCCGGGGCGGCGCCGAGGAACTCCGGCACACCGCTCTTCTTCGCTCCCTTCGCGGCCTGCTGATTCCAGTTCGCGGCTTTGGTGAGGGTGAGCTCCTTGGGGTTGAACTGGAACTCGATCTTCTCGCCAGTGGGTGCGCCAGGCGCGTCGGTGGTGCCACTCGGCGGTGGCGTGAGGATCTCAAGGAAGGCATGCACCAGCTGCGGCGGCGCTCCGCCGGAGGCCGCGCCGGACGGTGCGCCCGCAGCCTGGAAGACGGTCGGCGTGGCAGCCATCGTCAGCTACCGCCCCCAGGTGAGAGGAAGCCGTGGTGGGCGATCTCCACGGTCTCGGTGGCGACCTTGGGCGAATCGGGGTTCAGCGAAGGGCCGGTCCAGCGCACCGGCACCACGTCGATCAGCCCCCAGCGGGCGACCACGGTGCCGTTGAGGCTCAACGCGGTGATCGAGGCGGTCTTGTGGCCTACCCCGGTGGTGACGGTGCTGAACCACTTGGCCACCTTCTCGGTGTCTTTGGTGATCGGCCGGGTCAGCTTGATGTTGGGGTACTTCAGCCGGGTCGGCAGCTGCCAGACCGCCCCGTTGTTGCCGCCCTCCTCGCGCTGCTCGATGACGACCTCGCAGCCCAGGCCCTCGCAGCCGTTGAAGGTACCGAGGCTCTGGTCGTCGATGCTGACCTGGAAACACACGCTGACGGCCGGGTCTTCGTCGGCCATGGGCTCCTCCTCGGGGTTCGGACTCGGTCGGGCGATTTCCCCGCAACGTCAGTGCCGCAGGTCGGTGAACACGCCGCGGCGCTCCCGGTCCAAGCGCAGTTCGGTCTTCAGCCTGCGCAGCAGGGGGTCGAACAGCTTCTTGACCAGCTCGTCCGGGCTACCGGCTGCGGCGCCCGCGGACTGGGCGCCCGCAGGGTGGGCGCCCGCCGCCGTCCCGTCCGTTACCCCGGCCGACGGGGCGGGCTCGGGATCCGCAGCCGGGACGGGTGTATCGGCGCTCGCTTCGAGGGGCATCTCCTGCGCCGGTGTGCCGGTCGGCGATGGCTCCTCAGCCCGCTGGACGGTCGGCGGCGGTGCCAGCTGCACGACCAGCGCAGGTGATGACGTGGTCCGGGCCGACGGCCTGTGGTGCCCAACGAGCTGCGTGCGCTGTACGAGTTGGGGAGCGGCGGGTGCGATGGGGTGGGCTACCGAAAGCTGCCCGTTCGCGGCGACCCCGGGTATCCCCGTCGACGTGGGCCGCCCACTGCCGCTGATGGCCTGGCCGTGACCTTGTCCAGAGCCCGAAAATGTAGGCCCGGCAGCGGTCCGTTGGACGCTCGGGGTGACGCCGGGCAGATCCTGCTGTAGCCGCGCGCCGGGACCGGCCACCCGCTGCGTCGGAGCCGGCGCAGTGAGCAGGGGGAGAGTCCGGTCACCGACCAGCCGGGCCACGACCGGGGGCGCGGCGGCGACCGGGGTGGGCAGCATCGTCATGGTCACGGGCTGCGCATCGACGGGTTGTCCGGCCGCCTGCCCAGCCAACGCCTGCCCGCTCGACACCTGCCCGGTCGCACCCGCGGGCGCACGTACCGGCAGCCTCGGCTCGGCCGTCACCGGCGCGCCGGCAGCCGTCGACCCCGCGACGCTCGGCGGGCGAGATTCGCCAACCGAGAGCACTGGCGGCGGGCCAGCCTCCGGGACACGCTGGATCGTCGGTGCTGGAGTTGCTTCGGCCTCGGTCACCGCACCACTGCTCACCGCACTACCGGGAACTGCGGCCACGACGGGCTGCCCGAGCAGTGGCGCGATCGGCTCGGGCGGCAGCGGAGCCCTTACCGGGTCCCCGGGCGTCTCCACCGACTCCCCAGACACCTGCACCGGAGCAGGGCCAGCCGGTTCTGGCGGGAACAACGGCCCGCTGACCAGGGGCTGCATCGCCATCGGTACTGCCGGACTGCGCTGTACCGTCGCGGTATCGGGGGTCAACGGCGGACCGAGCCCAAGCCGCCGAGAGGTGCCTCGGCCACTGACCGGGTCCGGCGAAGCTGCGGCGGGCCGCGCCGGACCAGCCCCCACCACCCGCGCAACCACCGACCCACCAGAGCCGTCAACCACCCCAGCACCGGCCCGAGGCACCGGCCCGGACACCCCAGCCGACCCGCCACCACCACCCTGCACACCCGCCGACGGGGCGGACCGCGACACAGGCGCCAACGGGGCAGCCGACGACCCGCCCACCCCCAGCGTCGGCACCACACCCACGTCACCACCCCCAGCCGACGAAGCCTCCACCGGCAGCGGTGACGAGCCAACAGCCGACCCCGGACCAGCCCCCACCACCC
The DNA here is from genome assembly GCA_050699955.1 of Pseudonocardiaceae bacterium. Lineage (GTDB taxonomy): Bacteria > Actinomycetota > Actinomycetes > Mycobacteriales > Pseudonocardiaceae. The sequence continues at coordinate 159 of JBOHGD010000075.1, read as the reverse complement.
GCGCAACCACCGGCTCCACCACCGACCCAGCAGAGCCCTCAACCACCCCAGCCTCAACCACCCCAGCCTCAACCACCCCAGCCTCAACCACCCCAGCCTCAACCACCCCAGCCTCAACCACCCCAGCCTCAACCACCCCAGCCTCAACCACCCCAGCCT
>JBOHGD010000074.1:0-24229 GCA_050699955.1 Pseudonocardiaceae bacterium | reverse complement strand
CGGCACCCTGCCAGCCCCCATGATCAGAATCCTCGGCGCTTATGCGCAGCGCACGAGCCCCAGCTACGCGCTCACCAGGCCCGACAGGCCAACGCTGCGCATAACCCAGCACTGTTCATTAGGCGGCGTAATCTCGCCGCTGCTATTGAATATTGCGTTGCAGGGAATGGAAGCCGCCGCGGGCGTCCGCTACGAATATCGCGGCAACGTCAAAGCCGGATGCCCGACCGTCATAACCTATGCGGATGACTTCGTGGTCTTATGCCACACCCGTGAACAGGCTTTGACGGTCCAGGACCGGCTCAGCACATGGTTGAAGGAACGAGGTCTTTCTCTCAATCAGGAGAAGACCAGGATCGGGCGGATCGACGCCGGGTTCGATTTCCTCTCCTTCAACATCCGCCGCTACCACACCAGCGGTGGCAGCAAGGTGCTCACCAAACCCAGCCGTGACGCACTCAAAAAGATCCGGCAGCGAAACGCCCGTGAACTACGCATGCTGCGTGGTTCCAGCCCGGCTGAGGTGATCATGACGATGAACCCGATCATCAAAGGCCAAGCGAACTATTACCGGCCCGGGGCGTCCAAGAAATCGTTCCAAACGCTGGACGACCATCTGTGGCAGCACATCTATAGATGGGCACGCCGCAGACATCCGCGAAAGCCCTGGAACTGGGTCACCGCCCGGTACTTCGGGGTCTTCAACCCGACCAGACGTAACCGGTGGGTCTTCGGCGACCGCGACAGTGGCTCCTATCTCCACCAGTACGCCTGGACAAAGATCGTCCGGCACGCGCCGGTCCCCGGCAGGTACTCACCCGACAACCCTGCCCTAGCCCAATACTGGGCCGACCGGCGCCGCAAACGCAGGCCCCCGCAACTGGCCGAATCCTGGGAACGCCACCTGCGCATCCAACAAGGACTCTGCCCGCTCTGCAAAGAACTGCTGCTTTATGCCGACCGCCCACCAGAAACACAGCAACAATGGGAAACCTGGTACCGCGGAATACGCAAAGCGATAGCCCACAAGGCAATCACCGAGCACGGCAACAACCGGACAACCCACCGCCTAGTGCACGTCCACTGCGCCAAACGTCACTCAAACGACCAAACGCGCACGACACCGGCCAGAACACGCACGATGCCCGCCCGCCCATAAGGGCTGCTTGAGCCGTGTGCCGCGACGAGTGGCACGCACGGTTCTGAGGGGGGACCGCCGCAGCAATGCGGCGGTCCTACCCGACAACAAAGCCATTATGTTCGCGACACCACCTGGCATGAAGATGCCCACCAGGCGCACACAGGAAGCGGGCCACAGGCCATGGCAACACTCAGAAACCTCGCCGCAGGGCTGCTCCGACTCAACGGAAATCACGCCATCCGAAAAGCCACCGAATGGATCAGCCGAGACCGCAACCGAGCACTCCCACTAATCGCTACCTAACGCAACCAGCCGTGACCTAACGTAAACTTAATCTCGCCCTGGGGTGTCACAGACACCCGACATCAGACCCAAACATCCGACACCACAGAAGGAACCGTCGTTCGCCCGCAGAACGCGACACACACCAAAGCCACCAAAATACACCACCCTGGAGTGCGAAAAATGGGCCCTGTCAGGCTTAAATCAGTGGGATTGCCCCTTAGGGCATCGTATCTTGCCTTTTTGGGTGACCGACAATTGTAGCGGACAGTGATTCACTCGAACGAGTGGTGACAAGGCCGTTATACCGAGATAACTTTTTCGTCGCGGCACAAGGGGCATGTCTCGTTCATCTCGGCTAGTTCGACTTTTCGCTACTACGTCACGGCGCGCCAGGCGGATGGATGTGATCTTCATGGGAAATTCGAGATACCGCTTGCGCCACCTTTTTCTCGGTATGGGAATGGTCGGCGCCCTCACCGGGCTCGGTGTTCTGGTGGCGCCCGCGTCGGACGCGGGGACGGTGGCCGGCGGCACCCCGAGCGTTGCCCAGAACTGCGTGACAACGCCCGGCGACACCTTCGAGACACCAGTGGTACCTCCCCACACCTTCTCGGAGCTCAGCGCCGGCCAGATGATCGGACCGTGGATGGTGACGCCCAACAACGTCGACCTCAACGGCGAAGGGTTCTACCAGGCGGCGGACGGTGTTCAATCCCTCGATCTGAGCGGCAACAGTCCCGGCGGCGTCGAGCGCAGCTTCGACACCGTAAGCCTTCCCCTGTCGCTGTTCACCTATGCCGTCACCTACTGTCTCGCGGGCAACCCCGACGGGGGACCTGCGGTGAAGACAGGGCAGATCCTGGTGAACAACGCCGTCGTGCAGAACTTCTCTTTCGACACCACGGGCAAAAACAGGAGCAACATGGGATACCAGTTACAGAAGCTTTCGTTCACCTCGGCAGGCCCTACCGCTAAGGTGGAATTCAGGAGCACCACCAACACCGTGTACGGCCCGGTGATCGACAAGGTGACCTTCACGAAGTGCCTGCTGGGGCTGTTCTGCTCCGCACCGGCAGTTGGGTGACTGTTGTGCCGTTCGACCAAGGGCGGGAGCCGCATCGAGGCCGATCGGCGGTGCTGGCATGCGGACAGTGAACCTACCGGCGGCCTTCTGGTCCGCTTCCGATGCCCATGCCGAGTAGACACGTAAGGTGGTCGACCCGCCGCCGTGACCCAGGCGCCCGGCGGCGGTTCGGGCATCCACCCCGGCCGTGATAGGTTCCGTCGCGGAATAGTGCCGGAGCTGATGAAGATTCATGTCCGAGTCGAGACGCGCGCACATGCGCCGGTAGCGCTGCGAAAGCGAAGCGGGTTTGAGCCATGTGGAGTGGTCGACCGATGCGGAGAACACGCGCCCGCCTGGAATAATGGTCATGCCGACCGCAGCCGCATCCTCCTCGCATCGCTGCCGATATGAGCGTAACAACGTCACCGTGTTCTCATCGAGGGCGATGCGCCGCTGTTGGTGCGTCTTCGTGTCCTTCTCCCAGGTCCGCGTGCCGTCCTGCGCAATGCTGCTCCGGATCACGAGTACCGCCTTGTCCAGATCGAGCAGTTCCCACCTCAGTGCGCACAATTCGCCACGCCGGACGCCGGTTGCCATGGCGAGCCAGAGCAGCGTATGTCACCCGCACCACAATCTAGCCACACGCTCAGTCACCAAGATTTGATGATCATGGCTCTGACCTGCGTGCCCCCGGTGCGGCTCGTACAGCATCTACACGAAATCGGAACCGTCGTGAGCTGCTGGTCTCGGCCACGGTAGCGGTTGCTCGACGCCTTCGCAGGGGTGGTGGGAGATGAGCGCCGACACGATCATCTTTGGGTTTACGTCGTGCTGGCTGGCTTGCATTGTTTGCAGCGCAGGCTACTTGTTCGACCTCTCCGGATGTGGCTGTTTGGTCGCTGTCTGTGAGAGGCGACCTCGGCTTCTGCTCTGGTCGGGGTATGCGCGCCGCGACTAGCCTCACCCTCTTTGGGTGATGAGGGCTGTCCCGCGATGGGATGAGGTTGTTTTCCGAGCTGTACTGATCGGTTTCCTGGCGCAGAGCGCGAGGTGGGTCAGCGGGAGGGGTGCGTGGATGGATAACCTGGGTCAGCACGAATCGGGCCCGAAGCCCCCGGACGGGACCAAGCCTTCCACGGCGGTGGGGTCTGCCGTCGCGCCACGTCCGGACGACGCCGAGGTGGAACGTCTGCGCACCGAAGTAGCGGACCTGCGCGGCAGGTTGGACACCAGGCAACGGCACCGGATGTTGGTGCACCGTTTTCGGGCGATTACTGCTGCGATACTCGTTGCGCTGGCCGGGTTTGGAGTGGTGTTGTCGGTCATCGGGATCTGGGGAACCCGGACCGTTTACAACACCGACCGGTGGGTGGCCACCGTCGGGCCGCTCCCGCAGGATCCTCAGGTCAATGCGGCCGTGGCGGCTTATCTCACGTCCGAGCTCCAGCGGACGCTCAACTTGCAACAAAGAGTCGCGAATGCGCTGCCACGCGATGCGGCCTTCCTGGCCGCCCCGGTGGCCGGCCAGGTCCGTAATTATCTGCAGACGACAATTGCGAACCTGCTGCACACCCCGCAGTTCCAGTCGCTGTGGGTGGAGGCGAACCGCCGAGCGCAGCCACGACTCGTCGCGATCCTGGAGAATCGCAGTCAGGTGGTCAGTGCCAACGGGGACACGGTCACCCTGAACCTGCTCCCCATCGTCAACAACGTGCTGGCCGACGTCGACCGCGCCCTGCCCGACGTATTCGGTAAGCAGATCACTCTGCCAACGATCACCTCCGGGCAGATCCCGCCCAACCTGCGGGAGAGGATCCAGACCCAGCTCGGCGTGACCCTGCCCCCCGACTTCGCCGACATTAAGCTCTACAACCGTGGCGCCCTGGCTCAGGTGCAGGATGCGGTGGTCCTCGCCAAGCGAACCGTGGTCCTCACGGTGCTGGGCACCCTGGTGGTACTGGGGCTGGCGATCGGCGCCTCGGTCCATCGCAGGCGCACGGTGTTGCAGTTCGGGCTGTGGCTGGCGCTGGCCACCGTGGTGCTGACCTACGCGCTGCGCGTGGTGAACCGCCAGTTGCTGCAGAACGTCTCGGAGGGCACGTACCGGAACGGGGCCTCGGCCGCGCTGTATACGATTTTCGCTGGCTTGCGGGAGCGGGGGGTCGAGCTGTTCTGGCTGGGGGTGGTCATCGCGGTGCTGGCGTATCTGGTCGGGCCGGGACGGCTCCCGACGGCGCTGCGCGACTCCGTCGTCCGCGGCACTCGCTGGGTGGGCGGGACTACCCGTTCGGTCGCCACCGGCCCGCAGCTGCCGATCTGGGCACACCGCTATCTCGACCCGGTTCGGATCGGCGGTGTCGTGATCGCCGCGATCGTGGCGGTGCTCTTCTCGTCCTGGACCGCGCTGTTCGTGATCGCGGTCGTGCTCATCGGCTTCGAGGTGCTGGTCACCCTGCTGGCGCGCCGGGGCGAGGCACTCGGCACGGGCGAACCGCCACAGCAGCAGGCGGCCGTCCCTCCGGCGCCGGTGCAAGGGTGAGACCGAATTCCGGGATCCACTCCGCCCGCGTGCCGAACCCATGATGTCAGGTTGTGGCGCCGACTCGCCCAGTGCCCAGCCGTGGCCATCGACGTTGCCAGTCAATCGCCTGTGCCGGGTGAGGTTCGCGGGGCCTGCGGCCCCTAGCGTTCGGTCGGGTGAGGACTGGATCGGCCGGTGGCATCGAGCAGGCCGGCGCAGGTCGGCGTGGCGACCGTGTTGTTGTCCGGCCGGTGATCTCACGCGGCCTGACGATTCTGCTCGGCTCGGCAGCAGCCGTGATCATCCTCGGCGGTGTCCAGGCGGCGGCCTGGTTGATCGCTCCGACGTTTCTGGCGCTCGTCATCGTCATCGCGCTGCATCCGATCCAGCGTTGGATGTGGCGGCATCGCTGGCCGGGCTGGGCGGCTACCCTCACGCTGGTCGTCGCGGTGTACGGCCTGCTGGTCGGTTTCGCTCTGATCGTGGTGGTCTCGTTGGCGCGGCTCGGCGCGGAGTTACCGACGTATGCGGGCAACGCCCAGAACGTCCGCGCCGCCGTCTCGGACACCCTGCAGCGGTTCGGGGTCTGGCCGCAACAGGCTGCGGCGATGGTCGGCTCGCTGAACGTCGGTAGTCTCCGCGGCGCCGTCGATACGGTGCTGTCCAATTTGGTTTCCGCCCTGTGGAGTGTCGTCCTGCTGGCTGCGCTGCTGTTGTTCCTCAGCCTGGAGGCGAGCGGGGTGGGTGCGCGGCTCGCCTGGATGGCCGCCGACCGCAGCGGAGCCGCTGCGGCGCTCGGCGCGTTCGCCACCGGTACCCGCAAGTACCTGGTAGTGACCACGGTGTTCGGGTTGATCGTCGCGGCCGTCGACACCGTCGCGTTGGCCCTGCTCGCCATTCCGCAGGCGATCCTGTGGGGTGTGCTGGCGTTTGTCACCAACTACGTCCCGAACGTGGGTTTCTTCCTGGGACTGATCCCGCCGGCGCTGCTCGCCCTGCTGGTCGGAGGTTGGCCGCTGCTGGTGTGGGTCGTGGTGATCTACTGCGTGGTCAACTTCGTGGTGCAGTCGCTGATCCAGCCGCGGGTCGTGGGTGACGCGGTTGGCTTGTCCGCGACGGTGACGTTCGTGTCGCTGGTGTTCTGGGCCTGGATCGTCGGGCCGCTCGGGGCGCTGCTGGCGGTGCCGCTGACCCTGCTGACCAAGACGGTCCTGGTCGATATCGACCCGCGAGCCCGCTGGGCGCAGGCGTGGCTGCGAGCACAGCCCTCGGGCAACGACGTAACCAGGCGGGCCGGCCACCAGCACCCGGACTGAGCGCAGCTCAAGTGCCGACTCACCCCCTGAGGGTGAGGTCCGCTCCGGGCGACAGGACGCAGGCTGTTGAGCACTGTTGACCGTCGTGCCCCCACGGGCGCGGCCGATCGAGGAGCGTGAGATGACGCTGTGGGACATCCTGGTGTCGATCTTCTGGTTCATGGTGCTCTTCGCCTGGATCTGGCTACTGATCATGATCCTGAGCGACATCTTCCGAGACCACGAACTGTCCGGCTGGGCCAAGGCGCTGTGGACACTGTTCCTGATCGTGCTGCCCTGGCTCGGTGCGCTGGTGTATTTGATCGCCCGGGGCGGGTCGATGCAAGATCGTGCCGCGGCGCAGACGGCACGGAGCGAAGAGGCCTTCCGGCAGTACGTGAAGGAGACGGCGGTCGAAGGCAAGCCGAGCACGGCCGATGAGCTCGTCAAGCTGGCCGCTCTGCGCGACCGCGGGGCGATTTCGGCCGAGGACTACTCCCGCGCGAAGGCCATGGTCCTGACCGAGAAGCGAGCGCCAGCGGTGGGTGGGAGCCAGTCGGCGGTCCCCAGGATGGCCTGATCGTTGCCGCAGCCGCGGCGGCTTGCCGGATGGGTGCGCCGCCAGGTCGACACGGCCGTCACGCGATCCCGCTGGATGGCGATCGGCGCCGCGGTCTGGCGCCGCGACCGCAGGATCGGCGGCACGCTGCTGGCCACCGCGCTCGCATTCCGCATCTTCATCTGGCTACTGCCGTGCACCCTGTTGATCTGCGCGCTTCTCGGCTTCTCCGTGAGCGGCAAGAGCTCGGTAGGCAGCCTTTCCGGGCGGGCCGGCCTCAGCCCGTTGACCGCCAACCTGCTGGATCAGGTGGCGAACCAGGCTCGCGGCGGGCGTTCCGTTACCGCGGCCCTCGGGCTGGTGTTGCTCGCGTTCTCCGGAGCTGGGCTCGCCCGAGCCATGGACGGGGTACGGATCCGAGTGTGGGGCCCCTTCGAACGCCGGGGGATCCGTCCCGCGGTGATTCGGGCTGCCGCCTACTCCGGATTGCTGCTCTCCGTCATCGTGTTCAACGCCGGTGTCGGGCTTCTTCGGGCGTCCACCGGCCTTCCTGGCGTGCTCATGTCGCTGGCTGCCGTCGCGCTGTTCGTCGTCGTCGGCGTGTTCATGCTCGCTTCGGGCCTCCCGTACTGGCGCGCCGCGCTGCCCGGGGCTGTCGTGTTCGCGCTGGGCATCGAGCTGCTGCGGCTGCTCTCGACGTACTACTTACCGGTCCGGCTCGAGCGGGCGACGCAGCTCTACGGCGCCCTCGGTATGGCCGCCGCAGTGCTGATCTGGCTCACCCTGCTCGCCCGTCTGATTGTCTTCGGACACGTCCTGAACGCGGTGCTCTGGCAACACAAGACCGATCGGGACCATCCCCCGGCCAGGCCGGTCCAGCGTGGCACCGACGGTGGACCGGCCGACAACAACCCCGGCCAGCCGAGGAGAGGGTCAGGACGTCAATACCGGCGGCAGCGTGCCCGTGGTGGGCATGGTGCCCGGAGCGCAGGCGGCGAGCATCCCACCGACGGCGAGTATCTCGTCAGTGCACCAGGCCCGTCTGCTGAGCTGTGTCGGTGGGGAGGAACATCGTGGCCACGAGTCCGATGATGCCGACGAGTGCCAGGACGATCATCGCGAGGGCGTAGGACCGGTCCGGTGTGGTGAGGCCGGCCACGAGGATGGTGCCTGCGATCGCCGTGCCAAGGGATGAGCCCAGGTTGGAGATGCTGCGCGAGAGGCCCGAGATCTCACCTTGTCGCTGTTCGGGGAAGGCGGATTGCACGACGTTGACCGAGGGGGTCAGCATCGCTCCGAGCCCCAGGCCGATGAGCAGCAGTCCGGGCGAGAAGGCCCAGACACTGGGTGAGGCCTTGACCATGGCGAGGAGGAGGCCGATCCCGGCGAGCGTGGAGGTGAAACCTGCCATGATCAGCGTCCGCTGCGGGTGTTTCTTGGCGAGTCGTTCGGCAGCCAGCGACGAGACGAGGATGCCGGCTGTGGCTGCTGTGAAGATCACGCCTGTTTGGATCGCGTTGTAGCCACGAACGACCTGGAGGAAGGCTGAGACGACGAACGCGGTTCCCATGAGCAGCAGCCACTGGATGTTCTGCGTGAGGAGGGCGAGGTCGGAGGTGCGGTTCCGGAAGAGCGCGGTGGACAGCAACGGTTCCTCGCCGGCTCGCTCTCGGGCGCGGACGTGGAGGAAGAACCAGGTGAGCAGGAGGGCTCCGATGGCGAGCAGGATCGCCATCAGCACGGCGTTGTTCTCCGCTTGAAGGATTCCCATCACCAGGGCGACCAGGCCGGTGGCCGACAGGATCGCTCCGGCGGTGTCGAAGGGGCGGGTCGGATCCGGCGCCACCGGGTCGACGATCCGGTGGCCGAGGACGATGATCGTGGCCACGATCATGGCTTGGAAGACGAACGTCGCCCGCCAGCTGATGCCGGTGGTGATGACGCCTCCGATCAAGGGTCCTGCCGCGGCGCCGATGCCTCCCATCCCGGTGATCACACCGAAGGCCCGAGCACGGGACCTGAGATCGGGGAAGAACATCGTGGTGAGGATGTAGACGGGCGGGATCAACAGGGCGGTGCCGACACCTTCGAAGATCGAGTTGCCGAGGATCAGGATGCCGAGACCGGGAGACAGCGCGCTCATCAGGGCACCGATCCCGTACACGGCCAGGCCGAGTGTGAAGCACCGCTTGCGGCCCCAGCGGTCTGTCAGCTTGCCGCCCGGGATCATGAGGGCCGCCATGACCAGCAGGAAGACCGTGATCGCGGTCTGTACCCCTCGCACGGTCGTGTCCAGGTCCACGCTGATGTCGTTGATCATCACGTTCATGTTCGAGCCGGCGAAGCTGCAGATGAACTGGGCGAGGGCGAGCGGGACGAGTACTCGCCTCAGCGAAGCGGACGGCCGTCCTGGGCTGAGGTTGTCAGCCACGTCGTGTCGTACCGGCCGAGGGCTGGGTCACTGGGCCCTTCGGGTTGTCCAGCTGGGTGTCAAGGTTCAGCGCGGCGGCGATGAGGGCGAGATGGGTGAACGCCTGGGGGAAGTTCCCGACCTGCTGTCCGGCGGGGTCGATCTCTTCGGAGTAGAGGCCGACGTGGTTGGCGTAGGTCAGCATCTTCGAGAACGTCAGCCGGGCGTCATCGAGCCGCCCCGAGCGGGCGAGCGCATCGACGTAGAGGAAGGTGCACAGCGAGAAAGTGCCCTCCGACCCGGGCAGACCGTCCGGTGAGGCCTTGGGGTCGTACCGGTACACGAGACTGTCCTCGACCAGTGTCCTGTCCATCGCCGACATCGTCGACTGCCACCGCGGGTCGTTCGGCCTGATGAACCCCAGCAGGGGCATGAGCACGAGCGACGCGTCGAGCACGTCGCCGTCTTCGTACTGGACGAATGCACCGAGGTGGTCGTTCCAGCCCTTGGTCATGATCTGCTCGTGGATGCGGTCACGTTCCCGGGCCCATCGCGCCAGATCGGCGGGCCGGCCCCGGTTCGTGGCCATGCGGATGGCGCGGTCGAACGCGACCCAGGACATGAGCTGCCCGTAGACGAACCGGCGCCGACCGCCGCGGGTCTCCCAGATGCCCTCGTCGGGATCGAGCCAGTGCTCGCAGAGCCAGTCCATCATGCCGGCGATGTGGTTCCACCCGTCGTGACTGACGCCCCAGTCGCCGAGCGGGCCGCTGTCGAGGGCGTGGATCGAGTTGATCGCCTCGCCGTAGATGTCGAGTTGCAGCTGGTCGGATGCGGCGTTGCCGACCCGCACAGGCCGCGACCCCAGGTAACCGTCGAGATGATCCAGCGTCTCCTCAGTGAGATCGGAGCTGCCGTCGACCCGATACATGATCTTGAGTGGGCCGGAACCGTCGCCTTTCTCTTCCTCAACTCGTCTGCGCAGCCAGTCGCCGAAGGCGGCGGCTTCCTCGGTGAGCCCCATGCCGAGCAGGGCATACACCGAGAACGAAGCGTCGCGCACCCACGTGAAGCGGTAGTCCCAGTTGCGGGAACCGCCGACCTGCTCGGGCAGCCCGGCGGTGGGGGCGGCGACGAGACCGCCCGAAGGGGCATAGGTCAGGAGCTTGAGCGTGATGGCCGAGCGCTCGACCGTCTCCCGCCAGCGGCCCTGGTATGAACTGTGTTCGATCCAGCGCCGCCAGTAGGCCTCGGTGGCGAGGTACAGATCCATAACTTGGCCACTGCCGATCGGGTGCGGCGTCCCTGAAGCGCCCGAGGCGAGGACCAGTCCACCGATGTCCCCTGCTGCGACTTTGAACCTCGACCGGACGTCGTCCACGTCGCGCTCGAGCGGAGACACGCTGCTCAGACTCAGCCTCAGCTCACCGCACTCGAACACGGCGGTCGTGCCGTGGACGTGCACCTGGTGGGACCGGCGTCCGTAGTCGAACCTCGGCTCCACCCTGGCCTCGAACTCGACCTCGCCGCGGACGCCTCGCACGACCCGTACGATGCGTCGCCGGTCCGAGACGATGCCCGGCGCGTCGATCGGCATGAAATCGAGGACCTCCGCGATGCCCGATTCGGACAGATACCGCGTCACGAGGATCGCGGTGTCGGGCAGGTACATCTGCTTGGTGGTCCGTGCCGGCGTGACCGGTGCCACAGCGAAGCGGCCACCTCGACGGTCGTCCAGCAGTGACGCGAACACACTCGGTGAGTCGAAACGGGGGCAGCAGAACCAGTCGATCGTCCCATCCGTCGCGACCAGCGCCGCAGTCTGCAGATCACCGATCAACCCGTGGTCAGCGATGGACGGGTAATTCACGCCGGCCTCCTCCCACACCCTGGGCAACCGACGCTACGACCGCAGCCCACCGGCACCATCCTCCGTTCAGGGTGACCGCGCTGGTGCTCGGGAACTCGATGCAGCATCCTGACCCGCGCGCCTGGCGTACGCAGCCAGGCTCCGCTGCAGTGAGCCCTCACCAGCGATCTTGGCTGAAGTCTCTCCTGTCAAGGCACCTCCGGACCGCCAGCGGGCAGACCGGAGGCGCTGTTGCGTTAATGGAGGACGGCTCTGGCTGGCCTGTGTGGAGTCGTGATCAGATGGTGAGGGCGGGTTCGGCGTAGGCCGCCGGCAACTGATGCTGTGGGTCGGGATCCATGCCGAGTTCGTAGTGGCTGCGGCGGGCAGGAGTTCGTCGAGCACGCGGGGGTAGGCCGCTGCCCGGTCGGTCATCACCTCGCTCGGGTGGGTGCCATGCGCCAGGGCCCGGGTGACGAAGCGGTGCGCCGCGCATGCGGCCTGGATCGAGGCCCATCTGTCGGTGAGCGGCGCGGCCTTGGCGTTCGGTCAGGCCAACCAGCAAGCTCTTGCGGCGGCTGGTCTGCCGTCACCGTGACGAAAGCCGTCCGGGTACGCAGTAGCCGCAGCATCAGGCGCGTCAGGTGGTTGTTGGCCTGACCCGTCGTCTCCCTGCTCCACGCCCCTGATCCCCGTTCGCTTGTCCGCCGACGTGGTCGGCACCCAGGACCGGGACGGAGCGACCTCCCGAGGATCAAGCGAAGTTCGGGAGCACTGCCTGCCAGTCGGTTCCGGAGTCTCACTGCTCGGGAGGGATGAGCAGCAAGCACACCAACCGGCAGGACCCGATCCACGCTGCGGTGAGGTAGTCGTCGTCCCGGCCCTGGGGCCTTGGGGAATACTTTGTCGGTCTCTCCGGCTGTCGCCCATCCTGCGCAACCGCCATTCTTGATCACCCTCCATTCCGCATGTTCCGTCGCCGTGGGGAACTTCCGCGCACGGTTGGGCTGCCCTGACGCAGCGGGTAGCGTCCATCTGCTGGAGGCGAGAGCCCTCTCCGTAGCAAGGCCGCGAGGGATGTTGAGGAAGGCGCGAATGGGTGAAGCACGCAGCCAGAAGCAGCAGCGCGAGCAGCTGGTGGGCGCGCTGCGTTCCTCGGGGAAGTCCTGGGTCGAGGTGGCCGCCGTGCTCCGGCAGCGCTACCGCCTCAATGCCCGCGTGGCCTTCCGCTATGCCCACGGCTGGAGCCAACGCCGGGCGGCTGACGAATGGAACCAGCGCTGGCCCGATGAGCTGAAAACTTTCAAGAACTTCTCGTACTGGGAGTCCTGGCCGGGTAGTACCGGCCATGCCCCTTCCTTCGGCAATCTCAGCAAATTGGCGGAACTGTACGAGTGCGCTGTCAGTGATTTGGTCATCGATCTCCCCGACTTCCGTCACCTGGATACATCCGCCGGTCAAGATTTAGGTAAGGCGAGCGATGATAAAAGGCTGGCTCTGCCCAGTGAGCGTAGACTTGGCAGTGAACCCTCAGTATTAGATCAGCAGTATCCGGATGCATGGGGCTTGCTGTCGCCACTGGTTCGGGCACACGAACCCACCTCACTCATCCAGCGGCTCCAAGAGGTCAATTTCACCGAATTGGCGCAGGTGATTGTCATGTGGATGCAGCAGCTCAATCCGTCCGTCAGCCGTCGTGAGCTTCTGTCCAAACTGAGCACGGCCTTCACGTTGGCCGCGGTCTCACCCTTGTTTGATGTGCTGAACCCCGCTGAATATGAACAGGTGACACGTGTCATGCACCACCCCGACAAGTTTGATCTGCCAGCGCTCCGCTACGTCGAGCGCATGATTACCAATCTCCGTCAGCAAGGTGACGTCCTTGGTCCCCAGCCCACCCTGCAAAGCGTCATCGGGCATCGCCAGCTGGTGCAGCAGCTGGCCCAAGCAGCACCCGCGAAGTTCCAACCGCGCGCCGTCTCCGCCTACGCTGAATTGACCCAGCTCCTCGGTTGGTTGTGCTTCAACATGGGCGATTACCCCAGCGCCCAGCACTACTACGACGATGCCCGCACTGCTGCCCATGACGCCCAGAACGTGGAACTGGTGACATACATCCTGTGCACCATGAGCCACCTGGCCACCTGGCAGGGCAAGCCACGGGTTGGCATCGACCACGCCGTGGCGGCTGCTGTCTGGGCGAAGGAAGCCCGAAGCCCCCTTGCGCAGGCCTATGCTGCCGACGTAGCCGTCCGCGCCTATGTCGCCGACAACCAGCCGGAAAAGTACCGGGAAACGCTGGACCGGGAATACACGGCACTCCAGACGGCACCCACCGACGAACCCCGTGCCGCCTGGTGGTACTTCTACGACGAATCCTTCTACTGGCGGACCGAAGGTGAATGCGCGCTGAAGCTGCAACGTCCCGATGCCGCGATGCAGGCCATTGACAAATCCCTCACCCTCGTTGATCCCGCCAATCTCCACAACTACAGCTTCAGGTTGCTGTTCCGGGCTGAGGCGCGCATCCAACAGTCGGCCGTTGCTGAAGCTAGCAGCATCGTGGGCGACGTTGTCCGGGTCACGTCCGGCAGCGCCTCCCAGCGAATCGCTGAGCGCATCACAGACATACGAGGGCTGTTGAAGCCCTGGGAGCGCACCAAACCCGTGCGTGAACTCGATGAACAGTTGCGGGATTACCGCCCGGCCGTGGGGAGCGGCAACGGCACCACGAAACGGACGTACTCGCGGTAGTACGAACCCGGCTTACCAGGCACGGTGCCCATCCTCTGCCAGCCCCAGCGTTCGTACAGCACGTGGGTATCCGTGGCCTTGGGGTTGCTGGCGAGCGTGGCCCGCTCCTCGGAGCGCCCGGACAGGAAGGCATCGTGCACGGCTCTACCGATGCCGTGGCCCTGCCAGGCACGGCGGACCTCGATCTCAGCCAGGACCACGGTGCGGGAGCCGGTCTCCTCGGTGAAGCCCTCCGGAGGCTCCGGCGACAATCCATCCCACCAGCCCCGCTCCGGCCGCAGGCTGTAGCCGAAGGCGAAGCCCACCAGCTGGCCACCCACCTCCGCTGTGACGAGTGAGTAGTTACGGGCCTCCAGCGCCCCGGTAGCCCGCTCCCGGAAGGCGCTGGACTTCTCCCGCGTGTCTTCACCGGGTACGGCGCCGTAGGCATCGGCGTAGGCGTCACACAGCTCGTCCATGAGCTGGGTGGCTTCGGTGGCGGTGTGATGGCTGAGGGCCAGGTCGGGAGGGGGCATGGGGGGAGGGTAGAGGGCTTTGTTAGGTGAGGTGACCGGCGTGAACAGCGCGTTCTTACGGCCCGATGACGGCATGGCAGGCCAGGCTGTTCCGACCGCTTACCGATGGAGCGGGTCCGTCAGCCCAAGACACGACAGAAGCTCATTCCCGTCATCCGCGATGGGACACCAGGAAAGTGCTCGGCACGTGCACGGGTAGGGACTTCATTCAGCTGCGCGATGAGTCGATCATCCGGTTGTATTACAACACCGGCGCCCGGTTGTCCGAGGTGGGCGGCCCTGCAACTGGCCGACGTCGACGTCACCACCGAGTCGGTGCGCTACCACGGCAAGGGTAACAAGGATCGGCGGGTGCGGTTCGGGTCCAAGACCGCCCGGGCGATCAGTCGTTACCTGCGGGCCCGCGCCAAGCACAAGGGTGCCGACCTGGCGGATCTGTGGCTGGCCGATCGTGGCGTGCGGCGCCTGGCCCCCAATGGGATCAAGATCATGCTGAGCGCCGTGGGCTGGCTGCGGGTCTGCCTGGGGTGCACGCGCATCGGTGGCGGCACAAGTTCGCCCACGAGTGGAAACGGGCCGGCGGGGACACCGGCGATTTGATGCTGCTGCTGGGCTGGACATCCGAGGACATGCCCCGCCACTACGGGGCCAGCGCAGCGGCTGAAACGCGCTCAGGAAACCCAGCTGCGGATGGGGATCGGCGAGCATGTCTAAACCACACCGCCCGCTCATCTTGCAGCCAGCCACCCACGCATCACCAGGTTCGAATCCCCCGGGGCGGTTCGAACTGCATCTACACCGACGCACCCCAAGAGCCATCTGACCATTGCGTCGCGGGTTCTCGTGTGTCGCGGACGACGAACGAGGTCACGACGTCACGGCGACATGTCGAGGCTTGATCGTCGCGGAGCGAACCTCGGCCACCGGTCCGGACCGGCCGGGGGCCGGCGATCGTCACGGTGCAACGTCACTCGGGCGTCGCCGCAGGAACACCGGTGGCGTACCAAGTCTTGCACCACCGCGTCGAGGCCGTAGCCGTTCTGACGGCACGTGAGGCCGGAGAACCTCGACATACTGCCCGGAGGGAAGTTCCAGCGCGCGCTACCGAAGCCGCCCGGAGTCCAGTCCCACGCCCCACCTCCAGCCCGACCCGGTGCTCCTGGAGATAGCCGATGAATTTCACGGTCGACTCAGGGGTGTCGGCGTCACAGTAGTAACCGCCGGACCCCCATTCCGTGATGCTCACCGGAGCATGCTGTGAGAAGGTGCCGAACTTCGCGTCCCCACACCGCGTGATCATCCTGCTCCTCCTTCTGGTGCGCGTACGGATGCGAGGCGCAGGCCACCTGCGGATCTCCCAGCGAGGGCGCGCCGTCGATCACCTGTCCCACGGCCAGTCCGTCGGCGATCACGACGTTCCTTGCGCCCGCCTCCCGCACGGTGCGGATCGTCGAGTTCGTCGCCTGCCCCCACCCCCACCCCCACCCCCACCTTCCACCGGCCGAGTTCGTCCGCCACCTCACGCGGACCGTCACCGAGTTCCGCGAGGGTGAACTGACCGACGACGTGACCGCCACTGGCGCCCAACACACCCCCCAGGCCACCACACCGATCCCACCGAGGAGTAAATCGATTGGTACTCGCGCGGGCTTGCGCTGACTGCCCCCGGTCGCGGTGTCGACGCCGTCGCAGTCACTGCATGCCAGATGCTGCCCCGGACCTTGTGCTGCGCACCCACCTCGCCACCCCAGCTATGAGTGGCGGGCCGACCCGTGCTCCCGCGCCCAGCGCGCCGACCGGATCGGCCTGGGTGGTCCTGGCCGGGTGGGATGAGCGATTACGTCGAGAATGTGGACTTGACGGGTCCGCACTTCCATGACGAACAGGACGTAGAGGCGGCGTAGCGGGACGGTGTCCAGGGTGAAGATATCGGTGGCCAGCAGTCCAGTGGTCTGAGCGCGCAGGAAAAGTTCGCCAGCCGGCGTCTGCTCGTCGTGGTGCTGGCCCGAGGCGTGCAGTGGTCAGGATTCGGCGGATAGTGCTGGGGCCGAGGCGATGTCCGAGCCCGGCGAGTTCGTCTTGGATATGCCGATGGCCCCAGGACGGATTCCGTGTGCCAGGCGCAGCACCAGGCGGCGAATCTCGTCGTTGATTGGTGGGCGGCCAGGCTGGTTGGGATAGGTCCACTTTCTGGTGATCAGGCGGCGGTGCCAGGCCAGCAGCGTGGCTGTGGTGACGATGCGACGTCGGCGCAGGTGGTGGGGGAGTAGGCGGGTCAGGGCGGACAGGATCGCTCGATCCGGCCAGTAGGGTCGCGGTCGGCTGACGTGACGGCGCAGCACGGTGAGTTCGTGGCGCAAGATGAGGATGTCGATGTCCTCGGCCGCGGCGCTGCGCGCCAGCAACCGCAGCCAACCGAACACCGTGACGCCAATCAGATACAACAGTCGAAACAGCACGGCACGTGATCATTTCATGGTCACGAGGAGTCGATGAAACCCCAGGTAAGCCCACGAGTGACGAGTTTTGGCACCTTGCAGGTAACAGGATGCAACGTCTGATCGATAGCAAAGTCGTGGCAGGCCCGGCAAAGTGTCTCAAAGCAGACTCATGACTGCCTGACCTGGACGTCACGGGGAACGTCTTCGTGTGTTGGCTGCTGGGCCGCGGACCGGGTGTGCAGGGACAGCCCGGCGGGAATACCGCCAGGACGCTCCGGGTCCTCGACGCAGGAGCAGGTCGCTGTTGCCAGAGCCCTCACACGCGGTGATCCGGATTCGATGCGGCGACAAGGTGAAGATAACAGCACACGGCGAGCGGTCAGGAGTCCTTAGGGAAGACGTGGCTCTTCGCGAACGTCATTTCAGGTCAGCGACCTGACGAACTATAGCGTAACGGAAGGGGAGGGGTCAATGACGACATCGGTTGTGTTGGGTTTGGCGGGTTGTTTGTTGGTTCTGGTTGGCCTCATTGGCGGGGGATTCAGTTTTTCTGGTTCTATGATGCCCGTGGTTGGTAATGCAGTTAGGATTCCCTGTTTCATAGTCGGCGGTATCCTAGTTGTTTCTGCGATTGTCCTTGCGCTTCGTGAGTACCCAAGCCCCAACATGGATAACGGTGGCGTAGTCCACGACACGGCTGGAGTACCTTCGACACCAACGACATTTGCGGGCACTGTGTATGTTTCAGCGGACAGAGTAGCGTACGTCTACCAAATTCCTTCACTGGCGGCGTCGAAGGTTGGTGCGCTCACGAATGGTACCCATGTTACTATTCTATGTACAGCTCAAGGGGACACAGTGATACGGGCTGATGGCATGAGCAGTAGCCTTTGGGACCGAATCGACCAAGGCTATATGCCAGATGTTAATGTGGACACTGGTACAGATCAACCGACCGTGCCTAATTGCTCAGGCTGAGCCCAGTTTCCTCGCTGGCGGAGCCCGGGGCCGGGTGACGAGCGCGCCGTGCCGGGTGAGGCGCAGGATGATCACCACGACGTGGATATGCCTAGGTCGCATGACGTGGATGTTCTACTCGGTACCCACAAGTTTTGCCGCTGGGGAGTGTTGGCTCGGCAGCCGTGCTCAAGTCAGCGGGCAGACCCTAAGGTTCAGACATTCGTGCAGGCGACTTCGGACATCGAGAGCGGTGTCGGCTATTCCGACCCTCCCGGGATCGATGTACCGGATAACGTGTCGCCCTCGTGCTGATCGGCGAGGGACGTTCCGCCAGGTCAGTCTACCTCGTTGTTGATCGATCTATGGGATAACGGGCGGTTATCCGAGCTACCGTCGCCACGCACGCATCGCTCTGCCATTAGAGCGAAAAAATCATCCTAGAGCGGAACCGCTCGCCATGCGTATACGTTAGATGGGTCGAGCGGAACCGCTCGATGTGTAGACGGCTTGGGGCTTGGTGGTGCACTCACGCCTATGACACCAAAGATTCCCAAGCCCGGCGGCAAGGGAGTGCGAGTCCTCGGTATTCCTACTATCGCGGATAGGGTCGCGCAGACGGTGGCTCGCCGAGTCCGGTCAGGGTGAGTGGCCCGGAGTCGGCGAGCACGCTGAGGACCTCGCCGTGGGAGGGGGTGAGACCGAGCGGCCGCGGTTGCGCGGCGAGGGTGCGGTTGCCCTCACGCTGGATGGCGAGGATCAGGTATCGCAACTCCTCGGCTCTCTAGGTAGATGATACGTCATGCACTTGTGGGACCTCGAGGATGGATTTGAGGACGCGGAGGTTGTCGCCGACTGCGCGTGTCATGTTTCGGCTGGCGAGGTGACCCAGGAGGGCGAGGGGGACTGAGGGGGTGAGTTCGATGTCGTTGCGCAGAGTGGTGACGCCCCTGGCGTCGTCGATGCGATAGGTCGATCGCCCGGTGAACGGGCCGAGTCCTCCGTCGAAGACGAGGAGGCGGTCCGGAACGTGCGTCACGATCTTGAGCCGTTCCTCCAGGGGGTGAGGGAGTATGCGCTGTTGGCGATAGGTGGTGCTGGCTCCGGGAATGCCTGGGGTGAGTTGCCTGGTGTCGCGGATCGCATAGTTCCACTCGGGTAGGTGCTGCAGGTCGGCGAGGTAGTCGAAGACCGTGCTTGCGGGGCGACGGATTCGGATTTCGTTGGTCAGGGTGATGGTGCGTCCAAAGGGGTGGGCGGGAAGGGTGCGTGCGTTCATGGCTGTTCTCCTGTGGTAGTGGTTGTTGTCGTTAGTGGATGGTGTCGAGCGCGGTGTGCAGCCGTGCTGCTGCACCTGGGTCGTGGGCAGCCAGCACGGTGAGGTCGGGCATGGTGTGACGCAGGGTGTTCACCTTGGTGATCGCGTCGCGCATCTGGGTTTTGTTGCCGACGCCGGGGACCTTCCCGGCGACCAGGAGGTCCGTGTCGTAGGTGAGGTCGCCGACCATCAGTAACGGCGCATGGCCGGGACGGCGGACCAGCATCGACAGCGAACCCGGGGTGTGGCCGGGTGTGGGAAGAAGCATGATGCTCCCGTCGTCGAACAGGTCATGGCCGTCGGAGAACGGCAGCAGCGCCGGGTCGGCGAGCGGCTCCGCGACGATGCGTTTCCAGTGCAGTCCTGGCAGTTCGATGTGCGACCGCAAGAACCCGCGGGCTTTAGCCAGCGGTTTGTGCACTGTGTCCCACTCCTGCTGGCTGACCACCACGTCGGCCTTGTTGAGCAGCGGAAGCCCGCCGATGTGGTCCTGGTGCAGGTGCGACAGCACCGCGGTGTGCACGTCATCCAGTGCATATCCCAAGCCGCCCAGCATCGCGGAGAGTGTCTCGCCGGGACCGATGTCGAACTTCGCCAGCCGGGAGTAGACCAACCCGTTCAACCCGCCGGGGAAGTAATCCGACTCGGTCACCGAGGCGCGGTCCTGCCCGGTGTCGAACAACACCACACCGTCGCGGTGCTCGATGACGTAGACGTTGATCGGCCGCGGCGCGGTCCACCGCGTCGAGGTGAACAGCCAGAAGTAGAAGTTCTTCCAGGTCGGGCCGACGTGCTCGGGCCGGATCGTGATGGAACCGGTGCTGAGGACCGAGACGTTCTTGATCGGGTCGTTCGTGGTCATCGGGATCTCCTCCGATAGTAGATGTCGTATCACTAGATTACACGACATCTAATTGCTGTCGAGAGGGTCCTTGCTCGGGTTCTGCAGCTGAGGTATGACCTGGACACCTGGAAGTGGGTCTTGACCTGCGGGAATAGGTCATCGACGCCGCGCGCGAAGCGTTCTGGGTCGCTGCCCGCGCCAAACATGGTGACGCCGCCGGGACGCGGGCGTTGACCGAGGTACTGCCGCCCACCGCCGGTTGAGCCGGGACGCGTTCGACGCCAGTGCCCATGTCCGTTTCCGGTTGGCCTTAGTCTCGAGGTGCCTGCTAGCTGCTATGCACTGGTTCGCAGCCTCTGTGGCGTCGCTTCCCCAGCGCGGCCGACGTCGCTGGCGAACTTGACGACCACCTGATCGATACGGTGCAGCAGTCGGGTTGCGCCGAGCAGGGCAGCGCGGTGGTCCGAGTCGAGGGTGTGGGCGGCATATGCCTCCGCCGCATCGATGGCGTCCTCGGCCGAGACGATCTCCTCCGTCTGGCGGCGCTGCAGCATCTGGCCCAGCAGCATCTGGCCCAGTGCGTCGAGGTTGGTCTGGACAGTGGCGGCGGCGGGTCGCAGTGTCGGCACCCACCCCGGCTCACTGATGTCGTCGGCGACCCGCGCCAGAGAACGGACGTAGTACTCGACGGCGGCGAGCATCCGTATGGTCCGCTGGTAGCTGGAGCGCCCTCGCCGCCACGGCAGCCGGTTGTCGAGCGGCTTAGCCCGCTCGCGCAGCGTGCTCAGCCTCTGATACAGATCTCGGGTGAGCTGCCCCGGCGGGCTGGCCGCCCCGTAACCAAGGATTCGCTCGACCGAGCCGGCCAGCACCTTGTCGGCAGCGTCCAGCATCTCCTCGACGGCTTCACCGAACGCCTCCCGGGTCCGTTTCGGCAGCACCAGGTACGCAGCGAGCATGCCCATCGCCACGCCGACGGCGGTCTCCTCGATCCGCAGGACCAACGTCTGGACGCTGAACTGCCCGATCAGCCCGTAGAGCACAGCCAGCACGGCGGTGATCCAAAACGCCATCAGCGACTGCGAGATCCGCATCAGGTACAGCATGAGGAACGCGCAACCGAACAGCACCAACAGGGCCGGCAGATCGTGGCCGCTGACCAGGACGCGCAGCAGCGGGGCCATCGCTGCGGGGACCATCCCGCTGCGATGCCCCGAGCCGTTCCGGTGCCCCGAGCCATTCTCGTGCGGTGGCCGGGCCGGGGCGTCGAGCACGGTGGTCGCCGTGGCTCCGTCCAGCATGACACTGCTCATCGCGACTCCTCCGTGCTCCGACGCACCCGGCGAGGTGTCGCCGGACCCCCTGCCGTGGTCCGCAGGCCGCAGCCAGCGAGCCAGACTCGACCACACCGTGACCTGCTCACCGTGTCGTTACGGATCCGGCCAAGGCCCGATCGGCGGCGTCGAGCTCGGGGTACACCGGGCATTCCCGGACCATCTCGAACGGCTGGAAGGTGTCCCACCGGCGCTGCTCGCGCAGCCAGCTGGTGAGCGGATTGACGTCGCTCCAGAAGTCTCCGCTGAGCATCCGGGCGAACCACTTGTCCCCGTCCACCGAGAACCCGTGCTGCTGCAGGTAGGCGCCGAGCCGGTAGTTCGACTCGTAGTAGGCGGAGATCAGCCGGGTGTAGGAGTCGTAGCCGGTCTTGTAGAGGTTCGAGTAGGCGTGCAGCTCCGGCTCGGCGCGCTGCGGGTCGTCCAGGATCCGGTTCAGCGTCGCGGCCGCCGCCCGGCCGGTGGTCATGGCCAGGAACGCCCCGCCGGAGAAGATCGGGTCGATGAAGTTTCCCGCGTCACCGGCCATCATCCAGCCGGGTCCGGTGACGGTGTCGGAGTAGTAGCAGTAGTCGGTCTCGACGTGTACGTCCGGGCGCGGCGTGGTCCCGGTCAGGCGCTGCGTGATCCGAGGCACCCGCGCGACGTGCTCGTCGTGCACCTCGCGGGGACCGGCGCCCGCCCGCAACACCGTCCGAGCCATCACGGTGCCGATGCTGATGGTGCCCGGCCAGATCGGGATGGCCCACACCCAGCCGTCCCGGTGCCCACCGATCTGGATGTCGCCCTCGTGGCCCGGGTTGTGTTGCTCGTCCAGGCCGTCGAAGTGCCGGAAGACCGCGATGTTGCGCAACCAGCCGATCTCCTTGCGGGTCCGGAAGTGCTGGGCCGTCTTGCTGGACCGGCCGCCGGCATCGAGCACCCAGTGGGCCCGGACAGTGCCCATCAGGTCATCGCGCTCGTAGCGCACTCCGGTGACCCGCCCGCCTTCGATGAGCAGCTCGTGCACCACGGTGTCCGCCAGCATCCGGGCACCCCGGGCCATGGCGTGCCGGGCGAGGAAGTGGTCGAAATGCGCGCGCTCCACCTGAAATGTCGTGGGCGCCCGGCCCGGCCCCTGGTCGGCGAAGTCCGTGCGGCGGTAGTCCCCGTTGGGGAAGATGAACTCGGCCCCGGTCTTCACCGGATAGCCCTGTGCCCTGGCGTCCTCGTAGAGGCCCATCTGTCGGAGCAGCTCCGCGGTGTAGGTCAGGCCGGACTCGCCGACGTGGAATCGGGGCAGGGTCCGCCGCTCGATCAGCAGCACCGACCGGCCTGCTGTGGCCAACTCGAACGCTGCGGTGGCACCGGCCGGCCCCGCCCCGATCACGATGACGTCGACCTGGTCGGGGATCTCGTCCGGATGGCGGTCCTCGTGGGTGGTGGTCATGGGTCTTCCTCTCTCTCGGTTCGGCTCGCTCCGGTCGGGGCGGCCACGACCAGCTGCGACCGCGCTCGCTCGGTGCCTGTGCGGCGTTCGGCGTCCTCCAGCCAGTCCGGGAAGGACGCGCGGTAGAGCGGCATTGCCGTAGCGGTCGTCACCACGGCCATCACCACGAGAATCGCGAACAACTGCTGGCTGATCAGCCCGTGCGCCAGCCCGATGTTGATGAAGATGAGCACCATCAGCCCGCGGGCGTTCATCAGCGCTCCGATGGCCGACGCATGCCGCCAGGACAATCCGTGTGCCCGCACGGCCACGGCGCAGCTCAGGTACTTGCCCGCGAACGCCAGGACCGTGATCAGCACCAGGAGGGGCACCAGGCGCAGGTCGGTCAGCACGGCCAGCTTCGTGTTCAGCCCGGAGAACACGAAGAACACCGGAAGTAGCAGCACCGCGTTCATGTCCATCAGGCGAGTGGCCAGCTCACGACGCAGCACCGGCGAGGCCGGCATCGCCAGTCCGGCGATGAATCCGCCCAACACCGAATGGATGCCGATCAGGTCGGTGAACCAGGCGCATCCGAGCACCACCAGCAGCGCCGCGAACATGGACCCGTGCGTCATCGCTCCGGCGCGCTCGACGTGGCGCGCCAGCGCACCGAGCAGCCGCCGCCCCACGGTGAGCATGAGCACGGTGAACAGTGCGGCCCCCAGAATGGCGACCAGCGCACCGGACGCGGATCCAGCGCCGATCGCGACCACGATCGCGAGCAACGCCCAGGCGCCTGCGTCGTCGATCGCCGCCGCGACCAGCGTCAGGGATCCCATCGGGGTGCTGGACATCCGCCGTTCCTGCAGGATGCGAGCGAGCATCGGAAACGCGGTGATGGCCAGTGCGCCACCCATGAACAGCGCGAAGCCGATCGGCGACGATCCAGGCCGGGCGAGTTGCCCGATCAGCAGCGGGCTGATACCTGCGCCGAGAGCGAACGGCACCGCAAGCCCTATGCAGGCGATGCCCGCCGCCCGACGCACCGTACGGCGCTGCAGGAACCGGTGGTCGATACCGGCGCCGACCAGGAACATGTAGAAGGTCAGGCCGATCGTGCTCAGCACGTAGAGCACGCTCTGCACGTCCGGACCGAAGATGGCCTGCTGTGCCGAGGGCAGCAGCGCCCCGAACACCGAGGGCCCGAGTACCACCCCGGCCACCATCTCGCCCACCACCCGGGGCTGGCGCATCCGCTGGGCGAGCCGGCCGCAGGCGAACGTGAGGACCAGGATGACCGCCAGTGCGGCCAACACGCCGATCGCCAGTTCGAGTGGGGACCCCAAGGCAGGACTCCTGTTCGCCGGGTCGAGCAGGCCGCGCTGAGTGCTTCGGAACGGGTCCGGGCGTCGCCCCAGCGCGCACGAATCAGCCTGGGCCCGGCCGGGTGAGCTGGTCATCCCGTAAACCCGCGATCTGGCTGCGCCCCGTGAGTGGCGATGCGAGCTCTAGCTCGCATAGCCACTCAC
>JBOHGD010000073.1:0-24379 GCA_050699955.1 Pseudonocardiaceae bacterium | reverse complement strand
GCTGGCGGATCTGGCGTTGGCGGCGGGGCGGTCGGGTGAGGCCGAGGGGTTGTACCGGCAGGCCTTGCAGGTGCGGGTGGAGTTGACCGGGTTGGAGCCGGGGAACACGACGTATCAGCGGGATCTGTCGATCTCCTATGAGCGGCTGGCGGATCTGGCGCGAAGGGCCGGTGACCTGAGTACCGCGCGTGGCATGGTCGACCAGGCCTCCGAGATTCGGCGCGCGATTCACCGGCTGGAACCGCACCGGGTAGACGTCGCCGTCGAGTTCGCCTACACGCTGTATCTGAGCGCGACAATTGCCGTCGTGGAGGCGGGAGAGGACGCCGGGCAGGCAGAGCGTGCGGAGACGATTGAGGTGCTCACTCCCTTTGGCGACGCCCATCTGCTCACCGCTAGAGGACAGGGCCTGTTGGCGTGGGCGCGAGGAGACGAGGGCGGCCACTGACACCGCGATCTGCGGGGCCGATCATGAGTGTCGTCCGGTTGCGCTATGGTTCGCCCGAAATGTCCGCCGAGGGGAATTGGGGGATCGCGGTGAGCTATGGGCACGCGCAGAAGCTGTCGGGACAGCAGAAGCTGTCGGGACGCATGGCGCAGCGACCGGCTATTGCTGGCTCGCCGGTGGATCCGGCGTTGTGGTGGCGGGCGGATATGCGGGCGGCGTTGCGGGCGCGGGATATCGGGATGGTGTATCGGCTGATCCTGGACGCGACCGGGATGTCGCAGTATCGGTTGGCCACGCTGGTCGGCCAGGCGCAGTCGGACGTCTCGGAGATCCTCAAGGGCCGCCGGGTCAAGGACGTCGCGGTGCTGGAGCGCATTGTCGACCGGTTGGGCATCCCCCGGGAGCTGATCGGCCTGAGTGCTTACGGTCCAGATGGCACCTACTGTGGTGTGGACCCGGTCGCCGACCCCCCGGAGGGGGCTGATGACGACATGTTGCGCAGGCACCTGCTGGCGCTGAGCGGGGTCGCCGCATTCAGCGCCTCGATCAAAGGGCTCGGCGAGCTGACCGAGCGAGTGGTCGGCCTGTCGCCGGTGCCACTGCCGGAGCGGATCTTCGAGATCCATGTGGTCAAGGTGCGCGACCTGACTCAGCGGTTACGCGAGGCCGGGCGCGCGTATGGGTCGGACCCGCAGGTGAGCAGTGGCGCGGCCGCGTGGGCGACCCGGTTGTTGCGGGTGCCCGGTTCCGAGTCGGTCAAGCGAGCGCTGCTGGTGGCGGTGGCCGAGTTGCACCTCGTGGCCGGGTGGGCGGGGTTTGATGCCGGCTACTACGGCCACGCCACCTATCACTACAGCCAGGGGCTGAAGTTGGCCACCGACGCCGGAAATGCCTACTGCCAGACAGTGGCCCTGAACTACGCGGGGCTGGCTACCATCGAGCACGGCCATCCCAATGACGGGCTGAAAATGCTGCAGTGCGGTCAGGCCACAGTCTGGAAGATCCCGCACAGTGACGACCAGGACCCGGGCGCGGCGCAATTTTCCCCGGCGGCGCTGGAAGCATCTGGGCGCGCGGACTCCGCGACTGCGCTGTTCGCACTCGGCGAGCCCGAGGCGGCGTCCCGGGAACAGGCCACGGCGCGGGAGCTGTGGCAGCCCACACGCGCCGATCCGTCCGGTGATCTGGACATTGTGGCCGCGCGCCTGGAACTGACCCGAGGACGGTTGGAGGCCGCAGAGCCATATGCGACCGCATCGCTGCGCCGCTGGGAAAGCGGCAGCGCGCGCGCCCGCACTCAGTCCAGGATCGTGCTGGCCACCGTCCACGTCCGGGCCGGTGAGCGCGGCGGGCTGGCGCTGGCCCACGGCGCGATCAGTGACGTGACCAAGCTCAGCTCGGTCCGCGCCCGCCGTCTGCTCGAACCCTTGGCCGCCGCGCTGGCGGCCCGTCCCGGCTCCGATGCGCAGGAGCTGGCCCGGACGGCCCGCCAGGTCGCTACCACCCGAGCGTGAGGTCTGCGCGAGCAGCCTCAGGCACTCGCCCCGCCCTGGTCCTCGTCCAGTTCGGCGAGCACCTCGTCCAGCGGTCGCCCGAACTCTCCGCGAGTGAACCGATCCTCGGCGGCCCTGCGGCCCGCGACGTACTCGTGGGCGTGGGCGAGGACGTAGTCGTAGAACGCTTCGGCATCGATCGGGGCCAGCACGGCGACCGGGCGCCCGCGACGGGTGACGATGACGGGCTGCCCGCCTTGCTCCAGTTCGTCGAGCACGGCTGACGAAGACAACCCTGATCGGGAACCCCTGTTGAGCGCTGGCACTCGGCTGAGTAGTCTGCCAATTGGCACTCGGGTCACCTGAGTGCCAGCAAAGGCCCGGGCCGCCTCGGTACCCGCGACGGCGGGGTGGCAGGAGCCAGCACCACACAACCTGCCAACGCTTCGAAGTCCCCAGAAGGTGGAGGTCACACCGTGGCGAGCGTCAACATCAAGCCGCTCGAAGACAAGATCGTCGTTCAGGCCAGCGAGGCCGAGACGACGACCGCGTCTGGCATCGTCATTCCGGAAACCGCCAAGGAGAAGCCCCAGGAGGGCAAGGTCCTGGCTGTGGGGCCCGGCCGCTGGGACGACAACGGCAATCGCATTCCGATGGACGTGTCCGAAGGCGACGTCGTCATCTACTCCAAGTACGGCGGCACTGAGATCAAGTACAACGGCGAGGAGTATCTGATCCTCTCCGCCCGCGACGTGCTCGCCGTCGTCAACTGACGGTTCGACCGTCGCGTCAACAGGCGGCTATCGATGTCGTCGCGACCGCCCCGCGGCCCCACCCGGGTCGAGGGGCGGTCGCACATCGGGCCCCGGCACCCCCGGCGGCCCCCGAGTTCGCACGTGAGGAAGGCAGACAATGGCCAAGCAGATCACGTTCGACGAGACCGCGCGGCGCGCGCTGGAGCGTGGTGTCGACCAACTCGCCGACGCGGTCAAGGTCACCCTCGGCCCGCGTGGCCGGCATGTTGTCCTGGACAGGAAGTACGGCGGCCCCTCGATCACCAACGACGGCGTGACGATCGCCCGTGAGATCGAGCTGTCCGATCCCTACGAGAACCTCGGCGCCCAGTTGGCCAAGAGCGTGGCGACGAAGACGAATGACGTAGCCGGTGACGGCACGACCACCGCCACCGTGCTGGCCCAGGCGATGGTGCGGGAAGGGCTGCGCAACGTGGCCGCCGGTGCCAACCCCATCTCGCTCGGGAACGGTATCGGGGCAGCCGCGGACGCGGTCGCCCATGCGATGCTGGCCAAGGCCACCCCGGTGCAGGGCAAGGAAGCGATCGCCCAGGTCGCCACGGTATCCTCGCGCGACCCGAAGATCGGCGAGATGGTCGGCGAGGCGATGACCCAGGTCGGCAAGGACGGCGTCATCACCGTGGAGGAGTCCTCCACGCTGGCCACCGAGATGGAGATCACCGAAGGTCTCTCCTTCGAGAAGGGCTACATCTCGCCCTACTTCGTCACCGACTCCGAGCGCATGGAGGCGGTCCTGCAGGACACCTACGTCCTGC
Organism: Pseudonocardiaceae bacterium; assembly: GCA_050699955.1. GTDB lineage: Bacteria > Actinomycetota > Actinomycetes > Mycobacteriales > Pseudonocardiaceae. Next base: position 20,868 of record JBOHGD010000073.1, on the reverse strand, counting down.
TGACTCGCGACAAGATCTCCTCCATCCTGGACCTGCTGCCGCTGCTGGAGAAGGTCAGCGAGGCCGGCAAGCCACTGCTCATCGTGGCCGAGGACGTCGAGGGTGAGGCGCTGTCCACCCTGGTGGTCAACGCGATCCGCAAGACTCTCGCGGTCGTGGCGGTGAAGGCCCCGTACTTCGGTGACCGCCGTAAGGAGTTCCTGGAGGACCTCGCCGTCGTCACCGGCGCCGAGGTGATCAACCCCGAGGTCGGTCTCAAGCTCTCCGAGGTCGGTCTCAAGTCGCTCGGCCGGGCTCGTCGCATCGTGGTGACCAAGGACGACACCACCGTCGTCGACGGCGCCGGCGACGAGGCAAATTTAGAGGCCCGCGCCGCGAAACTGCGACGTGAGATCGAGGAGAGCGACTCCGACTGGGACCGCGAGAAGATCGCCGAGCGGCTGGCCAAGCTGGTCGGTGGTGTCGCGGTGATCAAGGTCGGGGCGGCCACCGAGACCGAGCTCAAGGAACGCAAGGCCAGGATCGAGGACGCGGTGGCCGCGACCCGGGCAGCGGTCGAGGAGGGCATCGTGCCCGGCGGCGGCACCGCGATTCTGCACGCTGCCGACGCTGTCGGTGATCTCGGCCTGCGGGGCGACGAGGCAACCGGTGTGGCCATCGTGCGGGTCGCCAGTGCAGCCCCGCTGCGCTGGATCGCGGCCAACGCGGGCCACGAGGGCGCCGTAGTGGTCGGCAAGGTGCGCGGAATGGACTGGGGTCACGGCTTCGACGCCGAGGCCGAGACTTACTGCGATCTGCTCGCTGCAGGCATCGTGGACCCGGTCAAGGTGACTCGTTCCGCGGTCATCAACGCCGCATCGATCGCCCGGATGCTGATCAGCACCGAGAGCGCTGTCGTGGACAAGCCGGAGGAGACACCCCCCGCAGCTGGGGGCCACGGCCATGGCCACGGTCCGGGTATGTAGCAGCCGAGACGATGTAGCCACCTGCTCGACACCAAGGCGCGTCCCCTCGGTAGACCGGGCCGGGCGGCCACACGAGGACCCCCTGCACCTCGTCTGACGACGGGCAGGGGGCCTTCGTGGCCGTCCGGGTGCACCCTCCTCACCCGGGGGGCGACCCCGCCACCCCGATCGAGCCGCTCGCGCGCAGCCGGCGGCCGCCGACGCGCCGCAGGTGTTCACGCTCGTTCTCGGTCAGCCCACCCCAGATGCCGTAGGGCTCCTGTACCGCGAGCGCATGCCCGCGGCATTGGGCGAGCACCGGACAGCGCCGGCAGATCGACTTCGCCCGGGACACCCTGGCTGCCCGCTGCGCCCCACGCTCGTTGTCGGGGTGGAAGAAGTACGCGCTGTCCAGCCCTCGGCAGGCCCCCCGCAACTGCCAGTCCCAGCGGTCCGTGTTCGCTTCGGGCAGCCTTCGTGTGTCCGCCATCTCCGGACCTCATCTCTCGTCTCGGTCGCGCACCGGGCCGCGTTCTGAGCGGCCTGCACCAAGCTCCCGTCTCCGCCGTCCGCGGGCTGCGGACCCTGGGCGTCTAGATCCACGCTAGGACCGCGTCAGACATTGTTCAAACATTTCTGAGCAGGATCGATTCAGGAACGGGAAGACGTTGATGCAAGCCGACGTCTGCTTGCCATCGGCGGTACCACGCTCCGACGATGGTGTCGTGCTCAACGAGCTGGAACAGCAGGCCGCTGTCGTCCCGGCGACCGCTGGAACCGGTGGTACCGCAGGACGTTCCTGGGCCGGTGGCGAGCTCGTCCTGGGCGTCGCGGCGGTGGCCCGTCGGCTGGGTGTCGCCCCGGCCACGTTGCGCACCTGGGACCGCCGGTACGGGCTGGGTCCGACCGGGCATGCGCCGGGGGCCCATCGCCGTTACGGCGCGATCGACGTCGCCCGGCTGGAAGCCATGCAGCACGCACTGCTGCAGGGCGCGGCACCAGCGGAGGCCGCGCGGTACGCCCTCGCCGCCGCGTCGCCGCCGGAACCGCCGCCGGAACCGCCGCCGGAACCGCCGGAGGTCGCCAGGCCGGAGCCGGCTGTGCCGCCTGCCCGGCAGGTCCGCGTCGGTGGCCGATCGCTGCGGCTGCCCGGCGCCGGAGCCCGGGCTCGCGGGCTGGCCAGGGCCGCGGTGTCGCTGGACGCCGCCTCGGTACACCGGCTGCTGGACGAGTCGCTGGTCGCTGACGGGGTGGTCGCCACCTGGGAGCTCGTGGTTCGCCCTGTACTCGGCGCCATCGCGACGTGCTGGGCGGACACCGGCGCCGGGGTGGAGATCGAGCATGTGCTCACCGAGGGCACTCTCGGCGCCTTCCGTGCCGCACCGCTGGCCGCGTCCGAGCTCGAACCCGCCGCAGGCAGCCTCCGGCCGGTGCTGCTGGCCTGCGTGCCCGACGAGCTGCACAGCCTGCCGCTCCATCCACTGTCCGCCGCGCTCGCTGAGCGGGGCGTCCGCTGCCGGCTGCTGGGCGCGGCGTTGCCTGTGGATGCGCTCACGGCCGCGGTCCGCCGTACGGCGCCGTCGGTGGTGTTCCTGTGGGCCCAGATGGCCGGCTGTGCCAGGGCAGACGTGGTGGCCGGGCTACCTCGCATCCGGCCGCGTGTCCGGGTCTTCGTCGGTGGTCCTGGATGGTCGGGGATCTCGCTGCCGGTCTCCGTCGAGCTGGTCGATACCCTCGCCACGGCTACCGACCGCATCGCCGCGACGGTGGGCACCGGTACGCGGCGCAGAGTGGCCACGACAGTCAGTAGTGATGGCGATCACTGATCGTTCAGGTACCCCATGCTTGACCGGGGGATCTCCGCCCGACCGTCGTGTCGGACGTGCGGTACTGCCGTGATTCGCTCACACTCGGTACAGTGAGCGTTGCTCCACATCGGTGGTAGCGGCCGTTTGGAGTAGTTCAGTTCGGGTTCTTAACGGAATTTCCATCAGATCGTGTCAAGGTCTGGCCCCGCACGACCGATAGGGGAGGTGGGGATATCACTCGGCTGCACGAAAGGAGCCCCTCCCGTGACCGCAGTTCTCATCTGCGATGACCGGCGAAGCGTCCGTGAGGGACTCACCCGCGTCATGTCGGCAGTACCAGGCGTTGCCCGGATCGATTGCGTGGCCCATGGCGACGAGCTGTTAGCGCGTTACTCTCGGCAACCGGTAGACGTCGTGCTGGTGGGTACGCAGCGTGCGGTACCAACCGGGGTGGAGGCCACCCGCAGGCTGGTGTCGGCGCACCCACAAGCCAACGTCATCGTGTTCGGTGCGCCCGACGATGCGGGCAGCATCGCCGCCGCGATCGCCGGGGGTGCCAGGGGTTACCTGCGTTGGGATGCATCGCGTCCCGAGCTCGTCGCAGCCCTTGCGCACACCCTGGCCAGCACCTCGGTGCCTGCTCCGCGTCCTCCGTCGGACCCGGGTGTTCAGCTCACCGAGCGCGAGCTGCAGGTGTTGCGCGGGATGAGCCAGGGCAAGAGCAACGGGCAGATCGGCCGGGAGCTCTACCTCTCCGAGGACACCGTGAAGACCCACGCTCGGAGGCTGTTTCGCAAGCTCGGTGTGCGGGATCGCGCTCAGGCCGTCGCGCACGGTTTCCGGCGCGGTCTCGTAGCCTGATCACACCTGCAGCGGGGGCCGATGGCACGCCATCGGCCCCCGCTTTCTGTGCTCTACGAACGGCGATGGGGGAGTGGCGTTCCGCATCCGGCTGCTCGCCCAGTACGGTGCCTGCTGAGGTGCCGTGGTCCCGGGATGGTGATGGCCGACCGGGACGGCGGAATTACCACCGCCGACAGGTGTGCAGACCGGTCGGTCCCGCGTAACGCCAAGGCTGCGCTCTGCGATGACTTCAGTAGGGGACGACTTCGACGTCCTGGTGGGTTCCGCCGTCGACGGCGATCGAAATGCTGTCGACGGAGTTCTCCGCTGGGTCCGTCCTCTCGTGGTGCGGTACTGCCGCGCCCGGGTCGGAAGACAGGAGAAGTCGTTCGCATCGGCGGACGACGTAGCGCAGGAGGTGTGTCTCGCGGTGCTCACGGCGTTGCCCGGCTACCGCGACCAGGGTCGGCCGTTTCTCGCGTTCGTGTATGGCATCGCGGCGCACAAAGTGGCCGACGCCCATCGGTCGGCGGCGCGCAACCGCGCTGAACCGGTCCCCGAGATCCCCGATTCACCCACGTTGGCCGACGGCCCTGAGCAGCGGGTCATACAGGGAGAGCTCGCTGAGCGGATGAGCAAGCTGCTGGGCACGTTGCCGGACAAACAGCGGGAGATCCTCATCCTGCGGGTGGTGGTAGGACTCTCCGCCGAGGAGACGGCGGAGGCGGTGGGATCCACACCCGGCGCGGTCCGGGTGGCGCAGCACCGAGCACTGGGCCGGCTGCGGAAGGTACTGGCATCGGAGGGGGTGGTCTGACATGTCGGGACGGGACGACGAGGAGCATGGCGGCTACCCGATGGGCAATCCTTATCGGCGGCGCCACGAGAACGGCGACGATCCGCTGAGCGGCCCCAATGACACCCCGGTCGACCTGGCTGCTGTGCAGGCCGATGACGCCTTGCTGGACATGCTCGGCGCCAGCAGCATGACCCGCGGTGACGCCGACGCCGAGTTGGCCCGCGTGCTGGTGACGTGGCGCCGTGACGTGGACGCCGAGGTGATCGGCGAGCTGGTGGACACCGACACCGCCGTGGCGGTGATCGGTGCCGCCCGCAAGCCCGCTTCGCGCAGGCATCCCGTGCTCGGCCCGGCGGCCGCTGCCGCTGCGGTGCTGGTCATCGTGTTCTCCGGAGTGGGCCTGGTGGCCAAGTCCGCCCAACCCGGCGACCAGTTGTTCGGCCTGACCAAGGTTCTCTACGCCGACTATGCCCGTTCGGCGGAGGCTGCGCAGAAGGCCAAGGGCGACCTCGCCCAGGCCGAGACGGCGATCAAGCAGGGCAAGTCGTCGCAGGCCCAGCAGTCGCTGAAGCAGGCTCAGGACCAGCTCTCGGTGGTCGCCGAGGCGGAGGGCCGTACCACGCTGGCCGCCCAGCACGATCATCTCGAGAGAATGCTGGCCGGGATAGCGACCTCGCCCGAGCCGACTACGCCGGCGAAACCACCCGAGGAGACCACGTCGTCGCAGGTGCTGGTGCCGCCGCCGGTCTCGTCCACGCCCACGCCGACGTCCACGCCGGTCGAGACCTCGAAGCCGACCACCCCGCCCTCCAGCACCCCGCCCACCAGCACGAAGGCCAGCCCGTCGACCCTGTCGTCCTCTGAGCCGGGGACATCGGAGCCCACCCCTCGGGCGGCCACTCCGAGTCAGCAGAGCACGGTGCCACCGGTGCAGGCGCCGACCAGCTGAGCGGGGTCAGTCGCAGTCCTCGGCGAGCAGCGCGTCGGCGTATCCGCGGCAGTACTCCCAGCTCACGTATGCGGCCGGGTCCGGGTCGTAGGCCGGCTCGTGTGGGCGCATCCGGCCTGCGTCGAGTAGTTGCTGCAGGCTGGCGCGCAGCAGCGACCAGTCGTGATAGTGCTGCTCGGCGCAGTCCGGACAGTCCACCGCGATCCCGCGTACCCCGCGAGGCTCCAGCAGCGCCTGGTAGACGGCCAGATCGGTGAGGTCGGAGAGCAGCCCCTCCCGCTCTTCGTCGTCCAACGGCTCGTCAGCGGCGTACTCGGAGTCGCCCATTCCGTCCAGTGCCTGGGTCGGATCCTCCGGGTCACCGGCGAACGGGTCGGGGGGCAGTGCGTCGTGCGCCACGTCGGGCACGGTACCCGTCCGGTGGGTTGTGCGGTGACGGATACCATGGATTGACTCACCCCGCGAGGGGTACGTCCAGTCACACTCCGCCCGACCAGCCACCCGCCGTCAGGAAGGCTCTTCCCTCGCATGACCAGCGAGCTCACCGCGCCCGACTTCCCGTCGAAGTTCGCGCTGCTCGGCCTGACCTTCGACGATGTCCTGCTGCTGCCCGCCGAGTCCGACGTGGTGCCCGCCGACGTCGACACCTCGACCAGGCTCTCGCGCAACATCACGCTGCGGGTTCCGCTGGTCTCCTCGGCGATGGACACCGTGACCGAGGCGCGAATGGCCATCGCGATGGCCCGCAACGGCGGGATGGGTGTGCTGCACCGCAATCTGCCTGCTGAGGAGCAGGCCGCGCAGGTCGAGGTGGTGAAACGGTCCGAGGCGGGCATGGTGACCGATCCGGTGACCTGCTCGCCGCAGGACACCTTGGCCGACGTGGATGCGCTGTGCGCCCGGTATCGGATCTCCGGGGTTCCGGTCACCGACTCCGACGGAGTGCTGACCGGCATCATCACCAATCGGGACATGCGCTTCGAGGCCGACCACGGCAGGCCGGTCGCCGAGGTGATGACCAAACCGCCACTGATCACCGCGCAGGTGGGCGTGACCGCCGACGCCGCGCTGGGCCTGCTGCGTAGGCACAAGGTGGAGAAGCTGCCGATCATCGACGGACACGGCCGGCTGCGCGGCTTGATCACCGTCAAGGACTTCGTCAAGACCGAGCAGTACCCGCTGGCGACCAAGGACCCGGACGGGCGGCTGCTCGTCGGGGCCGCCATCGGGATCGGCGACGACGCCAAGCAGCGGGCTGCTTCGCTGGTCGACGCCGGCGTCGACGTGATCGTGGTGGACACCGCACACGGGCACTCCCGCACTGTGCTGGAGATGATCGGCCTGCTCAAGGCCGAGGTGGGCGGCACGGTCGACGTGATCGGTGGCAACGTGGCCACCCGCGCTGGTGCGCAGGCGCTCATCGACGTGGGCGTGGATGCGGTGAAGGTCGGGGTGGGCCCAGGCTCGATCTGCACCACCCGGGTGGTGGCCGGGGTGGGTGTGCCGCAGATCAGCGCCATCTACGAGGCGGACCGGGCGTGCCGTCCCGCAGGTATCCCGGTGATCGGCGATGGGGGTATCCAGTTCTCCGGGGACATCGCCAAGGCCATCGTCGCGGGCGCCAGCACCGTGATGCTCGGTAGCCTGCTCGGGGGTACCGCCGAGGCACCCGGGGACCTGATCCTGGTCGACGGCAAGCAGTACAAGACTTATCGGGGGATGGGGTCGGTGGCTGCGATGGCCTCTCGTGGTGCGGGTCGGTCGTACTCCAAGGACCGCTATTTCCAGGATGACGTGCTCTCCGACGACAAGCTGGTACCCGAGGGCATCGAAGGACGGGTCCCCTATCGAGGGCCACTGTCCCTGGTGGCTCATCAGCTGGTCGGTGGTCTTCGGGCGGCGATGGGATACGCCGGTGCCGCTACGATCTCCGCGCTGCAGGAAGCCCAACTGGTGCGGATCACCGCGGCGGGATTGAAGGAGAGCCACCCGCACGACATCACGATGACGGTAGAGGCCCCGAACTACACGCTGCGCTGAGATCTGCCCGCAGGGTCCGGAGCCGTTCAGTATCGGTGGGCAGAGGTCTCCGGGCAGAGACATGGGCAGAGATGAGGAATCGTGCGGGACCTGGTGGAGATCGGCATGGGCCGTACCGCGCGGCGGGCCTACGACTTCGACGACGTGGAGATCGTGCCCTCGCGGCGCACCCGCTCCTCCAGGGATGTGTCCACCGCATGGCAGATCGATGCCTATCGTTTCGACATTCCGCTGGTCACTCACCCGACCGACGCGATCGTCTCGCCTGCGATGGCGGTCCGGATCGGTGAGCTCGGCGGGCTCGGGGTGCTCAACGCCGAGGGGTTGTGGGCCCGCCACCCGAACGTCGACAAGCTGCTGTTCCGGCTCACCTCCGCTATGGACGAAGCTGACGAGGCGGCTGCGGTGCGGCTGCTGCAGCAGTGGCATGCGGCCCCGATCCGGCTCGACCTGCTCACCGAGGCGATCGGTCAGGTGGCCGAATCGGGTGTCACGGTGGCCGCCCGGGTCAGCCCGCAGCATGCCCGCGATCTCGCCCCCGATCTGCTCGCGGCGGGCGTCGAGATCCTGGTCGTGCAGGGCACGATCATCTCGGCCGAGCATGTGTCCCGTGGTCGGGGTGCCGAGCCGCTGAACCTCGAGGAGTTCATCTCCTCCATCGATGTGCCGGTGATCGCGGGTGGAGTGGGCGACTACCGCACCGCGATGCACCTGATGCGTACCGGGGTGGCCGGGGTGATCATCGGCTACGGCGCGGGTGTGAGCACCTCGACGGCCCAGGTGCTGGGCATCGGGGTGCCGATGGCCACAGCGGTCGCCGACGCCGCGGCCGCCCGGCGGGACTATCTGGATGAGACCGGGGGGCGCTACGTGCACGTGATCGCTGACGGCGGCGTGCGCACCAGCGGCGACGTAGCCAAGGCGATCGGCTGCGGGGCGGACGCGGTGATGCTCGGCGAACCACTGGCCACCGCCGCCGAGGCACCCGGCAACGGCTTGTACTGGACCGCCGCCGCGGCGCACCCCTCACTGCCACGCAGCCATGTGATCGACGTACCGGAGGGTTCGGTCGGCATCGACACCCTGCTGTTCGGGCCTTCCGCGGATCCCGGTGGTGAGGTCAACCTGTTCGGTGCGCTGCGCCGTGCGATGGCCAAGACCGGGTACTCCGAGCTCAAGGAGTTCCAGAAGGTCGGGCTGACCGTTCGGGCCTGACTCGGTCTCCCTACCTGCGGTGATGGGCTCTGCGGGCGATGTCGGTCTATCTGGGGTACGAGGCGCGCATCCCGGTGCGCTACCGGGCACCGAAGGTCACGCGGGAACTCGCCCCGGTGGCGCCGCTGCGCCCCGCTCCGGTGGCTCCGGTGGTCGACGTCGACGAGCTGGTGTCCGCGTCGGTGCGCCGACTGCTCGACCGGGGCGTGGCGTGAGATTGAGGCCAGTCTTAATGCGACGGGAACGGCGCGACTCCCAGCTATCTGTGACGTGTATCACACCGCCGAGTGACAGAATGTCACACGGGAACCGGGGCACGCCGAGACCCATAGCGGCCAGGACGATCAGTCAGACCAATTACACCGCTGTCACTTAGACACGCCACGAAGAATACGGCCGACCACCATCCCAATGGGTATTACGAGCCGTCCTACGTTGCATAAGCAGCACCGTAGACAGTGCTCTTACCTGCTGCGACTCTCCGATCATGAGCATCGGGCAGGATGCGGTCAGCTACGCGGGATGCGTCTTCGACACCCCCACACAAGCACAGTGGGCGTTCTTCTTCGATACCCTCGGCGAGAGCTGGGAATATCGGCCCGACGGCGACTGGACACTCCAGCGCGATCGACGAAACCATCCCCAGTTCTACGTCTTCCGCGACCTCGACCGGGACTTCTACCTCGAAGTCCGGTGGCTACTCGACGACCGGCGACGGTTCGACCTCCAGTCAACGGGTGACCGGGTCTATCTCGCCGTCGGTGCGGTACCCGACTCCCGGCAGGTGATCCGTCACCGCTGGTGCGACGAGCGCCGGGAGAGCGGGGTCGTGAACCTCACCGTGGGGCCGCCGTGGGAGGAGTGGTTTCCGCCGGATGATCGGGCGGTGCGGGATGCACTGGCCAAAGCCCACGTCCACCAGTTCCCCCTGGCCATGCCGTTCGGGCGGCAGGGCAGCGAAGAGGTCCGGGGCATCCCACCGCGGGAACGGCAGGACCAGGAACGGGACGAGGAGTAGGCCCCCCGCGCACGACGACGCCCCCGGTAGCCGTAGTGGCCGCCGGGGGTCGTTGTTGTGTGGGGTCAGGCGTTGAGCGCCTCGGGAACCGGCAGTCGGTCGCTGCGCAATCGGGCGCGGGTACTGCACGGCCAGCTCGTCGAGATGCTGAACGCGGCGCGGTCGGGGGAGCTGCCAGTGGGCCCGGCGTACCGGCATCGGCTTTGAGAGTGGGATCACGGCGCTGGAGGCGGTGCTCGGCATGCCACCGTCGCTCGTTCCGGACCTGTTGACCCCTGCGGAACACACCGAAGCTGTCCAGATGGTTCGCCGACCACCCGAGGCGGAGGGCATCGTGATCGGAAAGCTCGACCGGCTGGCCCGCGCGCTGACCGACAAGCCCGGACGAGGGCTGAATTGACAGGGGCAAGTGCTGCAATGTCATGACATGGGCGGATGTCGACATGGCAGGAAGGCGGAAGACATGACCGCAGAGCTCTACGAAGTCACGCGCCAGCAGCTGGAGGAGCGTAGGAGCGCCGTCCTGGAACGGCTCGACATCTCCGAGGACGAGCTTCGCCAGCGGGCCGCCGGGTACGTCCTGACACCCGAGGAGCGGGAGGCCTTGATCGAGTTGGAGGAGATCGACTTCCTCTTGGGGGGCGAGGGGTGACGATCGACGTCCAGGGGGCCGCGCAGGAATTCGCGCAGGAACTCCAGGACCTACTGGATGGGGTTCTTCCGCGTCCGGAAGGTGCATCCTCAGAGGAGCGCCGAGTGCAGGTTCCCTTCACGGGTGGCCGCTACGCGATCCGCGTCGGGACCGAGAAGACGAAGATCGCGGTGATGAAGAACGGAGTGCTCGTCGCTGCCGTCCGGGTGTCCTACCAGTGCACGGCGGACTCGGCGCAGACCTATCTGGCAGTGCACAAGTCCAGCTACGAGCTGTACGAGACCTCTGACAGACTGCCGATTGTCCGGCTGGAGTACGAACGGGAGGCCCACACTAAGCCAGCGGCGCACTGACATGTTCATGGTGAGCGGGGCACACTCTCCCGGTTACTCGGCCGCACGAACCCTGGCCACCCTGGCGTGTTGTCCGCCGTGCACCTCCCGGTTGGCGGGACGCGGATGCGTCCATGCCTTGAGGACTTCCTGCAGTTCCTGATCAACGAGTTCCGGATCGACACTCTCCCGGACGCCTTTGGTGTCCTTGCTGATGGACGTGAGCGCTGGCGCAGACGGCAGATCGCGGCTCTTGTGCGGGATGCTCCCGATGAAGCCGTCCGGCTTCTGACGGAAATTGGCTACGACGTCACTCCACCCGAGTCCGGCGAGCGCAAGCCGAATACCACTGCTCTCCAGCGCTGGTAGCCGAGACGTTACGGAGTCGGCAGGGTCAGCTCGACCGCCGGGTTGGGCAGCGCAGCGATGACAGATCGCCCGCGGTGAGCAGCGGGGCGCCCATGTCGTTGCACGTTAGGCACCTATCCAGCCGAGCGGCACCGCCACTTGGCGCCCATCATGGGAGCCGGTCGGCCGCCGGGAGCACGCGGGGGGACTGCTCAACCGGCGACCGACTGGCGTCTTTAGTTGTCCTGGTCGAGGACGGGCCAGACGCCTGTAGGTGTGCGCAGGTACTTCGCTGGCGGGGCGGTGAGCGTCGCGCGGTGTGCGGCCCACAACGCGGCGAAGCGGGCGGCACCGGCATCGGAGAGGTACATGCGCCACCCGTAGCCGATCGGGTCACCGGTCAGGACAGCGAAACCGTCCCCCTCGACCCGCCCCAGGGCATCGGAGATGTAGCCGGGGATCGGGCGGCCCTGGTCGACGTAGAGGCCCTCGCCGAGTTTCGTGATCCGGCCACCCCGGATGCGCTGCAGCGCGAGCCACTCCGTCAACTCGGTGCTGACTTCCGTGGTCATGACGTGCCGCCCAGGATGACGCGGGCGAGGCGCTGCGCCTCGGCGGCCGAGACCCGGACCCCGAGCGTGGCCGCGCCGTGCGGGTACATACACCACGTGCCGCCGGCCTCCAGCACGGCCAGCAGCGTGCACTGGGTGCCGTCATCGGTGCGCTTGCCGACCGTCACCATGCGGGTGCGTTCATCCTCGCGTTGCATGATGGCCGGTTCCGCTTCGCCCCTCGCGATCATGGTTCCGACCGTGGCGCCGATCACAGCGATGATCTTGCCAGGGAGGCAAGAGGCGCCGAATTAGCCGGAGAGACCCATGCGGTAGGCCATGCCACGCAACTCCCGCCCTACAGCCTCGCGCCGCGCACGGCGCATCAGGTCGGTGACGGTCTCCCGGACGAACGGGTTCGTTCTGATCCGCTGCGGTGCGATCTTCTCCGCGCGCAGCAGCGCACCTACTGCCTGCTCCCGAGTCGCCCGCTCCGTCGCCATTCCGCGCCCCAGGTCGGCCCAGTACATCGCTTGACGGGCCGCGGACGGAACCCGTGCCGGAGTCACCCGCCGGGCGAGTTCTTGGGCGTGTCCCGGTTCCCCGAGTTCGACCGCGATGGACACCCGCCAGATCCCCACGTTGTCCGGCCCGAAGTACAGATTGCCGAATCCACGGCCGTCCGGGTCTATCCGCTCGGCGATGGCGCCGGCTTCGTTGAGGTGGTCAGCGGCATCGTCACCGCGGCGCATGGCCGCTGAGGCGAGCGCAGCGTTGAGGTGCAGCGCGCCATACATCTGCTGGGCACGGGGATCGTCGAGACGCCCTTGCAGTACGTCGGCACCCTGCACCGACAGCTCAAGCATCCGGGGTCGGCCCTTGCCGCCGAGGGTCGATGCCCGTAGCCACGCGGCGAGCCCGAGCCACGCCGGATCGTCCAGTTCTTCGGCGACCCGACGGGCGTGGAACGCGGCCAGCGTCGGGAGGCCCCGGACACCCAGGTTTTTCAGCAGCACACCCGCCGCGTGGTAGCAGTCCATCAGGGCCCGTAGAACGTCCGTGCGGTGTTTCGGGTCGGTGACGTAGAGGGTGTGCAGCTCGCGTAGCAGCCCGGGCAGCATGACACCCTGCGCCGCGTAATCGGTCGCCGGCCGGAGCTGGGAGTTGAGCCGGTTCAGGTCAGCTGCCACGGCTGGCCACGGGCGGGACGTCGTATCGGTGGGCACTCCCAGATCGAGGTCGGCCAGTGCCGCTTCCAGCGCGATCACTGCGGCCTGCGCTTCTCCCGTGACCCGGTCGGCTACCGCTGGAGGGAACGCCTGTTCGGCCAGCTCCGAGGGAGCAACACGCAGCGCTGCGGCGATCGCTTCAAGCAGGGAGCGGCGGTCGATCGGGCGTTCGCCGCGTTCGATCCGCGACAGGTAACCCTCGGAGATGTCGGCGAGGTCCGCCACCGCTTTCAGGGTCATGCCACGCCAGACCCGGATCTCTCCGATTCGGCCGCCGATCGACCGCGTGCTGTCGTTGTCGTCCATCACGGAACCTCTCCTCACCCGGGTCCCCTCACCGATGCCCCGGGGAGCTACCCCGGGGCGGTACACCTCGGTGAGGAGGTGATTCCGAGGCTACTTGCCACCCTCCCGGGTGATCCGCCGGGCACACCGGCCCATGACGCACAACACGGCCCGGTCCCTTCACCTGGGGCCGGGCCGTTCGTCGTCTCTGGGTGGTTCTTCAGCGTGCGCTGTGTTCGCTGCTGCGGGTCCAGTCCCAGACTCGGCGTCCGAGGCGGAATTTTCGGCCGGTGCCGTCACAGCGTCGGCAGGGTCGGCAGTATTCGCCGGAGCGGCGTTTGCCGGTGGAACGTGGTCGACTCGACATACAGGCGCAGCTCCGGCGGCCGGTCCCACTCCTCGGGGTGGGCGTACTCGTCGGCCCGCAACAGCGTCAGCTCGAACTGCGCCTCCGTCACGTCGAGCCGCACCGGGGGCGGAGTGGTGGTTGACGTTGGACTGGGTGACCTCGCAGTACCGCGAGTCACACCAAAGTGGGCAGGGGGCAGGTTCGCCGCGGTGTTCGGGGCCGCCTTGCTCTCGGCGACAGAAGAGACCTAGGAGGGCCGCGGCAAAGGGCGGCTGTGGTCGCACTGTGGTCGCGGACTGCGCGGTACCCGGTCCGCAGCGGGGTGGCTGCCTGCGGGCTTATTGTTTGGCGATGTAGAGGTCGCGCAGCACGCCCACCTCGAGCTTCATTTCTTCGACCCGGCGCCGAACGACGTCGCCGATGCTGACGATTCCGACCAGCTCGCCGTGTTCGACCACGGGGAGGTGACGGAGACGCCACCTGGTCATCTCCATCATCAGGTGGGTGATGCTGTGCTGCGGGGAGCAGACCTGCACATGCTGCGACATCACCTCGGCGACCTGCATATCCACCAGGTGCGCACCGTGGATGCCGAGCGCGCGGACGATGTCCCGCTCAGTGATCATCCCGGCGACGCTGTTGTCGGCCGTAGTGATGACCAGCGCTCCGATCCGAGGCGGTCCAGCCAACCGGCGGACCGCCTCGGCGACCGTTGACCACGGCTGGATGGTCTGGACCGACCGGCCCTTCGACGTGAGAATCCCCTCGACCTTCATCGACGCCCTTCTCTCCTCGGATCGGCTGTTCGCCCCATATGTGTAAGAACGCAACGTTTGCTCCGACGCACGCTCCGGTGAAGAGTCTAGCAATATTTGGGATGACGTGACGTCTCCGCGACATCGATCAGGGGTGAACCGAGTCACTCCCCGGATGCGGCCGGTACCCCACCGATACCGTCGGACCACGGGTGGGACTGGACCGCGGCAAGCGCGGCCCGCATCACCACCGACCACGCCCACTTCACGTCCAGTTCGTCCCACGGCACGCCGACCAGCCAGCCTCGGGCGAACTCCGCCACGATCGCGTTGCGCTGCCGCTGGTCGCAGTCGGCGAAGCCGACGTGGTAACCCTGCTTCGCGGTGTGGTCCAAGCCGCGCAACACCAGCCGCCAGGTGTCCCCGTCGTCGGGTCGGCCGGCGGGCTGGGGGCCCTCGATGTGGCTGTCGGCGAGGATGTGGCTGTCGGCGAGCTCGCGGTCCACCCGTTCGGCAACCGGGATACGCGGCTCGCGGTCCTGGGTGAGGGCAGTGTCGCAGAATGCCCGCAGGGTCGGTTCCTCCGCGACGGTGAAGAACCGGAGCGGCTCCGGCCGGGCCCGACCCTGGGCGGCGGGCTCGTCCACGGCCACCGCCAACTCGTCGGCTGTACTCTTCACCAGGAAGCTCCTCGCGTGCCGCGATGGCGGATCTCTGCAATGATTGCACCGGTGCAGATACCCCTGCAATATTTGCGTTAGCGCAATATATCGGCCACACTGACCGGCATGAATTCTGAGTCGGGTGCCGCCGGCTCCTCGGTGCCGTCGGCTGAGGAGGTCGAGGCCGTGATGCTGGCCGCCCGGGTCCTGGTCGCGGTCACCGCGCAGTCGATGGCCGCCCTCGAGGACCGGGTGACGTTGCCGCAGTTTCGTGTGCTGGTGATAGTGGCCAGCCGCGGGCCGTCGAACCTGGTCGCCGTCGCGCAGGGGCTCGGTGTGCACCCGTCCAATGCCACCCGGGCCTGCGACCGGTTGGTCTCCGCCGGTCTGCTGGACCGGCGAGACAACCCTGACGATCGCCGAAACCTGGTGCTGGAGCTCACCGCTGAGGGGCAGCGGCTGGTCGAGGAGGTGACGGGCTACCGGAGGAGCGCGATAGAGAAGACGATGGCCCGGATGCCCGTGGAGCATCGCGGCGCTCTGGCCACGTTCATGGGCTCATTCGCCGAGGCGGCGGGGGAGGTGTCGCACACCGAGGCGTGGATGCTGGGATGGACGACGGAGCGGCCGCGTGCGGCCGAACATGAGCGGGTCACCGTTCAGTAGATCTGGGACCCTGGGGTTGAGACAACCCGCGCTGCGGAAGTCCGAGGAGGTACTCAGGTGGCGGCCGAGGCCGACTACGACGTGGTGATCGTCGGATCGGGCTTCGGGGGCAGTGTCGCGGCGCTGCGACTGACCGAGAAGGGCTATCGGGTCGGCGTGCTCGAGGCCGGGCGTCGCTTCGCGGACCACGAGCTGGCGACCACCTCGTGGCAGCTGCGCGAGTTCCTCTGGGCACCGGCCCTGGGCTGTTACGGCATTCAGCGTATCCACCTGCTGCGCGATCTGGTGGTATTGGCCGGGGCTGGGGTGGGCGGAGGTTCGCTGAACTATGCCAACACCCTCTACCGGCCACCCGAGGCGTTCTTCCGCGATCCGCAGTGGGCCCAGCTCGCCGACTGGCGCGCCGAGCTGGACGCCTGCTACGACCAGGCGCAGCGGATGCTCGGGGTGAGTACCTACGCCGGGCACACCGCCGCGGATGAGGTCATGGCGCGGGTCGCCCACGACATGGGGGTTGGGCAGACCTACCACCCGACCCCGGTGGGGGTGTTCTTCGGCCCCCCGGGTCAGGATGTCGACGACCCCTACTTCGGCGGCGCGGGCCCGGCGCGCACCGGCTGCACCGAGTGCGGTTCGTGCATGACCGGATGCCGGGTCGGTGCCAAGAACACCCTGGTCAAGAACTATCTGTACCTGGCGGAGCGGGGCGGGGCGACGGTGCATCCCCTGACCACGGTGACCGCGGTGCGCCCGCAGGCCGACGGCACCTGGCGGGTCGACGCAGTGCGGACCGGGCCGGGCAGGCGCCGGCGCCGGGCGATCCGGGCCAACCGGGTGGTGCTCGCGGCAGGCACCTGGGGCACCCAGCAACTGCTGCACCGGATGCGTGACGACGGCGTGTTGCCTGCGCTCTCGCCCCGGCTGGGTGAGCTGACCCGGTCCAACTCGGAGGCCATCGTCGGCGCCAGCCGGGCAGGCGTGGACCCGCAGCGCGACTTCTCCCGCGGGGTGGCCATCACCTCCTCGTTCCACCCGGACGAGCACACCCACATCGAGCCGGTCCGCTACGGGCGGGGCAGCAACGCGATGGGCCTGCTGCAGACGCTGGCCACCGACGGCGCGTCGGAGGTTCCGCGCTGGCAGCAGTTCGTGCGCTTCCTGGCCCGCCACCCGGTGCAGGTGGCGCGGCTGCTGTCGGTGCGCCGGTGGAGCGAGCGGACGGTGATCCTGCTGGTGATGCAGTCCCTGGACAACTCGTTGACCACCTTCCGCCGCCACGGCAGGCTCACCTCCCGGCGCGGTCACGGCGAGCCCAACCCGACCTTCATCCCGGCCGGCTTGCGGGCCACCCAGCTGGCCGCCGAGCACATCGGCGGCACGGCGGGCAGCACCTGGGGTGAGCTGTTCAACGTCCCGATGACGGCCCACTTCCTCGGCGGCTGCCCGATGGCCGCGACCGCCGGTGACGGGGTCATCGACCCCTACCACCGGGTGCACGGCTACCCGGGCCTTTCCGTCGTGGACGGGTCGGCGGTCAGCGCGAACCTCGGGGTGAACCCGGCGCTGACCATCACGGCGCTGGCCGAGCGAGCCTTCGCGTTGTGGCCGAACAAGGGTGAGTCGGACTCGCGACCCGCGCCGGGCGAGGACTACCGCCCGCTGGTTCCCATCCCGCCACGCTCACCCGCCGTGCCTGCCGAGGCCCCCGGTGCGCTGCGGCTGCGCCCCGGCCCCCGGCTCGCTGAGTGACCGACGCTCAGGATCGTGTGGCGGGTGGTGCGGCAGCGGTGCGGGCGGCACGGCTCAGCCGGCGTGATCGGTTCGCGGGAAGAGCCGCAGCGCGTCGCGCACCTGCTCCCTGATGTTCTCCGTGACCCGCAACCCGTTCCGGGCGGCGTTGATCACTGCTGGGCTGGGGGAGGTGATCCGCAACGTGCAGCCATGCTGCACCGCGGCGCGGTGGCCCATGACGAGGCTCTCCAGCCCACTTTCATCGATGGACTCCACAGACGCCAGATCGACCACTACGTGTGACACCGTAGGCGCGCTCGCCGCTGCGACGATGGCGTAGCCGAGCTTCGTGGCCGCGTCCGGGCCGACATCGCCGGTGACCGCCACGACGGCCGTCTCACCCTGCACGGACCTGCACAGGCTGAACCGTCGCGTCATCAGCACTCCTGTCGGTAGGCCGGACTAGCCCGGATCAGTCTTGGCCGGGCGGGGCCGGTGCACCATGGGGGTCATCATGTATTGACGATCCGTCACCGTCGACGAGCTGGTCAGGCCTCGGCCAGACCCTCTCGGATGGCATAGCGGGTGAGCTCCCCGCGATGCTGAATACCGAGCTTGTCGTAGATGTTCGCGCGATGCCGCTCGACCGTCTTGACGCTGATCACCAGCAGGTCGGCGATCTGCCGGGACGAGTGGCCTTCAGCGATCAGCTTCACGATCTCGCTCTCCCGGCGGGTCAACGGGTTGCGGGTGAGCGCGCCGTGCACAGCATGTTCGACGTCGGAGGGTTTTCTCGTTGTCATGGCTGTGGGGTAGTAGAAGGGCTCACCACGTGTGGCGGCCCGGCAGGCCCGCACGATTTCTTGGTCAGGGGCGCGTTTGAGGACGTACCGCGTCAGTAGCTGTAGAAGCCGCGGCCGGCTTTCTTGCCGAGCAGGCCGGCGTCGACCATGCGCAGCAGCAGCGGTGGCGGGGAGTACAGCGGCTCCTTGAACTCGTGGTACAGCGACTCGGCCACGGACTTCGTGGTGTCCAGCCCGATCAGGTCGGTCAGGCGCAGCGGTCCCATCGGATGGGCGCAGCCGAGCACCATGCCGTTGTCGATGTCCTCGGCGGAGGCGAAGCCGGACTCGAACATGCGGATCGCCGAGAGCAGGTAGGGGATCAGCAGAGCGTTGACGACGAAGCCGGCGCGGTCCGGTGAGCGAACCACGCTCTTGCCGAGTACCCCGGTGGCGAACGCCTCCGCCCTGGCCTCGGTGTCCTTGGCGGTCAGCAACGAGGGCACCAGCTCGACCAGCTTCATCACCGGCGCGGGGTTGAAGAAGTGGATGCCGATCACCTGTTCGGGGCGGGTGGTGGCGATCCCGATCTTCATGATCGGGATGGACGACGTGTTCGAGGCGAACAACGCGTCCGGGCGTTCCACGATCTTGTCGAGCTGGCCGAAGATGTCGACCTTGACCTGCCCGTCCTCGACCGCGGCTTCGATCACCAGGTCTCGGTCGGCGAAGTCGGTCTTGTCGGTGGTGAACCGCAGCCGCCCGACCGTCGCGTCCCGGTCGGCCTCGGTGAGCTTGCGGTGCCGCAGACCCCGGTCCAGCGAGGCCAGCACCCGGCGCCGGCCCGCGGCGAGAGCCTCGGCATCGATCTCGGCCACCACCACGTCCACCCCGGCCCGGGCGCAGACCTCGGCGATCCCGGAGCCCATCAGGCCGCATCCGACCACCCCGACCCGGTTGGTGTCAGTCATTGTCTCCCCTGGCCGAAGATGTGCACGACGCTGACCACATTGTCACTGCCGTGCCAGCCACCCGCATTCTGGGTCAGGGCGAGGCGGGCGTCCTCGACCTGCCTGCGGCCCGTGGTGCCGCGCAGTTGCAGGACGACCTCGACGATCTGGCCCAGCCCGGTGGCACCGATCGGGTGTCCCCGGGCCAACAGACCGCCGCCGGTGTTCACCGGCGACCGGCCGCCCAGTGCGGTGGCGCCGCTGCGGATCAGCGCAGCGCCCTCGCCGGGCTTGGCCAGGCCGAGTTGCTCGTAGATCAGCAGCTCGGCCGAGGCGGCGGCATCGTGCACCTCCAGGCAGTCCAGGTCCTCGGGGCCCACCCCAGCCGTCGCATAGGCCGCCTCGCCTGCCAGCGTGGTGACCCGGCTCTCCCCGTCCACGGGAGCGGTGCGTAGGACGGAGGCCAGTACGGGAATCCCCGAACCCGCGCACCGGTCGTCGCTCACCAGCACCGCCGCCGCCGCACCGTCGGAGATGGGCGAGCACATCGGGAGGGTGAAGGGCCAGACGATCTCGCGGGCCGCCAGCACCTGCTCGACGGTCAGTTCCGAGCCGTACTGCGACGCCGGGTTCAGCATCCCGTGCCGTTGGTTCTTGACCACCACCCGGGCGAGGTCCTCGCGCGTCGCACCCGACTGCTCCATGTACCGCAGCGAGACCTGCGCGTACATGTCCATGAGGAACGAGCGGTCCGGCGGGACGTCGGAGGGCAGTTCGTCCATGTCGATCGAGCCGCCGATGGCCGAGAAGGACCGGGTCTTGTCCGGGTGGGTCATCTTCTCGGCACCGACCGCGAGCACCACGTCGTGCACCCCGGTGGCGACGCTCTGCCAGGCGAGGTGCAGCGCCGTCGAGGCGGAGGCACAGGCGTTCTCGACGTTGACGACGGGTATCTCGCCCAGGCCGAGCGGCCGGAGCGTGAACTGACCGAGCAGCATCTCCTGCCCGGTGATCGAGCCGGCCACGGCATTGCCGAAATGGCACGACTCGACGTCGTGAATCGTCTTTCCAGCGTCGGAGAGCGCACCATTCACGGCTTCGCCGACCAGGTCCTTCAGGGTGCGGTCAGGTTGCTTCGCGAACCTGGTCATGGCGACCCCTGCGACGTACACGCCTCTCATCGGCCGAACCCCTACCGTCGGCAGGTGATGTATGTCCAGGAACACGGGAATGAATCCTGACCCGGGAACAGCTTCTGCAGGCTTTGCCGGATGAGCAGTAGCCGGTGCTGTTCGGCGGTGTCGGTCGGCGGCCGGCCTTCCACCTTCGCCGACCCACCGATCCATCCGAGCACACCTTCGCTGTAGGCGGCCAGTAACTGGTACCACTCGTCGATCCGGGCCTGGATCGTGGTGTCGAAGACATGCTGCACGGCGAAGCCCGCGTCGGAGAAGGCGTCGAGGTAGAGATCCAACGGGCGCACCGGGACGAAGACCTTCTCGCGGAGCTTCCGGTAGGCCGCCATGCGATCGGTGTCCTCCAGAGTGCTGCGGT
The DNA here is from genome assembly GCA_050699955.1 of Pseudonocardiaceae bacterium. Taxonomy (GTDB): domain Bacteria; phylum Actinomycetota; class Actinomycetes; order Mycobacteriales; family Pseudonocardiaceae. Next base: position 406 of record JBOHGD010000073.1, on the reverse strand, counting down.
ACTCCGCGTAGCGGGGATCATTCTGCACGATCTCCGCCGCGATCTCGTTGATACTCGCGACGGTCTCGTCGATGATCCACTCGCCCGGTAGACGCTGCGGATTGCGCAGGTTCCCTGAGCAGACGAGCACGAGTCCACCCGGCCGCAGCGCTCGGTGCCACGACTCCAGGGTGCGCGAGAGGTCGTAGTAGAGATGGACGGCGTTGGTCGAGGTGATCACGTTCACGCCACGGTCGAGCAGGCTCTGGTCGACGACCTCGTCGAGGCTCTGCAGCCGCTTCTCCTGCTTGAGGAAGCGCATCAAGCGGAACGCAACGCGCTCGTCGTGCTCGAAGTTGTCCAGCGCGACCCGGAGAAATTTCGCCGAGGCGTCGACGTTCAGAATACCGACGCGATGTTTGATACG
>JBOHGD010000072.1:0-24525 GCA_050699955.1 Pseudonocardiaceae bacterium | reverse complement strand
CCCCCTCACACCCCTCCACCACCACAACCTCCGGCCGAAACCGCAACTGACTCGCAATCCCCGCCTGCGAAATCGGATCAAACGCCACCACCACCACCGCCACACGCTCACCCATGACGCCCTCCCCGAGTGGTTCTCTCGTCCTGCCCACGATGGCACCTTCGACGGGGTATCCGGCGGAATGCCTGGATAGATCATCGATACGCGTCCGCGCGCGGGACCGCATCGGTAAGCCTCCCCGAAGCTTGCGCCCTCCCACCCTGAAGATTGCTGGGCGAAGATCGCTGGAAACCGACACCATTCCGGCCCTGAGTAGTTAGAAATAGTGTGCTTGACCAGTTGCTCGAGCGTGAAGCCGAGCTGAACGCGCTGGGCACCGCCATCCAGACCGCCCGCCGCAGCCACGGCACTCTGATCCTGTTCGAAGGAGCGCCCGGAGTGGGCAAGTCCCGGCTGCTGGGTGCCGCGGCGGACCTCGCAGCGGATCTCGCGGTCACCACGATGGCCGCCCGCGGCACCGAGCTCGAGTCCGAGCTGCCGTTCGGCCTCGCACATCAGTTACTCGGAAGTGCGGTCCGGTCGGCGACCCCGGGCGATCCGGCGACGGTGACGACCGACGATCCGGTCCCTCCTGACCGAGCGCCCGCCGTCGTGGAGCATCTGCACACAGCCCTGCTCGACGCGGTGTTCCCGGCCGGCAACGGGACTCCTGCACCGCTGCTGGTGCTCGTCGATGATGCGCAGTGGGCCGATCGCCCTTCACTGCGTTTCCTCGCGCACCTGGCACTGCGGCTCGACGACCTGCCGATCGCCGTGGTCATGACGGTACGCACCGGCGAGCAGGGAGTACCGGAGGAGCTGCTGCAGATCCGGCATGCCAGCGCCGATACCCAGGTGTGGCATCCCGCGCCGTTGTCCCCCACTGCCGTGGCCGCCGTGGTGCGGTCGGCCTGCGGCGACGTCGACGACAGCGTGGTCACCGCCTGCGCGAGAGCCAGTGGCGGCAACCCGTTCTATCTCGGTGAGCTGGTCCGCGACATCGCCGTGATGGGGACGGCGGCATCGGCCGAGGCGGTGGCCGACGCCGCACCCGATTCGGTGCTGCGGGCCCTGGTCATCCGGCTGGGCAAGCTCGGCCCGAATCCCATGGCGCTGGCGAAAGCGACGGCGGTACTCGGAGACGGGGCGCCACTCGGGGTGGTCGCCGAGCTCGCTGAACTATCGGTGCCCGAAGCCGAGGATGCCGCCGATGCGCTGGCCATGGCCGGATTCCTCGGCGCAGGCGAACCACTCCGATTCGCCCACCCCTTGATCGCGTCGACGTTGCGCGCCGACATCGGCGCGTTCGCCAGAGCCAGGGCCCATCACCGGGCCGCACAGCTACTGACGCGCGCCGGTGCCGCGCCCGAGCAGATCGCGGCGCATCTGCTGCGCTCCCGGCCGCAGGGCGACCCGCATACCGTTGAGCAGCTGCGCGCCGCAGCGGCCCTGGCCAGGTCGCGGGGTGAGCCCGACGCCGCCGTGCGCCTGCTGGAGCGTGCCGTCACCGAGCCACCGCCGGACCACCTCCGGGCAGCGGTGCTGCTCGAGCTCGCCGAGGCCGATGCGCTCCGCGGCTCGCCACTGGCCCTGCAGCGCCTGGAGCGGGCCATCGAGCTGCTGGACAGTCCCCGCGAGCGAGCTCGGGCGCTGAGCAGCCTCGCCCGGCTCAACCACCATGCCGGTGACTACGGTCGCGCCGCCGAGCTAGCCCGGAGGGGGCGGGCCGAGCTGGCCCCGGACGACCCCCTCGACCAGACCCTGCTGGCCGCGTTCATCGCGCCCGCCCTGCTGCACCCACCGCTGCGTACGGAGCTGACCGACCGCCTCACTCCGCTGGTTGAGGCCGCGCAGGGGGGCACTTTCCCGACCGATCCTGCGCTGCTCGCCCAGCTGGCGGCCCACGTCGCGGCGACGAACGGGGCGGCCGAGCTGGTCCGCAGGCTCGCGCAGGCCGCGTTCGCCGCCGACCCGTTGGTGGACCCGGACTGCCATGGCGGGTCGGTCGGCTTCGCCGCCGCCGCGCTGATCTACGTCGACGCGCTCGACGTGGCCGAGCCGCTACTCGACGCGGCGATGCGGGCCGCGCACCAGCGGGGGGCGGTCATCGCCGGCTCGATCGCGGCTCTGCACCGGGCGATGGTGAGCTATCACCGCGGACACCTCGACCGGGCGGTCGCGGATGCCGAATGGTCCTTGCAGACCTACCGCGACGGCTGGGCACAGTCATCGTGGAGCACGTCTATCCTCGCGCTGGCCCATCTGGAGCGTGGCGACCTGCAGGCCGCCACCGAGGCGATCACCATCGGCGAGCGCAGCGACCCGTCCCGGGTCGAGAACGTCCTGCTGCTGGAGGCGCGCGCAGCCGTCGGGCTGGCCTGCGGAGATCCGGCCCGCGCGCTGGATGATGCCCGAACGGCCGGGGCACAGCTTCAAGGCGACTTCGGGTTCGCGCCTGCGCGCGCTTTCGACTGGCGTCGCCTCGGCGGCCTCGCCGCGCATCACCTCGGCGACGACGCCGAGGCTGAACGACTACTGGGCCCGGCGCTGGCCGAGCTGCGTTCGATCCATGCACCCCGTCAGCTCGGCGCCACCCTCACCGCCGCCGGGATCGTCGCGGGGGGCGTCAGCGGGCGCACGCTGCTGGTGGAGGCGGTGTCGGTGCTGGCCAGCTCACCCGCGCAGCTCACCTACGCCCACGCGCTGTGCGAACTCGGGTCGGCGCATCGGCATCTGGGCGAGCACATCGCGGCGAAGGACCCGCTCTACCACGCGCTGGAACTGGCCGATCAGTTCAGCGCCGTGCCACTGGCCACCCGCGCCCGCGACGAGCTGCGCGCGCTCGGCCTGCGTCCGCGCCGCGCCGCGCGCAGCGGAGCCGGTGCCTTGACCGCCAGCGAGCGCCGGGTGGCCGACCATGCGGCCCGGGGACGGTCCAACCCGCAGATCGCCCACGAACTGCATGTGACTCGCAAGACCGTCGAGAGCCACCTCGCGCATATCTACCGCAAGCTGGGGATCCAGGGCCGCGACGCGCTCGCCGACGCGCTGGGGCCGACCGGCTGATCCGCGCTCACGCCGGGGCCTGCTCCTCTTCTTCTTCCTCGCCTTCGGCGCGTTGGACGAAAGCGCCCTGGACGGCGGCCTCCTCGGGCTTCTCCTCCTCGTCCTCCTGACGCTGCACGGCAGGCCCCGCCGGGGACACCGTCGCCGGGGAGGGCGCGGACATGGCCCGCTCGGCGTTGGAGGCGGCCTCCTGCTCGAACCGGTCCGACGGGTCGCTGACCTGAATGCCGCCACCGGCCGGGGTGCCCTCCACCGGTCCGCTGCGCTGCTGCACCACGTGGGTGAGCTCGTGGGCGAGCATCGTGCGGCCGTCGGTCGAGGACGGGTCGTACTTGTCGCGCTGGAACACGATGTTCGAGCCGACGGTGTAGGCGTGCGCGTTGACCGCCTTCGCGGAGTCATGAGCGCCTGCGTCGGTGTGCACCCGGACGTCGCCGAAGTCGTGCCCCAGCCGCGACTCCATGTCGGTGCGGGTGTCGCGGTCCAGCGCCGCCCCGCCACCGGAGCCCACCACGTCCAGCACGGGTGAGCGGTCCTCCTCGACCATGCCTGCGACCCCGGCGTTGCCCACGGCCCGCTGCAAGCCGAGCAGCCCGGCCGGGCCGAGCACGTCGGCTCGCCCTGCGGCCGCCGCCCGGTACATCACGCCGGTGTCCTCGGACTCGACCCGGTTCGCCCTGGGCCGCAGCTCCCGGTCCTCGTCCACATCGTGGCTGTGGGATCGCATCACATCTCCCCTCCGCGGGCTTCTCCAGTTCGTACCCTCCCACCAGCGGCCCCCGGTGACCAGACTCCGTCGCACCGCCCCCCGGGCAAGCCCCGTGCCCCATCGGGCAACCGGGTCGAGGGCCGCTTGTCCAGCCGAACAGCACTCCTCCTCCATCACCCCGGCGTCCTCGGACTCGACCCGGTCGGCCCTGGGCCGCACCGACAGGCATGGGAGCATGCTTGAATGACCTGTGCTCTTTGCCGCTCTGGCTATACCCGGTCTCAGTTACGTGGCCGATTACCTCAGCCCTGATGAACAAACCGAACTGCTCGCCACCATAGATCGGTTGCCGTGGTCCGACGATCTGAAACGTCGCGTACAACACTACGGCTACCGTTATGATTACACAAGAAAGACAGTCGATCACGACTTGTACCTTGGTCCGTTGCCGGATTGGGCAGGAGCGCTTGAGGAACGGCTCCGCCGCGACGGCTACGCGCCACGACGGCTCGATCAGCTTATTGTCAATGAGTATCTTCCTGGGCAGGGCATCGCACCACATATCGACTGTGTGCCGTGCTTCGCCGACACCATTCTTTCGCTCAGCCTCGGTTCGAGTTGCATCCTGACCATGAGCCAGCGAAAATTGGAAACGAAGCTGCCAGTGCTGCTGGAGCCGGGAGGTCTTCTCGTCATGGCCGGCGAGGCCAGGTACGGCTGGTTGCACGGAATTGCGTCTCGTAAGAGCGACAAATATGACGGTCGTAATCTCTCGCGAGGGCGTCGGGTCTCACTCACTTTCCGCACCGTCCTGCGGTAACGGGCTGAGGCTACACGTTAGTCCAACGCCGGACGCTCGTACCGTCCACCTTGGTCGACCAACTCCACGAGCCACGAACAGAAGCCGTCCGCATACCAGACGTACGGCTCTCCGTGGCTGCGCAGAGTGGCAGAGCATCTGTACACGCCCGGAGGTCTTTCTCCATAGGCATCGAATGCGAAGTCGTATTCGTACATGTCCACGAGCCCGCCTTCCACGATGACATGGAAGATACACTGCGCGAAGAGAAGGAACCCATTTTCGTCGACGACGGGTCCATCCATCTCCAACATTCCGGTAGACACATCGGAGAAGCCGAGCAGGTCAACGATCTGAGTCTCGCCCGCGTTTTTGATCATTGCTCCGGCATACTTCTCCAGAAACTCGACGTACCCAACATCGCGACGGAGGGCGGGATAAGTGTCGAGAAACTGCACAAGCTGATTCTCAATGGACAGATCCGGAGCCTCCGGATGACGCGGTCCACGCCCGGCCAGCGCACCCGGAATACGCTCCAAGCGCGAAACAGCCTCAGTTATGCTCATTCACTCACCTCAGTGTGTGAACACGAAAGTAAATCCGCGAGAAACATCTGCCGTACTAGCTTTCTTGTCAGTCGTCTCATGAGTATAATCTGGATAGTCTTCCTGTTCAAAATCGTCCCGGGAGACGAGCGTGAGACCCGCTGCCACAGCCGCCTCGACGGGCTTCCATCGACTGACGTAGTAGTTGGGCTCCTTTGCGACCCGGAGGGTCACTGTGATCTTCCCACCCGGAGTCAGTCGTTGCTTGGCGCTGGCGAAGAATGACACTAAAAGCGCTGCGCCCGCGGCTGCGGACTTCCCGCGAGGCCCCCCCGGGTGCGGGAACATCCAGATGATGCTGTCGAACTTCGGTTTATCCTCGGCGCCCTCGTGAAGTTTCGTCGCGTCGACCCCGAACTCCACTGTGACGCCTTGCTCTTGCAGTTTATCTGCACGAGCCTGTGTGTCGACGGGCTTGTCCTTCTTCTGCTCGTATACCGTGGCCGTGATTTTACCAGGAACGTTGCGCCCGAGAATGAGGTTGGCTTCGGTGAAGCTGAGGTTTCCCTCTCCGACCAGAAGCGCCTGACCCGAGATCGGTATGAGGTTTCCCTTGTTGTCCGGATTGAGCTTTGCGTAAACACCCCATGCATTACCACGCTGATGTGCGTAAATCTCCTGGAACCCGTACGTGGACTTGATCGCAGCCAGCGAGCTGTACAGCTCCTTGGTCGAGGCCCCACCATGCCGAGATCTTCCAGACACGCCCCGGATAGCCTTGATTCCCCGATTCCACCTGTCCCTGATGTCTTCCTTGGGCGTCTTCTTCGCATCCTTGCCCTTGCCTTTACCCTTGATCTTGGCCCAGAGTTTCTTGGCCAGTCCCACGATCTTGCCGACGATCCAGTCGACGGCTTTCATGACCGGTTTCGACAGGGACTGGAAGAGTTTCTTGACCTTGTCGGCGAGGCCGCCGATGCCGAGCAGGGCGGCGAGGAAGCCGATCAGCACCGGGATGGCGGTGGCCAGGGCGGTTTCGATCAGGCCGGGGACACCGCCCGCGCCGCCGCCCGCGATGGCGATGACGGCGTCCAGCACGGCGTTGACGAAAGCCAGGATCTGGGCGCCGCGATCGACGATGAACGTGACGATGTCGATGATCGCCTTGCAGGCCTTGATGAACGCCGACGCGGGGTTGAGCAGCGAGATGATCCAGGTGATCCCGGCGATGAGCACGGTGGGAATCAGGTACTGGGCGATCTTGCCCAGCAGGGTTCCCTTGAGGTCGCCGACCTTCTCCTTGAGCTGTTCCCAGACCCCGCCGATGCCCTCGTTCTTGATCTTCTGCGCTTCCGGTACCGACGACTCGACGGCGGTCATGGCCTGCTCGGGCACCCCGCGCTGGACGACCCGGCCGCGGATCGCGGCCCAGGTCAGGCCCAGCAGCGACCCGATGAGCAGCAGGATGCCCTTGAGGTCGAACTTCTCGGGCAGCTGCAGCCCGGCCTTGGCGGCCGCCCCCAGCAGCCAGGAGACCAGGCCCTTCTGCAGGTGGGTGGCGATGTTGGCGATGAAGGCCTTCAGTCCGGCGCCGACGGCGGAGACGAGCTTGCCGAGGAAACCGATCGGGTCCTTGATGATCGTCATCACCGCCTGGGCGGCCCTGGCGAGCACCCCCAGCAGCAGGTCCTTGAGCTTGAGGATGGTGTCGATGACGCCCTTCACGGCGTCCACGGCCTTGGCGATCAGGCCCTTGTTCTTGTCCTTCTCCGTCGCGATCTGATCGTCGACGGCCTTGAGCGCAGCGGTGTATTTCGAGGCCAGGGTGTCGACCAGTTGGGTGCCCTTGTCGTTGACCGACTGGGTCAGTTCGTCGAACTTGCCCGCGAAATCCCCAGCGACCTGTTTACCAAGAGCCTGCAGGTCGGCTGGGAGCTTCTTGACTTCCGCCTGAAGCTCATTTCGCCCGGTGGCGATCCGCGCCTTGGCCCGGTTCAGCTCGGCGCCGATCACATCGGCCACCGACGAGATCACACCCTGCATCCGAGCCACATAAACCTGGCGAGCCTGCACATAGAAGGTATTGACCTCGCTGGGCAGACCGGCGAACTTGTCCTTGACCCACTTGAGCTTTCCGGTGAATCCCGAGTACCGCTTGTCCTTGTATGCGTCGATCTTGCGGGTATAATCAGCGGTGAACGCATCCCGCGCCGCTTTCTCCCCCGCGTCGAACTTGTCGTCGACCTTCTTGTCCAACCCGTTCAGAATGTCCTCGACGTCCTTCTTCGTGGCGTCGAACACTTTCTGCAGCTTCGCGGTGACCTGGGCGCGCTTGCTCTCGTCCTCCCCCTTGGCGCCCTCCTTACCGGCTCCCACCTGCTGCCCGGCCTTGGTGCGGTCCGCGGTCATGGTCGTCATCGCGGCCGCCCCCGCCTGCGCGGCCGACGCCTTCGCTCCGGACAGGGTCTTCGCCTCACCGGCCCGCACCTGACCGGGCGAGGTCGCGGCCTGCGCCTCCCCCGCCTTCTTCTCCTTCAGTGCCCCGGTGAACTCCGGCTCGTTGGACTTCGCCAACTGCTCCTCGGTGACCTGCGCGCCGGCCATCTGCTGATCGACCTGCTTGGGACCCGCGGAGAAATCCGTGGCGGACGGTGGCGCCTTGTCCGGCACCGCCTGCGCGGGGTTCGGCGCGCCCGGCTTCGGTGGCGGCTGATCCGGCCGCAGCGGGGTGACCTTCTTCTCCTTGGCGGCGGCCGTATCCGGAGGGGCCTTCGTGGTGGTCGCGATGGCCTTGGCCGAGGCCTGCTTGCCCGCCCCGACCTTGCCCTGCACCTCACCCTTGACCGCGGCGGCCTTACCGGAGTCACCGAACTTGTCCGCCTCGTCCAGGTTCTTCGGGGCCTGCTTCGCGATCGCCTCATTGACCGCCTTGACGAACGCGGCCTTGTCGAAATCCCCGGGCTTCGCGGCGTTCATCTTCTCCGCGTTCGCCGTCTTGCCCTGGGCCTGTTTGTCGTCCGGCGGCGGCTTCGCCGCGCCCTGAGCGGCGTTCGCCTCGGTTTTCGCGGGCGGGTGCTTACCCAGCGTCTGCTGCTTGGAACCCACATCCTGCTTCAACGCGGTGAACTTCGGGTCCGAACCGGGGCCGGTCCGCGCACCCGCCTTACCGTCGGCCAACCGCTGCACGAGAGCCTCGGGCGGTGGCGCCACCACCCGGTCCTGGCCACCCGCCACCGGCGCGGCCGCGCCGGCCCCGCCACCGGCCGACGTCACCCCGGCCGTCCCGGACCCCGACGCAGCCGGTTTCGCAGCACCCGGCCCACCCGGCTTCGCGCCACCCGGCCCACCCGGCTTCGCAGCACCCGGCCCGGCCCGCCGCTGCGCCACCAGTCTCGACACCGCTCGGTTTCCCGCCTGACGCTGCAACCCGATCGCCGCACCAGCGCTCAACCGCGACACCGACCGCGCGGTCGGCGCAGCCTGCTCACGCTCACCGCGCTCCGCCCCGTTGTCCACAGCAGGACGCAGCGGACGCTGCACCGCCCGCTGCTCCCCGCCCGGCTCGGAGGCGAAACCCACGCCGCCTCCCCGGACGGTCGGCCACGCACCGCGTCACACGATCACCCATCAGGATCATCCGTCAGCCCGACGATCGCGCTGGGAGCCGGGCAACAACAGGGACATAAGCCGCTGCCCGAAAGGGCAAGCTCGGACCTCGCGCAGGACGCACTGTGCACCAACGCCGGACACACCGGGCATGAGCGACGGACACGCTGTGCATGAGGGACGGACACACCGGGCATGAGGGACGGACACGCGCGGGAGGGGGGGAGGCGGGAGGGGTGGGGGTTAGCGGACCAGGTTGCGGTAGGGACCGAACTCGCGGTCCAGGCACAGGCGGCCGAGTTTGCGGTACTCGATGACCACGGCGCTGACCAGGTCGGTCATCGCCACCGGACGGCCCGCCTCGGCGGCCAGATAGGCCGCGCTGACCGCGACCGAGCGAATGTTGCCGCCGGAGAGCTCGAACGCGGCGGCGCAGAAGTCCAGGTCGACGTCATCCGCGCGGGGCAGCACCGGGCCCAGGCAGCGGTCCCACAACGCGCGGCGGGACTCCTCGTCCGGGACCGGGAAGTCCACCACCACGTCGAGGCGACGGGTGAACGCATCATCCAGGTTGGCGCGCAGGTTGGTGGCCAGGATCGCCAGCCCGTCGAAGGACTCCATCCGCTGCAGCAGGTAGGCGCTCTCGATGTTGGCGTAGCGGTCGTGCGCGTCGCGAACCTCGGAGCGCTTACCGAAGATCGCGTCGGCCTCGTCGAACAGCAGCACCCCGTTCACCCCCGCCGCCTCGGTGAAGATCCGTTCCAGGTTCTTCTCGGTCTCCCCGACGTACTTGTCGACCACGGTGGCGAGGTTGACCGTGTAGAGATCCAGCCCCAGGTCAGCGGCGATCACTTCGGCGGACATCGTCTTGCCGGTACCGGAGTCACCGGCGAAGAGCCCGGTGATACCCCGGCCGCGGCCGCCACCGGGACGCATCCGCCACTCGTCGAGCACCTGGTCGCGGTGCCGGGCCCGGGCGGTGAGCTCGTGCAGCGCGCGGCGGGTCGGCTCCGGCAGCACCAGGTCGTTCCACCCGACAGCGGGCTCGATCCGCCGCGCCAGACGCTCCAGCCCGGCGGCGTTCTGCTCCCGCGCGCCGTGGCGCAGGTGTGCGGCGTCGACCGCGGTTCCGGCCAGCTCGGCGTGCAGCGTCGCGGCCTGGGCCGCCCGCTCGATGTGCTGCGGGCCGAGCAGGAACTGGGCGGTCACCGAGGCCGGGTCCGTACCCGGATCCAGCTTGCCGTCGAGGGCGGCCCGCCATGCCGTGCTGCGCTCGGCGGCGGTGGCGGGGACCGCGTCCAGCTGCAGTGGCGGCTGCGCCACCCACTGCGGGTCCCAGGACACCGTCCCGACGAGCAGCACCGGGACGGGGGCGGCGGCGAGCAGCCGCAGCACCGCCGGAGCCTCGGCGACCAGCGTTTCGACCGGTTCGACGATCACGCCCGCGCCGCCCAGCCGGGCCTCCCGGACCAGCGCGCGGACCACCCCCACCGGGGACGGCTCACCCACCAGCCTGCCCGCATCGGCCACCAGCACAGGCCGGCCCGCGCCGGCCTGACCCACTGCGGCCGCGGCGAGCGACTGGCCCGACCCGCCAGGACGTTCCCGCAGGTAGACCAACCGCACACCACGTGAAAGCGCCCGGCTCAGCGGGATGGCCCCGGCCACCTCGGACCACCCGGGGGGTGACACCAGCACGGCGGCCAGTACCGGGTCCGCCCGGTCGTCGCCGAGCAGGTGCGCGGTGACCCGATCCGGCACCCGCAGTGCCCGGGACAGCAGCGGCCGATCCAGATCCTCGACGTCGAGCAGCCCACCGGCCAGCAGTGGGGCCTGCCCGGTGAGCCGGGCCCGGCCGGCAGCGGCGGCCTCCGGTAGCCCGCACAGCCGCAGTGCCATCCCGATCGCGGCGCGGCGCCGAGTGACATCGTCGTTGAGGTAGCCGTAGAGCTGCTCGAAGCGGCTGTCCAGGTCCGGCGCCAGCGCAACGAGCAGCAGCTCGACGTCCAGCGCGTCCAGCCCCATCGAACGAGCCAGCGCGCGGAGCCGCACCGGCGAGCCGGTCCGCTCGGCGGCGTCCGCGGCAGCCTCCGCGGCGGACAGGTGCGCGTCGGCGACCGGGTCCGGCTCGGCGGCCGTCAGCCGACCGGCCAGCACCCGCTCGACCGCCTCGTCGGACAGGTACAACCCACGGAACGGGTCGTCCGGTTGCGGGTCGAGCTCTCGGCGCACGGCCACGGCACGGCGCACCCGTTCTTCGACGACGGCGAGCCGGCCGAGTAAGTGGGCCAGACTGGGATCCTGGGCCGGCCCCGGATCGGTGCTCATCGGGGCCGGCGGCGGGTCCGGGTCATCGTGACGGACGCCTGGGGAGGTTCCGGACTCGGCACGGGCTCCGGGCGGTGCTTCCGGACCCGGCCGTCGCTGAGCTCCCCATCCAGGCTGCCGATGTCCATCTGCAGGTCCTCCCGCACCACTGGGGCCGCGGGATGCTGCTTGCCGTCCACCGGAGCGCTGACCACGACGTCCAGCGAAGGCTTGAGCTCACCGCCCAGCGCGGTCCAGACGTCGGCGAACGAACGGTCCTCCGGCGGCGGCAGCGCCACTGTCAGCGGCACCGGCAGCGCCAGCTCCGCGAGCGGCCCCTGCAGCAGCTCAGCCGGGAGCGACTCATAGCCCAGCAGACCGGACAGCAGGGCGGAGAGCAACCGGTGCTCGTCCTCCGGCCGCTGGGTCCACGCCGTGAGCAGGTAGGAGAGCTTGATGTGCCGCGGTGGCGTATGCCGGGCAATGACGACCCCGTCCTCGTCATAGGAGTTGATCAGCCCTCGTGACCGGCGGCGTAGGTCCTCCCGGATGTCGTACAGGTAGAGGTTGACGGTCGGGGCGTTGCGCCGGGCCGCCCACTCCTTGGTCGGGGCGTCGAGCACCACCTCGACGTCCGACCCGGCCAGCGCCTCGTCGCGGATCAGCTTGCGCAGCGCCTCGTCCACTTCGTGGATCATTGGCTGGCCGGGTGCTGGTAGAGCTCGATCTCGCTCAGCGCGAGGGCGGGACTGTGCAGGGAACGGTAGACGGACATCACGTGGACCTCGACGCGGGTCGCGCCGTCACCGCCACTCAAGTCGACGGTCTGCTGATCAGGAGTGTCCTGCAGGGTTACGTCGGAGGTTCCGATGATCTTCTCACCTGCGGAGTACACCAGGTGCAGCTTGTCCGGCCTGCTCAGTGCCTGGTAATCCTCGCCGCCACCGTTGTGCACAATGGCGCGGGCCAGCCGGGTCGGGTTGTCGAAGTTCAGCACGAGCGTCGGCTGGGCGGCCGCATCCGGTGCCTCCCAGAAGGTGTTGGTGAACCCGTCGGCGGCCATGTCCGCGGTGTGATCGGGGAGCTGCGCGCTGGCCTCGGTCGAGATCGCTCGAACCTGGACGAGCTTCGGGTTGAACATCGACCCCACCCGGTCCTTGAGCGCCAGCACCTGCCCGTTCACCAAGCTCCGCATCCCGGGGAAGACCGCGTAGAGCAACGCGAGAAGCAGCAGCGCGACGATGACGACCCGGCGCAGCATCGCCATCCAGCCGCGCAGGGTCAGCAACTGGGCGCGGCGTTTCGGCCGGGCACCCGCCGGGCGCACCGGCTGGTCGAAGAGCTGAAGAATCCGGCGCCACCAGGGAGTGGGCACCACGGTGACGGTGGCGGTCTGCAACGACTCGCCGCACCGGCTGCAGAACCGGCGGGTCGGCGGGTTGCCTTCACCGCACGCCCCGCAGATCAGGTCGTCGGGTTGCGGTTGCCGGGTGGGTGGCGAGGGTGTCGTCGGCACAACCGGGCGTCTGCGTACCGGCGCCTGCGGACGCATCTCCGCCGGCTGGGGCTTGCGCGGGGCCGGGTCCCGATCCGGTTGGGACGCCACCCTCGGTTCCGCCCTCGGCTGCCCCTCCGGCACCGGGGCGACCAGCGCCGAGGCCGGCCGCTGCCCGAACTTCGGGATGGCCGGCTTCCATTCCGCTGCCGCCGGCTTGGGCTCAACAGCCGACTTCGGCTCGATGGCCGACTTCCATTCCGCTGCCGCCGACTTCGGCTCAACAGCCGGCGTCGGCTCAACAGCCGGTTTGGGCTCAACAGCCGGCGTCGGTTCGACAGCCGGCTTGGACTCGACGGCCGGCTTGAATCCCTGCGTCGGCTTCATCCCGGTGGCCGGCTTGAACTCCACCGCTGGCTTCGGTTCTGCGTCGACCGGCTTCGCGGGGGCGGCCTCGAACCTCTCCGCGACCGGGGCCGCGGGGGTGGCCTCGACTTTCTCCCCGGTCCACTCCAGGAAGTCGCCGCAGGAACCACAGAAGGTGTCCGCATCCGCGTTTTGCCCTCCGCAGGTGCGACAAACGATCATCAGGTCTCCACCTCCACTCGGCGCAGCGCCGGTATTCAGCTTTCCTGCGGCAACGTCGGTGTCGTAGCCGCCGGAGGGCGACGACAGGGGCGCTCGGCGCTGCACTTTCGGGCCGTCAGGTGAGCCCGTTCGGGCGCCGGCTAGTACGGACGACCCGCTCCGGCGTAGTCGTTGTAGCGGTAGGAGCCGACCTGAACCGGCATGCCGAACGTCGGGGCGTTGATCATCTCACCGTTCCCGATGTAGAGCCCGACATGATGGATCCCGTCCACGGGGTTGGCGTAGAAGACGAGATCACCCGGCTGCAAGGCCTCATGACTGCCGAGGTGGCGGGTGGCGAAGTACTGGGCGGCAGCGGTGCGGGGCAGCTCGATGCCCGCGCTGGCGTAGGCGGCCTTGGTCAGGCCCGAACAGTCGAACCCGGGGTCACCCTGGCGCGGACCGTTGCCACCCCACTCGTAGGGCAGGCCGATCTGGTCGATGGCGAAGTTGATCGCGGCTAGAGCCGGCGGGCTGATCGGAATGTTGGACTGGACAGCCGTCGCGTAAGCCGTGGCGGCGGCGAGCACCTGGTGGAGGTGGGCGGTGCCGTCGCCCACCGAGCGCACCGCCGCCTCCCAGCCCGAGTCGGTCGAGGTGTCACGACCGTGCGCGCACAGCTGCTGCGCGGTGGTCACCGCCGCCGGGACACCGCTCTGCGGGTGCCACTGCTGGGCATCGACGCGTCCGACCGCAGCCAGCGTGATCCAGGACAGCCCGCACTTCGGTTCCTTGTCCTGCATCATCAGATCGGCGGTGCCGTAGCCGATCAGGGCCGAGTCGGGAATGCCGAGCAAGGGCGCGGTCTTGGCGGCCCACTTCTCCAGCGGGTTCGGCTCCGGCGGCGGTGGCGGCTGGTCTGGCGTCGAGGGCTGCGCGGGCGCCGCGAGGGCCTGCGCGGGGGTGGTGTCGAGCCGGAGCTGCGCCGCGGGCGGCAGCGGGGCGTCAAGGTGCGCCGCCGGGCCCGCGACACTCGATGCCACTTCGCCGGAGGGAACCACCAAGGACACCCCCCAGAGCGTCGCGGCCATCGCCAGGCACAGCATCAGGGCAAGCAGACTGCGCCCGACCATCGAGTTCATGCGAAAGATTTACCATGCCGGCACAACTCTGTGTAGGCAATCAGTGCCCCTTCGTATGGGCCGCCAATGTGTTCGACCGGGCAGCCACGGGGCCGGAAGTGTCTCCCGGAACTGCTACCCTCGCTCATTAGGTGCGCCGGGAAGTCTGGTCGGCAGCGGTGGAGCCCGTGGCGATGTCAGGCTCCTCGATGATCAGGAGTGGCGCCTAAGTGAGCTGGTTCGGTAAGACTGTCGACCGGGCATGCGGCACTCGATCAACGATTCGGCGGGCACCCGGGATCGAGGACTTCGCCCGCTTCCTGCGCACCGAGACCGTCGGCGGCACCCTGCTGCTCGTCGCCGCCGCGGTCGCCCTGACCTGGGCGAACTCGCCGCTTGCCGACGTCTACGTCGCGGTGCGGGATCATCGGATCGGGCCCGCGGCACTGCACCTCGACCTCACCGTGAGCAGCTGGGCGCAGGATGGGCTGCTGGCCGTCTTCTTCTTCGTGGCCGGGCTCGAGCTCAAACGCGAGCTCGTGGTCGGGGAACTCGCCGACCGCAGATCGGCGACCCTGCCGATCGTCGCCGCGCTGGGCGGCATGCTGGTCCCCGCCGCCCTCGCACTGGCGATCAGCGCCGGGGCGCCGGGCGCCGACAAGGCGTGGGCCATCCCGGTCGCCACCGACATCGCCTTCGCACTCGGGGTGCTCGCCCTGACCGGATCGGGCCTGCCGGGCTCGGCCCGGGTGTTCCTGCTCAGTCTGGCCGTGGTGGACGACCTCGGCGCGATCTTGGTCATCGCCGTGCTGTTCACCAGCGGAGTGCACCTGCTCGCGCTCGGCGCGGCGGTGGCGTTGTGCGTGCTGTACTGGTGGTTGCAGCACCGCCGGATCCGTTCCTCCTGGATCTACGTCCCGCTCGCCGTGCTGACCTGGTACGTGGTGCACCAGTCCGGCGTGCACGCCACTGTGGCGGGGATCGTGCTCGGCCTGCTCACCCGGGTGCGGCCGGATCCCGGCGAAGCAGGCGCGCCCGGGGTACGCCTCGAGCATCGGCTGCAGCCGTTCTCCGCGGCGGTCGCGGTGCCGGTGTTCGCACTGTTCGCGGCAGGGGTGCCGATCGGCGCGGCGGCGCTGGCCGACATCGCCACCGATCGCATCGCGCTGGCCGTCATCGTCGGTCTGCTCCTCGGCAAGCTGGTCGGTATCTTCGGCGCCTCGTGGCTGGCGATCCGGACCGGACTCGCCGCGAGACCCCGCGGGCTGTCCTGGCGGGACCTCGCGGCTGTGTCGATTCTCGGCGGTGTCGGGTTCACGGTCAGCTTGCTGATCGCCGAGCTCTCGCTGACCCCGGATGCCGCCGAGCGAGCCAAGGCCGCCGTCCTGCTCGCCTCGGCGATCGCCTCCCTGATCGGCGCCGTCGCTTTGGTGCACCGCAGCCGGGTACACAACCAAGGGTGATCGAGCCCTCCCCTGGCCCGCCGTGGCACCATGACGCGGGTGACCAGCAC
Source organism: Pseudonocardiaceae bacterium (assembly GCA_050699955.1). Lineage (GTDB taxonomy): Bacteria > Actinomycetota > Actinomycetes > Mycobacteriales > Pseudonocardiaceae. The sequence goes on along the minus strand of JBOHGD010000072.1, from coordinate 8,758 downwards.
GCAGCACCACCGCAACGGCCGGCACGCTAAACCGGAACCGCCCCCCGCAGTGCCCTCGCTCCCGCTGTCACCGGAGCATGCACCTGAACCGAGCCAGATTTCCCTGGGTGAGCTGGTCCGGGACGCAACGACGCACTTCTCCACCTTGATCCGCTCGGAGGTCGAGCTGGCCAAGGCGGAGTTGACCGCCGAGGTCCGCAAGGGCGTCAAGGGCAGCGTCATGTTCATCATCGCCCTCTCGATCCTGCTCTTCAGCCTGTTCTTCCTCTTTCTTGCGATCGGCGAGATCCTCGACATCTGGCTCCCGCGGTGGGCTGCGTTCAGCGTCGTGTTCCTCATGATGGTGCTGGTCGCCGCGGCCTTCGCGCTGCTGGGCTGGCAGCGGGTGCGAAGCGTGCACAAACCCGAACGCACGATCACCGCGGTCAAGGAGACCGGCGGAGTCCTGGCCCACCTGCGTCCCAATCCCCAGCACGACGATCATCCGCTCGCCGTACCGCAGGACGGCGACCCGCTACAACGCTGGGAGTGAGTCACCCGCCGGACCCCGGGTCCGTCCGGATCCCCGGCCCCTGGACACACCGCGACATCTCGGCCAACGGGATCCGGCTGCACGTCGTGGAGGCCGGTACCGGCCCGCTGGTGCTGCTGCTGCACGGCTTCCCCGAGTTCTGGTGGTCCTGGCGCCACCAGCTACCCGCGCTGGCCGCGGCGGGTCACCGGGCCGTGGCCGTGGATCTGCGCGGCTACGGGGACTCCGACAAGCCACCCCGCGGCTACGACCTGTGGACCTTGTCCGGTGACGTCGCAGGCCTGGTCCGGGCGCTCGGCGAACGGCAGGCCGACCTGGTCGGGCAGGACTGGGGCGGAATCCTCGGCTGGTGCACGGCGGCGCTGCACCCCAGGGTGGTGCGCTCGGTGACGGCACTGGCCGCGCCGCACCCGCTCGCCATGCTGCAAGCGCTGCTGCGCGACCCGGCGCAACGCTCGGCGTCGAGCTATATGGCCGGCTTCCAAGCTCCGTGGCTGCCCGAGCGGAACCTCACCCGTGAGCGGGCTGCCCAGGTCGAACGAATCCTGCGGCGCTGGGCAGGCCCGCAGTGGTGCGCGTCGAGTGAGTTCGCCACGGTGGCCGCGCGCGACCGCGAGGCCATGCTGATCCCCGGCGCGGCGCATTGCGCGCTGGAGTACTACCGGTTCCTCGGCCGCTCCCAGTTCCGGTTCGACGGGCTGCGGCTGTCCCGCGCGGTGGACCGGGCGGCCCGCGCCCCGGTGCTGCAGGTGCACGGCGCCGACGACCCGTGCCTGCTGGAACGCACCGCGCGGCGCTCGGGCTGGTGGGCGGGCAACGGGTTCAGCTACGAGGTGCTGCCCGGCGTCGGGCACTTCGTGCAGCAAGAAGCCCCGGAGCACACCACCACCCTGATCACCAAGTTCCTCCGGAACCTGTGAGTGGCGATGCGAGCTATAGCCAATGCTCTCATGGTGACCTACAGTGTCCGTATGGGTCATGGTCATGAGGTTAGGGCTGGTCAGGGTGGGCGGGTGCCGGTGTTGGACTCGTACGCGCGGTTGTCGCGGAACCTGTCGGGGAAGTTGGAGAAGGTGGAGACTCAGCACACCGACAACGGTGGGGTGATCACGCGGTTGGGTGGGGTGCTGGGTGAGCAGATCAGTGATAACAGTTTGTCGGCGTGGGATCCGAAGGTGCGTCGCCCGGGGTGGGAGCGGTTGTTGGAGCGGGTCGCGGCGCGGGCGTGTGATGGGGTGGTGATCTGGAACACCGATCGGGCGATGCGGTTGATGATCGACTTGGAGACGTTGTTTTCGTTGGTGGATGACAGTTTCTTGTTGGGGTCCTCGCATGGCCGGTATGATTTGTCGGACTACAACGATCGGCATCAGTTGCGCACGGAGGTTTCGCACGCGCAGCGCTCCTCGGATGAGTCCTCGCACCGGATTAAGCGGCGGTTGGAGGTGTTGCGCCGTAAGGGGGTGCCGCATCATCAGGGCCGGGTGTTCGGGTTTTCGGGACTGGATCGCACGGTGGCACGTAACGCGGCGGGGCGGGGTCCGGTGTCTGGGGCGCAGGTGGCCCGGGAGCAGGCCGCGCTGGCCGACGCGACGCGGGCGGTAGTGGCGGGGGCGACGCTTGCGGGGATCAGCCAGGAGTGGAATGAGGCCGGGTTGCGCACGGCCACGGGCAAGGTGTGGACCCCGGCCGGGGTCCGGGGGGTATTGGTACGGCCGCGTAATGCCGGGCTCGTCGAGCACGACGGGGAAATCGTTGGGCACATGGCAGGGGACCCGGTGGTGGATCCCCGGGACTTTGAGCGGTTGCGGGCGTTGCTGGCCGGGCGCAAGAGCGGGCAGCGCCCGGGCGAGCATTATCTGGCGTCGGGGATCGCGTTGTGCGGGCAGTGCGGGAAAGCATTGTCCGGTCGCCCGCACGTGGGTGTATATCCCGATGGGGAAAAACGCCGCCAGTATGGGTGCACGAAAGCGCGTCGCGGGTGCGGGAGGGTCGCCGCTGATGTGCGGTCGGTGGATCGGGAGTTACGCGCCCTGGTGATCTCGGTCCTGTCGGATGCGAAGCATGCGGCGGCGATCAAAGCCGCCCGCGCCCGGATCTCGGTGCGCCTCGCGCAGGTCGACATCGAGATCGCCGAGTGCGAGGAACGCCAGGAGGCGATCGCGGAGAAGTTCGGCGCCCGGAAGATGACCGAGAGAGCGTTCGACAAGGCCAACGACCCCCTGATGGCGGATCTGGCGCGGTTGTATGCCGAACGCGACGCCTTGACCGGGGGACATCCGGACGGGCCGACCGAGGCCATGACCGTCACCGAGGCCACCGAGCAGTGGGAACGGGCCGACAACGCCGCGCGGCGCACGTTGCTCACCGAGGCACTGGGACGCACCAAGCTGTTCATCGACCCAGCGGAGCGGACCACACGCCGCCGCTTCACCAGCACCCGAATCCGCATCGACACTCCCTCGCCGCGCGCTGCCATCGGACCTGGCGCAGGTGATGGTCAGGACAGTTCCGGGCCGGATGCGGAAGCCGCCCAGAAGGCCGGGCACCTGTAGCGCGTGGGGTCTGGCTGTCCAGTCGCCACACTCTACCGGCGCGTCCGGTCTGAAATTTGTAGACATCGGCTACTGACTGATGAATACTGGTGACGGTGGGTGAATGAGGGGATCGTCATGCGTCGTCGCCCGCTTGTGTTCGAGCCATTTTCAGGGGAGGGCCTAACATGAGTGTGAAAAAATCGGGGATCAGACCGTGTCATCCTTTCGTGGTGGCCGTCTTGACGGTGTTATTTTGTGTTGCGATGACTGAGACCAGTGTCGCGGCCACCGCGAGCAGCCCGTCTGTGCCGGTCTCGAATAGGCCGATTGTATGGGTTTCTCCTAGCCGGTACCTGTCGTTGGTGGGTGCGCGTATTGCCACTGCGGCCAGTGGGTCTATTTTTTGCACGATGGATCCTCAAGATCCGTTTGTGGTCGGCTCCTTCGGTGATCAGGTCGAGGCGAACGGGACAGCTGAATGCACGGCGACACCGGATGTCTGGAATGACACGACGGCAATGTGGGGTTATGATGGCCGGAAGTATGAGGAGACTGGAAGTAGTGTGAGTTCCACTCCTCCGACCGTGCCAGACGGACGGGGTGGGGTTATCAAGAACTATCATGACCTCGGTGGTGTCTGCCAGCGCGGTTGGCTGTATCATTATCAGATCTCGGCGTCCGCGTTCCACGGCAATTGGGCGGACTATTCCGCGAACTCGGGAACGACCACACTCTGCTAGCCCTGCAAAGGATGGTGCACCAACGTGGCAGTGTCCGCATCCCACGACGGAACATCACCTCCTAAGCGGACCGTACCGGGGCTGATCGCAACGGCGGAGGTGCTCTGTAGAACCGACCATGCCGTGTTGTGGGTTCCCACCGTGAGAGTGTTCCCTCTTGGATTGACCATTGACCTCGAACTCGTACACTCATACGTGGAGGGCAATCGCCAAAGCATCTTCTGGCAAGATTTCACTGTCCAGTTTACCATCGACAGCGGCGAAGAGACATATTTCACGCTGGGTAATCCGCCTCTCGCGCTCGAAGAACCTTTCCCGTCGCTATTCTGGAAGAGGTCATCATCTAATTACGGCCTTACGGCGGCCGTCTGGATCGGGACGATCCCTGATGCGAGTTTGCGAGTCAAGGCATTGGCCGACGCGACCGACGGAAAGCAATTGATTGTTGATCGGGATTGTATTGTTGTGGCGATGCGTCAGGTAATCGAGCTGGGAGGGTCCGAGCCCGGGGATAGTGACGGCGTCACTTTCCTGAGCTGATCCTGAACACGCAGCATGGTGCGTAGTGAGACGAAGGTGAGTAGGTGAGGGGACGGGTGTGACAGGGGGCGGGGCTGGGATCTGTCACACCCGTCCCGGAACGGGTCGGTTTTTAGCGGGGCGGCTCGTTGTCTCGTGGGGTGGGCAGGGTGGCGGGTGGGGTGTGGGTGTCGAGTCGGTGTAGCACGGTGGCGATGGTGTGGATCTGGTCCTCGCTCAGTGGGGGCCAGTTGGCCACGATCGTTTGCCAGCGGGTGACGGCCTCGGCGTCGAGTCGGGCTTGGTCGTGCTGGTATCCGGGTGGGTCGTGGTCGTTTTCTGGTGGGTGGGGTGGCCGGGTGCTGCGTTTCGGGCGGGGGCGGGTGTGGATCACCTCCTCTCGGTGTGTGGTGACGTTGTGTGCTTGTCTCATTGTCTTGTCTCACGACGCGGGTGTGGTCCTAAACGCGTAGGCGCGCGCGAGGCGTGAGACAAACGATGAGACAAACTCCGGTCACCCTCGGTCACGGCCGGGGGGCCGTCGCCGGGGGTGACGCGGCCGGATACGCCGGGTCCGGCGCACCGACCGGAAGGAGGGCGGTCGGCGACCATCGCCGGGTCCGGTCGGGGTGGTGGGTGGGGTGGGTGGTGGGGTGCTCAACGCCCGCCAGAACCCGCGTGTGGTCTGCACCACCCGTCCGGCCTTGGCGTGCGCGCGCAGATGCCGGTAGAGGGTGGGTCGGGTCATGCCGGTAGCGGCGAGCAGATCCCGGATCGGGACCCCGTCGGGTCCGGCGCGCCGCAGCGCCGCCCACAACGCCGTCTCCGGTGTGTCCGGGTCCGAGACACCGACCGGACCGCTCTCGGCGGTCTGCGGGCCTCCTGACGGGTCCTGCGCCCGGTCCGGTGCGGTGGCGGACCGGTGGGTGGTGACGTGGTCGGTTACTTGGTGGTCGGTGATGAGGTAGGCGCGTGCCCGGTGGGGGGTGTTGTGTTCGGGTGCGGTGATCAGGAAGGTGCCGGGTTGGGTGAGGGTGTGGGCGTGCCAGCCGGAGGTGAATGATCCTTGACCGAGGATGAGGTCCACGTCGCGGCGTTCCCGGACTCGTAAACAGATCCGGATGTCCATTTGGGATCGGACGGCGCCGTGGCCCATGGCGTCCTGGGTGGGGCGTTGGGTCGCGGCCAGGAGATTCACGGCGACCGCGCGGCCCCGTCGCGCGATCGAATCGGTGTGGGTGTGCGCGTCGGGGGGTAGTTCGGCGTATTCGTCAATGACGATGATCAACGCGGGTGTTGTGGGTGTCGGTTCCCAGACCCGGAGGCCGATATCGGCCAGGAGCGTGGCGCGTCGGTCCAGTTCGGTGATGGCGTCAGCTAAGAGGGCGGTGGCGTGGTCGGGGGTGGTGGCCAGGCGCTGCAGGCAGGGCGCCCAGGGTTGTAGTTCCATGCCTGCTTTCAGGTCGATTCCCCAGATCCGCACGTCCGGGCAGGCCACTAGGTGCGCCAGGATGACATTCAGGATGCCTGATTTCCCGGAGCCGACCATGCCCCCGGTCAGGGCATTACGCCGCAGTAGCAGCGCACCGGCCGGGCTGGCATCTTCGAACAATCCCAGCGGCAACGGCTGGGTTATCGAGGTGACCGACGCACCGGGCCAGAGGATCGGTGCGGCGTGCGGGTCTGTTTCGATGACCCGGACCACGCACCGGTCCGCGCGGTGTTCGTCAGGGAATACGCGGACGCTGCCGGGTCGCAGGCCGAATCCGGATTCGATCGCGGGTATTTTGTCGATGACCTGCCCGGCGATTTTCCCGCCTCTTAGGATCAGCCGTGCGGTGAAGCCCCACGCATCCACCACCACCGACGCGATCTGTGCCCCGGTCAGCCCGATCGTGTCGGCGATCTCGGGCCACGCGGCAAGGGTGCGTTCCACCCGCACCCGGGCGCGGCGCCGCCGGTGCGCCCACCACGGAATCCCCAGAATCACCGTCGCCACCATCGCGAGTGTGGGCAGCGGTGACATGGTGGGACCGTGGGCGATAGCGGCGGCCATCCACCCCCCGGTCACCGCGATCAGTATCGCCGCATACGCACGCTCGATCGCCCGATCAAGCCCACAGACCCCCCACACCCGGGCCAGCAGCCCAGCCGCGACGCGACCGACCGGGTGTCGGCGCACTATTATGGTGTGCGGGACACCGAGTGCGGCAGTTATCACGATGGTGAGTGTGGTCAGTGGCGCCCACCATCCGGGGTGGTGGCGATGAATCAACCCGGCCACCAGGAACACCCCACCCATCATGAGGAATGGTGCGAATGCCGAGCGGTGCCGAAACAGCCACCGCCCCAGGGCCGCACAGGCCACCAAAAAGAGTGGTTCGTCCGGGCCGAGGATCATCACCGGATAGCCTTCCTCGTCCCGGCGCCAGGCGCGGCGCGCGCGCCGCGCCGAAGACCGGCCCCGGCCTCTCATTTCCGCCACCCCCCACGGTGGGCGGCACAGGGCGGGTCGTAGGATTCGGGGAGTTCGTCTCGCAGGAATCCCCACGGGTCGGGCTCACCGTCTGCGGTTGCGCCCAGGGCGGCGCGGATCGCCGCGAGCCGGTTCGCCGACTCCCGACGCACCCCGATCATGGCTCCATACAGTCGGGTCACCTCGGCGGTCAGGTCCACGATATCGGCGACCACCTGCGTGATCGTGAGTTCACACGTCGGGCACAGTGCCACATCAGCCAGCGCACCAAGCCGCGACACGATCGCCTCGGTGTCGATGTGCAACGGTGGGATATGGGTTGTCGTTGGTGGGATATGGGTTGTTGTTCCAGTCTGGTCTGTCAAATGTCATCACCTCCGGGAATCGGGAATACGGGCATGTGCCTCCTTTCCCGTGTCCCGCGCGCTCTGGTGCGCGGGACACGGCACTGATACCGTCATCTCATGAGCCCTTTCCCCGGCCCCACACCACCCATCCAAGGGTGGAATGGGCCGGTCGTCGTCGTGATGGGTCTATTCCGTGGTGTGCATCCGGCACAATGACGCACACCACACACACTCAGCGCAGCGTGTATCGGGCTACGCGGATCACACAGATTCCGTGCAGCACAAACATCACCCGCGTCTCACTGCGGGCACAACCAACTCGTGTATCGGGGTTTGCGGTCACCTTCTTTTTGTGCTGGTTCGGGTGCTCGGGTGCGGGCGGCGCTGATCACGCCGTGGCGGGGTACCCGTGGCGGGGTGCCGCGCTCGTGTGGAGCGGCGGCGCCAACGGGCACGCGCGATGCATTTCTCACAGATGACGGTTCCCACGCGGGGCAGCGCGCCGCAGGCGCACCGCGTACCACCTATCCGGAGATATCTCAGGGATCATCAACTCCTCGTGTCGACGTTTTCCTTCCTGCCCGGGGGCAAAGTCGCGTGCACAGCACAACGGCCCCCGGGTACCATCCGTACCCGGGAACCCTGGTTCCCAACCGGGCCGCCCCGACCTCTTCGCACGGGCAAGGGGCGGCCCGGCCATCTCCAATCGATCGATCTACATTCCTCCTGAGCGGTTCTGTCTCACCGTGAACCGGAACGACGTCGGGGTGACGTCGGTCCAGAGAGCTGTCGGTTCAGAGGGCTGGGGTGTTTGTTCGTCAGTCACAGTTCCCCCCGCTGGAGCGCAACAGCCCAATTCACCAGCTTCGTCCGCCAACTATCCTTTAAACCAAACCGTCCCACTCCTTCGCAGTGGTGATCCATCCCCGACAGAATCTGAGATATAGGCCCTAGCTCGTCATCATCGTGGCCCCGGTACAAAATCAGTTTCACATGGGTGCCGTTGGTCAACACCACACAGTCCTGCGTCACATAGCCTTCTCCTCGTGGCTGATCCTCCAAGTTCTCCACGACCGCATCATCCAAACCAGCCAGAACACAAAGGTGTTGAGCGCCTTTGCTCCGGAAAAACTGTGTACCAACGAGCATTCCTCAAATCCCTCACAACGTGTGCGCCACCCGCACCGGGTGGGATTTCCTATGACGGCGGGTGCGGCCGATTACTACCCAGAAAGCCATCCACCGATCACGTCCCTGCACCTGGTCACTGTCACGGGCAGGAAAAACACCGATACTCCTCACCCACCGCCAGGTACTCTTCCACTAACTCCTCACCGGAAAAGCCACCCAGCACCCATTGAAGAGTATCTCGCACTGCCACATTGACCGTAGGCGCATCATCACCAGTCGCAGTGAAAACCGCTTGCAGGTCCCGCACCTCCACCTCGCTGCGCACTATTCAGTCACCTCCCTTTTCTTCCTCGAACCAGACGACAGGCCAGCGGGCTCAACTGCGGCCGGTACGCCGTGGCGACCAGGGAGACCCCTCGCAGCGGGGGCATGGTCCGCAGACCAGACCACCGAACATGCTCGTGGAGGTGAGTCGT
>JBOHGD010000071.1:0-24918 GCA_050699955.1 Pseudonocardiaceae bacterium | reverse complement strand
TGCCTCAGTTTCGCGATCGCCAATGTCCTGACTCACGGATAGTTCCTTTCCCAGCCGCGTCGAGATCACAACGGCTGATCTTGGCCTATCCGTGGCTTACACGGTTGCCATGACACGCCCCGGTTTCTCGCCCCACCACGGGCACCCGGCACCACCGGGCGCCCACCCAAACACGGACCCGAGTTCGCCCTGGCCGACCCCACGACCCACCCCACCCCCGACGCCCAGACCGTCACCGAGACCACCCGCTACGGCACCGCCCGCGCGTGTGCCTGGACCCGGCTGCACCCTCTGCTGACCCGACGCAGCGCCTGGACCGGCCACGACGGACCCCTGCCGATCATCACCGGCAGCATCATCCGGCTGATCGTGGACCGCCTGCCCGGCGACCGGCACCCGAAACCGGTCTGGCTGTGGTGCTCAGCCCCGCAGCCGACCCCCACCGCCCTTGACCGACTCTGGCACGCCTACCTGCGCCGCTTCGACATCGAACACACGTTCCGGTTCCTCAAACAGACCCTGGACTGGACCCGGCCCCGCCTGCGCACCCCCCAAGCCGCGGACCGCTGGACCTGGCTGATCATCGCCGCGCACACCCAACTCCGGCTGGCCCGCCACCTCGCCGAAGACCTCCGCCGCCCGTGGGAGAAACCCACCACCAGACCTGGCCGGCTCACCCCGGCACGCGTTCGCCGAGGGTTTCGCCACCTCCGCCCGAAAACCACCCTGCCGGCCAGCGCACCAAATCCTCCCGACCCGGCCCCGGGCGCCCACCCGGATCACCCAACCGCCAGCGCGCACCCCACCACGACATCGGCAAAAACACCAAACCGGACACCGCCAAGTAAAACAACGACAAGCAGACAGGTTAAACAACAAGATAAGGCGCCGTGCCCACGCCGGTGCTCTGGCGCCAACGACAAACCCACCAGCGACCGGACCGGCCTTCGGTGCGTAACAACGCCTCGGCCAGTTCGAATTACGTATCCGCCCGTGCGGTCGGGCACTGGTAGAACCCCTGACCGAACCCGGCCAACTCCCTGAACGTCGCATCCCCATCAGGATCGTGCACACCGATCAACCCAGGCCTTGGATCGATCTTCCTCTGCCGCCAGAGGAATGATCAACCAAGGGCCACACTCATGATCAACCGTGTGGGCCACTGCCGACCCGGAGGTTAAACGACAAGCTCAGAAACTTACTCCGCCGTCGATGTCGCGGGCTTGTACGACGTTCCCGTTCACGGTCCCGGATACCTGGTTCGCGACGCCGTCGCTGTCCGCTTTTTGGTGCACCGATACGTGTCCCCACACGGCGCGTAGGTCGGCTGCGAACTCAGGGTCGGCGCGCTCCGCTCGGTCTAGTTCTGCGCTCAGTTCCTGGACCTGGGGGGAGTCGGGAGCGCTGCCGATGGCCTCTTCCAGGACCGTCGTGGCGTCTGGCGAGCGAGCGAATTTTCTCCTGACTACGTCGTACAGCGTTGATGCGCTCTTCCCCGCGAGGGCGGTCGCGATGGAAACAAGAACAGGGTCGGGCATACCGAGCCTCCTGACGTCGTGAGGGCCGACGCGGTCCTGCGGGGCAGTGTGGATGGGGTGGACGCCGACTCTGCTCGCAGGCTGGAACTGGGCGGTGAGTATGTGCGCGAGCGTGAGGTTGCCGTGTGGGCACGATCGGGGCGAGCCCTTTCCGCATCATTTTGTGCGACTATACAAGGTGAAGGCGTGCCGTTGCAGCGTTTGGGGACGACGTGGACGACAGCACTGGTGAGGAACACGCGGCGGTCCATAACGATCTTTCCGGCGCCGTTTCGGGGCCGGTGGTGCAGGCTCGCTCGATCGGCAGTGTGACTTTCCAGCTGCCGGCCACGACCAGTCCGGTGCCGCTGCAGCTGCCGAACGCACCGCGATTTTTCGCGACTCGCGACGGCGAGTTGCGGACGTTACGGCGTTGGCGAGGGGAGAACGGGGACCGTCCGCTGCTGCTGGTGGTCAGCGGACCGGCGGGCGTGGGCAAGACGACGTTGGCGTTGCGGTGGTTGCACGACATGCACGATGAGCATCCCGATGGGCAGTTGTTCGTGGAGCTCAGCGACGCGGATTCGGTTCCGGTGACACCGGATGAGGCGTTGGACTGGTTGCTGCGCTCGCTCGGGGTCGCGGCGAAGGACGTGCCTGCGGGGCGTGCCCGGCGGGAGGCGTTGTTCCGCACGCTCACGGCTGAGCGCAGTGTCGCCGTGCTGCTGGACGACGCGTTGTCGGCGGCGCAGGTGCGGCCCTTGATTCCGGCCGGCAGCCGCAGTGTGGTGGTGGTGACGAGCAGGATGCGGTTATCGGGTCTGGCGATGGACGGCGCGTGGGTGCTGGACGTGGATCCGTTGAACGCCGCCGCATCGGTGGAGTTGCTGAGGGCCGTCGTGGGCCCGCGACGGGTCGGTGCGGAACCGGCCGCCGCTGCGGAGTTGGCATCGTTGTGCGGTGGTCTTCCGTTGGCGTTGTCGATCGTGGGTGCGCGGCTCGCGGCACGTCCGCGGCGATCGCTGGCACGTGAGGTGAGTGAGCTGCGGGCGGAACAGAGCAGACTCGAGGGGCTCGCGTTGGACGACGATGTCTCGGTGGAAGCAGTGCTGGACATGTCGTATCGGTCGCTGAGCCTGGACTCGCGTGAACTCTATCGTCTGATCGGCTTGCATCCGGGCCCGGAGTTCGGCGTGGAGGTGCTGGCCGCGGTGTCGGGCTGGCAGCGACAGCGTGCCGGGTCCGCTGTGGACGGTGCGGTCGAGGCGAATGTCCTCACCGAGGTCCAGGAGGACAGGTTCCGCTGCCACGACCTGGTTCGTCTGCACGCTCAGCGAGTGGCCGAGCAGGGTAGCGACGATTGCGCGGCGGTCCGGCGAAGGGTGATCGAGTGGTATCTCGATCGCGTGGTCGCCGCGGACGTCGTCATCCACCCGTTGCGTCCCCGGTTGGGGCCACGCTACTCGGAGCCGGCGCGGCTGGAGGTGGTCGGCGACCGCGGCGCCGCGCTGGGTTGGATGGAGGTGGAACGCCGGAACGTGCGCTGCGCGGTGCAGGTGGCGTTCGACGAGCAGCACCACGAACTGGTGTGGCAGTTCTGTGAAGCGCTGTGGGGGTTCTTCCTGCACACCCGTCACTACACCGAGTGGACCGAAATGCACGAACTCGGTCTCCGGTCGAGTGTGCTATGCGGTGATCGACGCGCCGAGGCGCGATTACGTTCCCAGCAGGGGTTCGCCTACGCCAAGCTGGGCCGGTTCGACGACGCGATCACCCAGAACACTCGTGCGCTGCAGCTGGCGGAGCAGGTGGGTGACGCACAGGCGAGCGCCACCGCCTTGTCGCAGTTGGGCCGGGCCGCGAAAGGCCAGGGAGACCTCGACACGGCGCTGGAGTACTACCAGCGGGCCCGGATTATGCAACAGGATCTCGGCGAAGTCCGCGGGGTCGCGTTGTGCACCAGGAGGATCGGCGACATCCTCGGCAGGCTCGGCCACCCACACGAGGCGCTGACCGAACTACACCAAGCCGCCGCGATGATGGAGCAGTTGGGTGACCAGACACAACACGCCCGGGCGCTGATGGAGATCGGCAAGGCCGGTCTTCGCGCGGGAATGGCCGAACGTGCCGCACCCCCGTTGGAACAGGCGCTGATGATGATGCGCGAGTTCGGATCTCTCTACTATCAGGCCGAGATCCTCGCCGAGCTGGCCCGGGTGGCACAGGCACGCGGCGACCTCGACACGGCCCGCGCCCACTACCGCGAGGCGATCGACCTGTACACGACGGTCGAGGACCCGCAGGCCGAGGTTCTTCAAGAACTCCTCGACGCCATGCGGGACGCGGCGCAACCGGAGTGAGCTGTCACGGCCGCGACCACGAAACCCGCGATGGACGCCGGCTCGGGCGAGCCCGGAATCCGGATGTCGGCGATCGCCCGCCACCGAGCCGACGCCCGGTCATCGGCGACGACGAGATCACTGCCCCGGCACAGCTGGCAGCACCACCACCTGAGCACATAGGCACCGGCCGCGAGATATTCGATGGTGACGTCACAGTCGGCGGGAATCACGACTGTCCTTTCAGGACGGTGTGCGGCACCGGCTGGAGACACACCTGGGGAAGGGGAACGGGTGAGGACTGGGCGGGCCAGACCGGTTCGGTCAAGCCCAGCAGCCGGTACATCGCGGCACGAAACCGCTGCGCGGCCTGCCCCGGGGCGACGGAGATCAGCCGGGCGAACGCCGAGACACGGCCCGGGTCGACCGCCGGGTGCAGTTGTTCCGTGAGGGGGCGGTCGTGGTCGAGGCGCGGCGCGAACCCGGCGAGGGCGTCGGCGAGGCTGCCCGGCCTGATGTTGTGACGGGGAAACGTCGCGAGGTGCACCGGCCGGCCGATAGCGGCCGCGTAGCTCGTGGTGGAACCGTGGTCGCCGATCACCTGGTCGCTGGCCACCATCGTGGCGCGCCACCCCTCGTGCGGTGGGATCACCAGCAGTCCGTTGCGGATCGCGCGCCCGAGCCACGCCAGGACCTGCCAGCGGCCGTGGACGGTCCAGACCTGCGGGTGGATCACCGCGGCCACCCGGAATCGCTGCGCGGGCAGCTCCTCGACCAGGCGTTCGTAGAGTTCGAGGTGCCGGCCGAAGATGCCCTCAACCGACCAGGTCGAGCTGACGGTCACCAGCGTGTGGTCCGCGGACACGCCGAGCGCGCGGCGATACACCTCGCGCAACGGCAGGCCGGCGAGCAGGCGGTCCAGACACAGATCGCCGGCCACGAACGCGGCCGGCAGCGCCTCGGGACACGATCGGCGTAGCGCGTCGAGTTCACCTTCATGCGTCAGCGCGAGCGCCGAGGGGATCACCCGGCCGCGATAGGTCAACAGCTCACGATCCAAGCCGGTGCTGGGGTGATCCGCTCCGGCCTTCCTACAGAACTGTCGGGACATCAGAGCTCCGACGCCGTGCGGCAGCACCATGATCCGCCCGTGGACCTGTTCGATGTGACGGTGGCTGGCGGTCAGCACCAGATCCCACCGATGCTGCACCGCCTGCTGCCACGGGTAGACCACGCCGCCGCAGTCGCGAACGAATTCCTCGACACCGAACCACGACTCCGCTGTGTGCGGCACCGTGAACACGACCTGGATCCGGTGGTCGGCCTCCAGGAGGGGAACCAAGTCCATCAGCCGCGTGCCCGCGGTCATCGTCGGCACCATCACCAGCACGGTATGAAATCCCGTGCGCGTAGTCCGATGCTCGGCATCAATCCCGACCGGTCCACGGATCCAGCGGTGCGCGTCCATCTCAACCCCCCCGCCGACCGGATCCACACCGTGACGGGCAGGTGGGGATGGTCCCCACCGGGTCGGCGAACTCAGCATGGGGAGTGCGTCTGGCCGATAGCCTTTCCTCGGTCTGTACGGATTTCTGTCACATGCTCTCGGGTGTGGCCAGGCACATCGATGTATCCGTGGCCTACGAGTGCGCCTTGCGATGCGGATCTTCCGGGAACTGTCATTCCGTTGGACAGCTCCCTGTCGACCCACCCGATCGGGCGGAAGTAACCGTAGGTAACCACCCCTCGCCGGGCGGCGAAAACGTGCGCACGTCTGGATCAATGTCGCGATCTGTAGCACACTCGAAAGCTGGTGGCAAAGTCCCAGCTAGGGGTTGAGCTGGTGGACACGATCTGCGGAATCCTGGGCGCGACCGCGCTGCGCATCGACGGACGCCTGACGACGGACTGGGGCACCCCGAAGCTACGCAAGGTAGTGGCGGCGCTGCTCACCCAACCGAATCGCCCGATGTCCATCGACCGGCTCACCGAATGGGTGTGGCCGGAGAACACGGCCCCACAGGACCGCACGGCCACCTTGCACAGTTATGCATGGCGGATTCGCCAGGCCCTCGATCGCGCCGACCAGCCGATAACGCTGGACACGACGGTCGAGGGCTACCAGCTCACCGTGAATCCCGCGACCATCGACTACCACCTGTTCTGTGATCTGCGCGGTCGCGCCCGGCAATTGCGGCGCAGCGGTCAGCCGCACGAAGCGGCGGAGTTGGTATCGCGGGCGATCGCGCTGTGGCGTGGCGAACCGCTGGCCGGTATGCGCACCGAGCGGGCCGAGAACTGGCGCACCCGGGTCCTCGACGAATGGATCTCAGCGAACGTCGACCTGGTCACGCTGTGGCTGGAGGCCGACCGGACCACCGACGCCCTGGGCCGGCTCGACGAGCTCCGGGCCGAGCACCCGTGGGTGTTGTCGTTGATCGAACTGCACATCGAAACCCTCTACCGGCTCGGCCGCGGACGCGACGCCAGCACCGCCTACCTCGCCGCCCGCCGGCAGTTCCGCGACGATGCAGACGAGCACGCCGCCGCGCAGCTGCGCGAGTGTCACGACCGGCTCCGCAGCACCGGGATCGCCGCACCCGCTGACCAGCACCGCCCGGGGCTGCATGCCGACGTGGCACTGGCGCCGTGGCAGCTGCCGCACGACGTCGCGGACTTCATCGGCCGAGGGCATTTGCTGGACTCCCTGGCCGAGGCCGTGACCGGCGAATCCGGACAGGTGCTGGCGAGGGTCGTCGCGGTGCACGGACCAGCCGGAGTGGGCAAGACCACCACCGTCATCCACTGGGCGCACACCAGGCGAGAACTTTTCCCGGACGGCGCACTGTTCATCGAACTCGACGGGTACTCCGATCGCGAGCCCGTGGGTCAGGCCACAGTGGTCGACCTGTTCCTCGAAGCGCTGGGCCACGTGCCCGACCCCGCGACGACGACCCGGGCCCGGGCGACGAGGTTGAACAGCCTGCTCGGTGACCGCCGCGTCCTCGTGGTGCTGGACAACGCCAGGGGCTCCGAGCATGTACGCGACCTGCTCCCCGTCTTCTCCCGCTGCCTGGTGATCGTCACCAGCCGGCAACGACTGTCCCAGCTCATCGTGCAGCACGGCGCCCACGAAGTGCAGGTCGACCCGATGCCCGAGGACGAGGCGGTCAGCCTGCTGACCGCCCGACACTCCGCCACCGCCCTGATGACCCGCGAGGCGCTGTCCGGCCTGGTGCAGGTGTGCGCGGGGTTACCACTGGTGCTCAACATCGCGGCAGAACAGGTCGCGACGCATCCGAGTCTGGCGATGCGCGAGGTGACCCGGCTGCTGAACGACCCTCGTGAACTGCTGGACATCGGAGGCCAGGAAGGCTCAGCCACGGTCCGCACCATGCTCGACCACTCCTACCGAGCCCTGCCGGTGGGCGAGCAGCGGCTGTTTCGCCTGCTCGCCGTCCAGCCGGGCGCAGAGGTCGACGTACGCGCCGCATCCGCCATCGACGGGCGTCCCCCGGACGTGACCCGCCGGAGTCTCGACGCCTTGGCCAACACACACCTGATCGCCCGGCCGGACGCGGCGGACCGCTACAAGGTCCACGATCTACTCCGCGCCTATTCCGCGCACCACCTGGCGCACGGGCCCCCCACCGAGCGGCACGCAGCCGAACGACGCCTGCTCAGCTTCTGGCTGCAGAGCACCACCAACGCCCTGCGCGAGGTCATCCCCGACTGTCCCACGGCATCATCGCCACCACCCGAACCGGGCGTGGTCCCCCTGACCTTCCCCGACGGGTCAACCGCAGCGAAGTGGGTGCTGACCGAGCGCATCACCATCGGAGCCATTATCCGCACCGCCGCCGAACTCGGTCACCACGACTTCGCCTGGCGCATCCCAGACGCTGTGGCACCAGTGTTCGATCTTCGCGGGTACTACCAAGACAGCCGAGACGTCCTCAGGATCGCGGTCACATCCACCCGGCACTGCAAAGAAGCCGACGACAGAGACGAGGCCGGCGCGCTCTGCGACCTCGGCCTTGTCCATCTCAACCTTGGCGACTACCGCGCCGCCCGCCGATGCCTCGATCGTGCGCTCAATCTGCTCACTGAGGACAAACTCCGTGAACAAGCTGCAATCCGGCACACCATTGCCCGTCTGGAGATCCTTGAGGAACGACTCGAGGAGGGTGTCGCCCAGTACCAGCAGGTCCTGGAACTCGCGCGCAGTGCCCGCGACAACACGCTCTTGTGCTGGACCCACTGCCGACTCGGCCGCGCACTGCTCCACATGTCCCGATACGACCAGGCGCTTCTTCATCTGCGCCAGGCGCAGATGCTCAGCGAGGACGTCGGAGACGACGCTGCTCGCGCGCAGGCACTCATCGTGATGGGCGCCGTGCACCGCGAATTGGGTGAGTTCAGAATTGCCGAGGCGTACTGCCAACAAGCGCTGACTCAGGTCGGAAGAACCCAAGATCTACCGTCGACCGTGCTGGCCTACATGGGGCTCGCAGAATTGCACAGCAGCCGCGAGGACTACCCGGCGGCCCGCATTTATGCGCAGCGGGCCGTGGAGTTCGCCGACCACATTCGCAGTACAGAACCGCTCGCGCACGCCCTCGACATGCTCGCAGAATGTGAGTGCGCGCTCGGTGACCTCGACGCGGCCAAGCAAGACTGGGGACAGGCAGCTGAACTACTTGATGACCTCGGGCAACCCCGGGGCGCTCAGCGCGTACGAACTCGCCTCGCCCAACTGCCATCCTCTAGCTGGGATCTGCCCTCAGCCCGAACCGCCGCCCCAGACGGTAGCGCCAACAGGCAGTCACAACGCACCGACTAACCAGTCCACCGACGGCTTTCGCGCAGCCTGGCTACCAGGTGAACCGGTGCACCACCGGTAGGACACAGCGTTCGGACTGTGTTACATACCCCACATAGCGGGCCGCCCACAGGTAGCGCTAAGGTTCCGTGAGCCCAGAAGTTGATCATGCCTGCTCGGGCCCTCAGCGACGCGAAACCCTTGTATCACCAGTGCCGGTACCGACCTGTCACGTACCCCCACGACAGATCACCGGCCACCAGGTTTACCCTGCCCCACCGTCATAAGATGCAATAAGCCAGTTGGCTTGTTTCGCCCAAGGAGCCTAGTGAACACGGAACAAGGCCGAGTTCGACGCATCGCCAAGTACGTCCTCATCATCTCAGTTGTTGCCGTCGCGTGTACGGCGATGGCGTCACCGCAGCCAGAACAATTTCGAGTAAATAGCTACAGCAAAGCCATCTCGCATACATCCAGTTCCCCATGACGTATATGAATTCTGTAGCACAGCCCGGCACAGCCACCTTGTTGTGAGGCAGCCGCACGCGCGTCGCCCCAGGCGCAGGTAGAGGCGGGCGCTGCAACACGGTAGCCCCGGCCCGGAACAACGGTCTCGCGGGTGTCGTGGGTCGCACTGCCATGTTTGGTCGGGCTATCCCGGCCCTTACTGTCATCTGGTGCCCGAACTGGTGTCCACAGCGTAGGCTATCGCCGCCTGCGTCCCCGCCGCCGACACCACTCTCGCTCGCGTCGGGCGCTGCGCGGTGGACCGGCCCACCGGGGTTTACCGGGGTCCATGTGGGTCCTTGGGTAGGTCTAGGTCGGGTGGGTTGGTGACAAGGCTGATCACGCAGGGCAGACACAGTTCACCGGAGGGGTGGTCTTCGGGGGCGATGTCGGTGGGCAGGGTGTGCCCGCACCGGCATCCGGTGGGCTGGTCTGGGGTGGGTGTGAGGCCTTTGGGGGCCAGGGCGTGCAGCCGCCCGTCGGTCGGGTCCCGCGCCCAGCGCTGTGTACGCGGGTGCGGGTCCGGGGTGTCGGTCATCGGATGGCCATCCGGTGTGCGCAGGCCCGGTCGCTGCTGTCGGTGGCCTGCTGGAGGCTTCCCGAGATCGCCATTGTGCTGCATACCGCCGCGTGGCGGCCCGCCACCATCGCCTCGTCGGTGACCAGGCGGGCCAGCGCACTGGGATCCGGTGTGCGACCCGCGGGGTCGTTGTCGGCGGTCCCGATCAGCCGGTTCCTCGGGCCCCGCCCTGTGTTGTCCTGGCGGTCGGTGTGGTGCATGGGGTTCTCCTCCAGAAGATCAAGACATGCCGGTACAACGCCCACGCGGGATGGGCGGAATAGGGTCATCAGAAGTGGAAGGGACCGCAGGCGGGTGGCGGGTCGTGCCCGGTGGCGTGCAACGCGGCGACCACGTCGAACTCTCGACACAGCCGAAGCCCAGTCGGCTGGGGGCAGTGGATCCAGCACACCGGACCCCGGGCGGTGAGGGTGGGCGGCAGCGGCAGGGTGCCGGTGATCCGGTGCACCTCGGGGGGCCAGCCCAGCGGCACCGGGTAGCGCTCCCCGGCGAGTAGCACCTGGTGATGTGGCAGGGCCGGGTGGGCCAGGACCGTCGGGGGGCAGCGTCGGCGGGTCAGCAGCGCACACACCAGGGTGGCCAGGCTGGTGGGGGTGATGACGGCGACTGCGCCGAGGGTGTCCAGGTCCAGCACCACATCCTCGCCGCGCAGCAGGATCGGCCAGCCCAGCTTCCGGTATCCCGCCACCGCCGCCATCGGCTGCCCCACCGTGCACGAACCCCAGGCACCAGGGTCCGGGTCTGGGGTGGCGGGGGTGGTGAGGTGCGCGAGGAAGCACCTCGGGCACCAGTGGGTCTGTCCCGGGGGGACGGTGTGCATCTCCTCCGGGCGTATCCGCATCCCGCACAAGGCAGCAACCTGGTCCCCGCCAGTGTGCTCACCCACAGCCAGCGCCACCACATGCACCGTGCCCTCGATGCCCTCGCTGCCGCCGGGGTTGCAGCCTTGGGTGTTGGGGGGCTGGTGGCGGGCCAGCACCACCGCCCGGGCATTGTCGGTGGGCGAGGCGGATTCCTCGGGGGTACTCATGGCAGCATCGACCTCCAGGGCAGAACAGGACCCCAGTCGACCTCAGGTGGGGTAGCGGGACTGGTCGTGTACAGCTCCTGCCCAGTGGAGTGACGCCGGGAACACCTGTGAGCGCCTGCAGGCAGGCCGGGCACGGCGGTCCGTCCTCGGGCCAGCACACCCGCACCACCCCGGTGTCCCAGTCGAGTCGCTGCCCGCAGCGTGTCTGTGGGTGCGCGGTTGCTGGTTTGCCCGGTATCAGGGCGGTGGCGTGCACGTGCCGGTCGCTGTGCTCGGTGGTGAACATCAGCACAGGTAGGTTGGGCAGGCGCAGGTCATCGCGCAGGTACCAGTCCACCTCGCCCACCGGTGTGCTTGGGTGATCGCGCCAGGCCGCAGCGCAGGTCGCGGCCGCCACTGGGCCGGAGACGGTGGCCTGCAACGGCCGCCCGTTCTGCACCCCAGCCACCCGGAACAAGGCAGCGTCCTCGGGGCTGGGGTCCTCAAAGTTGGGGTCCTCAAAGTTGGCTGTTGTCGTCATCGGGGTCCTTCAGAAAGTCCAACGGTGCGGTGCCGGAGTGGGGTTGGCGTGGGATGACTTCGACCCGGCGGGGCCGGGCCGGTCGCCGCGCGGGCGGGGGTGGGGGCATGTCCTGCAGCAGGCGGTGCTGGATGGCGGCCACCGAATTCGGCCGCGCCGCACGCCGAGCCCGGCGACGTTGCGACCAACTCCGGGCACCGAGTGCCCCGAACAGCACCATCACGACCGCCCACAGCCCACCCAGCACCGGCAGCACCCAGGAGGCGTGCGCCTCTGGCAGGCACGCCGGGCATCCGGCCGGCATCCCCGGCTCACCAGCCGCCCCGCACCGCCGCAGCGACGACCCGCTGGACCTGCTCGGTCTCGGGTAGGTCCCCGGTCAACTCGGTGGGGTCGGTGTGCCACCGGGCTCTGCACTGCCCAAGGTCGGTGGGCGGCAGCGGCACCCACGTCCCGGCGCCTCGATACGACGCCCCCGGCCATGGCAGGAACTCGGGGATGGGGCCGTCACCGGTGGCGGTGAGCAGTAGCCACCGGGCCGGGTACAGCAGCACCGGCACCGGGCACGCCGGACCCGCTGCGGTCAGGCCGAGCACCGCCCGCTCCGCCAGACGGCCCGGGAGCTCCAGCACGTCCACCCCCCGTCCGCACTCCAGCAACACCGAGAACGGGCGACGGGTCCAGGTAGCCTCGGCCCGGTCCGGGTCAGTGGTCCCGGTCCCCTGCCACTGGGCAGTGACCGGGCGCAAACCAGCGGCCTGCCCGGTCGGCGTAAGCGCCATGACGCCCCCTTCCCTGCGACGTTGGGAACGGCCCGCGACGCGACACCGGTGGGGGTCACTGCCGCGTCGCTGGCCTGCGTTGATCACACCGGCGGGCGATCACACCCCGGTCCAGCGCTGCGGTAACGCGACCAATCGTGGAATTCCGGGCTGACCCGTGGTAGCGGTCCGTTCCCCTTCCGTAATGGGGCCCGCTACATTGATCGAATGACACACCCGGGGGATCGGCCGACATGCCCAGAATGCGGCGCCCAGCTCCGACGCGGCCGGCCGGCCGGGCAACGATGCGACCCCTGCCAACGCACCGGCCCCCACCTGGCTCTGCCCACCGGCTTCTACGACAAACCACCACTGCAGACCGCGCTGGCCGGATACGACTTCGGTGCCGTGTTCCTGGCCATCCGCACCGAGCACCACTGGACCCAGCAAACCCTCGCCGAGTTCATCGACATCAACCAGAACCGGATCTCCGAGATCGAACGAGGCATCCGCCCACTACGCGACGTGCGAGCCGTCGCCCGGATCGCCACCCGCCTCACCATCCCACCGGGCAAACTCGGCTTCAGCGGGGTTACCGTGGGCGGGGGGACACACACCGGGCGGAAGGGCAGGTGGATGGACCGCCGAGACTTCGTGCAACACGTCGCCGGACTCGCTCTCGGTCTCGGCGCAGCGGGCGTGGATGTCGACCGACTCCTCGCCCTGCTCCCCCACGCCGAACCCACCGGAACCCGCCGCGTCGGCGCCGCCGACGTCACCGTCATCGAGCAGATCACCGCCGCGTTCGCACACCAGGACTTCGCCCACGGCAGCGAACTCATCCGGGACGGTGCCGTAGCGCAGTTGTCCTCCGTGCTCCCGCTCCTGAACGCCCAGGTGAGCCCAGACGTGCGGCCCCGGCTGCTGATCGCCACCGCGGGGTTGGCGATGATGACAGGCTGGATGAGTTTCCAGGTCAGGCAGCATGACGACGCGCGACGGCTGTGGGTGATCGGGCTCGACATCGCCCGCGATGCTCGCGACGCAGGCCACCCTCTCGGTAGTGATCTCACCGCTTACCTGCTGTTCGACATGGCGCTGCAGGCCGTGCACCTGCAGCGACCCGATGAGGCGTTACGCCTGGTCCGGGTCGCCGAGGCCGCCGGGGTGGGCTCGGAGCCTGTATCCGCGTCCACCAGCAGTTCGCTGGCGAGCATCCAGGCGCGGGCGCACGCCGCCCAGGGCGACACGGCCGGCTGCGACCGTGCGCTTGGTCAGGCCGTCGAGCACTTCACCGCCATCGACCCGGCAACGTGCCCGCCGTGGGGTGCCCACCTCAATGATGCCGGGATCGCGTCTCATCAGGGTGCTGCCCGTTATGGGCTGGCCCTGGCTGGGTGCGAGCCACGATCCGCCCGCCAGGCAGTGGAGCTGCTGAGCCACGCTGTGGACCACTTCGGTCCTCACTACGCGCAACTGCGGGCGCTGTATCTGCCTGACCTGGCCGGAGCCCATGCCGTTGCCGGGGACACCGACACCGCCGTCATCGTCGGGCATGAGGCGGTGGATGCGGTCTCGACAGTGTCTTCCCCCAGGACCCGTGACCAGCTCCGGGTCCTACACGGTGTGCTGGAGCCTATGCACATCAGCCCCGGCGTCGCTGAACTTCGCGACCGCCTGGCCACCACCGCTGCATAGCCCGGAGCAAGAACGGCGGCCCGTCGCCCCGCAACAATATGCCTATACCACATATCGATACTTTTGGTAAGAGCATAGTGCGGTACCCGTAACAGATATCGGACCCGGCACCTCGTGGATAGCTTGGGTCTGGCGTGTCGGTTCCCGGGTCGCTTGAGGCGCTGGTCGAGCAGTTGCTCGCGCATCCCGAGGTCGCGCAGTGGTGTGAACCGTCTCGGCTCGACACCAACAGATCGCGAGTCACCGCCCGGCAGTCGGCGGGCGCCGAAGTCAATCCGGCGCCACCGCCTCCGCTGTGAGCACCAGATCCAGGGCCTGACTGCTGGCCCACACCTGCGTATGCGTAGTCCCGTTCTCAGGACCACCACCAGAGATCGACGTATTCCTCGTCGATCCAGCCGGGTCGGCCATGGTAATCAAAAACCCACCAGCGCAGCGTGCGATCGCGGTCATCGTCGTGGCCTCCGGTCACGCAGGCATGGTCGCCAGTAGTCACCTCGCCAATCACAGTATACGAGGTGCCCCACCCCGCGCGGACATTGACATGATCTGAATTGACGGTCATCCAACGCCCCAGATTGTCGTCGCCGCAGTCATACAGATTTGCCGGCGCACCCAGGGAGTGGGCTATCTGGGCACCTTCGTCGACCGGCGCTATCCCACTGGCATGCACGCCTCGATGATGCGGCATCGAATCCCCTGATGTAGAACATCCCACGTTGACCGAGAACAATACCGTCAGCGCGATCCCGATGACTATCGATGTTCTGTATCTCTTGTGCACCATGGATCCCCTAATCGGGACGAACCCGATGCCGGATGTGCAACCCGCATCGCAGCCTGCTCGTCGGTAGTTGTTCGTCCCTCGCGCCTTTGTCGCGCGAGGACACGTCAGTTGGCGCGCAACCGGGGGTCGCCGAGCCAACCACGGTTCACTGTCCAGCCGCATCCGGCAACCCCGATTTCCGAGACCGACCATGCCGATACGGCACCATGTGCTGGACAGCCAGGCCCCGGACACCCGACATGTCCACATGCCGCCCGGTCCGGCCAGTGGTCAGCGCGAGGACTTCGATGTCGTGCCGCAGCCGGGTCGGCCCTCGCTCCCGGTTCCCCCTCGTGCCCCCTGTGTGGTCGCATCCTTCACCCCGGGCTTCGCTGCGCGACTACCCCGCGGATGTATGACCCGTATATCGCCGCAATACAGGCACATCGCCCACTGGTAGATTAATGTGATTGCCTATCGACACACGCTAGTGTCTTAGATAGCAGAGTACCCTCGAATGCTGGAGTGTCAACACCAGTGTGTGGTTGATAGTCTTGACCATGCTATGACCGTGGTGATCATGAAGGGTAGTTCGCATGCCGGACAGCAGGGAGGACGATCAACGTCCTCGCCGAACGCTTGCCGACAAGATCAATCGACTGTTCGAGACGATCCATCCACCCGGCCGAGGTCCGTGGTCCAACCAGGAGGTCGAGCGGTGGCTCGCCGACCGGGCCAGCGAGGATGGCCTGACGATCTCGGCGAACTACTTGCTACTGCTGCGGAACGGGCAGCGGGACAACCCCACGATGCGCAACGTGCGGGCGTTGGCGAAGTTCTTCCAGATCGACCCGGGCTACTTCCTGCGCGATGACGAGGAGACCGAGCAGACTCATGCCGACCTGGAACTGCTCGGCGCGATGCGCGACAAGAATGTCAAGACCATCGCGCTCCGGGCGCTGAGCCTCGACCCTGCGATGCAGGCCTGGCTCGCGAACACGATCGCGGAGCTGCCGCAGGGTCGCAGCCGGCGGCGGCGCGGCCCGTCACATGCCGACTCGCCGTAAATTGTCGGCGCAATCGCGCTCGGTCAGCGGCGGGCCAGACGGTGCTTCCCTTCTTGGGTCGCTGCGCTTACACCGAGGTGGAGGAGCGGGAAGCCGAGCCATCGCTGAGTCGGCCGCGGGTGGCGACGAGTTCGATGTTGCGTAGTGCGGTGAGGTCGGTCAGTGGGTTGCCGTGGATGACGAGGATGTCGGCGGAGAGCCCAGCACGGAGTTGGCCGGTGTGGTCGGTGAGGCCGAGGGCTTCGGCAGGGTTGACGGTGACGAGTTCGAGGATGTGGGCGGGAGAGAACCCGTAGCGCTGGTAGATCTGCAGGGCGCCGACGATGTCGGTGAAGACCGATCCCGGCAGGCCGGCGTCGGTGCCCGCGATCAGCCGCACGCCGTGGTCGGCGAGCCAGCGCACGCGGCCGAGGAGCTGGTCGGTGCGTTCGGTGCCGATGATGCTCGCGAGGCGTTCCCAGTCGCCGGTGCTGCCGGTGCACACGAAGATGCCTTTTTCGGCGATCTGCTGGGCGGTGTCGGCGCGCTGGTCGATGCCGTCGGGGCCGCGCCAGGTGCAGTGTTCGATGGTGTCGACGCCGGCGGCGGCGGCGTCGATGATGGATTGGGTGGCGTGGGCGTGGGCGGCGACTTTCACCCCTGCCTGGTGGGCTTCGTCGACGATGATGTGTAGCTCTTTCGCCCCGAACTGGGACTGTGCCATGCCGGCGGTGCCGGAGGTCATCTGCCCGCCGGAGGCCATGACCTTGATGAGGTCGGCGCCGGCGTCGATGTTGCGGCGGATTCGGTCTCGGATAGCGGTCTCACCGTCGACCTCGCCGCCGAGGAACCAGCAATGCCCGCCGGGGGTGGTCAGTGGCGCGGTGGCCGCGAGGATCCGGGGGCCGGGGATACGGCCGGCGGTGATGGCGTCTCGGACCTTGACGGCCAGGCCGTTGCGGTCACCGAGGTCACGGGCGGTGGTGATGCCCGCGGACAGCAGCTGGCGGGCGTGGTCGGCCATCTCCATGGCCAGGGTGATGTCGTCGGCTTGGCGCAGGGTGGTCACCGGGTCTGGGCTGGTGTCGAACGCCAGGTGTACGTGCGCGTTGATCAGCCCGGGCATCAGCGTGTGGTCGGCGGAGAAGGCACGACGGGTGGCGTCCGGCCCGGCCTGGGTCTCGAGGTCGACGCGGGACCCGACGGCGGCGATGGTGTCGCCCTCGAACAGGACCGCGCCGTCGGGGATCTGTTCACCCGCTGGGCCGGTGAGTAGTTGCCCGGCGGAGATCAGGGTGCGGGGCGGGGCGGGGGGTGTGCTCACGACGCTCCTTGGGTGTGGGGCACTGAGGCGGGTGGATGGGTGCTCAGGGCGTCGGCCAGCGCGACGAGTTCCGCCGCGTCGGCGTCGAGCCCGGGAGTGGCCGGGGCGACGACAGTGATGGGCGCGGCGGAGACCGGGGTGCCCTCGGCGTGGCGGCGTAGGGCCTCATGCACCCGGTTGGCCTGCTCAGCCGGGGTGGTGGGCGGGCCTGCGGTCTGACGGAGTTCCGCGAGGTGAGGGCTGAGCTGGACCAGGCCGTCACGGCACTCGATCACCCGGCGGTAACAGCGGCGATGGACATCGCGTAACGACACTCTGCCCGCCCAGCCGGTCGGGACCCGCTGCAGCGCGTCGTCGGGGAAGGCGTCATGGAGCAGCCGCCACAGCGGCCACAACCGGTGGTAGGTCCGGCGGTGCTGTCGCCACAGCCGCACCGCAGCCACCCGGGCCATCACACCGGGGTAGGTGACTCCCCCGAAGAAGATCACACCCCCCACAATGAGCGTCTCGGCGGTCGTGTCCTCCACCAGCCGCGGCACGCCGGCCTCCGCCCAGCGAGCGAGGGCGATCACGAAACGCACGGTCCCCGCCACCGCGATCACGCCCAGACCCATCGCGGTCACCCGCAGTCCGATCGCGAGGTGCCGGTGCGCGGACTGGGCGTACCGCCAGGCCCACATCGCACTCGTGGTGAGCGCAAAGACGAAGGCACTGATGCCCAGGAGATAGAACCCGGCGACGGGGGCGCTGGTCATGTCCGCCGAGGTGAAGCTGTCGGCCCGCGTAGGCGGCGGGGTCGCGGCAAGAGCCACCGCCATGCCGATGCCCACCACAGCGAACAACAATCCCGCCCGACAGGCACGGCGGCGAGCTGCGCCATCGTCCGCCGAGTACAGGAAGAACACCATCAAGCAGTACAAGCACGCCATCTGAAGCCAGTTCTGTACCAACTTCGCGGTCCCGCCGGTGATGGCGGCGTCGACCAGACGTGCCCCGGCGGGCAGGTGAAATGGCACCGACACCGCCGACGCAGCCAAACAGAAGGTGACCCACCGCAGCGGCATGCCACGCGGACCACGCCGCAACTGCCACAGCTTCCAGCCCAACGCCGCAACAAGTACGACCACGGCCAGCGCGGTCAGCGGGGGCGAGGTCACGGGATGCAGCGGGAGCGAGGCTCAGCAACGTTGTCGGTAGTCAAGCCAACCTCCTCGACGTCGACCGCACCGGCAACACACTGCGATGCGCGACAGGCGAGGCAGGCCGAGGTCGTCGAGAGGCAGCCAAGCCTCCCCTCGGCGCGTAGGCGATGGCGCACTCTGAGGTCATAGCCATCCCTGACGGTCACCCAGCGCGCCCTGTAGCCGACGCTCAATCGCGCTGCCCGACATCACGGGGGACACATGGTCTAGGACAGAGGCCCATTCCTGGATGATCGTGGCGACCAGTTCGGCCTCGCGCTCGTGGGCCTCGTCGTAGCCGCTGCGGCGAAGTGCGCCGCGGATGACTTCCGGCGGGATGTGTGGCATCAGTGTCGCCCAGACTGTGTCGTCGGTGTCGTCGCTGCCGTGGTCGGCCAGGATGTGCCCGACCTCGTGCAGCACGATGTGGGCCTGGTGCACTGCGGTGGTCTGCAGCTGGTACAGGATCCAGTCCGCGTCGGTGGCGCAGATCCACAGCCCGAAGGGGCCGGGCACCGGGATGGGGTAGGGCACCAGGTGGATCGGTCGCCCACGGGAGGCGGCCAGTCGTTCGCAGAGCACCTCGACCTTGAGCGGGGGATCGATGTGCAGTGCTTGCAGCTCGGCCCGGACCCGTTTGCGCAGCTCCCGGTCCGCGCGGCGTTGACTACGCGGTCTCATGCTCACTCACTGTAGCCAGGTTGGGGTGCGGGTGGCTGCTTAGTCGATGTGCGCGGCTGGGCCAGGGGCAGGTCGCTCACGGTCCGCGCCAGCCAGCTACGCATCTCTGGTGCCAACTGGTGAGCGCGTAACGCGACGGTCCGGACGTCTTGCTCCTTGAGCGCGGCGAGCAGCTCCAGATCCCGGTACATCTCCGGCTCGTCGTCGAGCAGGAACGAGGGGTTGACGCCGAAGAACCGGGCGATCGCCCGGAGGTGGTCCACGGTGGGGTTGTCCCGTTCCCCGGTGCGCATCATGTGTAGGTAGTTGCGCGAGATGGTGGGCCCGTCGGCTTCGTGGTCGGCGAGCCATTCCACGACTTCTCGGTCGCTGTAGGGCCCGCGGCCCGGGGGATGGATCGACGCGAACAGTTGGTTGATCTTGTCAGCCAGGCTGTACCGCGGCCGACCCTCCCCAGACTCGTGGTCGCTGGTCACACGCACCTCCTCCACATTCGACACACACCCGAGCGCGCCACATCGATCCACTGACGGCTCACCGTGGTGTTGACATTCAGACAAGGACCCTTCTGCCCTCCACGACGAGCGTCCACTGCCATGAGCCGATCATGTGTCATCAAGGCTCACTGTAGTGGAGGGAGGGAGTCAGGAGAAGGCCATCGCGCACAAGGGTCAGTCGGCGTGGCGGGTCCTCGGGCCACGAGGTGCGCGCCGGCCGCCCGGTCCACCTCGGTGCGGCTCGGCGACCAATGTCTCGACGCCAGGAGACCTGCAGGCCTCCACTGTCATAGTTCAAAAATACACCATGTCACACACTGGTGTTGACAGCTGGTTCTCGGTGGATACACTGCCGAGAAAACTGTTGTGTGTAAATACTCCTCCTCATCCACCTACCAGTGGTTGGTGATGACGTGTTGATGCGGCATGTAGGTCATGTACTGCGAGGTGGCCGGCGTCGGAAGTGGGTGAGTGATGCGGCGATTGGTGAGCAGATGGTCACCCCGGTCGGGGTGGCCATCGCCGCTTCAACTGCAGCTACCTCGGCGGGGGGTGCGCCCGCCGCCTCCAGCTGGGGAGTGGCCACAGGGTGACCCGTGGGCGGCTCATGCTGCTGCGGTCTCGGATGTGGCCTCGGGCGCAGGGGCCAAGCAGGATCAACAGGCGGCTACCGGGTCCGGCACTGCGGGACCGGTCGACGCCGAGGGTTTGACCAGGTACGAGGCCCGCCTGGTGCGGATCACTCGTCTCACGGCGTGGGGGGTCGCTCTGGCGGTGGTGGCGCTGGTGGCCGCTCTGGTGGCGGTCGTGATCGCTTCTCAGACGATGCTGCAACTTCCGCCGCAGGCGGCGCAGCCGCAGCCCATGACCACTCAGACCGCCGGCCCGCCGATCACGCTGCCGCGGTCGCAGCAGACCGCCGGGCGATGGATTCCGGGTGGGTTTCCGGCCACCCCAGCGGGGGCGCTGGCGCAGCTCACGGCGCTCGACGAGGAAGGCATGCGAGGCGGTGATCCCCAGGTCTACGCCCGCGCCTATCACGACCTGTCACTGCCGGGTGCACCTGAGCCGGGTTCGACCGGTCTGTCGGCGCTGCTGACCAGCTTCCGCGGATACGCCGGGATGGCCGACACCGGCACCGTGGCGGGGCTGGAGCTGAGTTACCAGGTCACGCACGGTCTGATCAAGGGCAACACCGACGGTGGGGCCTACACGGTGGTCTGCGTGCTCGGTCCGCTGTCGGTGGGCTACCAGGGCCGCACGATCACTGTCGGCATCGGAGACTGCCAAGCGATGCGCTGGACCCCGTCGGGCTGGCGCATCAGTCCCGGCGCACTCGCCGCCCCGGCAAGCAATGCGTGGCCGGGCAGTGCTGATGCGGTCAAGGCCGGCTACCGGGAACTGAGCTGACGTGTGGCCGTGCACCGCCATCGGGCGCACTCGGCGACCAGGCCAACACCACGATCATCGGTCACGGACACGAGGACGCGAGGACAGCAATCTGGGATGCCGGCCTCCGGCTTCGCCACCTCGCGCGGCGGCCCGTGGATGGCCTCCGCGCGTTCTCGGCGTCCACCACCGAATTCCCCTGAAGGTGCTGTGGCCGGTGAGAGCGCGGATATCCGGGCCGGGAAGGAGCAGGAGTTGTGGAGGACGAGGAGTTCGTGCGACATCTGTACAACGTGCTGCGCTTGTGCCGGGAGAAATGGGTGCCGGCGATCCTGGTCGGCTTGTCCGCGGGCCCGCTGCGCCGCGGCGACATCCTCGACACACTTCGGTCCCATTCCCTGCCCGGGGAGTGGTCGGAGAAGAACACCCAGCTCCACGACAGCGTCCTGGAAACGACCCTGAAAATGCTGACCGCAGCCGGGATGCTGGCCCGCCAGGAATACCCCAACACATTCCCGCCGAAAGTGATCTACCGGCTGACACCAGCAGCACGCTCAGCGGTCGAGGCGATGCGGCCGATGGCGGCATGGGCCCGGGACCACCCCGAGGTCATCGGGCGAGCCCAGCGATACAAACGCGGCCGGGTCGGCCCGGACCCGGCCGCAGGCCAGGTGATCGGCGACACCGTGTGGTCGGGGCGAGCCGGATGAGGCCACCCACCACACGCAGCCGGACTCCCTTCCACAGCCGCGGCTGGGTGTCGACATCGATCCGAACCTCGTCCCGACCGCGACCATGCCATGGTCGGCAGTGACCACCAGCACCGCTCCCCGCCGAGTGCGCGAACTGACCCAGCCCCGGGGGTCAGCCAGCTCGATGCTGGACCCAGTGCCGGGCCACTGTCGCCATTCGCGTCTTCCACGGTGCCGGGTCCTGGTTCGTGATCTGCTCCCACATGCGGCACAGCACCACCGCGAACGCGTCCACCGCCGCGGGCGGCGCGGTCCGCCATGCCTCTGTGCGTGCCACCCAGCTTTCGGCGCTCGCCGCGTCGTGCCCGTCGGCCATCAGCAGCAGCACCAGGCACGCCGGGTCAATCCATCCAGCGCCCAGCGTGGGCCAGGCCCAGTCCACCAGTCGAGCGCCCCCACCGGTCACGATCACGTTGAGAGGGTTGAAGTCGGTGTGCAGCAGCACCGGCCCGGCGAGAAACCCCGCGTCCTGCAGGAACTCAGCCCATCTGTGCTCAGCGCGCCGCACCAGATCATCGGGCAGGCCCGGGTCGCGGATCCCGCCGAGTGCATCAAGCGCGTCGACAACCAGCGGGACGTCCGCCGACCCCGGTGCATAGTCGGCGTGGCGGCCCTGCAGATGGTCGAACCCGAGCAGGTGCCAGCCGCCTGCACGGACCTGCCACCGCAGTCGCGGCGACACCACCCGCACATGCGGGTTGATCGCGGCCTCACGGCACTGCGCCGTCGCGCCCGGATCCTCTGACCGAAGACCCTTCACGAACACTCGCCCGGCCTCGGTGTGGAGGAGGACGGCCACCGCGGAATTGAGTCCCGTCCCGACCGGTTCCACGGCTGTAACCGCGCCGGTACACGCCTGCACCGCGCTGCGCGCGGCGACAGGAAGATCACGCCAGTCGATCCGCGCCACGGCCACGCCTGCTCCTCGACTCGGCCAGCAGGGGCGGGCGACCCGAACACGCCAGCGCCCCCGCCCGGCTCATCTAGTAGGGGTTGTCGTCACCGGCGGAGCAGGAGCACCGCCCCGCCGCTGACAGCTCGTCGAGATCCTCGACGATCACGACCTCGGCCGAGACCGGGGCCGAGACCGGGGGCCGCAGCTCCAGCATCACTGTCTGCATCGTGTCACCTCCTCTCGTGCTGGCAGTACGACACCAGCGGCGCCTTCGCCTGCTGGTACAGCTTGGCCAGTGGCCGGCACACCCCGCAGGTGCCCGACAGCGCGCAGCCCGAGCAGCCTCCGGTGCGCTCGTGTAGCGACTCGGCGATCCTGGCCAGCCGGAGCAGCCCCTCTGGGCCCTCGGTGGGTAGATCGACCGACGGGTCACGGCCGACCTTGCAGATCGACGCCTGCCCGTGCGGGTCACAGTGGAAAAACGTCTCCCCCGCGCCGCAACCGCCAAACGGCTTGCGAGGGCGCAGCTGCCCAGCGGACTGCTCGGACAGCGCTTCCGCGCCACCATGGATCGTCGGGCTCATGTTCGGGTAGACGTGATAGGGCAGGCCCCGTGCCTTCGCCATCGCGGCCATCGCGTCGACTTCGTGGTCGTTTCCCCGGGTGACCACAATGTTCAGCCGCACCGTCAGTTCCGCCTCCGCGGCAGCGTCAAGACCGCGCAGGAACTTCCGGAACGATCCACGGCGCCGCGTGACGCCGTCGTAGCTGTCATCGCTGGCGCCATACACGCTCAGCGTCAGCCGGTA
This sequence comes from Pseudonocardiaceae bacterium, assembly GCA_050699955.1. GTDB lineage: Bacteria > Actinomycetota > Actinomycetes > Mycobacteriales > Pseudonocardiaceae. Next base: position 1,804 of record JBOHGD010000071.1, on the reverse strand, counting down.
CGGGCGGCGTGCAGTGAGCAGATCCAGGATCCGCGGCCGGGACAGCTCCGACCCGTTCGACGAGACGCTGAGCATCATGCCCAGGTCCCAGGCAAGGGTGTAGACCCGTGGGAACAGCCAGTCGATCAGCGGCTCCCCGCCGGTGAGCTGCAGCCACAGCACCCCGGCGTCGCGCATCATGTACAGCAGCCGTTCCCGGCCGTCCCAGTCCAGCCCGTCGAAGCGCTTAACCCCGAGATAGCACATCGGGCAGTCATAGTTGCAGCCCAGATTGAGCTCGTAGCTCGCCCGGCCCATGCCAAACCGGGACTCCTCTCGCACCAGCACCGTGTCGCCGACCGTCCGCCCAGCGACATCGAGGCCCCAGCAGCGGCGCGCCGCGTCGACCAGCCACTCCGGAACCCACGCAGCGGCCTCAACCGTGGCGAGCTCCCGGTAACGGCCCCGCGGGACCCGCAGACCACGTTCACTGTCCGGGCGCGTGACCAGATACTCCCCGAGGAACGGGCTGGTAATCAGGCGGTGCATGTCGCTCCCCTCCGGAACCGCAACTCGCTGACGGACCAATCCACACAACGGCACTGATGACCAGCCTGTCTGCAACAGATTGGGTGGGCAGGCATCGCATGATGATCACATCAGCAGGACTCCACGCGACCAACGCGTCAGGGATAACGCAGACCGGGGTACCGCCCCCCGCCTCACCGTGATATAGAGCGCGCCGACCACGTCGGCCTATAGCACGACACGACCAGCCGCCGCCAGACCGACCGCGGTATCGCAGGTGAACCTGGGAGCCCGCCCCCGCCTTGCTGTGATCAACACACGATCACCAACGGGGAGGTACGGGCGAGATGACCACTCTCGGAACCACCACACCGGATATCGACTGGACCGAGCTGCGCGACACCACGATCGGCGCGGTCGCCCGCGGCCAGCGCATCGCCCCCGCCACCCACACCCTGGGTGTCTCCGGCCGCTGGAACGGGCGCGATCCTGGGATCACCGACTGGGATGAGACTCACCACTTATGGACCCGGCGCCCGTTCGGGGCGCTACCGATCTGCCCACCCTGCCAGGCGTGCCTGCGTGCACTGAACGAGGTGAACTGGTGACCAGCCAGCTCACGAACCCCGACACCGGTGTCATCTGGACATCGCAGCTGCGCAAGCTGCACACCGACATCGTCGGTGACGGGTTCGTCCGCTACTGCTGCGGACCCCGCACCGACCCTGTCCTGCTGCTGGCCTACTACGAGTGGCCCGGATTCGTCGACCTCGTCACGATCCGTAACTATGAGCGGATCACCGCGGCCAGGATCCTGAGGCAAGAGGGCCGCTCGGTGGACGTGTTCGCCCCGAAACTAGCGGTCTGGGCATACCAGGGACCCGCCGAGGACACCCTGCGGGCACTCCTGCGGTTGCCGCACCCAGCCCACCCGGGCTCCCCCACCGAGCCCTTCCCCGCCCCACCCGCACTACGCGTCGACCGACGCGACCAGCGCCCCCTGTCGATCAAGCTGCCACCACCGGAGCACCGACACGCCCGCGCCAGACGCCTAGCCGACCGGCTGCTCACCCAGATGTGACCCCCGCCGTGACCGTCAACATCACCACGCCGGCGGCTCCCCCGGTCCTGACGCGGCGAGCAGATCGTCCCCCAGGCGCCCAGCAGGCGAATCGTGACTGACGAAGAGCTCAATGACAAACCCAGGAATGGTCCGGCAGTGACAACCCAGCACATCCGACTTGGGACGTTCAACTACAAACGAGGCGGCTGGTCGGACTCGCGACGGCACCACGAT
>JBOHGD010000070.1:0-25321 GCA_050699955.1 Pseudonocardiaceae bacterium | reverse complement strand
GCCGGCGTGCTCGGCGACGTCGAGCCGGGCTCGCTCGCGCGGCAGGTGCACGACATCACCGACGGCTGGCCTGCGGCCACCCATCTGGCGGTGCAGTGGCTGCGTCGTCACGATCCGGCCGAGCGAGTCGCTGCGCTCGCGGTGCTGCGGGGGCCGGGTGGTCCGCTGGCCGACTATCTCGCGGAGGAGGTGTTCGGGACCGCCGGCCCGTCGCTGCAGGCGCTGCTGACCGGAGTTGCTCCGTTGCCCTGGTTCACCGCCGAGCTCTGCCAGGTGCTCGGGGTGGACATCGACGAGGCCGAGCTTGCCCGGCTGGCCCGGGGCAGGCTGTTCGTGCACTCGCACCCCAGCAGGCAGAGCTGGTACTCACTCGGAGCGCTGGTCCGGGTGTGTGCGCTGAGCCGGATACCACCCGAGGTGCACCGGCGGGTACGGCGATGCGCGATGAGCTGGTTCACCGACAACGGCCATCTGCTGGAGGCGCTGGACTGTGCGGCCGCGCTCGACGAACCCGACCGGACCGCGCGCTTCCTCACCGGCCTCGGCCGGGCGTTGCCCGCGCAGGGCAACGCGGACGACGGGGTGCGGACCATGCTCGTTCGGATTCATCGCGCTGCCGAACAGATCGACCAGGGCAGCTACGGCGAGGCGGTGCGGGAGCTGGACGGGACCGTCGAACACGCTGAGCGCATCGGCTACCGGCCGGCCCTGGCACACGGCCGCTACCACCGCGGCGTCGCTCGGCTGCGCCTGGGCCGGCTCGACGAGGCGATCGCCGACTTCGAGGCGGCCAAGACGGCGTGTCAGCGCATCGGGAGCCGGGACGTCGCGCTGCCTCTGCTCGGCCTGGCCGCCGCCTACCAGGAGCGGGGCGATCTTGCGCTGGCTCGATCGGCCTACACCGAGTCCGTGTTCTGGGCCGAGCGGTTGGGCGACCGCCGGATTCTGGTGACGGCACTGGCCGGGCTGGCCAGGGTGCTCGTGGCCGACGACCCGCAGCGCGCGGCTCGGCTCGCCGATCGGGCCGTGGCGTGCGGGCGTGGCAGCGGCAGCGAGCGGGTGGTCGCGCTGCTCGCGGCGGGCTGGGTCGCGCTCGCCAGGGGAGCGGCCGACTGTGCGGTTCGGTGGGCCACCGAGGCGGCGGAGGTCGCCGAGGCGGGTTGGTACCGCGTAGGGCTGGCCGAAGCGCTCGAACTGCGGGCTGCCGCGAATGCCGACCCCGCTGATGCGTTGTCCGGACTGCGCGAGGCGGCGAGGATCTGGGCGGACACCGGCAGCCGCATCGCGTCGGCCCGCAACGCCGTTGCACAGGCCAGGATCACCGGTGCCCGCGAGTCCGAGATCACCGCTGCCGAGCAACGCCTGGCGGCGCTGGGCGTACGGGAGACGGTTCCACCCCTCGGGCTGCTCAGCGCTATCTCGCTACCGTGCCGCACCGTGCAGGTGCGCACCTTGGGCGGGTTCTGCATACTCCGCGACGGCCAGCCGGTGCGCTCGAAGGAGTGGCATTCCAAGAAGGCTCGCGACCTGCTCAAGCTGCTGATCAGCAAGCGCGGCAGGCCGACTCCGCGCGAGGTGCTGATCGAGACGTTATGGCCTGCGGAGGATCCCGCCCGTTGTGCCAACCGCTTGTCCGTCGCGTTGTCCACGGTGCGCGCCGTGCTCGATCCCGAACGGCGGTACGAACCGGATCACTTCGTGCATTCGGACAATCAGGTGGTGGCGCTGACCAATCTGCGCATCGACGTGGAGGAGTTCCTCGCGGCGGCGAGCCGGGTCGCGGGCCGACCACCCGGGCGGCAGGTCCTCCCCGAACTTCGGCTGGCCGAGGCGCTCTACGCCGGGGACTTCCTTGAGGAGGACCCCTACGAGGACTGGGCCGTCTCGCTGCGCGAGCAGGCCAGGGCCGCCTACCGCGCGGTGGCCATGACGCTCGCCGACGCCGCAGCCGACGACGGTGATGTCAACCTTGCGGTGTGGTGCTATCTGCGGGTGCTGGAGCATGACCCGTATGACGAGCAAGCCCACCTCAGGATGACTGCGGTGCTGGCCGAAGCCGGTCGGCACGGGCAGGCCCGAGCCCGTTACGCCTACTACGCGCGGTGCATGGCCGAACTCGGAATCGAGCCCGCCCCGTCCCCCGAGCACCGCCGCCCACCGTCCGCACTGACCCTCTGCGGATCTTGAGCCGCTGCACCCACCCACCCACCCACCCACCCACCCGGCGTGTCCGTCCCCCATGCCCGGTGTGTCGTGCGCTCATGCCCGGTGTGTCGTGCGCTCATGCCCGGTGTGTCGTGCGCTCATGCACAGTGTGTCCGGCGCTCATGCACAGTGAGTCAGACGCTCGGTTGACGGCTCCCGACTGATCGGGTTCACTAGTCGTAATCGAACATCTGTTCGATTACGCTGCCTTCCCCGCAGCGGGTCCGGGTGCGGCAGCGTCGGCGCGCACCCACTGCGGGAGGAGGCTGCCGAATGGCAGGAGGGGGTGTCGCGTCGGTGTCGCCGTGGCCGGTCACCGGGGTGGCGTCGGCGCTCAGGGAACGGCTCGATGTCCCCGGCGGCCGGCCGACGTTCCCGGTGGCCGAACCGCTCGCGCCGTTGCTTCCCGGCGGCGGGCTGCGCCGGGGGTCGGTGGTTGCGGTGCGCGGTTCGGTGGCGTTGTTGCTGGCGCTGCTGGCCGTGGCCACCGCGCAAGGCGCCTGGGCCGCGGTGGTCGGTATCGGTGACCTCGGGGTGCTGGCTGCGGTTGAGGCAGGGGTGGCGGTGCAGCGGCTGGCGCTGATCCCCCGGTCGGGGCCGGATCCGGCACCGGTGGTCGCGGCCCTGCTCGACGGGGTGGGCCTGGTGGCGCTGGCCGGTGCGGACCGGATAACCGACGGGGCGCGGCGCTCACTGGTCGCCAGGGCGCGGCAGCGCGGCGCGGTACTGCTGCCGCTCGGTCCGTGGCCGGGCGCGGATGTCGAGCTGCGCTGCCGGACCGGCGCCTGGCATGGGTCCGAGGCGGGCGCAGGGCGATTACGCAGCCGAGAGGTGCAGGTGCACGTCACCGGCCGGGGCGCCGCGGCCCGGCCCCGGACCGCCCGGCTGCTGCTGCCCGGCCCCGGCGGCGCAGTGGCACAGCTGCCCGCCACGGCGCCGATGCTCGACCCCGATAGCGGGTCTTCGGCGGCCCGGGCGATCAAAGCGGTGGGCTGAGCCCGGGACGATATCGGGGTTGCGGTGCGGACGATGCGACGGGTAGTTGCGGTGTGGTGCCCGGACTGGCCGGTGGTGGCGGGGGCGGCCGCCGAGGGGCTGACCGCGCAGATCCCGGCGGCCGTGGTGGCGGCCAACCGGGTGGTGGCCTGCTCGGCGACCGCCCGGACGCACGGGGTGCGCCGAGGGCAACGCCGCCGGGAGGCGCAGGGCCGCTGCCCCGAACTCGCCGTGCTGGCCGACGACCCAGACCGGGACGCCAGGGCGTTCGAGCCGGTGGTGGTGGCGGTGGAGGCGCTGGCGCCCGGGGTGGAGATGGTGCGCCCCGGACTGGTCGCGGTGCCCGCCCGCGGCCCTGCCCGGTACTTCGGCGGCGAACCCGCGGTGGCCGAGCGGATCGTCGACGTGGTCGCGGCGCAGGCCGGGGTGCAGTGCCAGGTCGGCATCGCCGACGGCCTGTTCCCGGCGACCCTGGCCGCGCGCCGGGGACTGCTGGTGCCCCCGGGCGGGTCGGCCGGCTTCCTCGCCACACTGGGCATCGGGGAGCTGAACCAGCCCGGCACAGGAGTGGATCGCCGCGCTCTGGTGGAGCTGCTGCACCGGCTGGGACTGCGCAGCCTGGGCGCGTTCGCCGCGTTGCCCGTCGACGATGTGGCCTCCCGGTTCGGCCCGGAAGGAGTGCGCGCCCACCGGCTGGCCCGGGGGCTCGACGAGCGTCCGCTGGCCCGCCGCCGCCCGCAGGCCGACCTCACCGTCACCCGCACGCTCGACCCGCCGGTGGACCGGGTCGACGCCGCGGCCTTCGCCTCCCGGGAACCCGCTGAGCAACTGCACACCGCGCTGGCCGCCCGCGGCCTGGCCTGCGTCCGGCTCGGCGTGCGGGCCTGCACCGAGGCGGGGGAGGAGCTGTACCGAGTGTGGCGCTGCGCCGAGCCGCTGACCGCGTCCGGCATCGCCGACCGGGTGCGCTGGCAGCTCGACGGCTGGCTGACCTCCCGGAGTGCCCGGCCCAGTGCCGGCATCACGCTGCTGCACCTGATCCCCGAGGAGGTGATCGGCGGGCAGGCGCTGCAGCGCGGGCTGTGGGGAGAGTCGGGGGAGGACGACGAGCGGGCGGGGCGCGCGCTGGTGCGGGTGCAGGGGATGCTCGGGCCCGATTCGGTGTTCACCGGGGTACCCGGCGGCGGCCGTGGCCCGGCCGGCCGGATCCGCCTGGTGCCCTGGGGCGACGACCCGACCCCGGCGCGTCCCGCTCTGGACCCGCGGCTCGGCGCCGAACTGCCCTGGCCGGGGAGGCTGCCCGCGCCGTCCCCGTCCCGGGTACCCACCCGCCCGCTGCCCGCGGACGTGTTCGACGACGCCGGGCGCATCGTCGGCGTGAGCGGGCGCGGGGTGCTCAGCGCGGTCCCGCACCGGGTCGCGCTGGACGGCCGCCCGCCGCGCCGGGTGCTGTCCTGGGCGGGTCCGTGGCCGGTCGAGGAACGCTGGTGGGAGCCCGGCGGGGGGCGGCGCTGCGCGCGGCTGCAGGCGGTGCTCGACGCCGAACCCGGGCGCACCGGTGAGCCGCTCGCGGTGCTGCTGGGTTGCGTGACCGGCCGCTGGCGGGTGGAGGGGATCTACGACTAGCCGCTGCCGGCATAGGACCGACTTCGAACAGGGCTGATACAGCTCTGATTGCGCCGACGCGCCTTACCCGGCACCCGGGCCGACCGAGTACCCGGCGGCCAGAACCTCGTCCTCGACGCAGGCACCCTTTCCGCTATCGACGCGGATGGCCGACAGTTGATCCGGCCCGCATTCCGTCACCGCGCTCTCGCTGCCTTCGCCGACTTGAATCGGCTGATCGAAGCTGTCGTGGTGTGACTTTCCGAGAGCTGTCCGGGCAGATCTCTATGCCCTCTTGATCGGGCGGCTGTTAGCGACAGCAAACCATCCGATGCTGTATTCCTGGCTGCTGTTGAGTTTCTATGCCCTCTTGATCGGGCGGCTGTTAGCGACCAGCTTAAGGCCTTCGGGCGCTATCTAGACGAGGGCTGTATAGTTTCTATGCCCTCTTGATCGGGCGGCTGTTAGCGACGTGGGGGGTGTATTCCCGGTAAGTCCATTCTGGACGAACTGCGGGCTCGTTTCTATGCCCTCTTGATCGGGCGGCTGTTAGCGACGGCTGGGGGTCTGGCAGGGTCGATGAGCTGCGGTGATCGTACCCGGTTGCGAGGACCGCGCCAATAGTGATCTTGAGAAGGCCCGGCGGACCGTTCCTGAGGCGGGGGAACGGGCGCTGAGCTGCGCACATGCAGGTGCGAGGACCGAGGCGAAAAACGACCCTTTCGCGTCGGGCTGTACGGGTGACGCCGGGAGACTCGCGGTGAGCCGGGCACGGTCAACCACAGCTTCGCCCGCCTGGGAGCACTCCTGCAGGTGCTCGACGGGGACGGAGGCGTCGAGGATGATCAGGCGTCCCATCCGCGCTCCTTCGGCCGGTGCGGGCTGACCCAAGGGGTGCGCATACTGTCCAGCGTTCCGGGCGATTGTGACGGTTACCGGACGATCCAGTAGTCGCTGCGCTCTTCCACCGTGCGGGCTCCGATGATGTAGCGCTCGGAGAAGGTCTGCACAGTGGTCGGGTACATGCGCACCTGGTCTTCGAGGGTGTCGATGCGGGCGCGCAGTTCGGCGCGCAACACGCGTAGCTCCTCAACCGAGCGGACCTCACACTCGAAGACGGACAGTTGCACGCGAGGCCCGTAGCCGGACAGCAGCATCGCCACGTCCTCCCGGCGGCCGTCGTCGGTGATGTCGTAGGCGACGACGACGATCACGGCCGGTTCACTTCCACCGCAGCGGCAGGTAGGGCTCGGAGGGGTCGAGCAGGGTGCGGGCCAGTGCCTTGGCCTGCAGGGACAGTGCAACCCGGAAGGACACTCGCCGGCCGCTCTCCTGATGGGTGGTCAGGGTGAGCATCCGTCGCTCGTAGGCGGCGAGGAAGGTGTGTTTGGCGTCGGCGCCCATCCGGCAGCCCAGGGCGGGGTCTTCGGTGCTGAACTGTTCCGGGCGGACCTGCCGCGCGCTGACGCACCGCCACACGGCGACGTCGACGGTGACCGGGCGGAACTCCTCCATCAGGTCCAGGGCCAGCGCCGGGCGGCCCCAGCGGTGCTGATGCAGGAAGCCGACCATCGGATCCAGCCCAGCGGCCTCCAGGGCCGCGACGGCCTCGTGGCAGAGCAGGGTGTAACCGTAGGAGAGCATCGAGTTGATCGGGTCCGGCGGGGGCCTGCGCTGCCGGGAAGTGAAGACCCAGATCGGGTCGACGATGCTGACCAGCGCCTGGAAGTAGTGTCTGGTGGCGCTGCCCTCCAGCCCGAGCACGGTGTCCAGCGCAGGCGCCGTTGCCAGCTCATCGGCTGAGGTCGCCAGCCGGTCGGCGGCCACAGCTGCTGCTGCGTCGTCCTGTCGGCGTGCGGTGCGCAGCAGGGTCACCCGCATGTTGTCGATCTTGCCGTGCACGAAGCCGGTGGCGAGCCGACGGGCTCGGGGTGGATCGTCGGCGGCGCGGTACTGCGCTCGCCGGGCCGAGGGATCTGACGTGGACGGCGCGGTGAGGCGGCCACCCAACGTGCCCTGCTCGGTGAGCAGCACCACCTCGATGCCGCGTTCAACGGCGCGGTGCAGAAACGCGGTGGTGAACCCGACCCGTCCGTAACAGACCACCTGCCGGACCCGGCGCAGGCTCAGCCGCAGCAGCGACTCGTCCCCGTCGGTGACGACGAGCCGGTCACCTCGGGTGCGCACCAGACTGCCCTGATGGTTGATGTAGACGGTGGTCTCCAGCGGGTGAGACAGCCGCTCCGCGGTGCCCAGGGTCGACGCGGTGACCGTCTCGCCGAGGAACGGCACCCCTTCATCGAACGACAGCACGCGGCACTTGCCCGAATTGAGCTCCAGGCGCAGGTCCTCCAGTTCAGTACCAGCGGCCTGGAGAGCCCGCTCCCCGTCGACGCGACTGTCCACGGGGATGGCGAAATCGTCGGAATAGCGGATCACCCGAAATCCCGCGTCCAACATGCGTCGATCGAACATGTCCAGATAGAGGTTGCTCAGCAATGGTGATATCGCACTGCCCTGGTGCAGCCCGCGACCCCGGTCGGGTGGTGCCGTGCGTTCGCCACTCACCGGCCGGTCCAGCAGCAGACCGACCAGGTGCACCACCCGCTCGTCGTCGACGCATTCCCGCAGCCTGCGCATTACCTCCCACTGCGGGATACGGTCGAAGCAGTCGCGAATATCGGCGCGAGCCACCCAGGTGCAGCCGCTGTCCCGGGCATCGGTCAGCGCGGCGACCGCATCTTTGGCGCCGAGGCCGCGCCGGTAGGCGAAACTCCACGGCAGCAGGCGCGGATCTATCACCGGGTCGAGCACGGCCAGCAATGCCCGCTCGACCACCCGATCAGCCAGTGTAGGAATGCTGAGTTTCCGAATACCGCCAGAAGATTTCGGTATCTCGATGCGAAACGCCGGTTGTGGCCGCCATTCTCCGAGTTCCAGCGCCGTCGACAACTCCATCACCCGACGCGCGGCGTCGTTCTCGAAAGTGTTGACCTCCCGATCCGGACGGCCATCGGCCAGCGCCGAATCCCGAACTTGTTCCCACGCATCGAGCAATGCCTGCTGAGAGAAGGCCCGCGCGTACAGCACACCCACGCCGACCACCTCCTTCACGTGCACGACCCCTCACGTATCGGATCGTCAGCGCTGCCATACCCGTTACGGTGTGCGCGACCCCATTGACACTGCGATAACTGGTCTGTCGTTCTCTGCGGTCGTCGCCGAGGCCCTCACCGGGTGGCTTCGATCTCGTCTGGTCGACGCCTGGCTCGCTGAGCATCAGGCAGAGTATGGCGCCTTCGACGAAGACGAACTGCGAGCGCTCGCGGCAGAGGCGGGCGTGCCCTACCTCGCGCCTGGGCGGACCGAGGAGTCTGCGGCCTGAACCTCGTCTTCGACGCCGGCGCTCTTGTCACCATTGACCGGAACGACCGGCGGGTGGCTGGGCTGATCGAACTCGGCCGCCGAGCGGGCGCTTCACTCGTTACTGCGGCACCGGTGGTGGCGCAGGCCTGGCGTGGAGGTGCTCGGCAGGCTCGCCTCGCCTGGCTGCTTTCGATGGTCGAGGTCAGTAGCACTGGCCTCCGCGAGGCACACGCAGCCGGCGAGTTGCTCGCGGCCAGCGGCACGGCTGATGCCGTCGATGCGCTGATCACAATGGTGGCACTGCCGGAAGATCAACTGCTTACCAGTGATCCCGGCGATCTCCATGCGCTCGTGATGCATCGCGCCACCCCCGTGATCATAGTGCGCGAGTGAGCGGTTTCCTTCCCTCTTGATCGGGCGGCTGTTAGCGACAGCTGCCCGAGTGGACCACCCTCGTGAAGTTTCTCGGCTTGCAGTTTCTATGCCCTCTTGATCGGGCGGCTGTTAGCGACTCTGGGAGATCAAGCGCGAGGGGAATGATCGGCGATGACGTTTCTATGCCCTCTTGATCGGGCGGCTGTTAGCGACGGCTGGGGGTCTGGCAGGGTCGGTGAGCTGCGGTGATAGTAGCTGGTTGCGAGGACCGCGCCAATAGTGATCTTGGGAGGGCCTCGGAGACCGTCCCAGAGATAGCGACAAGGGCTCTGAGCTGCGCACATGCATGTGCGAGGACCGAAGCGAAAAACGGCCCTCCGGCGTCGGGCTGTACGGGTATGAGGACGGCAGCGCTGATGCTGCCCGTTCGGGTGACGCCGAGGAACCCGTTGAGGCGGAGCCGCTTCGGGCGTCAGTCGAACTCGCCGTCACGAATCCCAGCGGTGAACGCGGCCCACTCGCCCGGGGTGAATACCAGAGCCGGTCCGGAGGGGTCTTTGGAGTCGCGGACGGCGCGATGACCGTCGGACAGGTCGGCGACCTCCACGCACGCACCTTCACCCTGGCTGTAGCTGCTCTTGCGCCAGTTGCGGCGGTCATCGTTCATGGGCGAACTCCCGTTCTATCTGCCGGATCATGGTTCTGGATCGTGCCGGGTCGGCGGCCATCGCGCGAAGATGATCCATCATCCGCGCGTAGTGCTCGACTTCGGTCAGTTCTTCGAGGTAGAGCCCGCCGACCTGGGTCTCCAGGTAGACCGCATCCTGGTCGGAGTGCTCGGGGAACCGCAGGATGGTGAACATTCCCGCCATGGCCGGGTGGGCTCCGGCGGCGAACGGCATGACCTGCACCATCACGTGCCTGAGCTCGCTCATCTTGGCCAGGTGCACCAACTGCGCGACATGCACGGCGGTGCCGCCGACCGGTCTGCGCAGCGTAGCCTCGGAGATCACCGCCCACAGCTCGACCGGCTCGGGTCCGGTCAGGCGCTGCTGGCGTTGGATGCGCAGCTCGGCACGGCGCTCGATGTCCTCGTCGTTGGCGGTAATGAGGGTGGCGCGGGTCAGGGCGCGTGCGTAGTCGGCGGTCTGGAGCAGCCCGGGGATGACCTCGCCCTCGTAGGTGTGGATCGAGGCGGCCTCGGCTTCGAGCCCGACGTAGGTCTCGTACCACTCGGGCAGCAGGTTGCGGTAGGTGTGCCACCAGCCACGTTTGCGGGAGTCCTTCGCGAGTGCCATGAGGCGCTCGGCCTCGTGGCCGGTGACGCCGTAGATCGAGAGCAGCATGTGCACGTCGGCCAGGCTGGCCGCTCGGTGCCCGTTCTCGATGCGGCTGATCTTGGGATGGGTGCAGTCCATCCGCTTAGCGACCTGGGCGATCGTCAGGTCCGCGGCGGATCGCAGCCTGCGTAGCTCAGCGGCCAGCCGCCGGCGTCGCACGGTGGGGCTGGTGGGCATGGCGGGCAGTGTAGCGACGGATCGAATCACTCAGGGTAACCACCTTTTCGGGCAATTCACCCATTGGCACATATTGTTCTGGTACGTACCAATGCCAGGCTTGCCATCACGTCAGCCGTTGGCGGTTGGTGCGGCCGCCCGGCCCGTGCCCGAATCCGGGCCGGGCGGCGACTTCCACGCGAGAGGGGACCGTCATGGACGCAGAAGAGCGCACCGTGATGCAGCGCGAGAACGAGCGCGGCCGGGTGGTCGTGGCCGGCAAGCGCACCGACGACGGCGCCCGGTGCACCGTCGTCGCAGTGCACGAGTTCGGCGGGACGTGGGCCTTGTACCCGCACGGTTTCGGCAAGTTCGGCGTACGACTGTCCAAAGCGGACGCTGGGAGTGTGGCGGCCGCAATCCTCGCGGACTCCTGAGTGACGCGCTCGTAACCGAAATGCCGCCCTGTCGAACATGAACCAGTGAGTGCTGCAGGCCCCGTTGGGGGTACTCGCCGTAGGGCCAGCGCACTCACTTACTCGCCGATCTTGACTCGAACCGGATCTGCACGGTGGGTCGTGATTGGCGGTCACGTGATGCTGCGTTCCGTCGTACGGGATTCCGACGCGGAACTACCGAGCCGCAGCGTGTGCGCCCGTGCCAAACATTCGCCCCCGTCCCGGGAGCGTCACCGGTGTTCCCAACTCCACGAGCATCTGACGTTTCTTTTTACACCCTCTTGATCGGGCGGTTGTTAGCGACGCGCAGCCCATGGTCGCCGACAACGACCGCATGTTTCTATGCCCTCTTGATCGGGCAGCTGTTAGCGACCGTACGGCTGCGACGTGGCCAGCAACAACGACGGGTTTCTATGCCCTCTTGATCGGGCGGTTGTTAGCGACGAGACGGTTTTCGCGGGCGCGGCGGTGGCGGCGGCGGTGTTTCTATGCCCTCTTGATCGGGCGGGTGTTAGCGACTCCCGCTCGCGGATGTCCTGAGCGTCCTCCACGTTTCTATGCCCTCTTGATCGGGCGGGTGTTAGCGACGGGCTGCTCGGTTGTGCAGGCGCATGCCTGTGCATTGTTTCTATGCCCTCTTGATCGGGCGGGTGTTAGCGACCCTGGTTGTTCAACAAGGCGGGGTCGTGCTCTATGTGGCGTTTCTATGCCCTCTTGATCGGGCGGGTGTTAGCGACTTGCTGTTCGGTGTTCACGGATTGGCGAGTTTCGGCATGTTTCTATGCCCTCTTGATCGGGCGGGTGTTAGCGACCTGGTACTCGCTGACCGCGAGATTTCCTGGGTTCAGGATCATCCGTTTCTATGCCCTCTTGATCGGGCGGGTGTTAGCGACCGAGACTGCAAATGCGGCATACCAAAATGCGTGTGCGTTTCTATGCCCTCTTGATCGGGCGGGTGTTAGCGACCAGTCAATTGCTCATAGGATGTGGGCACGGTTGACGTTTCTATGCCCTCTTGATCGGGCGGGTGTTAGCGACGGCTGGGGGTCTGGCAGGGCCGGTGAGCTGCGGTGATAATAGCCGGTTGCGAGGACCGTGCCAATAGTGATCATGGGGGAGTCGCCGAGGTCGTTCGAGAGCCTGGGAGAGGGGCGCTGAGCTGGGCAGATGCGCGTGCGAGGACCGGGGCGGAAAACGGCCGTTCGGCGGCGGGCTGTACGGGTGTGGCATCAGACCGTGGCCAGGGGCGGACTCGCGGCAGAGGCGCCGGTGCGGCGCGGCCGGGGATGCCCATGGAGCTGGCCGGGGGAGACCTCGCCGAAACCGTAGGTGGTCTGGGCGCCCACCCCGGCGATCGTGGCGAAGTGCAGCAACGCGGCGAACACGGTACTGACGCCGGGCGCTGCCGTGCGGGTGATGCCGAGTTCGGCGTCGCCGACGAAGCCGGTCTGCCAGGCGATCCGCCCGACCTGCACGCGCAGGGTGTGCACCGAGGCATCGCTGAGCAGCACCGCGCTCAGCACCGCGTGGCTGAGGTCGTCATCGATCGCCAGGCCGGCCGGGGCGAAGGCGTTCCAGCGCTGCAGCAGGGACCGCAGCACGAGCACGGGATCGGGCAGCGGCACGTCGCGCCCGTTACGGGAGAAATAGGTGGGCGTCACGAAGCGCAACAGCCCGCGCACCATCGGTCTGGACGCGGCGAGTGCGGCGAACGAGCAGTGCCGCGCGCGGGCATCGAGGACCCGGCAGGTGGACTCGCCCAGGCGCACCTCGTGCGGCGGCCACGAGGCGGGGACTGCCGTATCCGGCAGCCACCCCAGCCGCCAGGTGACCGTCCCGTTCTCGGCGACCGGCGCCCCCACGGCGAACGGCTTGCGCTGAGCCGCGTGGTCGGTCTCGGTCTGCTCGAACAGCAGGCAGGCCGCCGCGTGCAGGTGTGCCGGGTACGGCGGGACCGCCGGCTCAGTCATGCGCAGGGTGAGGCTGGTAGGCATTCGCCGGGCTCCTGCCGCTGCTCAAGGTCTCAACATGAGATGAACACGGTAGCTGCCACCCAACGCTGCTATGCACTGACCCAGTGTGATATGAACGCGCCGTAACGGGGGTGAACCGATCACCGATGCGTGTTGTGACGTCACGCGACGTCACAATCGCGAGGGGGTGGCATGGCAGCGCAGTCACCATTACGGGATCTTGTGGTTATCTCCTTGCCCGGGGTTCAGCGGCTGATCAGCGAGGCGAGGTCGCTCGCCGACGGCCGCGCAGGCAGCGAGATCGTCGCTCGTCTCGCTGAGGTGGCCGCCACGTCCTGCCGTGACCAGGGTGGCGAGCTGGTGATCCCGGCTGAGATCGGCGATCCGGACGGGATGCCGAACCGGGTGGTAGTGCTCGCTCCCGCAGGCTCCGGAGCACCGATCGCCCGGGAGGCCACGGCAGCCGTCCAGCGCGAGTGGGACCGGCTGCTGAGCACGGTTCTCGAGCGTTCCGGCGCCGTGACACCCGGCATGCCGAATGCGCGGTGGGTGTGCGTGCCCGACGACGGCCGGGGCTACGGGTGGCAGTGGGCTCAGGCGCAGACGTTGCTGACCGCACGGCGGCGGGTGCGCGATTTCGAGTCGCAGGAGTGGGGGGGCATTCGATCTGCACGCTCAGCCCGCGCTGGCCCGCCGAACGGATTCCGCCGCCCAACCTCAAAGATCACGAGCGGGCGACGCTGAGCGCCACGAACTGGGTGAAGCGGCGCTGGCGGCACATTCAAGGCGGCGACGGGTTCCCCTCGACGTTGTCGATCGCGTCCGCACCGTTCCGGCGCCGGGTGCTGGTCATCGCTGCGCAGGATGAGATCAACGCGGCCATCACCGCGTTGCACGGTGCGGTCAGGGCAGTCGATGCACCGGGTGAGAGCCGGGTGCCGGGGCTGCCGGCGGGAGACAGTCCGGCCGTCCGGTGGTTCTCCCGGTCTGGCGGACCCTGGGTGTACCCGGAGCGATGGCAGCCGAGGACGCTGGCCGGAGACACCGGACGGGACGCCGACGAGCTGCACGACGTGGCTCGCAACGGCCGGGAGGCCCTGGATCGGCTCATGAAGCTGGTCGATAAGCACGGCATCCCTCGCCCCGCCGGCTACTTGGCGATCGTCGTGCAGGATCTGGACGCCATGGGCAGGTTCCTCGGTGGCGAGGGCGTGAACACTGCGAACGCCACCCTCGCGGTGGAGCCGGACGCGCACCGGAGTGTCTCGGGCCTGCTGGGTCAGGTCGCCGCGGAGCAGCGGAAGGCGCTGCGCCGTGGCGACCTCCTCGGGGTACCGGTCTACGTGGGTGGCGATGACCTGCTCGCGTTCACCCCAGCAGCGACTGCGCTGGCCGCCGCTCAGGCATGCCATGACCTGATACCGCCGGAGCTACCGACTGCGAGCACAGCGGTGCTGTTCTTTCACTACCAGGCGGGCTTGCAACTGGCCCTGACCTGGGCTCGTGAGCTGCTGAAAACCGCGAAGGAGCAGGTGCATGGGAAACACGCCCTCGCCGTGGGCTACCTGCGCCGTTCGGGAGTACGGGAGTTCTCCGTCCAGCCGTGGTCTGGTCCGAATGGCAGGAGTGCGGCGGCGATGTTCGACGTGTTCGGCCGGGACGCCACGCATCCGCTGTCCCCGGGCCTGGTGGCTGACCTGGAGCGCGACGCCACCGAGTTGGCCGGTCTATATCGGCGCGACCAGGCACTGCATCGCTTGGAGGTCACCCGGCTGGTCCGGCGTCACCTGGCCGGCGAGACAGCGGGGCGCGCCGAGGCGGCGAACGAGGCTGCCACCGTCCTGCTGGAGTTAGGCGGGCAGATGGAGTTAGGCGGGCAGAGCCGTCCCGACCGGATCGCCCGGGTCGGCGTGTTCCTCCGTCAGGAGGCGCGGTGAGCCGGAACGCCGGGGTGACCTGGCTGGCGTTCACTCCCCGGGACACCCTCTTCATCCGGGATGGCCGAGGCTTCGACGCCGGGGCGCAGACGAATGCCCACACTGTTCGGCCGGCACCGACGACGCTCGCCGGAGCGACCGGTGCCGCGTTCGGTGCCGAGCCCACCGAGGTCCGAGGCCCGGTGCTGGCGGTGAACCTGGGCAGCAGGTGGGAGTCGTACTTCCCGGTGCCGCTGGACCTGGTCTGTCAGACGAATGTCGACGAGTCGTACGTCTACCGCCTGGCGCCCGAGTCCGCCGGGACCGCGAGCACCGATCTCGACGTCCAGCACTGGCTGCTGCCGCCCGACGACATCGGCCGCACCGAGGACCTGCCCGGCTGGCTGCCCGCTCATCAGCTCGCCGGCTACCTGGCGGGAACGCTGCCTGCCGCAACTGGTACCCCGAAGGCGGACCTGCACCTGGCCGACCCGCTGCACCCCGAGCCCCGGGTCGGCCTGGCCCGCGAGGCCGACCGCAGCGCCAAGCCGGGTTACCTCTACCAGGCGACCCACCTGCGGCCCGATCCGGGCTGGGCGTTTGCGGCGGGTTGTGTGCTCCCGGTGGGCTGGGATCGGCTCGCCACGGGGCCGGTGCCGTTCGGGGGTCGCGGGCGGCTCGCGGACGTCGAGACGGTTGACCGGATCGAGCTGCCTGCGCCGCCGTCGAGCTTTCCGGGTGGGCGGGTGCTCGTGTACCTGGCCACTCCGGCGATCTGGCCGGGTGGGTGGCGAATTCCGATCCCCGACGGGGCGCGGCTGGTCACCGCCGCGGCCGGTGAGCCCCAGCCCGTCGCGACCACCACACCCGGCCCCCGCTGGAAGGACGACCGGGTTCTGCGGTGGGCGGCGCCGGCCGGCTCGGTGTACCTGCTCCAGTTCGACGACCAGGACCGCGCCGCTGAGTGGGCCACCGGGGTGCACGGCACCGCGTATGGCCGCGCGGCAGATGATCGACTACGGACAGCCGGCTTCGGGCTCGTGCTGACAGGGAAGTGGATGTGACAGCGTGACGGAGTTCCTGCTGTATCTCTACGCCGAGTCGCCGGTGCATGCCGGTGCCGCCGACAGCGTCGATGTGCTCGATCTGCCAGTGCAGCGGGAGGCTGCCACCGGCTATCCGGTGATCTGGGGGCAGAGCCTGAAGGGCGCCTTGCGCCAGGCTGCGGTTGAGGCCGGGGGCCGGTGGGACGAGCCGCGCGTGCAGCGGATCTTCGGATCGCGGATCGCCGAGTCCAGCGATGAGGGCGGCACCACGCCAGGCCTGCTCAATGTCGGCGACGCGCAGCTCGTCGCGATGCCCGTGCCCACCCTGCGGCGGACGTTCGCCTGGGCGAGTTCGCCGATCGCGCTGGGGCGGCTGGCTCGCAAGTACACCAACCTGGGTACCGCGGTGCCACAGATTCCGATGGTCGGGTCCGACCGGGGTGCCGCCGCCGACGCGGTGTGGACCACCGCACCCGACGAAGTGCTCGGTCCCTGTCTGGTGCCGCTGTCCGACAGCGCGCAGGTGAAGGTGTGGGCGCAGCGGCTGGCTTCGGACGCTTTCCCCCTCGGCACCAGCGGTGCCCCCGACACCAGTTCGGCGTTCACGCCGTTCGCCCAGAAGCTCGGGACGGACTTGCTGGTCATCGGTTCGGACATCATGCCGATGTTGCTGCGTGAGTGCACCGAGCAGACCGCCCGGGTGCAGCTCGATTCGGCCAAGACCGTCGAGAACGGCCCCTTCTACAGCGAGTACCTGCCTGCGGAGACGATCCTGGCCGCGTCTCTGGTGCTGCGCCGGACCGCGGACACCCCGGACAACCGCGACGCTCTGCGCGAGCTGCTCGACGGCACGCTGCTGCAGGTCGGGGGGGACGAGACCCTGGGTAAGGGACTGGTCTGGGGCCGGCTGCTCGGAGATGGCCGATGAGCGTGCGACGAGTCGATCAAGGTAGCGCGGCTGCGGCGGCAGGTCTGCTGCCTGGCAACATCGACCCCAAGCTGCGAAAGGAGTTACGCACGCGGTACCGGCAGTTGCGGGCGATGCTGCACGGCGCGGGACTGGCGGCGACCTACGCCTTCGTGGCAGCCAAGACGACGGGTTCGCTGGCCGAGTCCTACGGCAGGGTTGCAGACGGCCTGTGCCTGCGCCTCACTGACCGGGGCCTGCTCACCGGTGATCCGGCCACCATGCGACCCGCCGAGGTGCTCAGCCAGCTCGGCAACATGGACACCGTCCGCTATGCCCGGGCCAGCGCCGAGGCCGCCGCGCTGCTCGGCTGGCTGAGTCGGCTGGCCGACGCCTCCTATCAGCGAGCCGAGCCGGCCGATGACCCGGCGAGCCGATGAGTGCGGTCGCCGGCCCCCTGGGCAAGGTCATCGAGACCGGCGCGCTGGGCAGCGAGGCCAGCTCGCTGATCCTGCTCCGCCGGGTAGCAGCGCTGGATCACCACGGTGTCCTAGACGACAAGGCCCAACTGGCGTTGCTGCGGTGGGCGCAGAGGTCGCATCTCGGGCAGAGCCGCGCGCTGGTCCGGCTGGTCGCTGCCCGCCGGGCGCGGGCACTCGCCGAGCTGCGGGCGCACGGCCAGGAGGTGGTCCGGCTGCGGGCCAAGCCGGAGTGGCGACTGGCGGTCGGGCTGGGCAATCGGGCCAATCCGCATGAGATCGGGATGGCCCTGCACGGCACCTACGGCTGGCCGATCATCCCCGGCTCGGCACTGAAGGGTCTGACCGCCGCATGGGCGGCTCAGCTCACCGAGTCCGACACCGATGACGTCATCCGGATCTTCGGTACCACCGACAACCGCGGCAGCGTGCGTTTCCTCGACGCCATACCGGCCGGTGCGCCGGCCGATGTGGTGCTTGATGTGCTGACTCCGCACCACCAGCCGTACTACACGAGCACGGCGCCGGCATCAGGTCGCACACCGGTACCGCCGGCCGAGCACCACAACCCGGTTCCGGTCCATTTCCTGACGGTCACCGGGGCGTTCGCCATCGATCTCGTCGGCCGAGTGGCGGACGACGTGACGCAAGCCGCGCAGTGGCTGATCGCCGCGGGGGACGAACTCGGTGCCGGAGCCAAGACGACCTCGGGATACGGCTATCTGAAGATCACTCCCACCGCTGACGGGGAACGGCGCAGGTGACCATTCATCTGATCTCGGTCGGGCTCAGCCTCATGGACACCCTGCGCGGCGGGCCGCGGCTTCGCAATGCTGATCGCTCGCTCGCCGCGAGCATTGCCCGGGAGAAGCCATGGGAGATCCTGGGCACGGAGCGGGCAGCCGCCAGTGGCTGGCTGACCGGCGCACTCGCCACCGAGAGCAGCAATGCGCGGGACTCGGACCGGGCCGGTCTGCTCGCCGAGACCACCGGCCGCATCCAACCGCACCTGTGGCCGGGGCAGTTCAGCGCGGAGCTCGACACCTTCGCCCGTGATCCCGCCGTCAAG
The DNA here is from genome assembly GCA_050699955.1 of Pseudonocardiaceae bacterium. Taxonomy (GTDB): domain Bacteria; phylum Actinomycetota; class Actinomycetes; order Mycobacteriales; family Pseudonocardiaceae. Next base: position 7,430 of record JBOHGD010000070.1, on the reverse strand, counting down.
CTGCCGCTGGACGTCGCCGACGTTGCTGTCCTGGTGTCCTCGGACACCGCCGGCGGGCTGACCGCCGCGCTGTGGAACGCGGTGGCCCTGGCTGGCGGGGACCTCGCCCGGGTGCGCTATCTCGCTGATCCGACCGCGCCGATCGGTGCCGCCCGGGGGCAGGCGGTGCTGGCCCGGGTGCCAGGGCTGGACGCCGGTGATTCACGCGGCTTCAGCGAGGCGATGCGCGGGCTCGGGTCGCTCGGCCACTCCTTACGCTATGGAGTAGCCGGCGAGGGCGAGGCGTTCCGGTGCTATCTGTCGGGTGGGTTCAAGGCTGCGATCCCCTACCTGATCGGTCTTGCCGAGGGCTTGCGGTCGCTGCCCGACACCGGGCCGGTGGACGCCGTCGTGCTGCACGAGCTCACCGAGTTTGATCCGATCCGGCTGCCGCTGCGCCGGATGGCTCCGGAAATGGTCGCCGAGGAACTGCGTGGATTCGACGGGGACGGCGTGCGCCGGCACGATTCAGGGCCCGGCTTTCTGGACGGCTACGCCTACGAGAAGCACGGTTCGACCTGGCAGCTGACCCCTTTCGGGGAGGGCCTGCGGGCGCTGTTCGACGGCCCGCCGGAGGGGCTGGGCGGATGAGTAGCTCGTGGGAGCTGCGGGCGCGTTTGGTCGGCGGTGCCGCCGCTGCCGCCGTCCGGACCCGGCCTACGGATTGGACGGTGTCCACGGCGGGTGTTTCCGATGATGCGGCGGTAAGCCGGTGCCTGGAGCGGGTCACTGACGCGCGGCGGGGACGTCTCAGCGTTGAACGGGTCGAGTCCATCATCGCCGAGTTGCACACGTTGCTGGCCGGCCGGAGAACGGCGTTGCTCGGTGTGCTGTTCGGGTCCGATGCGCTGATTGCCGACTTCCCCTTGGTCGAAGGGGCCGACCGCTGGTTCCAGCTGTGCTGGATTGCGGAGGCTTCGTGGCGGGCGGTGACCGGTGAGCTGGCTGACCGGACGTTTGCGGCGGGTGACCGCGAGCTGCTCTACCCGCTCGCGGCGCGGCTGCGATTCCACGTATTGAGCGAGCCGATGCGGTTTCGTGCGGCGCGGATCAATCCGTGGCTGCCCGCCGAGGATGAACGGGACTTCGGGCCGAATGGGGTGATCGGCCAGGTATTCGGGGCATACGGCTGGAACGTGCTGGTCGGCCGTGGCCGCGAGGCCCGCCGCGTCTGGCTGACCTGCCTGAACAGCTACCAGTCGCATCCACTGCTGACCTTCGCGCGGCCCAGTGAGTTGGAGGCTGAGCTGTCCTGGCTGGTGTTCGCGCGACGGTACAGCGGCGCGCCGCTGGGGTTCTCGGTGCGGCCCTTGGGGATGTCGGCGGCGCTCACCGCCGAGGACCGGGCAGCCATCGAGGAGACCACCGACCAGCATTTGCTGCCCCGGTTCCGGATGTTCGGTGTGGCCGGTCTGGCGCTGCACGCCGATAAGGCACGTGCCCGGGCCGGGCGGACCGCCCTGGCGATCATCACGGTGCTGGTGGTGGCTGCGGCCGTCGCTTCCGCCGCCACGCTGCAGTTCCACGCCGCAACCGTCTTCGCTGCCACCTGCTACCTGCTGATCGGTATCGGATCGCTCTCGTTCGGCACATCGTGGACCGCACCCTGGCAACTGCGGTTGCCGGCTGCTTGTGCGCTCGGTCTGGCCGTGCTGCTGACCCTGCCACCCGGCTGGTGGCAGACGCCGCGCGTCGGTTGGGCTGCGGCAGCCGTGCTCGTCGGCGCGGCGTACGGCTACCTGGTGGTCGAGGCACGCAATCATGGCGTTGGCCGGGTCGCGGCGTTGTGGCGCTCTGCCGGCGTGGCAATGTCCGGCGCGGTGCACGGGCTGCTGGTCAGCCTGATCGGGTTGGTGGCTGTTGCGCCGGCGTTCATCGACAAGGGCGATGAACTGGCCGCTGTGTGGCGGGCTCCCTCGGGTTACGGCCAGGCCGGCATGATCCTGTTGTTGTCCACCTGTTGGTGCCTCGCGGTGGGTGTCTTCTCCCAGATCCTCTGGGATGACCGCCCGGTGACCGCCCGTCTCGCCCACCTGCATTGGCGATCGGAGAGATCGGCATGACCTGGACCACGCTACATTTGGAAGTCACCACTCCGCTGTTCAATGCCGGTGCTGACCCGGAAGGGTCCTCCGCTGAGCAGCCGGGGGTGCGGGTACCGTCGCTGCGCGGCGCGATGCGTTTCTGGTTCCGCGCCCTCGCGGGTTGCGTGACTGGTCCGAACCTGGCTCTGCTCGCCGAGTTGGAGCATGCGGTTTTCGGAAGCACCGACGCTGCTTGCCCCGTCCCGCTGCGCATCCCGGATCCTCCTGTGCAGCGCAAGGCGGGATTCGAGAAGATGAATCGCTGGATCGTCTATCTCCTGGGGCAGGGGCTCGGCGATCTGCAGGAGGCCACCACCATTCGTCCCTATGTCCAGCCAGGGGCGACATTCGACCTGAAGTTGCGGTTCCGAAACGCCGACGAGAACGCCGCCGCGCTGACTCTGGCTTCATTGTGGCTGCTCAGCGCCTACGGCGGGATAGGAGCCCGGACTCGGCGGGGTTTCGGGGGTGTGCGCATCGTCGGGTCTGAGGGCTGGCTTCCCCAGCCGTGGACCGACGAGTCGATCCAGTCTCCCAGCCTCGATCATTACGAGGCACTGCGGTTCCTCTGGCCGGACGATACTCTCGGTAAGTGCTTGGCCACGTTGGTCAAGAATAAGGGTGCCAATGCGCCGCGAACGGCGTGGTCGGGTCCGCCCACATTCCCGGTCCTCCACCGTCAACACACCATCGCCGGCGTCGGCGGGGGCGGGGTTTTCGGCAGTTGGAGTCAGACGCTCGGGCACGCCGGCGAGCAGTTGCGGAACTTCCGGGCAAGCCGGGATGCTCCGGGTGCCAATTACCAGCCGTCCCGCAAGACACCCGAATGGGAAGACGTCATCTGGGGTTCCGGAGATCATTTCCCGCTCGGTGCCCTCGGGCTGCCCGTGGTCTTCAAGAGAAACGGACCAACTGTCAATGCGGAGCGGGGGGATGACTCTCTGCGCCGCGCCTCACCACTGTGGTTACGCGCGGTTGGCTCCGACGATGAGTGGCGGTTGTTCTCCTTCGCTTTTCTGGGTGAGTTCCTTCCTGGACCGGGCGCTCCGGTGGTGAACCTTCGGAACGGCACGAATCCACCAGAGTCGCTGCGGGTCGAGACACCGGACGTCCGCCACTTGGCGCAGCAGTGGATCCAGGAGATGGCTGCCGACGGGTCGTTCGTCATTACCCGCCGGTAGCTGCGGTGGTGAGCCGTCATCTTCTGTTCACTTGCTCGTTGGGTCAGTGATCACAGTCCGCTCGGTCGGGCGGGGGGCGGTGACCTCGTCGGGCCCGTCTGGCAAGGACGGTCGATGCCCCGAACTCAGCCCGCCACCCGCCGCGTTCGTGTTCTGCTGGTCGGGCTGCTGGTCGGGCTCGCCGGTGCCGTGGGTCCGTCCGCCCAGGCCGCCCCAGCCCAGGCTCAGAACCAGGCCCGGCCTGCCCGGTACATCGTCAGGCTGAGCGACCCGCCGTTGGCCGCCTACCGGGGTGGTATCGCCGGGCTGGCGCCGACCAACCCGGCGGTGCTGCACCGGGTCAAGCTCGACGTCGCCAGTCCGGCGAGCCTGGCCTACCTCGGCTTTCTGACCGGCCGCCATCAGGCCCTCGACGCGACGTTGGCCGCGGTCCTCGGCCACCGGGTCAAGGCGATCTTCGACTACCGCTACGCCTTCGACGGGATCGCCGTGTCGCTGACCCCGGCCCAGGCCCAGCTGGTCCGCGGGCTGCCCGGGGTCGCCGACGTGCAGCCCGACTTCGAGCGCCACATCGTCGATGAGGCGGGCACCTCCTGGATCGGTGCTCCGGCCGTCTGGCACGGTGCCGCGACCGCCGGGGCACCCGGCACCGAGGGTGCGGGCGTCGTCGTCGGTGTGATCGACACGGGGGTCAACGCCCAGCACCCCTCGTTCGCCGAGGTCGGTGCGGACGGGTATCGCCACCGCAACCCCCGGGGCCGGTTCTACGGCCTGTGCGCTCCCCTGAACGGGGCGCCGTTCTGCAACGACAAGCTCATCGGCGTCTACGACTTCACCGGCACCACCCCGCTGGACGACAACGGCCACGGCAGCCATACCGCCAGCACCGCGGTGGGCGACGTGGTCAAGGCCGAGCTCACCGCGCCCACCACCTCGCTCACCGAAGAGATCTCCGGCGTGGCTCCGCACGCCAACCTGATCACCTACAAGGCGTGCCTGCTGATCGGCTCCTGCCTGGGTACCAGCCTGGTGGCGGGCATCGACCAGGCCACCGCCGACGGGGTCGACGTGATCAACCTCTCGATCGGAGGGGGGTCGAGCGACCCGTGGACCGATCCCGACGCGCAGGCGCTCCTCGGCGCCCGCGACGCGGGCGTGCTGGCCGTCGTCGCGGCGGGTAACACCGGCCCCCAACCCGGCACGATCGCCTCGCCCGCCGACGCCCCGTGGGTGCTCTCCGTGGGGGCCAGCACGCACGATCAGGCCCTGCTCAGCTCCCTGACCGGCCTGGCAGGCGGGGCCACCCCGCCGCCCGCCGACATCCGGGGCCGGGGCCTGACCGCGGGTTACGGCCCGGCGCCGATCGTCTACGCCGGGACGTTCGGTGATCCGCTGTGTTCCCAGGCGTTCCTGCCCGGCACCTTCCACGGTGAGATCGTGATCTGCGACCGGGGCGACAACGCCCGGCTGGACAAGGGTCACAACGTGCGGCTGGGTGGGGCGGGCGGGATGGTGCTCGCCAATGCCCAGACCGACGGCGAGACCACCGTGGCCGACGGGCAGGAGCTGCCCGCGCTCGGCGTCGGGTTCACCGAGGGCCAGGCGCTCAAGCGATGGGTCAGTACCGGGACCGGCCACCGCGCCAGCATCACCGCGACCACGGTCGACCAGGACCCGAGCCGGGCCGACGAGATCGCGGGGTTCAGCTCCCGGGGGCCGAATCCGCAGGTACCGGACGTCATCAAACCCGACGTCACCGCTCCCGGGGTGGACGTCCTGGCCGCGGTGAACAGCAAGGGCCCGCTGGCGCCGCCCCAGTTCGGCTTGCTCTCCGGCACGTCGATGGCCAGCCCGCACGTCGCGGGCGCGGCGGCGCTGCTCCGGGCGTTGCATCCGAGCTGGACGCCTGCTGAGGTGGCCTCGGTGCTCACCTCCACCAGCCACACCACCGGGCTGCGCAGGGATGACGACAAGACCCCCGCCGACCCGTTCGACCGCGGCGCGGGCCGGATCGACCTCACCCAGGTGGGCCGCGCCGGACTGGTGCTGGGCGAGACCACCTCGGACTTCCGTGCCGCGGACCCCGGGAACCATGGTGACCCGTCCAGCCTGAACCTCACCACCCTGGCGCACCAGGGCTGCCCGGGACACTGCTCATGGACGCGCACGGTGACCAACAAGCTGCCCACCACCACGACCTGGCGAGCCGGCGCCGTCGCCTCCGGCGGCGCAGACGCCCTGAGGGTGACGGTCAAGCCCACCCAGGTCCGGCTGGCACCGGGTAAGTCCGCGGTGCTCACGGTCACCGCCGACGTCGCCCGCCTGCCCGGCGACAAGTGGGCGTTCGGAGCCGTCACGCTCACCCCGCTGACGTCCCGGGACGGCCACCGCTCGGCGGCGGTGCAGCACCTCACGGTCGCGGTGCTGCCCGACGCCCCACCACCGGCACCCGCCAAGCCCGGCTCGGGCCTGCCGATTGTGGGCACTGCGTCGACGCCTGCCGTGCTCGGCCGCGGCAGGGTGAGGTCACGCAGCGGCAGATTCCGCCGCGCCCCATCCCGCTGACCCGGTTCCGCACGACTGCGAGCGTCACCTCCGCCGACCACATCAGTCGCTACACGCGGGTGGCGGCTACCTGCCGTGCCATCCGGGCCAGGTCTCTTGCGTCGCTGCCGCGTCGGGTGTCCAGTGCGCTGGCCAGCGGTTCGAGTCTTTTCCGGGCGCGCACAGAGCTGAGCTTGGTTACTGCGGTGATGGCACCGTGTGCCAGTCCGATGCCATCGGGCTCGGAGACTTGGACGTGGATGGTGGCGAGGACGACGCTGGAGTGGGTGCGTCCGAGTTCGCTGACGCCCCCTTCCCAACGGCGTACGGACGCTTGAGCGAACGATTCCGCCGCATCCAGGTGTCCCCGGTCGGCTTCCAGCAGGGCGGCCACCCGATCCGGGTCGCCGTAGGGGTTGCTGGGCTGCCATAGCTCCCGGGACTTGACGAGTTCGGCGTCGGCGGCATCCGGGTGTCCGAGCTGGGCCAAGGCGTTCACCGAATAGGCCAGTGCTGTGGCCTCCACTGCGTTGCGACGGTCCTGGCCGTGAGGCAGGTCCCACGCCTTGACCTGCGCGAGTTGGAGCATCTTCAGGCCGTCGTCGGGGTGGCCGTGCTCCTCGGTTGCCAGCCCAGCGTAGGTCAGGGCCAGGGACTGCAAGTAGGCGTCGCCCGCTGCCAGCAGGCTCTGAGTGAGGTCACGCACCTTCGTCACATGTGCACTGGAGACCCGGGACGGCAGCCCCACCGGCGGCGGACCGGGAAGGTCTAATAGTTCGCCGAGCTGCTTGATTGGCTGCCCCACGACGGCCACACCAGCAGCGGCGAGTAACGCGCGACGGCGCATCGCCTCCGTCACCCCCTCGGGGGGTTGGACCGTGATAGGGCCAGGGTAAGCGCTGGCTCCGTCTGAGCCGTACCACGAAAGCCCTATCAGCTCCCGGGGAATGCCCAACCCCTCGGCGATGCGCTCCAGGAGCCGGTAGTCCTTGACCACCCGACCCTTGATGATCTCGGACAGCTCGGACTGTGACTGCCCGACCAGAGTGGCGATCTGGCGCTGGCTGACACCGAGGTTGGTCAGCGTCCGGTACATCTCGCCGATGTCGCGGGCAGCCAGCGCGGCCCGCATGTCTGCCCGCTCCCACCACGCGGGGTCAATGACCACAAGGCAGGGTAACGCTTTCGGGTAGTCGGGCTTGCTCTCGCCAAGAGCGCGTCCATGATCCCGACGTGGTCTCGCACCGTGCGGCTGGTCGCCGAGCACGCCGCCCTACAGGACGCGCTCGGTGTCGCTCCCAGCGTCCACGCCGCGTACCGGTTCACGGTCAAGCTACCCGGACGCGTCGTGGGGTCACCGTGAACGTGGTCAACGGGCTGCGCACCCTCATCCCGCGAACCACCAACCGGTGGAAGGCGATCTACCGCACTCGGGGCGCTGTCGAGCGGGAGTTCGGGTCGCTGAAGCACGAGTGGGGCCTCGGCCCGCTACGGGTCCGTCGCCTGCCCCGGGTCCGGCTGCACGTAGAGCTGACAATCCTCGCCCGCCTGGCCAGCGCGCTGACCGAGGCCCGAGCCGTCC
>JBOHGD010000069.1:0-26115 GCA_050699955.1 Pseudonocardiaceae bacterium | reverse complement strand
GCACACCAGGACCACACCCCCCGGCGCCCTGAACCGGGGGGAACGCGGCGGCGGCGGGTTCGGTGAGGTGCTCACGCAGGCCTCCTCTCGGAGTACGAGCCGGGCAGCGACGACGCGGATGGCCGAATGTCGCTCGCCACGGTCATGGGACCGGCTTGAGTCGAGTTTTGCCACGGTCATGGGACCACCTGGGTTGCCAGTTATGGGACCGCCGGCGTGTCGTGCGCCGGTTCGGTTGTGGCTTGCCGCTAGCGATCACGTCATCACTGATGACGCGGAGGTCGCGGGTGGCGTTCCGGGAGGTTCGAGTGAACGAGGTTTCAGGGGTGCTGCGGTGCTGGCTGGCCGGTGACGGTCTGCGCACGGCCGCGGAGCGGGCCGGGGTGGACCGCAAGACCGCGCGCCGTTACGTGGAGGCCGCGCAGGCGGCCGGGTTGGTGCGCGAGGGTGGTGAGTGCCAGCTCTCGGATGAGTTGATCGGGGTGGTGATCGCCGCGGTCCGCCCGGTGAGGCGGTCCGGGCATGGGGCGGCGTGGGACTCGCTGCTCGCGCATGAGCAGCAGATCCGCGAGTGGATCGAAGCCGGTCTGCAGTTGACCAACGCGCACGGCAAGCTGACCCGCCTCGGTGTGGTGGTGCCGTATCGCACGTTGCACCGTTTCGGGGTCGAACGGTGCGGGTTCGGACGGCGGCCCTCGACGGTGCGGGTCGCCGACGGTGAGCCTGGGGTGGAGTGTCAGATCGACTTCGCCCGAATGGGTCTGATCAACGACCCGGAGTCCGGGCGGCGCAGGGTGGTGCACGCGTTGATCTTCACCGCGGTCTACTCCCGGCACATGTTCGTCTGGCTGACGTTGCGGCAGACGTTGGACGCCGTGATCGCCGGCTGCGAGGCGGCCTGGAAGTTCTTCGGTGGGATCTTCAAGGTGCTGATCCCGGACAACATGTCCCCGGTCGTCGCCGACGCCGACCCGGTCAACCCGAGGTTCACCGTCGGCTGGCTCGACTACGCCCAGGCCCGCGGGTTCGGCACCGACCCGGCGCGGGTCCGCTCGCCGAAGGACAAGCCACGGGTCGAGCGGATCGTGCAGTACGTGCGCGGCAACTTCTACGCCGGCGAGGACTTCGCCGACCTGGCCGACGCGCAGCACCGGGTCCAAGCGTGGTGCACCGCCACGGCAGGGCTGCGCATCCATGGCACCACCGCGCAGCGCCCGGCCGAACACTTCGCGACCGAGGAGGTCGGGCGGCCGCTGCCGGCGCCGACCGGGGTCTATGACGTGCCGATCTTCGCGACGCCGAAGGTCGCGCGGGATCTGCACATCGAGGTCGCCCGCGGCTTGTATTCGGTGCCCGCCGAGCTGGTCGGGCAGCGCGTCGAGGTTCGTGCCGATGCGCGGCTGGTGAAGGTGTTCAGCCGCGGGCAGCTGGTCGAGACTCACCCCAGAGTGAAGGCCGGCTCGCGCTCGACCGACCCGGGCGACTACCCGGTCGGGCGGGCGGAATACGCGCTGCGCGATGTCGCCATCCTGGCCGCGAAGGCCGCAGCCGCCGGACCGGCCGTCGGGGTCTATGCCACGAGGCTGCTGGACACGCCGCTGCCCTGGACGCGGATGCGGACCGTTTACCGGCTCCTCGGACTCGTGCGCACCTACGGGTCCGGGCCGGTCGAGGCGGCCTGCTCGCGGGCGCTCGAGCTCGACGTCGTCGACGTGGTCAAGATCGCCCGCATGCTCGAGCAAGCCCTCGAACGCGAACCGGTAAATGTCGCGGCGAAGGTGGTCGGCGGACCGGCCCGCTTCGCCCGCGACGCCAGCGAGTTCGGAGCGACCCGGTGAGCCCGCGTGCGCCGGACTCACCGGCACCCAGCGTCGACGCCGAACTCAAAGCCCTGCTGCGCAAGGTGAAACTCGGCCGCTGCCTCGACACGCTCCCGGAGCGGCTCGCGCTAGCCCGCACCGAGTCGCTGCCGCATGCGGACTTCCTGAGCCTGCTGCTCTCCGACGAGGTCGAACGCCGCGAACGCTCCTCAGCCGTGCTCCGCGCCCAGGCCGCGAAGCTCGACCCGGGCATGCGCATCGACACCTTCACCAGCGACACCGGCGCCAACTTCGACCGCGAACTCTGGAACGAACTGTGCTCACTGCGCTTCCTCGACGACGCCCGCGGCGCCCTGCTGCTGGGCCCGGTCGGTGTCGGCAAGACCCACCCCGCCACTGCGCTGGGGCACGTGGCGATCCGCCGCCGCCGCAGCGTCCTGTTCGCCCGCGCCGACCAACTGTTCCGCACCCTCAAAGCAGCCCGCCTGGACAACAGCGTCGAGGCCCAGATGCGCCGCCTGACCCGCGTCGAGCTGCTCATCATCGACGACTTCGCACTCAAAGCGATGGACTCCATCGAGACCGCCGACTTCTACGAACTCATCGTCGAGCGGCACCACAAGGCCGCCACGATCATCACCTCGAACCGCGACGCCAGCGAGTGGATCGCACTGATGAGCGACCCGCTGCTCGCCCAGTCCGCCGTCGACCGGCTCACCGCCACCAGCTACGAACTCGTCATCGAAAAAGAGTCCTACCGCCGCCGACAACGACCCCAACCCGCCGCACGCGGCGCGTCCAATTGACCAGAACAGGAGAACAGATGAGCATCATCATGCTGCACTGGTGGTCCCCAGGTCATGGCAACCCGGTGGTCCCATCACGCTGGCAAGCGACAGCTGAACTCGGCTGTCGAGGTATTGCTGTGCCTGGAACCAGGCATCACCGATTCTTCGCCAGGCCTGCTGGTCGCATACCTGCCAGACCAACTGGTCGATCTGGATCCTTAGATGTGCAGGGGTTCGGGTGCGTGGGCGGCCGGTGATCGGCTGGGTGTGGGCCTCGATCGGCCCGGTCAGCCGCAGCGCGACACTGACCGGTGGATCCGGGCTCAGCCGCGTCGGTACGTGTCCGCACTGGGTGCGTCGGCAGGTCGGCCAGCAGCGCTGCCGGTCCGGCCGTATGGCGCGGACCTCGACTAGGGCGAAAGCTGGCACGTACAACGTGATGTTCAGCCTCCGGGCGGCGGCAACGTGCAGGTCGTGACCGTTCCCGACGGCTGGCCGATCTGGACCTCGCAGGTGCGTCCCGGCCGTGAGCACGACACCACCGCACTACGCGCCCACGCCGAGATCCTGCCCACCCTCACCGATCTCCTCGATGATCTGCGCACCTTGGGTGATTTGGGTTACGAAGGCGAAAGCCGACACCATCACCGTGGCGTTCAAGAGCCCTGCCCAGGGTCACCTGACCCAGGTCCAGCAGATGTTCAACAAGGCTCACAACGGCATCCGGGCGATCGGTGAGCGCGGCCACGCACTGCTCAAGATGACCTTCCGCGCGCTGCGCAACATCAGCCCAGACCCGTGGCGCATCGGGAAGATCGTCGCCGCAGCCCTCGTACTCCTCCACCTCGAACACCACCGCACTACCTAACAACGGTCACTAATCAACCCCTTGCGCGGAAAGGCTCAGTGGTTGGATTGACGTTCAGGTGCTTGCCAACCCGTGCCAGTGACCAGCCAAGGTTGTACAGGTGGATCGCGTCGTCGACTTGATCGGGGAGAGGTTACGTCGTCGGCGCATCTGCACGCCGTGCCGGTGGAGGATGGCGCTCACCGTTCGCCGGTCGATGCCGAACCGGGTGCCCAGCTCGTCGGTTGTCGCACCGGAGGTATAGCCGTGGATGAGCGTCTGGACCTTGTCGGCGTCGAGCTGCCGTGCCCGCCCCGGTTTGGGCCGATCGACGGACAACGGAACGGATGTGGTGGGGTCGGGCAGCTTTCGGAGCAGCGTCTCCAGGGCTTCTACCTGGCTGGCTGTATCGTGAACCCCGGGTCATGATGTTGGCGGGGCCAGCCGAGCGAAACTCCACCGCTGGTGAACCTGCGGCGGTTCGTGGGTCGTGAGGTAATCAGACGAGCCAAACGGGCTCGTCTGATGTGATTGGGGAGTGACACGCGAGATGCCCGAGGCCGAGACCGTCGCGGGACCGCCGCCGAGTGCGGTGATGGTGCAGTTGCTGGGTGGCTTCCAGGTGTCCCAGGCCATCTACGTGGTCGCGGACTTGGGAGTGGCCACGATCCTCGAGCAGGAGGGACCGAAGACCGTCGCCGAGCTCGCCGAGCGCACCGGCGCTAAGCGCGAGCCACTGCACCGGCTCATCCGGACCCTCGCGCCGCTCGGGGTCTTCACCACCGAAGGCGAGTACGTGAACGTCACGCCGGTCGGGGCCACGCTCTCAGAGAAGCACCCGCAGTCGCTGCACGGCATGGCTCGTATGTGGATGGAAACCCACTACCTGCCCTTCAGCGAGCTGCGCCACAGCGTGCGCACCGGCCAGCCCGGCTCCGACAGGTACCTAGGTGAGCCGTTCTTCAACTGGATCGCCACCGACCCGCAGCGAGAGGTCCTGTTCAGCCAGGCGATGGCCGACATCACCTCGAGCCTGCGCACCGGCATGTTCGACGGCTACCAACTCCCGGCAGGCCGCACGGTCGCCGACATCGGCGGATCCGACGGCAGCGTGCTCGTCAAGCTGCTCACCCACGACCGCGATGCCGGCCGTCGCGGCATCCTGTTCGATCGGCCCACCACGGTGCCCGCAGCGGGCCCCACCCTGGCCGCCGCCGGCCTCACCGACCGGGTTGAGGTGGTCGCCGGGGACTTCTTCACCGAGGTCCCCGCCGCGGACATCTACGTCCTGAGCTACATCCTCCACGACTGGAACGACCAGGAGAACAGACGCATCCTGGCGTCGATCGCGGCCGCCGCAGCCCCCGGAGCCCGCCTGCTGATCATCGAGGGTGTGGTCCCCGACGCCGACGAACCGCACCTGACCAAGGCCATCGACCTGACGATGCTGGGCATGGTGACCGGCAAGGAGCGCACCGAGCAGGAGTACCGCGATCTGCTCGATAGCACCGGCTTCACCCTCGACCGCATCGTTCCCACACCCAGTCCCTTCTCGATCCTCGAAGCCACGCTGCGCTGATCACCCGATCAGCCGGTCAGGCCGATACCGGGCGGCCTGCATCGAGTGGGAGACGGGTCGCGGTGAGGTGCCCAGGCCACGGCTCAGAGCGTTGGGCCCCGGGGTCGGCCACTGAGAGCCCGGGCCGGGCTCGCTCGTCGACGCCGTGAAGCGTCAGTGGTGGCGGAGATGGAGTGAACCCGCGCCGGTCGGGGTGCGTCCGAGCCTGTGGGGCTCGGAAACGCAATGCAGCGTCCTGACCTGGGCTCCTCGCATGTTGCTTGGATGTGGATGATCGTTGAATGCTGCTGCTGTCGATCTTGTACCGGTTGGTGCGTTGTCTGCTCGGTCTGACTGCGGTACTGGTGCGGCGGGACCTGAGCAAGGATGCCGAGCTGCTGGTGTTGCGGCACGAGAACACCGTGTTGCGCCGACAGGTCACCCGGGTGCGCTACACACCGGCCGACCGGGCGTGGCTGGCCGCGTTGTCCCGGCTCCTGCCGCGGCGCCGCTGGGCCGAGGTCTTCGCGGTCACGCCCGCCACGATTCTGGCCTGGCACCGCAGGCTGGTCTCGCGGAAATGGGACTACACCGCACGCCGCCGACCCGGATGTCCCCCGACCGCAGCCGTGATCAAGAAACTGGTCATCCGGATGGCTGCGGAGAATCCCACGTGGGAATCGTCCTGTGCTGACTGGTCCTGTTGCTTCTGGTGACGATCCGCTGATGATGATCATGATGGCTGGTAGGGGTATCACCGGGATTGCGCGCGGCCTGCGCATCGCTGCGGCGCTGAACGCTAGGCGTGGATATACCCCGGGTGAGTGGTTGACCCTGCTCCGTTGAGGTAACAGGGGGTGCGCCGGATGCTAACCAAGCCGTAACGTGGACGGCGTGCAGTACATTTGCAAGTGCATTATTGCGTTGGTGGAGACCTATTCGGGCAGGCTAGGTTGATGCGTCGCTCGCCCTGTCCGCTACGCGCTGCCGCGGATGATGTTCCTGGCTGCGTGAGCGCGGCGCTAGCGTAGATCTGTGATGTGCGCGCAGCCGTTCGGATCCTGGTCCACCCCCCTCACGTCCGAGCTCGTCGTGGCCTCGGCGGTGCGGTTGTCCGAGGTCCGGTTCGACTCCGGTGACGTCTACTGGTCGGAGGGTCGCCCGACCGAGGGCGGGCGCACCCAGCTCGTCCGGCGCAGCGTCGACGGCACCACCACTGATCTGCTGCCCGACGGGATGGACGCCCGGACCGCGGTGCACGAGTACGGCGGTGCGGCGTGGTGGGTGCGGGACGGTGTCGTGTGGTTCACGAACTGGGCCGATCAGAGGCTTTACCGTATCGATTCCGGCGCCGTGCCGGTTGTGGTCACGCCGGTGCCCGCGGTGCCGCGCGGGGACCGGTACGCCGACGGCGACGCCGGGCCCGGCGGGGTGCTCGTCGCGGTGCGTGAGCGGCACCCGGCCGGCGGCCGCGGCGTGCTCGACGTGCGCAACGAGATCGTCCGCATGGAGGGCGACGGCCCACCGGAGCTGCTGGTCGGCGGCCCGGACTTTGTGACATCGCCTCGACTGGACCCGGGCGGGACTCAGCTGGCCTGGGTGAGCTGGAACCACCCGTCGATGCCTTGGGACGACACTGTGCTTACTGTGCGCGATCTCACGACCGGTACAGACACCGTGGTCGCGGGTGGGCCGGGCGAGTCGGTGGCCGAGCCACGCTGGCAACCCGACGGCGCGTTGCTGTTCCTGTCCGACCGCACCGACTGGTGGAACCTCTACCGCTGGACGCCCCGCGACGGGGTCGAGCCCGTCATCGAGGTCGACGCCGAGATCGGGGTGCCCGGCTTTCGGCTCGGTTCAGCCCGTTACGCCCTGCTCGCGGACGGCCGGATCGTGTTCGCCCGCTGGCGCGCAGGCTATGACGGGCTGGCCGTGCGCGGCACCGACGGCGCCGTCATCGACCTCGACCTGCCTTTCTCCGCCGTAGCGGCGCTTGGGGCGGCAGGCCCAGACCACGTCGTCGTCATCGCAGGCACCCCGACCGCCGAACCAGCGGTGTACCGGATCCGACCCGATGGCCCAGAGGTCGAGGCCCTCCGCCCTCCGCGAGAGCTCGGCATTGATACCAGGTACGTGTCGGTGCCCGAGACCGTGTCGTTCCCCTCGGTCGACCGCGACGGGAATCCGCGGACGGCGCACGCGTTGTTCTACCCACCCGCTAGCCCTGGTCGGACCGGTCCGGACGGCGAACTGCCGCCGCTGCTGGTGGTGATCCACGGCGGCCCGACGGGGACAGCAGTGCCCTCGCTCTCGGTCGGGTTGCAATACTGGACCAGCCGCGGATTCGCCGTCGTCGATGTCAACTACGGCGGATCCGCCGGGTTCGGGCGGACCTACCGAGACCTGCTCAAGGGCGCCTGGGGCGTCGTCGACGTAGCCGACTGCATAGCCGCCGCCCGCTGGCTCGTCGAGCAGGGTCGGGTCGACCCGGCCCGGCTCGCAATCCGCGGCCAGTCCGCGGGTGGCTACACCACGCTGGCCGCGCTGGCCCGCGACGACACCCCGTTCGCCGCGGGCGCCGATCATTTCGGTGTTGCCGATCTGGAGGCGCTCGCCGCGGAAACACACAAGTTCGAGAGCCGCTACCTCGACGGGCTCATCGGACCGTACCCGCAGCGGCGCGACGTGTACATCGAGCGCTCCCCCATCCACCACGTCGAGAAACTCACCCGGCCGCTCATCGTGCTGCAGGGCAAACAGGACGAGGTCGTCCCGCCCAACCAGTCAAAGACGATCGTCGACGCACTGCGGGCCCGGAAGGTGCCCGTCGCCTACCTGCTCTTCGACGGCGAGCAACACGGCTTCCGGCGCGCGGAGAACATCCGCCGCGCACTAGATGCCGAACTGAGCTTCTACGCCCAGGTGTTCGGGTTCGAACTGGTGCCGGAGGAGAACATTGAACCGGTCACCGTGGAGAACGCCGAGAACTTGTAGCGCAGCCACGAACCAACTTACCGATACTGCGCGACGCCGCGGGCCGGGCATGGTGAATACGCCCGATCAAGGCCACATGCTTCAAAATCTCCAGTGTCGCGCCACGACGGCTTACGACCGGCTGCTCCGTCCCCCTCCTGCGCCCCGGGGGATGGCGGTTGTTGTCCACCCCTAGCTTCTCGACCCAAGCCGCCGGATCACCGGCATGGTCACCATCAGCGAACAGCCGGCGGAGGCGGAGGATCGGGCTGTGCCCGGGCACTGGGAATCGGATCGTGCGACGTGGAAAGCCGCACATGATGAGTGGTCGTAACTGGTCAGGTCGCCGGCGGCGTGTCGAGTTGATCTCGGCTGCAAGATGTTGACCATGGTGTGGTGCCCGCCGATCGACGTCTGTCCTATGAGGAACTCGCGGCGCTTGTGGTGCGGCAGGCTGGGCAGATCGAGCAGTTGAAGACCGAGGTCGCCGATTTGAGGCGGCAGCTGGGGCAGACCAGCCGGAACTCGTCGAAGCCGCCGTCGTGGGACTCGCCGTTCGTCAAGCCGGCGCCGAAGTCGCTGCGCGGCAGGAGTGGGCGCAAGCCCGGTGGGCAGCCTGGTCATCGCGGGTCGACGTTGGCGCAGGTCGCGGACCCGGACGAGCGGCTGAGGCATGAGCCCGGCCCGTGCTCGGGGTGCGGAGCGGACCTGAGGGACGGCACCCGAGGTGGGTATCCAGCGGCGGCAGGTGTTCGACCTGCCCCCGATCACGGTGCGGGTGAGCGAGCACCAGCTCATCGAGCGCCGCTGCGAGTGTGGGGCGACCACGTGCGCGACGCCTGAGGGCGTGACGGCGCCGGTGCAGTACGGGCCGCGGATCACCGCGATCATCCTTTACCTGTATGTCGGGCAGTTTCTGTCCAAGAAGCGCACCGCGGGGGCGCTGGCCGAGTTGTTCGGCACCCCGGTGTCCGAAGCCACCGTGGCGACGATGACCAAGCGGGCCGCCGAGGGGCTGGGCGAGGTCCTTGGCCACATCACCGACCGTGTGGCCGATGCGGGGGTGGCCGGTTTCGACGAGACCGGCCTGCGGGTCGCCGGCACACTGCATTGGGTGCACTGCGCCCGAACCGGCAAGTACACCCTGCTCACCTGCCACCCCAAACGCGGCACGAAGGGCATCGACGACGCCGGGGTGCTCGGCCGGTTCCGCGGTGTCGCGGTGCACGACGCGTGGGCGCCCTACGACACCTACGCCGACATCGACCATCAACTGTGCTGTGCACACGCGCTGCGAGAACTGGCCGGTGTCGCCGATGGGGCGCCATCCGACGCCGACTGGTGCTGGGCCGACCAGGTCGCCGACGCGCTCGTGGCCATGCAGAAGCTGGTGGCCGAGGCTATCGCTGCGGGCGCCGACACCGTCGATGCCGACGCCCTCGACAAACAGGTTGCGCTCTACCGCTCGGCAGCCCAGATCGGGATCACCCAGACCGCGGCACGCTCCAGCAAGGTGATGAAAAAGCACAACGCGCTCGCCCGCAGGCTACTCGACCGCCAACACGACTACCTCCGCTTCACCACCGACCGGCGAATACCCGCCGACAACAACGGCTCAGAGCGGGACCGCATGATCAAACTGAGGCAGAAGGTGTCCGGCTGCCTGCGCACCCTCACCGGAGCCACACAGTTCTGCGCGATACGCAGCTACCTATCCACCGCCGCCAAACACGGCAAGCACTTCTTCGACACCCTCGTCACGCTCGCCGAGGGCCAACCCTGGCTGCCCGCGACTGACTCACCTGACCCGGCGACCTGACCAGTTACGAGCCCCTCACGCTCGAAACAGATATCGGCAACTTCGGCAACAAACGGCCGGGATCTCCCCTTCCCCGCCCAGGCCACACTCAAGACAGCTGATTGTATGGTCACCATCACGCTGGGTCGCGAACTAAAAATGATGCGGTTTCTGAACGACCCGCCCAGAGCAAACCAACCGGATACAAGCCCCCAACCGCCAGCTACCTATCGTTACAAACGCAACGCATAAGGTAACCCCAACGCTGCCCCACGTCTTCAAACCTCACCGAACGCGCTTCTCCCTGGCATTGACCTGCACCCTCCCCTCGATAATACGGAGAACCCTGCCCGGGACGCGCGTTTGCCACCCTGGCCTCCGGCTCACCGGCACCATCATCAGCCAGGCGACCGTAGGCGACACTGACTACATCCCGCGGGAGGTCACCATTGCCCGGCGGCAGCACCGGCCGACACTACCATGACGGCACCCTGTACGTGCTGGTGCGACAGGGCACCCTCACACACCACAGCTGGGACTGCTCGATCGACGGTGTCTACTCGGCGGGAAATGCCTTGGTCGAGCCCAGCGGGGCCGACCACGTTCATCTCGGACGCAATCTCGGCTCCACTCCAGTAGTTCTCGACGTGGTCTACCGCAACCCGACCGGCAGCCCGCTCGCCGAGGACGCCCCCAACCCCGGCTGCCCTTTCCAGTAGGCATCTCGACAACACGGCACTCGGGCGCGTCAGCAACGAAAACGTCAGGTGCAAGACCGCCGAGTACTAACGGCAGGCACCGCGGTGAAGCCGGTTACCGAGGTGGTCGAGGAGCCAAGTTCGATCGGATTTTTCCCAGAGAGGAACCGCATCTCAGCTCATCGAGTGGCACGAATTCGGTATCCACACCCACTCGTTTCCGGCTACACCAGCCGCAAAATGATCAACCGCTGCCGATCATGAACCATCGCATAAACAATCAACCCCGCGCCACCGCCATAGGTGGTCGTCCACTGGTCGGTCGCCTCGTCGTAGGCTGAGCGGGACTGCTGGCGCGGGTTTTCCACCAGCTGCTCAATCCGGGCGTCGATCTGTTCCTGAGCCGTGGCCGGGAGGCTGGCGTAGTACTCGCGCGCGATCTCCAGCCAGATCACCCCGTAGCGCGGCATCCCTACAGCTGCGTCCAGTTCCCGGCCGTGTCGCGCTCCCACAGCCCGGCGAAGTCCCCGGCCCGGGCCCGCGCAAGCTGCGCTTGCTCCTGCCCAGACAGCGGATTCGCCCGGACCACGGCGATCCCCCACCACCGGTCGAGCACCACCTCAGCCGGAGCCAGATCCAACTCCGCTCCAGCACGGGCCAGCGCCTCAGCGAACTCGGCCTCGAACTGCGCGCACTCGCCCGGCGACACCTCGGCGAGGACAGCGCGGATCGCCGGGCCGGAACGCTCGATCTTCGTCGTGGCGGCAGTCATGGGCTGATTATCGACCATACAGCCGGGTATCGGTGGGAGCAGTCGATGCCAGGCGTGGCGCAACGGGTGTGAACGACCGGTTCGGCCCCCACAGGTCTCGCCGGCCGGGTCGCCGATGAGCAGGTCGACTTCGAGCCGGCCACACGCCTTGGTCGAGAGCGGGTCGGTGAGACGGCGCCGCATCCGACGGATGCCCTAGAGCGGATCCCCGGTGCGGTCGCGGTGCCCGATGGTGTCTTGCTGTACGTGGCGGCGCACCGCGTCCACGCAGGACGGGCCCCGGAGCATACTACCTGGAACAGGTGTCCAGCACCCCGATGACGTCGAGTAGCTGGGTGCTCAGCGCGGTGGCATACCCGCGCAAGCGGTCCAGCGAGGCGGCGCCGATCCGGTCCCGCCAGCCCGGGGGTCACGCCAGGCAAGCCAGTCGCCCAGGCGGTCTCCGAACAGGGTGTCGGCCACCTCCAGAAGCCGCGCCGCGTGCTGTGTCAGGGGGTATCGCAGGAGCGCAGCGAGAACACCTCGCCGATCACCCCACCCGAAACCAGCAGCGCGAGACAGCCCACCCCCGACATGATCAACCTGCCGTTTTGCTCGGCGCTTACGAACCGCCACCACACCACACAGCCCCCTATCAGCCATGATCGAAAACACAGTGGGCGGCCACTGACCAGCACCGCCGCCGATGGCAGCAGACGGTGGCGCAGGTGATGCTCGATCAGCGGGTTCGGGGTTCGAGTCCCTGGCGGCGCACCATCACCGCAGGTCACAGAATTGACGGCAACCTTTGGTATTCTCCTGGAAGATCAAACCCACCGAAACCCGGCGGAACTCTCTCCAGGAGGGGTTTCCCATGGCCCGTCCACCACTCCCCCTCGGGCACCACCGATCGATCACCGCCACCCGCAAGGACGGACAGCGGGTGGCCCGGTCGCCGGGTTCGGACAGGCCCAGCGCGGCGTGCGCGGTGCGCCACACCGCGCAGTGCTCAGCCAGTCCAGCCGGTGGGGCCGACCCAATAGCGTCTCCCGCCTCGTCGTGGTCGGACAGCTCCCAGTACACCGCCGCCCACCCGGCGCGGCCCTCCCACTCTTCGCGGCCGACGACATCCTGCGGGACGGGCCCCAGTGTCTCTAGCGCCCACTGTGGTGGAGCCTCGGCGATCCGCGCGCCCAGCTCCCAGCGGCGCTGGTCGGCGGCCTCGGCGAGGGACTCCAGCCACGTCCGCCGCTCGGCAGGGGTGGCAGCCGGGATGAGGTCCCAGTGCCCGGTGAGCTGCGGGGCCAGCTGATCCTGCAGCTTGTTCGAGATCCGCCCGTGCAGCACCTGCGCCGGGGGAGCGCGAGGCGTCCAGCGAGCCGCTCTGCAGCGCGGCGGTCAGCACGGCCGCGGGGTCGTGGCCGGCCAGTTCGGCGGTGCGCAGCAGCCGGTGGACCGAGCCGATGGCTTCGTCGGCGGCGAGTTGGGTGCGGTGCAGCTCGGAGAGCACCCCCTCAGCGACGAGCTGGTCCAGGGCCGCGCTGGTGCGCGCGGCGGTCCACCCCTCCACCAGATCGAACTGCGGCGGCAACCGGGGCCGTCAACATACCAAAGCCACCCACCAGCTACTTCAGGTCAACCCCATATTTTTTCTGAAAGAAGGTAATAAGCTTCTCCTTAAGTTCGCCGGAGATCACGTTCGCCCAGTCGACAATCTGCCGCTCCGGCCTCTGAGGCTTATTGAAGTTCGTGCTATGTGGCGGATGACTCTTATTCTTCAAGGTGATCGCCTGACTCAAGCGCTCACGCATGCGGCGCCACTCGGTGGCCGGTACTTCGACGCCGAGCACAACGCCGTCCATGACCGAGGCTAGTGCCGGATAATCTATGACCGTACCGTTGTCGAGCGTTTCTGCCTCAGCATACGGATCCGGACCAGGCTGATCATCTATCAAGACGGCACCAACCGCGCCACCCGGAAAGGTTGGCGGGTCGGAGTTCAGTGGACCGTCCGCATTCCATTTGGCCCCATTCCAGACCCATCGCGTCACCGTTTACCTCCTCCTTGCACAAAACCACACCGACGTATCAAGCGGTATTAAGCACCACCCTCACACAAACAGCAAGGACATTGCGGGCAGCGATGAGGGCAGAGCCGCGTGCCCGTTCGGGCGTCGGCGGACCCGGTCGCCCGCGGCGATGCCCGACACGCTTTATGCTGACCGTGGCCACGTTCGCTATTCTGTCGCCATCAACACCACCATCAACACCATCGATCGAAATGCCCGAATACTTCTCAGTCGCACCTGATGCGCCGCCCTTCGCGCTGCCCTTCATGCTGCCTTTTCGGGCAGACCCTGGCCGCTACTCGCTAATTACCGTGAGGTATGACTTCAATATTTGTGCTCGGTCACGGTGGCTACTGGACAGGTAAGGACGATGACGGTCCCGAAGGAATGTGGACCAGAGTTCCAACCGGTATGCGGATCCATTTCTATGCGAATCCCGATGAGGGCCTGCTCCCGATGAACGCGATGGAGATCCTGCGGACCAATGCCCGTGCAGGAGATCTGGAGACGAAACAGGCGGGCGAGAAGGTTCCGAACTACTGTTTCTCGCCGTTGGAGGAGGACGAGCGGTTGCAAGTTCTCGTCAGTGTCCAGCCGGGGCAGGACGTGCGCTTCATCAACCACGGCACGCTGACCGGTGTCGACCGGCTGTGCCTCACTCACGGCAGCTGCACCCCGAATTCGCACACGTGCGGAGGGCTGTTCCAGAAGTTGACCGGCGTTACCGACCTCCACCTGCTGACCTGCCGCGTCGGCCCGCTGCCGGTGGGCATGAGCCCCGCAGAGGCCGTCGCTTCCGGCAAGTTCCCGAACACCGAACACCTGCCGGGCGAAGCCCCTGAGAACCCCGTCCATTACAACCAAATCGTGGAGTCGGCCGAGAAAATTCTGGACTTGGCCGGATGGGACGACGACCAGGGAAGCTGTCTCAAACCAGAGAACGCCGAGGCGGGTCAGGAGTTCGACAGCCTCGGGAAACTTGACCGGGTCATGATACTGGCCGTGGGGACGGTCAGGGAGTGGTTGCAAGCGCGTTATACCCCGCTGCGCGACAACCACCAGGCCGATCTTTCCGCGTTCAGCATGTGGGTGCGAAGCCTGGACCAGAACGAGGTGAACTGGTACTGCGTGGACCCGGTGCTCGGTCCGCTGATCACGCGGGTCCGTGTCTAACCGGCGAGTTTGCGCGCGGCGAGGCGTTCGACCATGCCGACCCTGAGACGCTCCTGTGCTCGATGAGAAAGCCGGCCCGTTCGACGCGCGGCAGCGGCTGCGGGTCTGGTAGTCGCCGATCGTGCGCACGGTCACCAGTTCCTCAGGCGTTGGCCGAGGTGGATCAGGCAACGCCGAGCACGAGGTTTGGAGCAACGCGTGCTCAGTTCGGTTTCATCGCAGTCCGTGGCTGGCTGGACTGCCGCACCGAGGACCGCGGTGGTCGTCCCTGGGTGGAGTTCAGCTGGCAGGGTGAGGACGAGGGCGACGACGTCTGCGGGCGCGGCTGGGCGGCCCTGCAGGGTGATGGCACGCTCGACCGGCACCTGTTCTTCCACCTCGGCGAGGACGAGGTGAGCGCGCTGTCCATCCGGGCCAGCACGACGACGAACTCGAACCACCAGTACCGCCAGGACTGGCCGCATCGCAACAAGCAACAAGAACTGGCCGATTTCCCCCGCCTCGACGACGACCTGCTCAATGTCGCCGCCACCACAGGCCCCCGCTCGGGGGCGCTACGAATGATCCATACGAGCTCGCCGGATGGATCATCAACCTGGAGCCGGGCGAGAAAGACCGGCTTTCCTTCGGGTCCGTGACCACCCGGCCGCTGTGCGAACCGAACTCCTACGCCGTTCCGCGAGCAATCCACGCCAGCGGTCCCGTCAGTTGCCCGGCGCACGGTGGCCGATCTGCTGGACACGGCAGCGCGATCGCGTGCCGACCACGAGCGCCGAGTCGCTGCCCAACGTGCCGTAACATTCAGACTTGGCGTTGCCTGGTCCCATACGACGCCGCCGCGGTGTGACGCGTCGGTCAGGACCTGGTAAGTCCTCTGTGCGGAACAACGGTTCAGGGATCTGGTCGACACCTGCCGTTTATCTGTGACCTCACCGACCTGCTGACGTCAATGCGTTCATTGATGATCCCGATAGTGTGAAGCTTGCTCATGCCCTGGTAGAGCGTCGATGCGGGGGCGATGGAGTATGTAACGTGGAGCCTCATCTATCATCGCTGGGAACATTCCCCCTTCGACGCGAGGAGACTGTGCTGTGGCGCAGAAGGTAGTACGCGAGTTCATCGACGACATCGACGGATCTCCCGCCGAGCGCACGTTCACGTTCACGGTGGAGGGCACCGCCTACGAGATCGATCTGTCGAGGGAGAACATCGCCGAGTTCAAGTCGGCCATCGGCGGGTTCGTCGAAAGCGCACGCAAGGCGAAGAACACGCGCACCAGCGCGCGTCAGCGTGGTGCATCCACCACCGATCTGGGGCAGCGGCGCGACCGCCTCAACGAGGTCCGCCAGTGGGCCCGAAACAACGGCTACACCGTGTCGGACCGTGGTCGGCTCAGCGCCGAGGTCCTGGCCGCGTTCAACAACCGGGCCTCGGCGACCGCGGCAACAGGA
The DNA here is from genome assembly GCA_050699955.1 of Pseudonocardiaceae bacterium. GTDB lineage: Bacteria > Actinomycetota > Actinomycetes > Mycobacteriales > Pseudonocardiaceae. Next base: position 10,189 of record JBOHGD010000069.1, on the reverse strand, counting down.
TGACACAACCTCAACACCCTCGCTGAGATCAGCGGCATCACACTGTCAACCTCACACAGGATGGAGATTCGCCTGCTGTCGCCCTGAGTAGCGTCGTCAGTGTGCCGGCCGCGTGGTCGGCATGCTGACGACTGAACAGGCGGTGCAGACGGCCGGTTTCTCACTCCAGTGCCTCTCCGCACCGACGCAGCATTAGCCGCGCGAACTTTGCGGTTCTCTGACTGCGGGAGGCAACGTCCGCTCCTGCCACGGTGAGGTCGGCGAACATCGCTTCTGGTCGTCTGTCGGTACTGCCATCCGTGCCTGCCCTGAGCTGGCCTGATAGTTGGCTGAGAACACAGCAATGCGGACACTTCGACCTGGTCGGCCACGTTAACGCTGGTAAGACCCGCCCAGCGCGGCCGCCATCCATGGAGGAGTTCGCCGTGAGCCTTATCGGAGCGTTGCTCGGGTTTGTCGTGACGGTGTTCGTCGTGCTGTTGATCGCGCGGCTGGTGCTGGACTGGGCGGGTGTGCTGGGCGGCAGCCGTGGGTGGGTGAGCCGGGCCCGCGTGCTGACTCACGCTGGGACCGAGCCGGTGATCGCGCCGGTGCGCCGCGTGTTGCGGCCGGTGCGGGTCGGGGAGCTGTCGATCGACCTGGCGTTCACCGTGGTGTTCGTCGCTGCGCTGCTGCTGCGCTCGATCGTCCTCAGCCTGTAGCCCCAGTCTCACCAGCGGCCAGCCACCCAGCACCACGGCAGGTGACCGGCATCCGCCGGTAAGGTTGTACCACGCCGGAAGACGCGGCCATGCCGATAAGCGGGTATGCGGAATCGCTGACGCAGGTACGGGCGATCAGCGTCTGGCTGCGGCTGGGTCGGTCCCGGGCCAGGGTCTTCGTGGGCCGGTGACTGGGCCGATGAGTTTCGGTGCGGCCGAGCGTCTGAGTACCCGAGAGTCCCCGACCGGTTAGGAGAAAACCATGTCCAGTACCAAGACTCGAGCCAACAAGATCGCGACGGTCATCCTCCCGGTGTCCGACCAGAACCGCGCCATCGAGTTCTACGTCGACAAGCTCGGCTTCGACAAGCGCGTCGACGTACCTTTCGGTGAGGGCTACCGCTGGGTCGAGGTCGGCCTCGGCCAGGAGGCGACCACGATCGCGCTCGCACCCCCGCCGCCGCACGGCACGCCGACCGGCAACCGCGAGACCGGCATCAGCCTGCAGACCGACGACATCGACGGCTACCACGCCCAACTCAAGGACATTGGTGTGGACGTCGATGACCAGGTCAGCCGCATGGGCGACCCGGTGCCGCCGATGTTCTGGCTGCGCGATCTGGAGGGCAACACCGTGATGGTGGTCCAGTAGCCGGGAAACCCGTTCGGGGGCTGCCAGGTGGGCCACGCCGGTTTCCTGCTACCCGCGAAGTGGGTGTCGAGCATCGCAACGGAAGCACGCGGTACTCGACCCCCGCCAGCGGCGCCCGCCCGCGCTCAGTCGGGCGGGCGCCGACACGAGTAATCAGGTGACCTCGCTAATACCGCTTCGATGCTGTCGAGTTCTGCAATGTCGGTGCTTGGCTCGGGGAGGAGCGCGCCGGCGGCCATGAGAACGTCGGCGGTTCTGTCCAGGAGTGCGGCCCTGAGGCGGTCGACGTTTCGAGCCGCGACGTCGGTGAGCGCGACAAAGACCGCCGCGCGGACTCAAGCGCATCCTGGGAGGTCATTTCCGCCGCCGACGTTGAGGAGCTGTTCTGCGTAGTCGGCTGCACGCCTCCACGGGGACACGGCGACCTGCGGCAGCGACCGGTTGATCGTGTTGCTGAGCTCGTCACCGATCGACAAGTCACCGCCGGGGACGCCGCCGGCAAGCGGGGATATCTGCGGGTGCTGGACGGTTCGGTCGGCTTCTGAATGGCCATCGACCCGGTCATCGACCAGCACCTCACAGCCGGCGACACGCAGCCCATCCCACCACGAACTACACCTGGGCGGCCCGGTCCGGCTGCAGATCGACTTCCTCTCCCGACCGCGATGCGCACTGTCGTGCCGATGTGCGGGCATGTGACAGTCGTACCAACTCGATCTCGATGTCGGCTTCGTGCCCTGGCCGGCCATTCGGACGCAGCCACGGACATCCTCGCCGACGTACGCGCGCGTACAGGGATCCGCGAGTGGCGATCGAGGTGTCAGGTACCGGATGACCGGTGGGAGACGCACCCAGCGCTGCTACGCTCGCTCGAAGACGAGGTCGAAGTCCTTGCGCCAGGTTGAGCCGTGATCCTCAGACGCCTCCCAGCGACCCGCGATCCGGTCGGGCCCGACGTCAGTAATGAACCGCTGGAACATGTCGGGGTCTTCGCGACTCAGGTTCCAATGCGAGCCGTCGAATGTCATGGCGTAGACCCGGCAGACACCTCGTTCGTCGTGGTAGAGGGCCGTGTAGGCGTCGTGCGCGTCGCTGCGACCGAGAACCAAGACCATCTCACTCGTGGCCTTTCCGACATCGCCCCCCATCGTCCAGCGGAAGACCACAAACGCGTCGCCGAGCCACTCGACTGTCGCCGAGCCTGCCACCTCCTGGTCAGCCGGCTCCAGGAACCACGCGTTCCGCATCGTCGTCTGCCACGATCCAACCAGGACGTCCAACTGCTCCATGGCCTCGTTGCGCATCGCTTCCTCCTTGACGTTGACGCTGGGTCTGCTCCCGCTGGGCGGCGAACTCACCGGTCGAGGGATGCCCAGGAGTGGCCCAGTGATCTACCAGTGCACGATCATGCCGCGAGTCGCGCTGCATCACTGGCGCCCCGCGCGATCAAGCTCGGTGGATGGCCTGCTCGGCTGCGGTCCAGTTGGTGTGCAGGCGCTCTAGATAAGACTGGGCTATCGGACCCGGCGCCTTGCCTTGCGTGAACGCCGTCATCGCGCTCGCTCCGGCGTTGTAGCCCAGAGCGAGCAACTCATCTCTAGTGAACGGGCCAGACCATGTCGAGGGCAGTTGGGCGGCCAGGTCGTGCAGATGCCAGGCTGCGGCCTCGATGGCCAGATCGGGATTGTCGGGTAGCTCCGACCAGTCGTGGTTGGCGAGATCGCGACCCTGTTTGGCCTCGTCGAAGGCCGCTTTGTGCATGTTCGCGATGCCGAAGGCGGCATCGGGCTTGATCGTCTGCCAGGCCCGCTCCAAGGCTGGGTCGTGCGGCTTGTCCGATTCGTTGTACAAGATCGCCATCAGCAAGGTCGGGTTGATCCCGGCTTTGCCTGCGGAGGCGAGGACCTGCGCGGCGAAGCGCGCCGGGTTCTGGCTCTCAGGCGAGGTCGGAACAGGTGTGGCGGTCGCTGTCCTGCTTGGCGCACCAGCCCCGCTGGATGCCCGCAGCTCCGGCCAGCTCGTCTGATCGGGGCTGGGCCCAGCACACGCCACAGCTGCACCGGCCAGCGCCACCACGACGACCAGCCTGGTAGGCCACCGCCCACCGCCCCGATGCCCTCGCACTGTCACCTCCTACCACACAAGGGGCAACCACGAACTCGCCCTGCACTGCCTGTCAGGTCCGAGACCCGCGCCAGTGGGCAGTGGCGCAGACCGGGTGCGGGGGTAGATGTCACTGCGTTGGTCGCCGGCCAAATCCAGCGACGCATCGGCCTGTGGCGCCAGCATGATGGGCGTGACCTCGACGTTTCGGACCACCCACACGCCGACGGCGCCAAGCGCTCACTCGGTGCCGCACTCGCCCGAGTCGATGACCACGTGGTGCGATGCTCCCACCGGCGGGCTCGGCGTCGCGCACCACGCCCTCCCCGGACCCCACTGAGCTGACCGTCTGCCCTGCGAACTGCTGCCGTCTGCGTAGTCGCAGGTGCCGCCTCGACGGAACTGCCCAGCCCCGCAACGCCCGCACACCGAACTCCACCACATTAACGGCCTGCAGTCCCTGCACGCCCCCCGTGGCCACCACCAAACCGATCGGCTTGCTCGTACCGTTACCGCGTCCTCGCAAAGCAACCACCGCCCGGCACGACCAGACACGTGCCAACGTCCGCTATTGCCGCGAGTCGCGCGCATTTGCCGATGTGCACGTACCCACTTCGATCACCGCTCCCCGGCGGCGGCGGAGGTGGGGTCCTTTCGTCGTGCGAGAAGTGCGAAGGAGTTCGGTAACTGTCCTCGCCACGCCGCCGGTGTCACATTGTCCGGTCGCCAGAACGGATCGGCGTGCTCTGCCACGTGCTGCAATTCCAGTCCGGCGGAGATCACCGCGTTGATGGTCTCTCCCAGGGTCGCCTGCCACTCCACCGCTGCGTTGGCGGGAAACGTGTCGTTGATGTGGGAGCGTTCGAAGTAACCACGATCGGGTCGAATCCGGGGCTCGTCCTCGTCCCAGGCCCACAATGATGCCGCTTCCCACGCGATCCGATTCCGCCGAGTGTCGGGGCCCATAGTTCTATCGTGGACACCTTGCCAGACCACGTCCACACAAATACCTCGACGCGACCGCCGGAGAACGTCTCAGTCCGCAGTGGACAACCCGACGGCACAGTGCGAGCGCCCGAGGCTGGTCCTTTTGGCTGCCCCTCAATGGCGGTTGCACCAGAGGATGCACATGTCATGCCGGTACCTGGGTCGATCACCGATCGTCGTCTGGGTGTTGACCGAGATCGTCGATCCCAGAGGACACCGACCTCGCCTGCATGTACAGCGTCCAGACGGACAGCCAGGAACAATGACTTTGGCTCCGGCGCCGATGGCAACGCCCGCTGCCGCTGACAGGTCTCACTGCGACAAGCCGAAGCGGTCATCCCGAACCTGTTCACCAATCATCGAACGTCCGGTAATGCCGCGAGTACGCGCTGGCCGTACTCCTCTGCCGAATTGAGTGCACTTCTGTCATGAGCGGGCTGGGTGGTGCTCCAGTGGTGTTGCCGGGGGTCGATGCTGGCTGGTGTAGGCGGCGCACGGGACGAGGATCTGGTCGGTGCGGCGGGATGGCCGGGCCACGATCTGGGTGACCCGGGCGGCACGCTCGACGGCGTTCGGGCCTTGCCGGCGAAGGGGAAGGACTTCTCGTTCCGCGGCTGCATCGGTAGGCCGATGGGACATCCTCCCGGGCCAACGACGTGTACCGCCGTACGTGGCGCACCGCCGCTTCGCAAGAAGGTTGTCAGTTCCCAGCGGATGACAAAGGCAGAGGCAAGGAGATCTCACCCCTTGCCACTTTTAACGTATAGCGCACCGGGGGGCTTGCGGCAAGACCCGGGTCGGGCCGCAGAATCGGCGGCCGGACCAAGAACGGACGAAGACATGGGCCACGACGTGGGTGTGTTGTTGTCGACGGAGGGGGGACGCGGTGATGAATCGCTGGTGGGACTGGCGGTGCGGTTGCGGGCGCTGGGCGCGGAGGTGCGCGTGTGCGCGCCGCCCGACTGGTCGGGGGGAAGGCAGCCAGAGATGAGGACGTGCCGAACACGAGGTTCGACACTGCGCGAGACGCCGGTGATTCGACCGGCCAGTGCAGGGCAACGGAGCACGGCTGCCTCGGAGGTATCGCGATGATCGAGCAGTCCGTGTTGGGTCTTCACGAGGTTGACGAGATGCAGGTCGCGGTCGTTGGCGGCAAGGGCGCGCACCTGGGCGGACTGTCGCGGATCGAGGGCATCCGCGTGCCGGCCGGCTTTTGCGTGACGACGGGCGCCTTCGGGCGGATCATGGCGGAAGCGCCGTCGATCGACGATCGGCTCGATCAGCTGTCGCGCCTGAACCCGGACGACCGGGAGGCGATCCGCGCGCTCAGCGCGCAGATCCGCCGGACCCTCGAAGAGATCGCCATCCCCGACGATCTCGCGGCGGCGATCACCCGCGCTCTCGCCCAGCTCGGCGAGCACGCCGCCTACGCCGTCCGATCCAGCGCGACGGCAGAGGACCTGCCGACAGCCTCCTTCGCCGGCCAGCAGGACACGTACCTCAACGTCGTGGGCCCGGCCGCGGTCCTCGCCCACGTCAGCCGGTGCTGGGCCTCGCTGTTCACCGAGCGGGCCGTGACCTACCGCCAGCGTAGGGGCATCGAGCACCGTAGGGTCCACATGGCCGTGGTCGTGCAGCAGATGGTCAATCCGGCGGCGGCCGGCATCCTGTTCACGGCCGACCCCGTCACGGGCGACCGGAGGGTCGCCTCCGTGGAGGCCAGCTTCGGCCTCGGTGAGGCCCTGGTCTGCGGCCTGGTGAACGCGGACGTCTACAAGGTGCGCGGCGGCGAGGTCGTCGCCAAGGCGGTCGCCACCAAGCAGCTCGCCATCCACGCCTCGCCGGCGGGCGGGACGCAGGAACAGGCGATCGACCCGGAGCGGCAGGACCAGCCTGCGCTGACGGATGCGCAGGTCGTGCGGCTCGCGCAGCTCGGCCGGCGGATCGAAGCGCACTTCGGCCGCCCCCAGGACATCGAATGGTGCCTGGTCGAGGACGGCTTCCAGATCGTCCAGAGCCGGCCGATCACCACGCTGTTCCCCATCCCCGAGTCCGGCGACCGGGAGAACCACGTCTACGTCTCCGTCGGTCATCAGCAGATGATGACCGACCCCATGAAGCCCCTCGGGCTGTCCTTCTGGCAGATGACGACCCCCGCGCCCATGGCCGAGGCCGGCGGCCGCCTGTTCGTCGACGTCACCCAAAGGCTGGCCTCGCCGGCGAGCCGCGCCGGGCTCCTTGAGGCCCTGGGGAGATCCGATCCGCTGATCGGGGACGCGCTGGCGACCATCCTCGAGCGTGACGGCTTCATCCGGCCGCTCCCCGACGAGGGTCCCCCCGGGCCACTGTTCGGCGGCGCGCCGGCTCCGATCGAGACCGATCCGGCCGTCGTCACCGAGCTGATCGGGCGCAGCCAGGCATCAATCGCCGCCTCGGAACGCGACATCCGGACGAAGTCCGGAGAGTCGCTGCTCGACTTCATCCAGGCGGACATCGGCGAGCTGAAGCGGATCCTGTTCGATCCGCAGAGCCATCAGGTGTTCATGTCGGCGATGGAGGCCGTGTGGTGGCTCAACGATCAGCTGCAGGCGTGGCTGGGCGAGAAGAACGCGGCTGACACGCTCACGCAGTCCGTTCCCCATAACGTCACATCGGAGATGGGGCTGGCGCTCTTGGACGTCGCGGACGTGATCCGCCCGCATCCGGACGTGGTGGCGTTTCTGCACCACGTCGAGGACGAGGGTTTCCTGGACGAGCTGGCCAAGCTCTCGGGCGGGTCCGAAGCGCGAGACGCCATCGAGGCGTGGCTCGACACGTACGGCATGCGCTGCGTCGGCGAGATCGACATCACGCGGCCGCGGTGGAGCGAGCGCCCCTCCACGCTCGTGCCCGTGATCCTCGGCAACATCAAGAACTTCGAGCCGGGCGCCGGCACGCGGCGCTTCGAGCAAGGCCGCCAGGAGGCATGGGCGAAGGAACAGGACGTGCTGGAGCGCTTGCGGGCCCTGCCCGACGGGGAGCGCAAGTCCGAAGAGGCCAAGCGGATGATCGACCGGGTGCGGACCTTCATCGGGTACCGGGAGTACCCGAAGTACGGCATGGTCAGCCGCTACTTCGTGTACAAGCAGGCCCTGCTGAAAGAGGCCGAGCGCCTCGTGCAGGCCCACGTGCTTCGTGAGAAGGAAGACATCTTCTACCTGAGGTTCCCAGAGCTCCACGACGTCGCGCGCACGAACCACGTGGATGACCAGCTCATCTGCCGGCGCAAGGACGCGTTCAGGTCGTATCAAGCGCTCACCCCGCCCCGGGTGCTCACCTCCGACGGCGAGACCATCACCGGGGCGTACCGACGCGACGACGTGCCGACCGGTGCCCTGGTCGGCCTACCGGTCTCCGCCGGGGTCATCGAAGGCCGCGCCCGCGTCATCCTGGATATGGCGCAGGCCGATCTCGAAGCGGGCGACATCCTGGTCACGGCCTACACGGACCCCAGCTGGACGCCGCTGTTCGTGGCGATCACGGGCCTGGTCACGGAGGTGGGAGGCCTGATGACCCATGGCGCAGTGATCGCACGGGAGTACGGCTTGCCGGCCGTCGTCGGTGTACTAGATGCCACCCGGCTGATCCCCGATGGGCAGCGGATCCGCGTGCACGGAACCGACGGGTACGTCGAGATCCTGCCTTGACCGACCACACCGAGAAGGCCCATCCGTAGCGTCCAGCCAAAACAATGCTAAGCAGTTGATCTTTCTGGGTCAGCGGTCGAATAAGCCGGGCTCGGATACCACGGCGGCACACACGACCGCGATACACAGCGCAGCACCGGGAGTGATCCCACCGTGTCCCTGGACGATCTCCCGCCTCTCATCGCGGGCAACACGAACCGCCAATAGTCTCACCGAGCACCTGGACCGGGAGCCTGGCCGGGCACCGGCCCTGCCGCCAGTCTTAAGTAGCCGCGACGTGGGTGATCGAGAGGTAGGCAGGCCGGTCCACTGTGGTGAGCACGATGACCATGCCGGAGGTGGTGATCAGGATGTAGATGGTTGTGCGGTCAGTGAGTCCAGGGTGACGGGTAGCGTGTGTAGGCCGTGCATGATCACGCCGGGTCGCCAGGTGAGGTGTTCGGGCGGCACTGCTAGCCGCAGCCGGGGGTAGCGGGTGAGCAGGCTGCCCAGCGCGACGCGGCCTTCCAGCCGGGCCAATGGTGCCCCCAGGCAGTGGTGGATACCGTGTCCGAAGGCCAGGTGCGGGTTGTCGGTGCGGGTGATGTCCACCGTGTCGGGCTGCGGCGTGCAGGCCGGGTCACGGTTGGCGGCGAGCAGGCCGGGGATCACGATCCTGCCTGCGGGGATGGTGATCGCGCCGATGTCCACCGGCTCGGTCGTGCGGCGAGGAGTCGCTACCTGCACCGGGCCGGTAAAGCGCAGCAGTTCTTCGATCGCGGCCCCGAGTCGATGCGGCTGTGCGCGCAGCAGCGCCAGCTGCCCGGGGTGAGTGAGCAGCGCGAGGACCCCGTTGCCGATCAGGTTGACGGTGGTCTCGTGACCGGCGACGAGCAGCAGCCAGGCCATCGAGGTGAGCTCGTCTTCGGATAACTGGTCGGCGCCGTCGCGCACGGCCACCAGCGAGGAGAGCAGGTCGTCGGTAGGGTCGGCTCGCTTGGCCGCAACGAGCTCCTGTAGGAAGCCGACCATGGCGGTGCTCGCTGCGAGGAACACCTCCGGATCGCCCAGCGCTCCTCTGCCCGCCGTGAGGGAAGACAGCTCGTGGAAATGCGCGCGGCGCTGCGCCGGCACGCCGAGCAGCTCGCAGATCACGGTGATCGGCAGCGGGTAGGCGAACGCGTTGATCAGCTCGACTTGGGCCGCGTCGGCCATCGTGTCCAGCAACTCGTCGGTGATCTGCTGGATGCGTGGCGCGAGCTGCTCGATGCGGCGGCGGGTGAACGCGGCGCTCACCAACCGGCGCAGCCGGGTGTGGTCGGACCCGTTGCTGTTGAGCATGTGACTGGATGTCGCGGCGATCACGTCGCCCGGCAGTACGCCACCGCCCAGGATGGCACCCGTCGCTTCCCGTTTGATGATCCGCGGGTCACACAGCGCCTGACGCACCTCCCGCCGACCAGTGATCAACCAGACCAGCTCCCCACTGGGTAGGGTGATCCGGTGCACCGGGCCCACGGCGGCCAGCGCGGCATACGCGGCGTGGCGCCGGCCCGGGCCGGTGGCGGTGAACGGGTCCACGTTCATCCTTGGGATCGCCGCCATGTGCTGACCTCCGGGCATCGATACGACGCGGTGCCGGTCACCAGCACCAGCGGCGGCATTCCAGACAGCGACATCACCCACCACCCACCAAAGCCGCCCACCCGGGTCCAGTCGGCACAGACCCCACCGTGTACACCGCCCCAGCACACGTGCGCAGGCACTGTGCATTAAGGCGAGGATATCCACGCCACGCACCAACGTGGGAACAACTGCCCCTCAGCACGACAGCCGGTGCGCCCAGCGATCCGCAGGTGATCGTCCAACAACCCCGCAAGCCCCTGGTTCTCGTGGTTCGTCGGTTGACGTAGCGGAGGACGAACAACCGCTGCCGTTCTCGACAGACCGCTGGATTCAGCTCATGGTTTCGTGTCCGAGTGCGTACCGGCCGGCGTCAAAGCTGCGCAGCGCCGCGCCGACTGCCGCCGCGACGGTGACCTCGAAGATCTGGTCTTCGGTATGCCCGGCGGTGACGAGCC
>JBOHGD010000068.1:0-26313 GCA_050699955.1 Pseudonocardiaceae bacterium | reverse complement strand
CGAGCGGTCGTCACATAACGCAGAGGGGATCACCGGGGCCGCCGCCCACACCGCATCCCATCACGACACATAAAGCCTTATGTAGACCGACCATCTTCTCAATTAAATTAGTTCTGAATAAGCTTCTAGCTGTGGTGCCTGGTCCACCTGGCTATCCGGGTCCATGTAGACGGTATTTACTCCGCTGTCCACCGAGATGATAAATGTATTTCCCTGCGAATTCGGCATGGAGATTCTCCCTGGTTGTGCGACGGTAATTTAGCTTCATTGCGGAATAACTAGTATGCATTCCGCCGGGTGGCCTGATGAGAGGAGAAAGCGCATAGCGCAACAGTAAAAATCGATTACGATCACTACTCGAATGCGCGATGGAGAAAAATCTCACCCGAGTCGATCAGTCACAAATTCCGGGCTTGACTCTCCTCTCCCCAGCCTTTGAAGTGATCGGTTCATTCTTCGGGTCGGCATTGAGGGTGTGCCCCGCTACTCTTGCTTTGAATCCGGACAGTTCCACACTCCATGACCGCCACGGGATTTACCTCCTCCTCATAGTGTTGCAACTGCTGAACGTGGACATGTTTAGCCCCCGGAATCTTTGACGCGCCGGTTCAATCAGACGATAATTCGAGGTTTAAACTTTCTGCAATAGGGAAAATGCCCCACCCGCGGCTGTTCCAAGATCGAGATTGGGTTGAGCTGGGTTTCTTCGCGGGTTGATGCGATGTGATCACGTGCGGCGTGTCGGGGTGGTGAGGCGACGAAGCTCCGGATATGGACAGTGATCATCTCACCGATCGTGTCCCCGGAGTTTCGTCGTGGTTGAGTCTGTCATTGACACTGCCGTGCCCGCGCCAGCTGAGCCGGTGGTTGCGGTACCGGTCGCCCAGGTGTGCGCTGACCTGCTGGATTGTTGGGCGGGGTGAGTGATGGCCTGTCGGATCAAGGTCGTGATCATCCGGTCTCGGTGGTGCTGGCCCTGGCTGGCGCGGCGGTGGTCTCCGGAATGAAGGGCTACACCGCCATCACCGACTGGGTCAGTGATGTTCCGGCTGCGGTGCTGGCGGGTCTGTACCGTCGTGCCGGTGCCCTGCCTGCCGGGCCACCGTCGAAGACCACCATCTGGCGAGTAGTCACCGACGCTGATGCCGAGGCTGTCGATCCCAGCTGGATTATCTGGTGAATGAGTCGTGAAGTGTCTTGTTCACGGGGTGTCTCACCGCCTGTTCACTGCTTCTGCCCCGCTAGGCTCAGCCAGCGCATCGACGGTCCGGTCTGCACCAAAGGAGAGGTTCTGGACGTGGCTCGTGAGCCTGTTCATGTGGTGGAGTTGCGGTGTGCGCTGGGTGGTGTTCTGGGGGTGTGTCGTCAGCGGGTGGGGTGGAGTCAGGCCAAGCTGGCTGACAAGGTGCATTATCACCGCAGCGCGATCTCGCATCTGGAGGCCGGCCGTCACCCGGCGCCGCGGGATTTCTGGGAGCGCGCGGACGCGCTGTTGGGTGCCGAGGGTGCGCTGGTGGCCGGGTATGACGATCTTGCTGTCGCCAAACGGGAGTGCCAGCGTTCCGCGCTGCCGCACCACGGGGATGGGGGCGAGGGTCTGACGGGTGAGCCGGACGACGATCCGGTGCTGTCCGCCCCGTGGACGTCTGCGGGTACCGTCGAGGCGGCAGTCGTGCTCAGAGGCGGTGATGGCCGGGTGAAACGCCGGGTGTTCATTTCTCTCACCGGCGCTGCGTTGACTGCTCCGGCGCATCAGTGGCTGATTCATGAGCCGGGGCCGTTGGTGTCGGGTTTGTCCGGGCGTCGGGTCTCGATCGAGCTGGTCGACCGGTTCACCGCCATGATCGCCGAACTTCGCAGGACGGACGACGTGGCCGGCGGCGGTGGTGTACTCGCCCTGGCCGAGCAGCAGTTCGGCTGGGTCGCCAGGTTGCTCGACCAGGCCTCCTACGACGAGACGACCGGCCGGGCGCTGCACGTAGTGCTCGCCGAACTGGGTCAGCTGTGCGGTTGGGCGGCGTACGACGCCGGGCACCAGGGACTAGCGCAGCGCTACTACATCGCGGGCCTGCGCGCCACCCATACCGCCGATGACCGGCCGCTAGGCGCGCACATTCTCAGTTGCATGACCGAGCAGGCCGCCCGTCAGGGGCAGCCTGCGGAGGCCGTGACGCTTGTCGATACCGCAGTGGTCGGCCTGCGGGGCCAGCAGGTCCCGAGCTTGCTGGCGATGCTCTACAACTGTCAGGCGTATGCGTTCGCGACACTCGGTGACGCGTCGGGCTGTGCGGCCGCGATGGCCAAGGCTCGCGCGCACATCGATCGGCTCACGCCAGGCGCTAATCCGGCCTGGCTGTACTGGGTGAACTCGGCGAACATGACGGCTGAGGTCGGAAACAGCCTGCGGAAGCTGGGCCACGCCGAGCAGGCCGCGCGCACGCTTGAGACTGGCATTGCCATGTTCGATGGCGCACTGCCCCGCGGTCGCCTGGGCTACCTCACCGCTCTCGCCGATATCCGTGCCCGGCCCGGCAGACAGCGCGATCTCGATGCCGCTGCCGGCCTGGGTATGGAGGCGATCCAGTTGGTCGAGGGCTTGGACTCGACTCGCAGTGTCGGCCTGATCCGCGATCTCCACAACCAGATGGTGCCCCACCACAAGGTGCCAGCCGTGCGGGACTTCCTGGCACGGGCGCGCGGGCTGGCACAGGTGTAGGGAGTTGGCTCGGGGTCAGGTCTCGATTTCGAAGACCTTGAGGACTTCGTCGCCGTAGTGGTTGATTACCTTGACTGCGATCTTGTCGGACGTTGGCGAGGGGAAGGGTCGCGATCGGGTGCCATAGAGCGAGTCCATGCCTGTGGGCCGATTTCGGTGCGTAGCGCGCGTTTGAGCCGGGCGTACGGATCGGTGCCGCCACCGGAGAAGTAGCGGTGCCGGACGAAGAACGACTCCTCGTCGTAGTCGCTGTCGATCATCCACAGGGCGATCGCAACCCTGATGTCAATCATGATCCACCGCCGCGTCCACTGCGCTGTGGGGTACCCAATGGTTTCAGAACCGCACGTAGGATCGAGCACCAGACGCCCGGAGTGCTTGACGTAGAGCTCAAGGGACTCTTAGCTGACAGGTGTGGGCACTTCCGTCACGCTGCGCTGGCTCGGATCGGTTGAGGGTCTCGAACCTTCAGGACTGCTTGGGTGAACGAGGTCAGTGTGGCGGAGTCGAGCTGATCGAGCAGGGAGTGGATATGTATTCGATGGCCGACGTCGTACGCCAGGTCGACGCTGAAAGAGAGGCACTCTCAGAGGGGGCGCTTTTCAAATGGTTGTCGGACGAGGCCGTCGACGGTCATCGCAGACTCAGCTTCTTGCCGTCGATGTTGTACTATCTGATGGGCTTCAAGGACGTCCTCGCTACTCTTAGCTGCGACAATCCGCGGGAGAAGCTTGAGCACCACATCAATGCATACTGTCTTGAGGACGCCGACCATTGGCGTTGGTACCTGACCGATCTCGACAAGCTCGGCTTTGACCTGACGTGTTGGGGCGAGACGATCTCTGACTGGTGCAACCAGGCTTGGAGTCCGGAAACTGAAATTAATCGTCGGACGATCTTTCATCTTATCCACTTCGCCATGTCCAACCGCCATCCCCTCTACCGGCTCGCGCTGATCCTCGTCTTTGAGGCGACCGGAGTAGTGTTCATCGGGCACACGCGAAAGGCGGCTATTGCGCTCGGAATGGATGAGGAACTCCAGTACCTCGGTCGTGAACACTACGAAGAGGAAGCGGCTCATTCTGTAAAGCCTGACGATGTTGCCCACCACGCGCTGAGCTCCGAATTGTACGGTGAGATTCACGACATGATCGAGGCGTTGTTCATCGCCGAGCCGCGGCGAGGGCAAGAACCTCGCCGCGCTGGAGTTCATGGCGACCGGAGGCGTCGTCATCGCCACGCACTTCGGGGGGCACAGCGTGTGGCTGAACGAGTCGTACGCCTACCCGTTGCGGTACCGGCTCCGTCCAGCGACATGGCCGGTGCCGACCCCCCATGCTGAAGAGGCCGACGCTGATGTGGAACACCTGCGAGGTCTGATGTGGCAGGTCTACAGCGACCTTGACGCCGCCCAGGCCAAGGGGAAGCTCGCCGCGACCGTGATCCCGGCGAGCTGCGACTGGAGGGTCAGCCTGCGACGCCTCGGCCAAGCGCTCTCTGCCATCGGCATCGCCGGCCTTGCTGTTGACCAGGGTCTTCGTTGAAGACCGTGCACGATTTGGCGCGGCTAGGACCTCGCGATCCGACACCCGGTCGTACGGAGCACCAGTCCTGCGGGCACGACCGGATTAGGGTGTCATGGTGTTGCTAGAGTTCCTCAGCGTAAGAAGCGAGTCCGCAACCGGGATGCGCTCACGTGCCTGAACAGGCTGGGCGGGCCGGACAGTACGGCCCAGCCGCCAGATGTAGGGAAGCCGATGAAGGTCGGAACGGGCACGGCCAGCGAGGCGCTGGCCGCGTACGTGGAACGCTCGCTGAGCGAACTACAGGCGGCGAGCACGGTGGACGACCTCGCCGCGTGGCGTCGACAGAACACCGGACGCTCGGGTGAGATCGCGCGGTGGCGGCAGTCGATCGGCACCGTGGACCCGGCGGACCGGCCCGCGCTCGGCAGGCTGGTAAACGAGGCGTGGCAGAGGCTCAACGAGGCGTTCGACCGGCGGTCCGAGGAAGTCCAGGCGGCCGGGCCGACCTCGGCCGGGGACGCGGTCGACGTGACGCTTCCACCGCGACGGAGGCGTCGCGGCAGGGCTCACCCGGTGATGTCGATGCTTCATGAGATCATCGACGTATTCGAGAAGATGGGCTTCACCGTCTTCGAGTCGCCCCACGTGGAGCTGGACGCTTACAACTTCGAGTTGCTGAATATGCCGCCACAACATCCCGCCCGGGACATGCAGGACACGTTTTACGTCACGCCGCAGGTTCTGTTGCGAACCCACACGTCGGCGGGACAGATCCGTGCGATGCGCGAATACGCTCCAGGTCCATTGCGCGTGATTATGCCTGGACTGTGCTACCGGCATGAGGACGTCACCCCGCGAGCAGAGCTCCAGTTCTTCCAGGTCGAGGGGCTGATGGTCGGCGAGAACGTTCGGCTGAGCGATCTCAAGGGGATCCTGTTGGCGTATGCCCGCCACGTGTACGGCAGCGACGAGGTCCGCATGCGAGCGAGTTACTTCCCGTTCACGGAGCCGAGCGTCGAGATCGACATCAAGTGCACACCGTGCCAGGGCGCGGGCTGCCGGGTATGTAAAAACACGGGATGGCTGGAGTTGCTCGGCGGGGGGGTCGTGCACCCGACTGTGCTGCGCAACGGCGGCTACGACCCGGACAAGGTCTCAGGCATCGCCTGGGGCATGGGCGTCGAGCGGCAACTGCTGCTGCGGCATGAGATCAACGACATCCGGCTGTTCTACAAGGACGATCTGCGGTTTCTGCGCCATTTCTCTTGACTCCTGACGCCCTCAATAGCGGAAACGAGTCGACAGAAAACAGGGTTCGCCGGATCACGGTGATGACCGACAGGGGTGAAAGCAATTGAAGGCGCCAGTCCGTTGGCTTCGTGACCTCGTGGCCTTCTCGGAGTCTGAGGAAGACATCGCGGAACGACTGAGCGTTGCCGGCCTTGAGGTGGAGTCAATCGACAAGCTGCCGGACGGCGAGATTGTTCTGGACATCGACATCCTTCCCAACATGGCCCGGTGTCTGGCCATGGTCGGCATCGCCCGCGAGGTGGCGGCCCTCACCGACGCCCCACTGCGAGTCGATCTCGATCTGGCCGACCTGCCACGGCAGGAGCCGAAGCTGGGACCCACCATCGTCGACCCGAAACTGTGCGGACGGTTCGGGGTCCTGGTGATCGACGGGGTTGACGGTAGGGAGGCGCCGGCCTGGCTCCGCGACCGACTCCGCGGCGCCGGCATGGACTCGGTCAACGGCCTGGTCGATCTGGCGAACTATGTCATGCTCGAAGTCGGCGAGCCGCTGCACGTGTACGACCACGACCGGCTCGGTAGCCCCCGGCTCGGTGTGCGCGCCGCCCGGGAAGGGGACTCGCTGCAACTGCTCTCGCGCGCCGAGTCTGCCCCGCCCGTGGAACTGCCGGTCGGTGTACCGGTGATCGTCGATGAGCACGACGCGCCGATCACGGTTGCGGGCCTGGTCGGCGGACGACCGACAGCGGTCGCGCCGTCCACCACGTCGATCGTCGTCGAGGCGGCGTCGTTCGACTTTCTGTCCATCCGCCGCGCCCAGGTCGCCCTCGGCCTCGTCACCGACGCGTCCGCCCGGTTCAGCCGGGGGGTCGACCCGGAGCTCGTGGAGACCGCCCTGCGTCGGTTCTACGCCCTCCTACGTGAGATCAATCCGGACTGCCAGTTGCTGGGCTTCGGCGAGACCAGGCTCCAACCACCGAATCGCCGAACGATCCAACTGGACGTCGACGACCTGAGTGCGACAATCGGCGCCACCTACACGCCCGACGACGTCGCGGCTGTGTTCGACCGGCTCGGATTGGCCGCTGAGCGGTCTGGGCGCGTCTTTTCGGTGTCGGTCGGCGACGAACGTGCCGATCTGCGCATTCCGCACGACCTCATGGAGGAGGTTGTGCGAATCGACGGACTTGGGCACGTACCGGCGACCATGCCGCAGGAGACGATGCCCGCCCCGGCTCGCGACATGGTGCGGGAGGGGCACATCGCGATCCGTGACTCGCTCATTCGCGGCGGTCTGAGTGAGGTGATCACTTACACCCTCAGCTCTCCAGCGGCGCATGCTGCACTCGGCGGACCTACCAAGAAACCACTGCTCAGACTGCTGAACCCGCTGACGTCGGAGCTGACCGCCATGCGCCGTTCGCTGCTTCCCGGCCTCCTCGAAATGCTGGAGCGCAATCTCCGTCACACCCCTACTGTGCACGTGTTCGAACATGGCGTCGTCATACTTCCTGAGCAGGAGGGTATGGACCCGGGTCTCCCACACGAAGCGCAATGGGTGGTCGTCGCGATGGTTGGCGACGCAGAACCTGAAGCGCTGTGGTCGGACGTGCGCCGGTCGGTCGATTTGTACGACGTGGCAGACGCTGTCCTGGGTATCGTCGAGGACCTGCATATCAATGGCGTACGGCTCGTGCAGGCGAATGCCGCTCCCTTCCTGCCCGTCGCGTGCGCGGCCGTTATTCACGAGGAGCGTGTAATCGGCCACCTGGGCATGCTTCGCGATGAGGTGGCTGCCGGGTTCGGCCTCGACGGTCAGCGCGTATTCGCCGCCGAACTCGACGCAGACGCTTTAGTGGGGCTGCGTCGCGTCGAGTACCCGGCTCTGCTACCCAGCCGGTATCCGTCGGTGTTGTTGGACCTTTCTGTTGCGGTTCCCGTTGATGTGGCCATCGGCGACCTGGTCAGCCAGGTGATGTCCGCCGGGGGCAAGGAACTGACTGACGTTGCTGTGTTCGACATCTTCGCTGGTTCGAGCGTGTCGGAGGGACGCAAAGCCGTCGGGCTCCGTCTCACGATCAACGCCGGTGATCGCACGCTGACTACTCGCGAGGCCGAGGACGTTCGGGAGTGTGTGGTCGCTCAACTTGTCGAGGTCTTCGGCGCCGAACGCCGATAGATCGGACGTCGTCGCCCCGCGGTTCTCCCACACCTCTTGGTCCATCTCGGCGGGCAGCGCGCGGCACTAACCTCGGCGCAGCGCAAGGCGGATCAGTATGGCGATGAGCTGGAGCGGCCTGGCGAGCTGCCGGACCTCGGGGTGGGAAGGGGTGCAGCGCATCACGCCGGCCGGCTATAGGTGAATGGTTGGTGAAGGGTCTTGTTCACGGGGTGTTCAAGCGCCTGCTCGGTGCGTGGTCCTCGTTACTGTCCGTCGGCAGGGCAGTGGCCGGTGGGTGTCAGGGGAGAGAGGTTCTGGGCGTGGCTCGTGAGCCGGTTCATGTGGTGGAGTTGCGGTGTGCGCTGGGTGGTGTTCTGGGGGTGTGTCGGCAGCGGGTGGGGTGGAGTCAGGCCAAGCTGGCGGACAGGGTGCATTATCATCGCAGCGCGATTTCGCATTTGGAGGCCGGTCGTCATCCGGCGCCGCGGGATTTCTGGGAGCGCGCGGACACGCTGCTGGGTGCCGAGGGTGCGCTGGTGGCGGGGCATGACGATCTCGCTGCCGCGAAGCGGGAGTGCGAGCGTTCCGTGTCGTCGCGCCACCCGGAAGTAGACGACCTGGCCGGTGAGTTGGGCCATGATCTCGTGTTGTCCGCCCCGTGGACCGCAGCGGGTACCGTCGAGTCGGCAGTCGTGCTCAAGGGCGGTGATGGCCGGGTGAAACGCCGCGTGTTCATTTCTCTCACCGGCGCTGCGTTGACCGCTCCGGCGCATCAGTGGCTGATCCACGAGCCGGGGCCGTTGGTGTCGGGTTTGTCCGGGCGTCGGGTCTCGATCGGGTTGGTCGATCGGTTCACTGCGATGATCGCTGAGCTGCGCAGGATGGACGACGTGGCTGGTGGCGGTGGTGTCCTCAGCTTGGCCGAGCACCAGTTCGGCTGGGTCGCGGGACTACTCGGCCAGGCTTCCTACGATGAGCGCACCGGCCGGGCGCTGCACATAGTGCTCGCCGAACTGGGCCAACTGTGCGGCTGGTCAGCCTACGATGCCGGGCATCATGGATTGGCGCAGCGCTACTGGCTGGCAGGCCTGCGCGCCGCGCACAGCGCCGACGACCGGCCATTCGGCGCGCACATCCTGGCGACCATGGCCAACCAGGCCGCCCGCCAGGGACAGCCCGCGGAAGCCGTGACGTTCATCGACACCGCGCTGGCCGGGACGCGGGGGCAGGCGACACCAGCCCTGCTCGCCGAACTGCACTTTCGGCAGGCCTATGCATATGCGGCCGTCTGCGACACCTCGGGCTGTACCGCCGCTATCTCGAAGGCTCGCACCCAGGTCGAGCAACTCAAACCTGACGAGGATCCACCCTGGCTGTACTGGTTGGACCCGGCGGCGATCGCAGTCGGCGCTGGCAATTGTTTCCTGCTACTCGGCCGGCCAGACCAGGCGGCGGCCCTGCTCGATAAAGGGATTGCTCAATTCGACGAGTCATTCATCCGCGACCGCCAGATCTACCTGACCCGTCTCGCTGACGCCCGTGCCCGGCTGGGCAAGCAGCAAGATCTGGACGCTGCCGCTGGGCTGGGGATGGAGTCGATCGACTTGGCTGAGAACCTGGATTCGAACACGGGGGCTGGCTGTCTCCGGGACCTCTACGGCCAGATGAAGCAGCACCACAAGGTGCCCGCGGTACGGGACTTCCTGGACCGGGCGCGCGGGCTGGTGCAGGTGTAGGGGTGGTTCGGTCTCGGCGTGCAGCTCGCGTTCGAGCCGACTTCAGGTCTTGTTGTGTTTTGGTGTTTAGAAGCCATCATAAGGGCCGCAGCTGACCCGTAGGATGCCTCAGCCTTCGACCAGGCCGCAGGCGACTGACGGGCCGGGGAACTCATCGGATACGGCGTCCATGATGATTTCGTCGCACTCGGCGCCGAGCCAATAGCCGGACCGGCGCAGTCGGCCGACCTCCTTGAAACCCGCAGCCTGATAGGCCCGGATTGCCGCCGTGTTGTGCTCCAGCACCTTGAGCCAGATGGCGCGCAGTTGGGTGATGTGGAAGCCGTAGTCGAGGGTGAGCCGGGTGGCGTCGGTGGCCAGGCCCCGGCCGCGGCCTTCCGAGCCGAGCAGGATGACGTACTCGGCGGTGCGCACGTAGTGGTCGATGCGCAGCGCGGTAGTGCCGACAGGTCGTGGCTCGTCGTCGGCCGTGAGGTCATAGACGGTGAAGCGTTCCTGATTGGCCATGCTGCGGGCTTGAGATGTGTAACCCTCGATGCGCGATTCGAGGGATTCAGGGGTTTGCCGTCCATAGCCGATGATCACGCGGGGGTCTTGTTCCCACTCCCAGTACTTCTCTATGAGTTCACGGCCGAACGGGCCGAGGGCTGCTTTCTGGCCGCGCAGCCACAGCAGCGGCTCAGGGTTGTCGGAGCTCAACCGATCTCCTTCCGGCCACGGATCCGGCCTGTCTCGGGGACGTGGAACAGTGCTGTGTAGCGGGCGGTGCTTGTGGGTTCGGCCACCGGCACACCGTCCACGGTGAGCCAGGCGTGCAGCCGGATCGGGTCGGTGGCCACGCCCTGGCACCACACCGCGGACCGTCCGGTGGTGGTCAGGATGAGCATCGCCGCAATCGTTTCCTCCAGGCACGCGATCCGGAAGGGCAGAGCGTAGGCGATTTGCCGAACACTGCGCAGGACCTGATCAACGGCCTGGCGGGTGGCGAGCCGACGATGGCGGCGCATGCTCACTCGGAGCAAGGTGAGCATCCGGGCGAACGATCGGCGCCGACAACCGGCGTGGCGTACCACGAGCACGACGACGAGCGCGGCGGCGGCCAGCAGCAGCAGGCCCCTGGGCAGCGACGTGGTCGGTGCCAGCCCGGCGGGCACCTCTTGGGTTCCCCAGCTCGGTGTGGTCACCGGCAGGCGGGGAACGTCCCATGGACGTGCTGCAGCCGTCGCCGTCAGCAGCCCGTCGGCGAGCAGCCCACCAGTGACGTGATCGGGGTTTCGACCCGGCCAGTTCGGGTGTCAACGATCACAATGGCCGAACCGACGTCGGCGGATCGGACGTGCTGGGAGCAGGTGGACCAGATCGAGCGCGGCGAGGTGCCCGTCGGCCAGGTCGTGCAGCACTGCAGCGTTCGCCCGCAGACCGAGGTAGTGGTCGGGTGTGAAGTCGCCCTTGGTGCGCCGGGTCGCGACTTCCGGTGGGAGGACGTCGCCCACAGCGCGGTGAGCAGTGGCTTGTACCGGTATGGAGTGTGCCGCTGCCAGGTGGGCACGCTCAGGCAGGCGGCGATGACCTGCGGGTCGGTGAAAGGGTTGTGCAGGCGGACGCCGTAATGTGTGCCGACCTGAGCGTCGGCACGGGCAGTCCGCCCGACGGTCTGGATCGCTTGCAAGGTCAGTGCGACACCTAAGCCGAGGTCGCCATGAGCGCAGTCTCGTCGCGCCGCCAGACAGGCGGTCTCGGCGGCGATCTCGCAGGCGTGCCTGGTCGCCCAGGCTGCCGGGGACGAGAGGCGGCGGCTGGTGGCGGCGGTACGGAGCGCTTCGGCGAGCACCGGCCAGACCGGGATCCTGCGGAGCCGGGCCCAGCCGATCGCATGGCGCATCAAGAGCCGGATCTGACCGGACCGGGCGAGGTCAGACAGGTAGGCAGGATGGCTGCCGAGCACGGTGTCCCCGCCATCGCCGGTGAGGTGGCAGTCGCTGCCCACCTCTCGCAGCACTTCGAACTCGGCGACGGCACGGGCGACGGCGATCGTGGTCGGGGCCGGTTCGTCGGTTGGCGGCATCAGCTCCTGCATGCGGCTGAACGGGGCATGCCGGCCCGCCAGCGGGCACAGCAGGTGCGTGACGTTGCATGAGGTGCGGAGTGCGGCGCGGGCATAGTCAAGGTCTCCACCGGTCGTGGTGCCTTCCGGATGCACGGTGACCGCGTGCAGGCGCCTCCCGTCCGGGAGCTGATCAGCGGCCAGCAGCGTCAGCGACGTGGAGTCCAGTCCACCGGAGCAGTCCGCAGATGGGCGATGGATGGGGGCGATCCGGGTCGCGACAGCATCCCGTAGCGCCCGCCGCACTCTGACTGCTCCCTGGGCCAACTCGACTCCAGCCGTTTCCGGACGCCATCCGCAGAGCACCCGTGGAGGGGCACCTCGCCGTAACACAAGCCGGGACGCCGGAGGGACGACACTGACGCCGGCGAACGCGGAGCGCCCCGCAGTCAGCTCAGGCGTGTGGGGCGCCAGCAACGTGGCGGCCAGCCAGCTCGAATCCGGGTGGGCATCGGTCAGCGCGGCCAGCGCCAGCGCGCTGGATCCCCACACTGTGCCCCACCTGGTCTTCGCGGTGTAGATCGGCCAGGCATGGCCGACATCGGTCCACACGGTTGTCCGATCAGGGGCGGACTGCACCACGGTGTAGCTACCCGCGAAAGCCAGCAGGACCGCATCACCGACTCGGCCCTCGGCCAGGAGGCACAGCTCGTGCTCGGTAGCCGAGCACGGCCCGAAGATGACAACCCTTCGTTGTCGAGCGGCCGCTGTCCGTATCTCGCTGGCCGGCCAAGGACCGACAGTCCACACCGGACAGGGTGCGGGTGCCCTCAGCGCGGAGCCGCTCGGCATTCGAAGGTTCTCCCGCTCGTCGGTGATCAGCCCGCCGAACCACGGTATCCACTCCATCACCGCGTCCCTTTCCCGATCGAAGTGAATATGATTAGGCGTGGCGCCCGACGGTTGACAGCGGACGCCACGCCGCACGGGGCGAGGGTCAGTTGTACTGATACCGCTTGTCCTCCGAGTTGCCGGAGCCCTCGCCGAGGGTCAGCTCCACCGCGTCGCCGAGTTCCACCCGAGGCTTCACCGCGGGCACTTCCTGAACCATGTTGTCGGCGGTCTGTTGCATGATTGTCACCTCCCTTCCCGATCGATTGGCCCGTCCGATTGTCCACACAACCCTGGGTTGACCTGCCCGAATAGGGCGGTGTGCATCTTCCGCACGCGGTTTGCGGAACATGCAAACCCGTAGCGACCCGAACCACTGTCGCGCTAGGTGCCCACTGCGTCACGATGAGCAGGGGAGGCGACAATGGACACCACGGACCCGATCTGGCGCACCCACGCCGTCCATGAGGCAGCCGCAGCGGGAGACGTCGGCATCCTGATTCGGGTGAGCCGGACGGCGCAGAACCTCACCCTGGTGCAGGCCGGCCCACTGTGCGGCTACTCCGCATCGACCCTGTCCCGCATTGAGACCGGCCGCCAGCCACTCACCGACGTCGCGTTACTTCGGCACTTCGCCGAGGTATTTAGCATCCCACTACAGCTCTTCGGCTTGGCCCCCACGGCGACGAAGTCCTCGACGATCGGCGTGGCTCCCGCGTCCACATGGAGCCTGGCCGCTACGGTCTCCGGCACTACTGCGCGGGAGGACGGTGACGACCCAGTGCGACGACGTAACGTACTGACCGGTCTGGTCGCCGTCACCGGTGGCGTGTGGCTCGGAGTACCCGGCCACGCTGAGGGCGCCCCACCTGGGCCGCAGCTCACGTCACCGAGCACGACCGCGCAGCCGGTCTCAGCGCAGGGGCTGCGCTCCAGCCTTGCCGCCGCCCGCTCGCTGTTCCACGGCTGCCGCTACTCCGAGCTGGCGGGTACCCTGCCGGATCTGATCACTACCGCGCAGGTCAGTTGCGATGCAGCGACCGGAGACCACCATGAGACGCTGTCCGCGCTGCTCGCCGATGCCTACAGCCTGGCCGCCAATCTGTGCACCAGGCTGCACAACAACGCCCTGGCCTGGGTCACCGCCGACCGGGCCCGGTCCGCCGCGCACACCAGTGGCAACGTCGCCAGCATCGCTGAGGCCGCCCGCGTGGCCTCCATCGCGCTGCGTCGCCACGATCACCACGACACCGCCATCGCGCTGCTGACCGATACGGCGCTGAGCCTGGGCGACGGCACCGGCAGTCCCCAACCCGACCTACTGGGCGCTTACGGGGCGCTGTTGTGCACTGCGTCCTACACCGCCGCCCAGCATGGCAACCGCAGTCAGGCGCTGGAGCTGATCGGCGAAGCCGAGGACGCCGCCCGCCGCGTGAACGGACCCATCACGAGCTCCTCGACGTTCAACTCCATCAATGTGGCCGTGTACCAGATCGGTGTCCGCACTGCCCTCGGCGATGCCGGAACAGCGCTGGACTACGCCCGCCACATCGAGATCCGCAGCCTTCCCACCCCCGAACGACAAGCCCGGTTCTGCCTGGACACCGCCCGCGCCTGGCACCGCTTCGGCGATCCCCGCAAGTGCTATCAGGCACTCCGAGTAGCCGAACACCTCGCCCCGGAGGAGCTACGCAGACCCTCGGTACGATCACTCGTCGCCGGACTGCTGCACACCCCCGGCCCAGTGCCAGCAGACCTACGGGCCTTCGCCGCCCGTATCCAAGCCAGCACCTGACGTGCACCCGGGAAACTGCCGTGCAGCACGTGTTCGCCGGCGCCGATCATCGCCTACCGCCGCTTCGCGGTGCGCGACGTGGCCTGCGTGAGGTGCGCTGATCAGCAGCAGCACCGGCACAGCGGCGTTCTCGTCGACCCCAGTAATCGTGTTCACCCATTGGTGCTACAACGCATGACCAACTGGCTAAGGTTGTTCCGGAGCTGATGACATCGCGGGATTCAGTTCTCGATCTCGAAGACCTTGAGGACTTCGTCGCCGTAGTGGTTGATGACCTTGACGGCGATCTTGCCGGACGTCGGCGGGGGGAAGGGCCGTGATCGGGTGCCGTAGAGCGAGTCCCATGCCTGTGGGTCGATCTCGGCGCGTAGCGCGCGTTTGAGTCGGGCGTAGGGGTCGGTGCCGCCGCCGGAGAAGTAGCAGTGCCGGACGAAGAACGATTCCTCGTCGTAGTCGCTGTCGATCATCCAGAGGGCGATCTCGGTGGTGTCGTTGCTGCGGATGATTCCGGTGGTGGGGTCGTAGATGTCGACGCCGAGCAGTGTGACGACCACGCCGTCCTTGGTCTGGTTGATCTGCACGTCGGGCTCGCCGAAGATGGTGAACAGGTTCGCGGTGCCGCTCTTCTTGAGTACCGCCTCGCCCATCGCGAGTTCGGCGTTCATCCGGACCAGCAATACCGGTAGCCGCCCGAGTCGACGTTCGTCCTGCACGGTGGCGAAGTCGCCGCCATTGCTGGGTGTGAACTCGTTGACTGTCTCCGAGGAGTGCGCGTCGAAGCCGAAGCCGCAGATCAGCAGCAGGTCGAAGTCGTTTCCCCCGCGCAGCGCAGCCCGCGCAGCGTCCTTCACCCAGGTGGCGTTGACCGTGCCGTACTGCGGCCCGACACTGACCGCGATGCGCTGGGGCGTTCCGTTGCCGCCACTGCGGCGGATGCCCTCGAACTGGATATAGGGGTCGCTGAACGGGGTCAGTGACTCGAACAGCAGCCGCTCCGCCTTCCGGCCGTTCTGCACCCCAGCGGCGAGCAGGTTCTCGTGCACGGTGCGCAGGTAGGCCTCCTCGTCGGCGTGCTCACCCGCGAGCTCCCCAGCCGGGACGTCGGTCTCGAACCGACTGGTGCGGTGTGGTGAGACGCTTTCCACGGTGAACCGCCCAGCCACTCGGATCTTCTTGTTGTCCTCGTGGGGGCGGTCGTAGAGCAGTTCGATGTCGGCGTGCCGGGCGATCGCGGTATCGATCTCCTTGCGGCTCATGCCCTCGTGGATGTCCGGGTTGTTGGCGATCGACTTCAGCGTGACGTGCGGAACGCGCTGATAGACGAACCCCTTGCGCACGTCATCGGCGGTCGGTGTGGTCGGCTGCGACTGCCCGGAGAGCTCCTGCTCCTTCTTGCGGCCCTCAGGTGAGTCGGCGAGCAGGTAGTAGGGCAGCTTCGCCCCCATCAGCCGCTGCCGCGCCAACGCGATCGCCACCCGCGACGTGTCAATCGTGATCCACCGCCGCCCCCACTGCTCCGCGACATACGCAGTTGAGCCGGAGCCACAGGTTGGGTCGAGTACCAGGTCACCCGGATCAGTGGTCATTAGCAAGCAGCGTTCGATGACCTTCGTGTTAGTCTGAACAACATATACCTTGGAATCTCCGAACCCGGAACTTACGGTATCATCCCAAAGGTTCGTGTAGGGGAATGCAGGAAAATCATCTAAGTATCGCACGTACGTCAACGTCTTGCCAACGGGCATGACTCTTCGTGATGCTACAAGCTTATTCATTCCCGTCGTATTTGTTTTCCAGCCACCTTTCGAAGGAGTGAACTCTCGACCTTCAATCTGTACGGGAAAAACGGTGGTTTGACCAACTCTTGTCGTCTGTGAGGTAAGTTGATCCGCCCTCATTAGCCGCTCGCCGGATTCCACCTTCCTGCCGCCTAGCCGCTCGCGCCGACCGTCGGACGTTTCTACCCAAGTATACTGTCCACCACCTTGACCGCCGGCTTCTTTGGGTCGGTATATATCATTATATTTGACATGTTCTATATCATGAGCGTACCAAATCAAGTAGCTGTTTACTGCTGCAAGTACGTTGGTTCCACCAGCGAAGCTCCCTGCGCCCGATGTCGTCTTGAAGGTAATCAAAGAACAGAAGTTCTCGCTGCCGAAGACTTCGTCGAGGAGCGACCGGACGAGGTGGACGTTCTCGTCGCCTATCTGGACGAAGATGCTCCCGCTCTCGGTGAGTAGGTCGCGAGCGGCCATCAACCGGTCGCGCAGGTAGGAAAGGTAGGAGTGGATGCCCAGCTCCCAGGTGTCCCGGAACGCTTTGATCTGCTCGACCTCGCGGGTGGCGTCTTCGAGCTTGCCGTCCTTGACGTCGCGTTTGCGGGTGGAGACCTGCCAGTTGGAGTTGAACTTGATGCCGTACGGCGGGTCCAGGTAGATCATCTGCACCTGGCCGCGCAGGTTCTCCTTCTCTGCCAGGGAGGCCATCACCTGTAGGGAGTCGCCCAGGATCATCCGGTTCGACCAGTTGGCGGGGTGCGAGTAGAAGTCGACCTTGTCCAGCGAATCGAGCCCGTCGAAGTCGTCGAACAGGGTCAGCTCCGGCTCGTCCTGCGGTGATGCGGCAGTCCGACGCAGGTTCTCCACCAGCACCCGAGGGTCGATCTTCTCCTGGATGTAGATCGGCGGCGCGTCGGCCACCAGGTCCTCACAGTCGGCGGCGTCCTTGCCCTTCCACACCAGCTGCGGGTCCAGCGTCGGGTCCCGTGGGTAGCGCACCTGCTCGACCCGGGCGGCCCGGTCGGAGACGAAGTCCTTCGCGTCGGCGGTGGGGATGTTGAGCCGCTTGTCGGCATGGCGCACCGAGTCCACCGGTGTCGACCCATCGGCCCTCTTGCGTGGTGGCACCCGCTGTCCTTTCCCTCACGCCGCCTGGCGTGGCGCCGGCACCTGGGCGGCCAGTGCCTCGATCGCCTCGCGGAGTGCCTGTTTGGCCTTGGTGATCTCGCTGACCCGGCCGATCTCGCAGTAACCCCACAGCCCGTACCCACCGTGACTGTTCACCGCGGGCACCCAGCTCTCCCGGGTCGTCGCGGCTTTCTCCGCGGTCGGACCTGGCGACTTGCGCCCACCGGAGACCTCGACGATCAGGGTGCGGGTCACGCCGTCCCCGGCGTCGGCCAGCCGGACCAGGAAGTCGGGCAGGTAGAGCCGCGAGATGCCCTGATGCACGTAGGGGATGCCGAACCCGAGGTGGTCGTTCTTCACGTAGGCGGCCACTGCGGGCAGTGCCGAATCCAGAGCCTGAGCCACCGCGCGCTCCCAGGCGTTGGCCCCACCGTCGAGCGTCACGAAGTTGACCTGACAGCGCTCGGATGACGTGGCCATGACGTCCTTGACCGTCACGAAGTCGACCTCGGCGGTCGACCCGACCGGCTCGAACTGCCGGAACACCGGCACGATTCGCCCCACCCGGGCGCCGTCCTGCCAGGTGATCGCGTGAATGATCTTCTCTGCGGCCCGGTGCGCCTGCTGCGCGACGAGCAGCAGGCCGGGGAACGCATCGTCGTGGTAGTCCACCTGCTCGAGCATCCACTGCCGTACCAGCCGTACCACCTGCGGGAACAGCCACGGTCGCGGCTGGCCGTCCACCGCCAGGTAGCGCTGCACCAGCACCTTCGCCAGCTCGTAGGCGACCTGCTGGTCACGGGCGTCGCGTAGCTCGTCCAGGGTCAGCGTCTCCGCCTCGCCCACCACGCCGATCATCTCGGTGCGGGTCGGAAAGTCCGCAGTAGACAGTGCCAGCATCGTGTCCGGCCGGAAGTCGGCGAAGAGCCGCTCGGCGGGCAGCTCGACCCGGTAACCGGTCAGCCGGGGGAAGGTGATCTGCGCATGTGCCCGATCGGGCTCGGCGTGCACGGCGCGGGTGGGCCGCATCGTCACGTCGCGGGTCTGTGCCACGGTGGGGATGAACCGGAATGGGACGCCGAGCACGTCGGCGTACTCGGCGGTGAAGAACCCGTTGTCGTCGACGGCATAAGAGCGTCGCCGCAGCCCGCGGCCGACCACTTGCTCGCACAACAGTTGGGTGCCGAAGGCCCGCAGGCCGAGAATGTGGGTGACGGTGTTGGCGTCCCAGCCCTCGGTGAGCATCGAGACGCTGACCACGCAGCGCACCCCCTCGCCGAGCTTGCCGCGCTTGCCGACGGTGTTCATCACCTCGCGCAGCAGGTCCTCGTCGGTGACCTCGTCCATGCTGCGGCCCGGGAAGCGCCGCGCGTAGTCGGCCTTGAACTCCTCGATCTCGGTGGCCGCGATACGCCGGAACTCGGCCGACATGGCCTCGCCGGACTCCAACTGCTGGGAATCGACCAGGATCGTGCGCGGCCGGTGCCGCCAGCGCCCATCGGCGGCCACGTTGGAGAACAGCTCCAGCTTGCCGCCTACGGCGAGATCGGGCAGTTCCGGATGGGGGTGACCGGCGATCCAGTCGAACACCAGCTTGGACACCGCCGTGTTGCTGCACACCACGATGAACACCGGCGGCGTGTCGCCCGCCTCGATCCCGGCCGACCGTTCCCAGGACTCGAACTGGCGGCGGTAAGCGCCGTAGAGCGAATGCAACGCGGTGTCCAGCACCTGCGGGATCACCGGCTCACCCTCGGGCTGCGCCGCTCTGCGGGTGCCGGTGGGCAGTTCGTCGCGCACCTGGCTCCACAGGTCCAGATAGGTCACCGTGGTCGACACCCGGTCGTCGTCCACCGGCATCCGGGGTACCTTCACGATCCCCGACTCGATGGCGTCGATCAGCGAGAAGTCGCTGACCACCCAGGGGAACAGAGTGCCCTCCCGGTAACCGGACCCGGCCAGGAAGAACGGTGTCGCGGACAGGTCGTAGACGCCCTTCACGCCGATCTGGCGGGCCACCGCGGACACCCCGCGGAACCACACCCGGGCCTCCTCGTTGCGCGCCTTGGCCTCGGCTCGCTCGGTGCCGGTGAGCCGCTCCCCGTCGTCGCGACCCCGGTAGCAGTGGTGCGCCTCGTCGTTGAGCACCACCACGTCCTGGCTGCCGCCGCCGAGATCGCGCAGCACCCGGCGCACCACCTGCGCCTCGGTCTCCAGCAGGGAGCCCCGGCCGCCGACCCGGGCGGTGAGCACGTCCTTGGTCATGGCCGCCGCCCCGCGGGTCGGGCCGACCTCCCGGGGCAGAAACGTGTGGTAGTTGGTGATCACGATCTGCGCCTGGCCCAGCCCGCCGTGCAGCTCGGCGGGCACCAGGTCGCGTAGCCGGTAGTAGTTCTCCGGGTCGCCGGGGAGCAGCACCCGCAGCCGGTCCCGGATCGTCAGCCCGGGAGTGACGACCAGGAAGCGCTTGCTGAACCGGCCCCGCGGCGCGGCGACCTTGTTGAGCACCTGCCAGGCGATGAGCATCGCCATCACGACCGTCTTGCCCGAGCCCGTGGCCATTTTCAGCGCCACCCGGGGCAGCCCGTCGTTGTGCTCGTCGTTGGCCTGGTCCAGCGCGTTGCGCAGCCACACGTCGGTGTCCCGAGAGGCGACCTCGGCCAGGTAGATGGCCGTCTCGGCGGCCTCCCGCTGGCAGAACATCACCCGGTTCTCCCGCTCCGGGTCGGCCCAGTGCTCCAGTAGCCGCCGGGTGGTGGGCGTGACCCGGGGGTAGCCGGCCTGGCGCCACCGAGTGACCTGCGCACGGACCCGGTTGACCAGTTCGTTGAGCTTGATCTGGTCCGCGGTGAGCTCGGCGAGCTCCAACTGACGGGGGCCCTTGCGCGGCCGGGGCACCGGCACGAAATACGACGACGGACGCCGCGAGTCCTCGATCCGGTCCGTGATGCCCGCGTCGTCGAAGGCGAAGTGCCTGCTCGGCTCGTCGTACGGACGGTTCAGGATCGGGTTGTCGATCACCTTGTCCGCCACCGGCCGCCCCATCCTGCTGAGTTATTCAGGCCCCGACCGTAGTGGACCGGTCACGGACGACAGACCCGACACCGTGGAGTGACGGTCTCGGGTTCCCAGTCAATTCCGAGGCTGTGTCCAGGCTGCTCGCACATCGGCCAGCGATACCTGGAGTGTCAGGAACGTCCTCTAGGCGGGGTGGTGTCGGTGGCGGTGGTGGACATCAGTGGTGCGGCGGTGGCCAGGGAACGCGATCCGGTTCCCGATGGCGGTGGACATCGGTGGTCGGCCGGGCGAGTCGCCACGGTGGACGTGGTGGTGCCGGTGCATAACGAGGAGCGCGCGCTGCCCGGGTGCCTCCAGGTGCTGCGCGCTCATCTGGAAGCCCAGTTCCCCTTCGACTGGACGATCACCGTGGTGGACAACGCCAGCACCGACGGGGTGCTGCGGGTGGCCACCGAGCTCGCGGAGTCCGATGACCGGGTGCGGGTGCTGCACCTGGACTGCAAGGGGCGAGGCCACGCGCTGCGCACCGCGTGGGCGTGGAGCGACGCCGACGTCGTGGTCTACATGGATGTCGACCTGTCGACGTCCTTGGATGCGCTGCTGCCGCTGGTGGTGCCGCTGGTGAACGGCCACTCCGACCTCGCGATCGGCTCCCGGCTGGCCCCCGGCGCGCGCACCAGGCGCAGCCCGCGCCGCGAGCTGATCTCCCGGTGCTACATCACGATGATCCGGCTGTCCCACGGCGCCCGGTTCTCCGACGCGCAGTGCGGGTTCAAAGCGGCCCGCACCGACGTGATCCGCCCGCTGCTGCCGCACGTGGCCGACGAGGGGTGGTTCTTCGACACCGAACTGCTGCTGGTGGCCGAACACAACGGTTTGCGCGTGCACGAGGTGCCCGTCGACTGGGTGGAGGACGTCGACAGCCGGGTCGCCCTGCTGTCCACCGCGTGGCAGGACGTCCGGGGGCTGGTGCGGGTGGCCCGGGCCAAGGCCAGCGGTGCGGCACAGGTGGCGGGCCTGCCCCGACGTCCTGAGCTGCGGCCGGTGCATCCTGACGCGGTACTCGCCCAGCGGGAGGGCGGCCTGCTCTGGCAGGTGGTGAACTTCGGCATGATCGGCCTGGCGTCGACGCTCGCCACGGCCGGGCTGTACGCGCTGTTGCGCTCGTGGTGGCCGCCGCTGCTGGCGAATCTCGTCGCGCTGGTGCTGACCACCCTGCTCAACACCGAGGCGAACCGGCGGCTGACCTTCGCGGGCATCGGCGGCTCGACCCGCCGGGTCCACCTGCAGGGCCTGGTCGTGTTCGTGCTCTACTACGCGCTCACCTCCGGGGCGTTGCTCGCATTGCAGGCGATCGTCGCGCAGCCGTCCCGATGGCTGGAGGTCGCGGTGTTACTCGCCGCCTCGCTGGTCGGGACGGCCGGGCGCTTCCTGCTCCTGCGCGCGTGGGTGTTCTCCGCATGACCACAGTGGTCCGGGCCCCGGAACAGACCGGCCCAGCACCCGGCAAGGCAGTGCCCGGCCGGTGGCGCAGGTTCGCGCTGGCCGCGATCTGCCTGACCGCAACGGTGCTCTACGCCTGGCGGATCGGCTCCGAAGGGTGGGGCAACGTCTACTACTCCGCCGCGGTCAAGTCGATGTCGAGCAGCCTGACCAACTTCGTGTTCGGCTCGTTCGACCCGCTCGGCGTGGTGACCGTGGACAAGCCACCCATGGCGTTCTGGCCGATGGTGCTCTCTGCCACGGTGTTCGGGTATCACGGCTGGTCGCTGCTGTTGCCGCAGGTCGTCGAGGGCGTGGCGGCGGTGTTCCTGCTGTACGCGACGGTGCGGCGGTGGGCTGGGGAGAACACCGCGCTGCTCGCCGCGCTGGTGCTGGCGCTGACCCCGGTCACCGTGGCGATCAACCGCGACACCAACCCGGACACCCTGATGGTGCTGCTGTTGGTGGCCGCCGCGTATGCGTTCACCAGGTCCGTGCAGCGCACCACCGGGCTCGCAGGCGCGACCCGGTGGCTGCTGCTCGCAGCCGTCCTCCTCGGCTTCGGCTTCGTCACCAAGATGTTGCAAGCCTGGATCGTGGTACCGGCGTTCGGGCTGGCCTATCTGGTCGGCGCGGCCGCGCCGATGCGTCGCCGGGTGCTCGACCTGCTCGGTGCCGGGGCCGTGCTGCTGGCCGGCTCGATGTGGTGGGTCGCCCTGGTCGGCCTGTGGCCCGGGCCCAAGCCCTACATCGGTGGCAGCACCGACGGGACCGTGCTCAACCTGGTGATCGGCTACAACGGCCTGGGCCGCATCTTCGGCCCAGCGTTCGGCCGGCAGGTGGTGGGCGGGCCCGCTGGTGGCGGTGGCTTCGGTGGTGGCGGGCCACGGGGCGGTGGTGCGCGGGGCTTCCCCGGTTTCGGGGGCGGTACCGGTAGCACCCGCATGTTCGGCGAGCAGATCGGTGGCCAGATCAGCTGGCTGCTGCCGCTGGCTCTGCTCGTGTTGATCGGGGTCGCGGTCGCGGGGGTGCGGCGGATGCGGGCCCGTGGGTCCGGGGAACCGGTTCCCGGGGACTCGGTTCCCGGGGACTCGGTGCGGCGGGCGGGCTGGTTCCTCTGGGGTGGCTGGTTACTGCTGGTCGGCCTGGTGCTGAGCTTCGCGCAAGGTATCTTCCACGGGTACTACACGACGGAGATGGCCCCGGCGCTGGCCGCGGTGACCGCCGCCGGGGTGGCCATCATGTGGCGCCAATACCGCAGGCCGGGCGGGTACCTGTGGCTGGCGCTGCCTGCCGCTGTGGCGCTCACGGCCGGCTGGGCGTGGGTACTCGTCTCCCGGGACACCTCATGGAACGGCTGGTTGCGCTACGCGGTCGCCGCCGTCGCGGTGCTCGCTGTGCTGCTGCTGGTGCTGGTTCGGTTTTCCACCCGGGGCACGGGCACCGGACTGGCACGGGTGGCCGGCGTGGCGGGTCTCGTGGCGCTGCTGGGAGCACCCGGCGTGTGGTCGGCGGCCACCGCGTTCGCCGCTCAGTCCGGCATCGGCATGCTCGCCCAGGCAGGCCCGCCCGGCGCTGCCTTCGGCCACGGCGGCTTCGCTGGTCGAGGCGGCCCCGCACGTCCTGGGGGTCCTGGGGGCCGCGGCGCGTTCTTTGCGCACGGCGAGCTGCCCGCACAGTTCCAGAGTGTGATACGTGGCGACCTGACCGTGCAGCAGCGCGAGATCCTGGACTACGCCCGGGCCGGCTCCGGCGACGCACGGATCACCCTGGCCGTGGAGGGCGGGGCGATGGCGGCCGAGGCCTACATCGTCAACAGCGACGTGCCGGTCATCGGCATGGGCGGGTTCAGCGGGCAGGACCCGGTCCCCACCGCGGCCACGCTCGCCCAGTGGGTCCAGCAGGGCCAGCTGCGGTTCGTGCTGGTGGGAGCACGGGGTGAGCGCGGCCCGGCGCGGGCGGGCAGCGGCGTCGCGGCCGCAGCCGGCGGGGCTCAGGCCGGGCGGGCTCAAGCAGGCCGGGCTCAGGCCGGCCGGGGTGGAGCATCCGGGCAGCGCATCCAGTGGGTGCAACAGCACTGCACGGTCGTCGACCCGGCTGCCTACGGCGGCTCCGCGCCGCAGCCGGATGCGCTGCCGGCCGGCCCGTTCGGCGGCTCCCAGGTCCTCTATGACTGCCAGGGCAGGTGACGGTGAGCCCGATTTCAGTGCCGACTTTCAGCCCCGTCCTCAGTTGCTCTCAGGTGTCTGGAGGATGCTGGGCGCGTGCCCGATTCGCATTCTTCCACTTTGGCTACCGTGCTCGTGGTCGACGACGAGCCGAACATTCTGGCGCTGCTGTCCGCCGCGCTGCGGCTGAGTGGTTTCGAGGTGACCGCGGCCGAGACCGGTGCCCGTGCCCTGACCTGCATCCAGCGGGCCCGGCCCGACATCGTGGTGCTGGACGTGATGCTGCCGGACTGTGACGGTTTCACCCTCGCCCGTCAGCTGCACTCCTTGCACGATCAGGTACCGGTGTTGTTCCTGACCGCCCGGGACGGCGTCGAGGACCGGATCGCCGGGCTGACCGTGGGCGGTGACGACTACGTCACCAAACCGTTCAGCCTGGAGGAGGTCGTGCTGCGGCTGCGGGCGATCCTGCGGCGCACCCAACCCCCCCGGGGGACCGAGGCCGATAACGGCACGCTGACCTACGCCGACCTGGAGCTCGACGACGACGCGCATGAGGTCCGCAGGGCGGGCGAGCTCGTGCAGCTCTCGCCGACCGAGTTCAACCTGCTCCGCTACCTGATGGCCAACGCGGAGAAGGTGGTGAGCAAGGCACAGATCCTGGACCGGGTGTGGAACTACGACTTCGGCGGCGACAGCCGGATCGTCGAGTCCTACATCAGCTACCTGCGCCGCAAGATCGACACCAGTCAGCTGCCGCTGATCCACACGATCCGCGGCGTCGGGTACACCCTGCGGTTACCCCGCGAGGCGCTCGGCGCAGGGATGCAGTGAGCCTGACGCGGGTCCTGAGCAGGCCGCTCAGCCTGCGCGGCCGGCTGCTCGCCGCCCTGCTGGTGTTCTCCGCGGTCGGCCTGGCCCTGTTCGCCGGAGCGAGCGTGCTGCTGCTGCGGCATTCACTGATGAGCCGGGTGGACGACCAGCTGCTGCACTTCACGCACCGGTTCACCCAGCCACCGCTGCCGCCCCCGGGGCGGCCACCGGAGGAGCCGAACGAGCCACGGCTGCCCAGTGACTTCCAAGTCACCTTCCTGTGGCCGAACGGCACCCTCGAACATCAGATGGGCGAGCAGCCGGGTCAGTCGAGCGGTCCGGCCCTGCCTGCGCTGGACACCGCCGCGGTGCGGCAGCGGGCCGGCCAGCCGTTCACTGTGCCCGACCGGGTCGGCGGCAGCGGATGGCGGGTCCGCGCGGTGGAGCTGCCCGACCGCCGCATCGGAGTCGCGGCGCTGTCGCTGGGGTCGTTGGACGCCACCCTGGGCGGGCTGCTGGTCATCGAAGCCGTCGTCGGTGGCGTCGTTCTCGCCTTGGTCGGAATCGTCGCGACGGTGGTGGTCCGGCTCGGGCTACGGCCGCTGACCAGGATCGAGAACACCGCCGAGGCGATCGCGGGTGGTGAGCTGGACCGCCGGGTGCCCGACACCGACCTGCGCACCGAGACCGGCAGGCTGGGTGTCGCGCTCAACGTCATGCTGGGCAGGCTCGCCGACGCGCTCCGCGAGCGTGAGCGTTCCGAGCACCGGCTGCGCCAGTTCATCGCGGACGCGTCCCACGAGCTGCGCACCCCGCTGACCTCGATCCGCGGGTTCGCCGAGCTGTATCGCCGTGGCGGGGCGAGCACGCCCGCCGATGTCGAGCTGCTCACCGGCCGGATCGAGGCCGAGGCGACCCGGATGGGCCTGCTCGTCGAGGACCTGCTGCTGCTGGCCCGGCTGGATCAGGAGCGGGCGCTGGACATCACCGATGTCGACCTGCTCGTGCTGGCCGGGGATGCGGTACACGACGCGAAGGCCCGCGACCCGGACCGGCCGGTGACCCTGGTCATCGGGAACGGCTCGGTGCACGTGCTGGGGGATGAGTATCGGCTCCGGCAGGTGGTGACCAATCTGGTCACCAACGCGCTCACGCACACCCCGCCGGGCACCCCGGTGCGGCTGACGGTCGCCCCGCAGGCCGCGGCCACAGCGGATGAACATCCGGTGGCCCAAGCCGGGACGCGCGACCGGATGCACATGGCGCTCGGTGTGCTGGAGGTGCACGACGAGGGCCCCGGCATCCCGGCTGAGCAGGCCTCGCACCTGTTCGACCGGTTCTATCGCGGCGAGCGCAGCCCGGCGGGCGGACGGGCGGGCTCGGGCTTGGGGTTGGCGATCAGCGCGGCCATCCTGGAGGCGCACAACGGTCGTATCGACGTGCACACCGCGCCTGAGCACGGCACCACCTTCCGCGTCCTGCTGCCACTGGTGTGACCGGGTGCCCGCAGGCGCGGTTCGGCAGGACCCGACGGCTGTTCGCTAGCCGCCCGTCCCGTTCTCCGGAACGGAGGTCGGTGTCCTCGGGTGCTGGTCGGTGCCGGACAGACCGTCGTGCGGGGTGGGCGGCGGGGTGGGGTCGGTGCCGCCGAGGTCGAGGCGAAAGGGTGGGTAGGTGTCGGTCATCAGCCAGACGTAGGCGGCGACCCGCAGTGCCCAGCGGTTCATGCCGAGCACGATGTCGTAGATCCCTCGTGGGTAACGCGCCGTGAACAGTAGTGCGATGGCGGCGAACAGGACCAGC
>JBOHGD010000067.1:0-27931 GCA_050699955.1 Pseudonocardiaceae bacterium | reverse complement strand
TGCGTTGTATTTGGATGGTGAGTGTGATGTTGAGCATTATTTGGTGGTGATGGATCGGTTGTGTGTTCAGGCTAAGTCGCCGGCTCAGACGATTAAGTTCCTGCACAGCCTCGGCAACGAGATCTGAGTCGGCGGCCTAATGCTCCGGTGAGATCGGGACGCGCAGTCGGATCGTGGTTCCACGGCCGGGGCTGCTTTCCGTTGTGAGCTGTCCGCTCAAGAGCTCGGCACGCTGCTGCATTCCCGGCATGCCGTAGCCGCCCGGCCCGGCTCGCTCGCTCGCGATGGCCGGGTTGAAGCCGGTGCCGTCGTCGTTGACCTCCAACAGAACCGCCTCAGCGTTCACCGCGAGCCGCAGGTGAACGTGCTGAGCGCTGGCGTGCTTCATCACATTCTGCAGTGCCTCTTGCGCGATCCGGTAGACAGCGGTCTCGACATGCTCCGGCAGACTCGACGACACGGTGTCTACTTGGACGTGGGGCAGTTGGGTCGATCTGGCGAGGCTCTCCAGGCTGGCGGCCAGGCCGAGGTCGTCCAGCACGGGCGGGCGAAGTCCGGCGATCGCGTTGCGAGTCTCGTCCAGTGCCGCCGCGGCGAGCTCCTGTGCTCGGGCGATCTGTTCCCCCGCAGTGCCTTGATCGAAAGCGAGGGCGTCCGCTGCTGCTGAGAGGTGGAACGACAGGCTCACGATGCGCTGGCTGATCCCGTCGTGGATCTCGCCGGCGAGCCGGCGCCGCTCGGTCTCCTGCAGCAGCACGGTCTGCTCGGCGAACCGCTCCATCGCCTCCTCCCGCTCGGCCAGCTTGCAGTGCAGGCTCGCGTTCTCGATGGCCCCGGCCATCAGGCCCGCCACCGTTCGCAGCAGATCCACATCGGCGCCGGTGAACTCGCGACGATCACGGGTATGCACGTTCAGCACGCCGACGAGGTGGCCGGGCCGGGTCAGGATCGGCACCGAGGCCATCGAGGTGAAGTCATCCCCGCGCAGCTCAGGTATGTAGAGATAGCGTGGGTCCGCACGTTTGTTGTCGGTGATCACCGCAGGTTCGCAGTGCGCCGCGACCCACCCGGACACCCCGTCGCCGACGGATATCTCGATCTGCCTGGCGAAGCGGTCGAACGGGGGGGTGGCCCCGCGCAGCTGCAGCCGCCCGGCCGGCTCGTCCAGCAGGTGCACGAAACAGACGTCGGTCGAGGTGGTCTTGGTGATCACATCGGCTACCCGCTGGACGACCCCGTCGAGGTCGAGGCCTGCCGACAGGAGCTCGATCACCCGGGACAACAGCTGGGCGTCGGAGTCGGCGTCGGCGAGGCCGAGGCGCGACTGGGTCACTGGAACACTCCCTCGCGCAGCGCCGCGGCGACCGCGCTGGAGCGATCCGGGACGTCGAGCTTGCGGTAGATCCCGCGGGCGTGGGTCTTGACCGTCTCCTCGCTGACGGTGAGTCTGCCTGCGATGGCGCGGTTGGACAGCCCGGCCACCATGAGCGCGAGCACCTCGCTTTCGCGCTGGGTCAGCCCCAGATGAGCGCCCGGCCAGAACTCGCCGCCGCGCAGATGGGCCACCGACATCGCGACCTTGGCCGCCAGGCTGGGATCGATCAGAATCTCACCCCGGTGGATGCGCTGCAGGTGGTCGACCAACTCGGCGCCGCGCACCCGCTTGAGCAGGAAACCGGCGGCGCCCAGCCGGAGTGCCTGATAGAGGTACTGCTCGTCGTCGTAGACGGTCAGCAGAACGACCTTGCAGTCTTGCCGGCGCCTGCGGACCTCGGCGCACAGATCGAGCCCGCTCGATCCGCGCAACCGGACGTCGAGCAGTGCGATGTCGGGTTCATGCTCGATGATGAGCTTCATCGCAAGGTCTGGTTCGGTGGCCTCGCCGACGATCTCGACCTGGTCGGCGTAGGAGTTGAGCATCGCGCGCAGCCCGTCGAGCACCATCTGGTGATCGTCGACGACGACGACGCGTAGCGGGCCCTCGGTGCGCCTGCTCATGGGAGCAGCGTAGTCACCGTTCACCGCCTGCGATGGCGGCGGGACCAACCCGATGAGGAACGTGTCGAGCCGTGGGTGTATTACACCCGCAGCAAGCATGTAGCTGACCTCGATCACCTGCGGCGGCGACTGGTCAGTGGTCAACTCAGGCACCTCGCTCAGCTGCGGGTGTCCGGCAGCCGACGTAGGAGGGGGGCCGTCCCGGCCTCCCTGACCTGGGCGGCGGCCCGAGCCGAGACACCGGGCCCGCGATCGCCGCACTGGTATGCTTGGTCGAATGGTCTTCTTCCGGGATGAGTAAGCGTGCCCAAGAATACTGAGAATGCCGCTCTCGGCACTACTGATGCTGAGAGCGGTCGAGAGCGCGTGGTGCGAGCGGCCTACAATCTGTTCAGCCGCCAGGGTACCCGCGCTGTCGGTGTGGACGCGGTGATCGGTGCGGCCGGCGTCGCGAAGATGACGCTCTACCGGAACTTCGCTTCCAAGGACGACCTCATCCTCGCATTTCTCCAGCGTCGGGAGAACGTGTGGACACACGGTTGGGTGCAGGCCGAGTCCTGGCGGCGGGGCCACACTCCCGCTGAGCGCCTACTCGCCATCTTCGAGATTTTCGGTGAATGGTTCGCCCGCCCGGACTACGAGGGCTGCCCCTTTGTCACCACAATGCTGGAGGTGACCAACCCGGAGAGCCCGGTCCGGCAGGCGAGCGTCCAGCATCTGGCGAATATCCGTAGCTACGTGTGTGAACTCGCGGCCGCCGCCGGGGTGGAGAATCCTGACCCTTTCGCCCGCCAGTGGCACATCCTTATGAAGGGGTCGATCATCGCCGCTGCCGAGGGTGACACCCAGGCAGCCGCACGGGCCAGGGATCTCGGTGTGCTCCTGCTCGCCCATCACGGCATCGCCGTCTCTTAGCCCCGATCCGACACCGCGATTCCACTCCGAATGGCGCTGCGCATCAAGCCGGAAAGCGCTCGTCGGCTCCGAATGGTGGTCGGTAGGATCGCCGCGTGGCCGACAGGCCCTGATCACGTCTGGTCTGCGCCCCGTCACCGGGGGAGAATCCAGGTTTCAGAGCGTGCGGGCAGGGAGAGGCGACGCGGTGGACGCACAGGATCCGGATCGCGTCCGGACGGTACTCGAGGAGCTCCGGGCGGGCCAGGTGGTGGTCTGCGATGGCGCGATGGGCACGATGTTGCACGCCGCCGGAGGACCGCTGGATCGTTCGCTGGCCGAGCTCAACCTGACGCGCCCGGCGCTGGTCCGTGATCTGCACGCGGCCTACGTCAGCGCGGGCGCCCGGATCCTGCAGACCAACACCTTCGGGGCCAATCGGCTCCGGCTGGCCGGTGACGGGCTGGAGGGCAGTGTCTCAGAGATCAACATCGCTGGCGCGCGGCTGGCCAGGGAGGCTGCCCAGCGGGGCGGGCAGCCGGTGCTCGTCGCCGGGTCCGTCGGGCCTGCGGCCAGTGCCCCCTCGGTGCGCCGAGGTATGGCGAGCACCCGGTCGGAGATCTTGCGCGAACAGATCGCGGCCCTGTGTGACTGGGTGGACCTGCTGGTCCTGGAGACCTTCGGCGACCTCGAGTCCCTGGTCCAGGCCGTGGAGGTGGCTTTCTCGGAGAGCGATCTACCGGTGGTGGCCCAGCTGACTTTCGGCGAAGACGGCCGGACTCTGCGCGGGGACGACCCGGGGGAGGCTGCCGCCGTCCTGTCCGATCTCGGGGTGAGCGTGGTGGGCGCCAACTGCACCGTCGGTCCCGCGGTCCTGCTGGAGGTGGTGCGCGAGCTGGTCCGCGGCACCGACCTGCCGGTGTCCGTGCAGCCCAATGCGGGTGTGCCGCACCGGTCGGGCAGGCAGGTCCGCTACGCCCGCAACGCGGCCTACTTCGCTGAGGCCGCACCCCGGTTCGTGGGCAGCGGGGCCGCCCTGCTGGGTGGGTGTTGCGGGACGACACCCGCGCACATCCGGGCGATCTCCCGGGCTGTCTCGGCATTGCCGCCGGCCCGTCATCGGTCAACCCATCATGCGCAGACCCACCAGGACGTGCCGCAGGCCCGGGCCACGGCGATCGGTGGGACGGTGCTGGCTGCGGCACCCGATGCGCAGTCGCCACCGGCCTGGTCGTGGGAGGTGGAGTTCGTGCTGGCGGTCGGGTTGGAGGCGCCGCGCGGCCCGGAGGTGCGGGACTTCGTCG
The DNA here is from genome assembly GCA_050699955.1 of Pseudonocardiaceae bacterium. Taxonomy (GTDB): domain Bacteria; phylum Actinomycetota; class Actinomycetes; order Mycobacteriales; family Pseudonocardiaceae. The sequence continues at coordinate 23,735 of JBOHGD010000067.1, read as the reverse complement.
AACGAGCTGCGACGTTGCACGCCGCGGGCGCGGGTGTGCTGGCCATCACCGAAGCGGCTCCGCCCGCGGCCAGGATCAACCCGGTCGGCGCCGCCGTGGTGCTGCGCGAACGGGTGGGTTGTGAGGTGCTGCTGCCGGTGGAGGCCGCCGACCGCAACCTGGCCGCACTGCAGGCCGACCTGCTCGGCGCGCACGCACTCGGCCTGCGGATGGTGGTCTGCCGCACCGGCAGCCCCCGGGTGGCAGGCGACTACCCCAGCGCCGGGTCGCCCTGGGATGTCGATTCGATCGGGCTCATCGCCATGCTCGGCGCGCTCAACGAGGGGGTCGACTGGCGCGGCGTGGCCACCGCGGAGCGCACCCGATTCGTGATCGGCGGCACGTTCCGCACCGCTGCCACCGACCTGGGGCGGGAGCTGGATCGGGCCGAGGCGAAGCTGCACGCCGGAGTGCACTTCCTGGTCACCGACGTCATCTACGACGCCGAGGAGGCGGGCCGGGTACTCGGCGCGTTGCGGGCCCGCGGGGTGGCGCTGCCGGTGCTCGCCACGTTCGCCCCCTTCGCCGACGTCCGGACCCTGCAGCGGCTTTCCCACGAGGTGCCGGAGATGTCGATCCCGCTCTCCGCGTTGGCCGCCGCACGGCGCAACCGGGAGAACCCCGAGCAGGTGGTCGAGGTCTCGGTCGGTGCCGTGCAGAAGCTGCGGCACCTGGTCTCGGGTGTCGTCGTTCAGGTTCCCCCGGACCTCGACGAGCAGGTCGGCCAGCTGGTCAGCGCGCTGGGCGAACTGATAGCCGGCCCGTGAGCAACCCCGGGACGCAACCGCCTGCCCCACGGCGCGACCAGGATTCTGCTGACGCGCTGAGCGGCCTTTCCCGGCAGAACTCGATCTACCGGCGCACCATGGCGGTCTGCGATGAGCTGGCCGACGCCGCGCTGGGCGGTGCTGATCCGGTCAAGCTCACCGAGGTGTTCGCCCGGTTGGTCGGCAAGCGGATCGTGCTGCTGGACACCGCATTCCGGCTGCGCGCCCAGACCGGCGGCCCCAGCTCGGCGCGTGGGCTGCGGTGGAACCGCACGGACCCCAGCGTCGACCGGCTGCTCCGCGCGATGGAGGCGGCCCGCCGCCCGATGCGGATTCCGGCGATCCCGGGCTCGTTGCTCGATCAGGGCTGTCTGGTCGCGCCCATCGTGGTGCGTGAGACCAGCCTGGGCTACCTGCTCGTGCTCGACGAGGCCAGCGCGGCCGCCGGTTACCAGGCGCAGCCCGACGACGCCGAGTTCCTCACCGCCACGTACGCGGCGACGTTGTTCGCGCTGACCCTGGCGTATGAGCTGACCAGCGCGGAGCTGGATCTGCGCTACCGCAGTAGCGTGGTCGACGCGCTGGTCTCCGGCCACTTTCTGGACCCTGAGGACGCCCGGCAGAAGGCCCGTTCACTGGGCCTGCGCGACGACGTACCGTTGTGGGTGGCCATGGTGCGCCCGGCGCCCCCCGACGCGGTATCGGATGCGGTATCGCTCTCGGGTGCACCTGCGCAGCAAGGTTGGGCCCAGCGGATCGCGGCGTTGTTGCCTGGTGCTGCGGCGGCCGTACGCGACGGTGCGGTGGTCGTGATCGTGTCTGGTGATCCGGGTACCGATGCGCTGGCGAGGTTGTGCTGGCTGGACCCGGCAGGCCCGCCCGCCACCTGCGGGGTGAGCGAGCAGCTGGACTGTCCAGAAATGGCACCGAAGGGAGTGCGCCAGGCCGGGCGAGCGATCGATCTGGGGCTGCGCCTCGGACGGGGCGGCCAGCCGGTCCGCTACGACGAGCTGGGTATCTATCGCCTGCTGCTCACGATCGGCGACATGCGCCAGCTCATGGAGTTCGCCCGCGACGTGCTCGGGACGCTCATGGACTACGACGCCGAGCACCGCACTGATCTGGTGCACACCCTGTCGGTGTACCTGCGCCACCACGGCAGCCACACCCAGGCTGCCCGGATACTGCACCTGCACACCAACACCGTCGCCTACCGCACGCAGCGGATCGAGGCGATCACCCGGCTCGACCTGGCCGATCCGGACGACCGGTTGATGGCACAGGTGGCCATCAAGATCATCGAGTCCCAGGGCTCGACGGACCCGGGATGGGACTGAGCACGGATCTACGTCAGCTGGAACATCTGGTCGAGGTCTGCGTCGGTGAGGGTGTAGTTGAAGAACTCCTTGTAGAAGTTCCGTGCCTCCGCCCGCATATCGATGTCCTTGAAGAGATCCGGATGCAGTGTCTTGGCTGCCCAGAGGGCCTGCAATGCCTCCTCCGGCGAGGCCCGCTCCCACGGGTACATGCCTTGTGGATTGAAGTAGACCCGGTGGTTCTTCACTGCCTTCAAGTCATTCCAGACTGGGAACTGCTTCGACAGCGCTGTGACGACGGACTGGGCAGAGCCGGCGACAAGCCCCTGGTCACCGCCGGGAGCCTGGATTATCAACACGTCGGGATTGCGTTGCAGGAGCTCTTCGGCAGTGATCGTGCTGTGCGAGCCGTTCACGTCGCTCAGCGCGTTCGTCGCTCCGGCGGCATTGATCCACATGTCGGCGCTTGAGCCGCCGCCATCGACCACCAATGGCGGGTAGCTGGCGATGTGGACCACGCTGGGTCGCTGCGACTCGGGCAGGTTCGCCAGTCGCGACTGGACAAGATTGACGTTCTTGTTGAGGTAGTCGACGTAGGCCTGGGCGCGTCGCCGCGCAGTGCCGCCCAGGATCTCTCCCGCCAGTGTGACCGATTTGGACAGCTCCGGGAATGTCGTAAAGCCGACCACCACGCTGGGAATGCCTGCGTTCTGGGAGATCTGCGGATACATCTTCTTGAGGAACGGCAATGTCTTCACGTTCGGCGGTATGGCGACGATCTTGCTTCCGGCGCCGAGCATGATGTCAGTAACAGTATGCGCTGGGAACTGCTCGCCGACATGCTCGACATCGAGCGAGACCTTCACTCTCGCTCCGGACATGTCGGTGACGACGTGGGTGGGCTGCGGCGAGGTTTGCGCGCGGCTGCAGGAGACCAGGCCCACCGGGGTCGTGGCGGCGAGGATTGGCGCAAGGGCCCGGGCAAGGCGGCCAGGCGTACCAATGGTCATTCCGGTCTCTTTCTTCGACTGTGCGCGAGCGGGCAGGCCTACGTGTCGTGATCAGCAACCAAACCGAGTTGTCGCTCGGTCCGTCCTATCGGTCGGGTGACCTCAAACAGAAGTCGGGTCGCAGGAAAACCCTACTGAGGGTGATGAACCACCCGAACGGTTGACGAACCTACTCCGCATGTGCGGACTGTAAAGGAGGAATCTCCGCATCTGCGGATATCAGGCCCGCCGCGTCGATTCCGCCGCTGAAAGCCCAGCTCAGCCAGCGCTGCGTGGCGGTCCGAGGTGGCGCCTCACCGGCACTGCAGCCGCACCTTGTGAGGTGGCAGCTCTTGACGTTACTGGCGGAATCGGGTCAGTGGCGCCGGGGCCGCAGTGAGCTGATCACCATCAACAGCCCGATGAGGACCGCCACGGCCGCGAGCACCCAGCGGACGTCCAGCCCGGGCAGCCAGGCAGCGCCGCCGAGCAGCGTGTTGCCCGCAACGGCCAGCGCGCCGAGCCCGACGACCAGCGTGAGCAGGTCCGGCCCGCGCCGTCGAACCGGTGCGCCCGCGTGGTCCTGGGAGAGATCGGTCATGATTCCGCCTCCGCGGGAAGGAGTGCGTCGGCGGTCATGATTCCGCCTCCGCGGGAAGGAGTGCGTCGGCGGTCATGATCCGCGCACCACTGTTACGTCGCCGATGCCGGAGCGCACGTCCAGCATTACCGTGCCGCCGTCGGTTCCATCGGGTCCGGGGCTGCGCAGCTGCGCCCGGGCCGGAATGCCCGAGTTGGTCACGCCGAGACAGTTCACGGATCCCACCGGGGTCCGGCAGACCACCTGGGCGTCGATGCTCGGCGGCAGCATCACCAGGGCCTGTCCGGCCCCTACCGCAACGCTGGTGGTCACCGTCTGCCCCGGTGCGACGCGCAGCCCGCGGAGGTCGAGAACGCCCTCGCCCATGGTGAGGTCGTAGTGCGGCTGCACCTGGGCGGCCGTGATCGGCGCCCAGACCGGGTCGCCGACTCTGAAGCCGGATACCGGGACCGCGTGCAGCACCCAGGTGAGCAGGGCCAGCGGTACGGCGATCAGGATCAGTCCGCGACCGCCTTGCACCACTGAGCCCACGACCAGGCCGAGCCCGACGACACCGAGCACCAGCGCGACGATCTGAGCGATCGGCACCGAGGGCCAGAACGCCGTGGTGATGCCGGCCACCAGCAGCGCGAGCCCCAGGGTGATCGGGGTGATCTTGGAGTGCGGTCTCGGCGGCGCCGGGGGTGCCCTCGGCGGCACCGGGGTGGGATCCGGCAGGTCCCAGGCGAAGGGCGCTGCGCTGAGTGGGTCCCACGCCGGGGGAGTGGGCCGGTCGTCGCCGGCCTGTTCGGTGGCACTCGTGCTGCTCGCCGTGGCCGGGTCGGCGGTGGGGGGGACGGCCGATCCGGCGGCGGTGCCGCCTGCCGCCGGGACCTCGCCCAGCGCAGCCCGGGAACGGTGCAGGAGGAAGAGCGCGGCCGCGGCGGCGGCGAGCCCGATCACCCCGAACGGGTTCCTCCCGAACACCATGCTGCCCGCGGGGATCAGCGCGAGGCCGAGCACCAGCGTCAAGGCCGTCGACGTCGAGCTGCGTCCCCGTCCGAGCAGGCTCTCCGCGGCGCAGACCTCATCCCGCTCGCCCGGCAGCAGCAGCCAGCCGAGCAGGTACAGCAGTACTCCGACGCCGCTGAAGAGTGTGGTCACCACGAACGCCACCCGCACCAGCACCGGGTCGACGCCGTAACGGCGCCCGATGCCCGCCGCGACACCACCGATCTTGCGGTCGTCAGGCCTGCGCGGCCTGGTGGCCCAGAAGTCCCGCACCGTCTCGTCGACGTTCATCCCGTTCACGCTGTCGAGCCTGACCCGGCGTCGTCTCGGACACCATCGGGGGCCACCCTGATTCTCCTGGGTCAGGGATTTCGGGGTCGACCCTGATGGTCCACACCGCGCCACCGTGTGACGATTACCGGTGTGAGTACCCCTGCGGAGCAGGCGGCCGGTACCCCGCCCGGGCCGCCGCCGTTGCGCAGGCAGCGGTCCGGCCGGGTGCTCGCCGGGGTGTCCAGCGGGATCGCCGAGCACCTCGGCGTGCCGGTGCTGTGGGTGCGGGTGGTCTTCGCCGCGCTCGCCGGCCTCGGTGGGGCCGGCCTGTTGGCCTACGCGCTGCTGTGGGCGTTCGTACCTGCGGGCGAGGGTGCTGTCCGGCGGTCGAGTACCGCACGCGAGCAGCAGCAGGCGATCGGCCTGGTCGCCCTCGGCGGGGGTCTGGCGCTGGCGGGCGCGACGTTGGGCGCCAGCTGGGGTGGCTGGGTGACCGGTCCGCTCGGGGTGGCCCTGATCGGCGCGGCCGTGGTGTGGCGGGAGGCCGACGCGGGGCAGCGGACCCGCTGGCGCAGCGGCGCAGGTGCGGTGTTCGGTGGTGGCGGCCGGATGGGGCTGCTCCGGGTGCTGGCCGGGATCGCGCTGGTGGTCAGTGGCATCGCGGTGTTCCTGCTCAACCAGGGCAACCTGGGTCAGCTGCGGTTCGCGCTGCTCGCCGTCGTCGCCACCTTGGTCGGGGTCGCCGTGCTCACGGTGCCGTGGTGGTTGCGGCTGGTCCAGGCGTTGGGTGAGGAGCGCAGGGCTCGGATCCGCACCGAGGAGCGGGCCGAGATCGCCGCGCATCTGCACGACTCGGTGCTGCAGTCCCTGGTGCTGATCCAGCAGCAGTCCGATTCCGGCCGGGAGGTCCGTCGGCTGGCCCGCCGCCAGGAGCGCAAGCTGCGGTCCTGGCTCTATGGCCCGCAGGGCTACGGCCGGGCCGCTGAGGTACCCGCCGACGGCCCCCCCACGGCGCCGACGCTGGCCGCGGCGTTGCAGGCGGCGGCCGGCGAGGTGGAGGACACCTACGCGGTGAGCGTGCAGGCCGTCGTGGTGGGTGACTGCGACCTCGCCGAGCCGCTGCCCGCGCTGGTGCAGGCCAGCCGGGAGGCGATGGTCAATGCGGCCAAGCACGGGGGGATCGCCGAGCTCAGTGTGTACGCCGAGGTCGAGCCGGGGCAGGTACACGTCTTCGTCCGGGACCGGGGCAGCGGGTTCGATCCGGCGGCCGTTCCCGGTGATCGGCACGGCCTGGCCGACTCGATCCGCGGCAGGATGGAACGCAATGGCGGCACGGTGACACTGCGTACCGCACCCGGCGAAGGTACCGAGGTCCAGCTGGCCATTCCCCACCGGTCCGGTGGGGAGGAGACACCGTGACACGGAAGAGGGTGCACTAGTGACCACCGAGGGTATCCGCGTCTTCCTGGTCGACGACCACGCGCTGTTTCGCAGCGGAGTGAAGGCCGAGCTTTCCAGAGCCGGATCGGCGGAGCCCGGTGTGCCGCCGGTGGTCGTGGTCGGTGAGGGTGGCTCGGTGGACGAGGCGGTGGCCGGCATCGCACACCTGCGCCCGCACGTCGTGCTGCTCGATGTGCACATGCCCGCCGGGGGCGGTGCGGAGGTGCTGCGCCGGATCCGTCCCGATCACCCTGACGTGGTTTTTCTCGCGCTGTCGGTGTCTGATGCCGCCGAGGATGTCATCGCGGTCATCCGGGCCGGAGCGCGCGGGTACGTGACCAAGACCATCTCCGGTCGGGAACTGGTGGACGCGGTGCGCCGGGTGCACATCGGCGATCCGGTGTTCTCCCCACGGCTGGCCGGGTTCGTGCTCGATGCCTTCGCGCAGCGGCCCGGGACGGCCCCGGTCGGCGACCCGGAGCTGGATCTGCTGACTCCGCGGGAGCGCGACGTACTGCGCCTGCTGGCTCGCGGCTACGCCTACAAGGAGATCGGCGCTGAGCTGTTCATCTCCATCAAGACCGTGGAGACGCACGTGTCCTCGGTGCTGCGCAAGACCCAGCTCTCCAACCGCTACGAACTGTCCCGCTGGGCCTCCGACCGCCGCCTGGTGTGACATTCCTTTACCTGGAACAGGTCAGCCGCCGCCGTTGCCGTTGCGTCCGTTCTGGTCGCGTGGGCCGGGCCGGCCGCCCCGTCCGCTCCCGTCGTCGGCACCAGCGGAGGAGCTGTTGAGCAACGAGGAGGTCTCGATGAGCACCCGGCCGTCCGGAGCCGTGCCCATGGTGAGCTGGTAGCGCTCCAGCGTGCGCCCCCGGTCCTTCGGCTCGAACTGCAGGTTCACCAGCACCGTGTCGCCCTGGACCGTGACGGGGCCGCGGATGGTGACCGCCTTGATCCCGCTCCAGAAAGCGGTGTAGCCCGCGAGACCGTTGGACCTGGTGCGTTCGGAACCGCCGAGGAACTCCCACGCCGCGGTGGTGTTCTGCGGCAGCAGACCGTAGTAGTTGCGGACGGTCTGTTCCAGCATTGCCGGCCCGGGCAGGGTTGCCGCTGGTGGCGCTGCCGGGGGCGGGGTGCCGGGGGCCGATCCCGGGGCCGATGTCGTGCTGGGTGTGCCCGGTACGTCTGCGCTTCGCCCCCCGCCGGTGTTCACCTCGGCCAAGGCCACCACCCCGAGCACGACCACCAGGCTGGCGGCGGCCCCGAGCAGTATCGCCCGCCGCCGCTTCGTGTCCGGCCCGGCACCCTCCCACCGCGGGGCCTGGTGCGTCGGGCCGTCCGGTACCGGGCTGTCCGGTATCGGGCTGTCCCGCCGCGTGCTGGTCTGCAGCGAGACCCGCTGCACCGGGCGCCCCGGTACCGCACTCGCCGGTACGGGGGCAGGTCTGCCGGCTCGTTCTCTCGGCGGGATCTCCTGCACCGGGATCACCGGCAGGCCCACTGCGGTCGATGTCGATGCGAGTGGAGCGCGCCGGACCGGGCGGGTCCGGCCACCGCCGTTGGCTACCGTGGAGAGTGCCACCACTGAGTCGGGCATCGTGGGCCGCTGCACTGGATCGTCCCGAAGCATCCGCATCAGCAGCGCGGACAGTGGGCCGGCCTGCTGTGGGGGTCGCACCTGGCCTTCGGCCACGGTCCGCAGCAGCGCCAGGGTGTTGTCGTCCAGCCCGAAGGGCGGTTCACCCTCGACCGCCGCATACAGGGTCGAGCCGAGCGAGAACACGTCGGCTGCCGGGTCGCGTGGTTCCCCGCGAGCGACCTCGGGCGCGAAGTACGCCGGGGTGCCCGCCACGACGCCGGTGCGGGTCACGGCGGCTTCCCAGGACGCCCGGGATATCCCGAAGTCGGTGATCTTGACGACGCCGTCGTCGCCGAGCAGCACGTTGCCCGGCTTGACGTCGCGGTGCACGATCCCGGCACGGTGCGCCGCGGCGAGCGCTGCCGCCACCTGGCGGCCGATCCTGGCCACGTCGCGCGGCGCCAGCGTCCCCCGTTCGGCGAGCACGGCGGCCAGGCTGCGCGACGGCAGGTACTCCATGATGAGCCACGGCACCGCCCGGCCCCCGGTAGGGGAGCTGTCGATGTCATCGAGTGCCACGTCGTAGACGCTGATGGCGTGCGGGTGCTGCAGCCGGGCCGCGATGCGTCCCTCCCGCATGGCCCTCGCCGTGGCCGCCTCCGCCTCGGCCTCACCGAGGCCGGGCTGCATCAGCAGCTGTTTGACGGCGACACCGCGGTCCAGTCGGATGTCGTGTGCTCGCCAGACCACCCCCATTGCGCCAGCGCCGATCTGCTGCTCCAAGCGGTAGCGGCCTGCGATGAGCCGGGCGTCGGCAGTCACCTGGTGCTCCCCTCGCTCGCCTACCCAGGTTAGGGGCTTCGCGCCCCAGTTCCAGCCGCCGATGGTTCAGCTCCGGGATGCCGAGAGCAGCCGCGCGTCGGTGATCCGAGGCTGGGCCCCGGGGATGACCAGCACACGCTGCACGGTGTGCAGCACACTGCCGTCCTTTCGTCTCAGGCTCGTGGTGACCAACACGGCATTCGGGCCATCCGGGTGAATCTCATCCACGGTCACCTGTTCGACACCGGCCCATCCGTCCCGGAACTCTGGCCAGCCCGGACCCTGCATCTGGGGGCCGAGCAGGTCGAACGCCTGACGCGGGGCTACCGCAACGGAGTCGAAGAAGGCGGTCACGGTGCCCAGGATCGGGCCGAGATTCGGGTCGAGAACGTCGCGGGAGGGGTCCTGGCCGGTCTCGGCCCCAGGCTGTGGTGCCGCGCTTCGCGGTGGTTGCGGATCATCCCGGCCGGGTGCGGTGCGGGCCGGTCCCGGTTCGGCCCGGGGGAGTGCAGCGGTGCTGGACTGGGTTGCCGCAGTGTCGTCGCGGGGGGCGGCCGGTGGCCGGCCGGCGGTCTCGGCGCGGGGCCGGTGGGCCGGCGGCGGAAGCTTGACCGACGCGTTGATCAGGTCGGGACGCAGCGCCTGAGGGCCGGTGAAGGAGGCGGGGACGGTGCTGCGGGGTGCCGCGCGTTCGGTCCGCGGGCCGGACAGTGCCGCGGTGCTGGCGGCTACCGCGCCGGAGAGCAGGACCAACCCGATCACCACGGCGAGCACCCGGTACATCACGGAGGGCCGGGCGGGTGGCGAGGGTGGTGGCTCTTCGGTCCGGCCCTCCCTGCGCAGCAGGTCGGTCACGAACATCTGGCCGGTCTCGGTCCCGGCCGAAGGGCTTGGTGTGGGGATGGGCGCGGACTCGTGATTGCGGCGGCACACCGGCTCCCGGACCGGGCGCTCGCCCTGACACCTGGCCAGCAGCTCCGCGACGCTCACCGGACCCCGCTCGCCAGCTCGCCGCGTGGTCCCATCCTCCGACAATGCGCACCCTTCCGCTTCGCGCTACCGACGGCGGTCAGGCATACCCGATGAGTTGGAGGAAATCCAGTCGAAACCGGACCTACTTCGGCGCCCGTCGTTGTCCGGTTCGTCCGGCGGGCTGGGCGGCACCACCATATGAGTGCCGGTTGCATCCAGACGTCCCCCGGCACCGTCTGATCACTGCGTTCTGCCATCCAGACTGCCCCCCAGTACCGTCCAGACCGCCCCCGGCGTCAGCCGCCGCTGCGGTAGCGCGTTCGGGTGCCCTGCAGGGCTTGGTAGCCCAGCACGCCGCTGCCCGCTCCGGCCACGATGGCGAGTACGTCGGACACCGCCCCTCCGCTGGACAGCAGCAGAGCCAACAGCGCCACGCCCAGGGTCACCGCCGCTATCGGGACGCGGCTGCGGACGTACTCGCTGACCGGTTCCCCACCGGCGCGTTGCCTCGCAGCCGACCCCAGCATGGCCAGATATCCACCGTGGGTCAGCGCGGCGGCCAATCCACCGAGTGCGGCGAGGACGGCAAGCAGTTGCAGCACGAACGCCATACCCCCAGTGTGCCCGTCGCAGGGGACCGAAGGCCATACCATGTCGCCCGCCGTGCGCCTGGCCCGCACGAGTGGCGCAGCACATCAGCGACCCGGTAGGTCAGCGACCGAGCCTGCCGCGTCCCAGCCGAAGCAGCAGCATCGCCAGCTCGCGGCCCTCGACACCCAGCTCGCGGTAGCGGTCCAGCACGGCCATCTCGCGGCCGTGCACCACCCGGGGACCGCCTGCGGCCATCCGGGCGGAGCCGATCGCCTTGGACACCGCGGTACGCCGCTGCACCAGCCGCAGAATCTCGGCGTCGAGGTAGTCGATCTCACTGCGCAGCGAGTTCAGGTCGATGGCTGGGGCGTCCTCGGTTGCAGGCGCTGTCTCGGTGGTCACAGGCGCTGTCTCGGTGGTCGCGTGCTCGGGCATGTGGTCTCCCGGTCCTGGTTCGGGGCCCGGAGTCCCCCAGCAGCAGAGTCCCCGGCAGCAGAGACGCCCCGGGGTCCGTGGACTCCGGGGCGTCGTGGTGGTCTGCGTTGTGCGCTACGCCATCACGGGCACCGGCATCCGGTACCCGTAGAAAAAACGGCGGTGGTTGAGCACGGCGCCGAGTCTGCCACGTCACGTGCTGCGACGTCCACCTGTTCGATCAGGACTGGGTCCGGCGCCTCGGCCACGAGGGGATCCTGCTCCTCGGCCAACTTGCGCACCGCCCTGGCCACGACGGTCACGCCGAACCCGGCCACGGTCACCGCCACCACCAGCAGCCCCACCAGCCGGCCGGTGGCGTCGCCGAGTGCGTTGCCGGTTCCCCCCGCCAGCGTTCCCAGGGTGACGTAGAAGCTGGCGTAGGCCACCGCGCCGATCCCGGTGAGCCGCAGGAATCGCTTCATCGGCACATCGAGGCTGCCGGCCAGCAGCGGGATCAGGTAGTTGAGCACCGGCATGAACTGAACCAGGGCCAAGGTACGCCCGGCCGGTCCGCGCAGCAGCCGCTCCGCCTGGATCCACCGGCGCTCACCGACGTGCCTGCCCACCCAGCTGTTTCGAATGGCCGGCCCGGTCCGGCGACCCACCAGGAAGCTGACGGTGTAGCCGAGCATCGTCCCGGTGACGCCACCGGCTATCACGATCAGCGCCCCGGGCGGCCCCACCGCGGCGGAAGGGACCAGCAGCAGGAGATCCCCCGGCAGCAGCGCCCCGATCACCGCCAGGCTGTCCACGAAGAGCGCGAGAAAGACCACCAACAGCAACGTGAGGGGAGAGCCGTCCGCCACATGCCCGAGCCAGCTGACGGGATCCACGGGCGCGCCTCCTGTGGTCGCCCCAGGTAAGGGCGTCATCCCTGAACTGTGCCTGTTCAGCAGCGGGTCCGCCACTGTGAATTGATCACCTTTCAGCGGACTCTCAGCAATGCGCGGGCTCCTCGTGTGCCCCGGTACGGTGGTCGCCACGATGAATTCTCCCACCGTCCCCCCGACGAGCTCCCCTCCCGCCGCGCCGCCGCAGCACAGGCTGTCGAAGGACCTGCTGGCCGGGCTGAACCCGCAGCAACGTGCGGCGGTGGAGCACACCGGCTCCCCGCTGCTCATCGTCGCGGGAGCCGGTTCCGGCAAGACCCGGGTGCTCACGCACCGCATCGCCGTCCTGCTCACCGAACGCGGTGTGCAGCCCGGTGAGGTGCTGGCGATCACCTTCACCAACAAGGCCGCGGCCGAGATGCGGGACCGGGTCGCCGCGCTGGTGGGCAGGCGGGCCGCGGTGATGTGGGTGTCGACGTTCCACTCGATGTGCGTGCGGATCCTGCGTCGTGAGGTCAAGCCGCTGCGAGACCTGCTCGTCAGCGTCGAGCCGGCAGCTCATCTGACGTCGAACTTCTCGATCTACGACGCCGACGACACCCGCAGGCTCATCGCCCTGGTGGCCCGCGACCTGGATCTGGACCCCAAGCGGTACCCGGCGCGGATGCTCGCCGCGCAGATCTCGAACCTGAAGAACGAGCTGGTCGAGCCCGGCACGGCAACCGCTGTCGCCTCCGATGACCTGACGCGCCGGGTGGGCGAGGTCTACGTGGCCTACCAGCGGCGGCTGGCCTCGTCCAACGCGCTGGATTTCGACGACCTCATCATGCGCACCGGGCAGCTGTTGCAGGCCTTCCCGGACGTGGCCGAATACTACCGCCGCAGGTTCCGCCACGTCCTGGTCGACGAGTACCAGGACACCAACCACGCGCAGTACGCGCTGGTCCGCGAGCTGGTCGCGCAGGCGGCAGAGGGCGTGGCGCCCGCGGAGCTGTGCGTGGTCGGGGACGCGGACCAGTCCATCTACGCGTTCCGCGGCGCGACCATCCGCAACATCACGGAGTTCGAGCGAGACTTCCCGGATGCCCGGACGATCCTGCTCGAGCAGAACTACCGGTCCACCCAGACCATCCTGTCCGCGGCCAACGCGGTGATCGCCCGTAACCCTGGTCGCCGGGACAAGCGGCTCTGGTCGGCGGCGGGAGACGGTGAGCCGATCGTCGGTTATGTCGCCGACAACGAGCACGACGAGGCGGCTTTCGTCGTCGCGGAGATCGACCGGCTGGTCGATGCCGGAGCGGCGCGGTTCGGCGACGTCGCGGTGTTCTACCGGACCAACAACTCCTCCCGGGTCTTCGAGGAGGTGTTCATCCGGCTCGGGCTGCCCTACAAGGTGGTCGGCGGGGTGCGCTTCTACGAGCGCAGGGAGGTCCGTGACGCGCTGGCTTACCTGCGGGTGCTGGACAACCCGGAGGACACCGTGTCGCTGCGGCGGATCCTCAACACGCCACGGCGGGGAATCGGGGATCGTGCGGAGGCCGTGCTCGCCGAGCACGCGGAGCGGGACCGGATCTCCTTCGCCGCGGCACTGCGCTCCGCTGCGGCAGGTGAGGAGATTCCGCTGCTCAACCCCAGATCGCGCAATGCGATCACGGTGTTCGTGGTGATGATGGACGAGCTGCGGGAGAAGGTGACCGCGGGCGGGGAGGTCGCCGAGGTCCTGGAGGCGGTGCTGGAGCGCACCGGTTACCGCGCGGAGCTCGAAGGGTCCGACGATCCGCAGGACGCCTCCCGGCTGGACAACCTCACCGAGCTGGTGACGGTGGCCCGCGAGTTCACCCAGGACCAGGTTGCCCGGTCGGGCGGCGTGGTCGAGGACGGCGGCGTGGTCGAGGACGGCGGCGGCGAGCCGGGGTCGCTGGGGGCGTTCCTGGAACGGGTCTCGCTGGTCGCCGACGCCGATCAGATCCCGGACTCCTCCGATGCCGAGGCCTCCGGCGTGGTCACGCTGATGACTCTGCACACCGCCAAGGGCCTGGAGTTCCCGGTGGTGTTCCTCACCGGGTGGGAGGACGGGCTGTTCCCGCACCTGCGCGCGCTCGGCGACCCGGACGAGCTCGCCGAGGAGCGCAGGCTGGCCTACGTCGGAATGACCAGGGCTCGGCAGCGACTGTACGTGTCCCGGGCGGTCATCCGGTCGGCCTGGGGCCAGCCGATGGCCAACCAGGCGTCGCGCTTCCTGTCCGACGTACCCGAGTCGCTGGTGCGGTGGCGGCGCGAGGAGCCCGGCCGGGGGGCTCCGGCCGGGCGCCCGGCCATCGGCGCCGGTGGCGTGCGCTCGACCCCGATCGGGGGCTGGAAGGCCTCGTCGTTGCAGGCTGGGCCTGCCCTGTCGCTGGAGGTCGGGGACCGGGTCACGCACGACAAGTACGGCCTGGGCACCGTGGTCGCCACCGACGGCAGCGGCCCGCGCGCCACCGCGACGATCGACTTCGGCTCCTCCGGAACGGTCCGGCTGATGCTCATCGGCGGGGTGCCGCTGGTGAAGCTCTGAGCAGGGTCAGAGCTGCTCACCGAGCTATGCGCGCAGGCGTAGCCTGAGCATTCCCGGATACGGCGGTTGTGCCGTGCACCCGGCGGCGACAGTGAAATCGGTACCGCGCTCGGGAACCGGGTAGGCCGGACCGTCAGCTGAGGCCGCGCTGGTGGCGTTCGTAGAGCTCCCACGCGCGGCGGCGCGCGGCGTCGGCGAGGCGTTGGGCCTCGGCCCGGTATTGCTCGGCCTGCGCCGGGGTGGCGTGCCCCTCGGCCACGGCGATCTCCGCCTCGATCAGGGCCTGCTCGTCCTGGCCGGCACCGCGCCCGCGGTCAGCCTCGCGGTCGGCTGCGGCCGGGGAGGGATGCCGGGACAGGTAATACGGGTTGTCGGCGGGCAGGCCTCCGCTGACCCGGCCGTACAGGCCCAGGAACAGCAGCAGCATGCCGACGACCAGGCTGAACACCACGTTCGACATTCGGAAGGCCAGCAGGTTGAGTTGGGTGTCGAGCACCGCGAGGTTGCCTATCCCGGACAGCAGGAACAGGCCTCCGATTACTGCGGTGACCGTCGACGCCTGCCGCCCGCCTCGCAGTCCCGCGCCGATCAGGATCGTCCCCACGACGAGGGAGATCACCGAGAGCAGGCCGTTGCTGGACATCCCCAGCACCACCTGCCCCTGAGTGGACAGGAACGCCAATCGGTGCACCAGACCGAGGGTCCCGAACACCCACAGGCCCAGACCCGCCACTATCGCGCCGTCTCGGTGTACCCGGTCCAGCTGAAGACCCACCGGCGAGGCGACCGACAGGGTGACCCGGCCGCCGCCACCGGGCATTGGTAAGGGAGCAGCCACGGCGCCCTCCTTCTATCGACAACAACTGATATCTTTAGTGATGAGGCTACGGTAGCGGCCATCCCGCCGTCGCAGAGCATCACGCCGTCGATCTGCACGGCGGGAAAGATCGCCGGGAGGGCCGTGCTGGCCAGCACGACGGACACGGTGTCCCCGGTGGACAGGCACACCTGCACGCCGGTGAGCACGCTGGTCGTGATCAGGTGGAGGGGGACGTTGGCGTCCTGGAGCCGCCGGTACCTCACGTTGTTCGCGATCAGCCTGCGCAGCGCGGCACTGGAACACAGTGAGGGGCGCCGACCGGTCAGGGCGAGCACCGCTCTGAGCGGGTCGACCGGAAAGACGTCGCTGCGGCGCACCCCTCGCCACAGCCGTGTCGGATCGTGGAGGGCATCCGCAGTCATCCCGTGATCGCCGAGGTAGGCAACGTTGAGCGCCCCCGCCGACGTGCCCACCAGCAGGTCCGGACGACCCTTCGGTCAGCCAGCGCCGCCAGCATTCCGACCTGGACCGCTCCCAGGCTGCCACCACCGGAAAGTACGAACGCCGTGGTCATCGGGTTTCCTTCGGTACCGCTGTCTCTTCTAAATCCATGATGTGCTAACGTTAGACCGCCACAGATGTTCAGTCAACTGGAGTTGGTCTTAGAATGTCAGCAGTGGAGGAGTCCTGGGAGGCGCAGATCTCCGCGGTCGCCGCGCTCGACGAGCCGACCCGCCGACGGCTGTACGGCTATGTGGTGCGCCGGCCCGAGCCGGTCAGCCGCGACGAGGCCGCTGCGGCACTCGACCTGCCGCGCACGACCGCCGCGTTCCATCTCGACCGGCTGGTGGACGAGGAACTGCTCGATGTCGTCTACCAGCGGCTGACCGGTCGTACCGGGCCCGGCGCGGGACGGCCGTCCAAGCTGTACCGGCGCTCGGATCAGCAGGTGGCCGTGTCGCTGCCCCGGCGTCGCTACGATTTGGCCGGGCGGCTGCTGTCGAATGCGCTTGACCAGGCCGAACGCTCCGGGGACTCACCGCGGGCGGTCCTGGACCAGCGTGCCTATGAGATGGGCAGGGCACTCGGCGAGACGGCCTGCGGCGCCGCGGGCGACCAGGACACCCGGGACACCGCACTGCAGGTACTCGAAGCGCACGGTTTCGAACCGCGCGTCGAGGGCGAGGCCGTCACCCTCGCGAACTGCCCCTTCCACGTCCTGGCGCAGGAGCAGAGTGAGCTCGTGTGCGGGATGAACCTGCGCCTGCTCGACGGGCTTCTGGCCGGTGTGGCCTGCACCGGGCTGACCGCGCACCTGCACCCCACCCCGGCCCATTGCTGCGTGCGCCTCGAACCAGCCGCCTCCGCAAGTGCCCCCGTGCGGGTCGCTGGTGCACCCGAGCGCGACCAGACTGACGGCGACCAGTGACCAGTCACGGGTGAGTGCCGGGCTCAGATGTCGACGCCGTGCTCGCGCAGCCAGATGAGCGGGTTGATCTTATGGCCGCTCGGGTCCCAGACCTCGAAGTGCAGATGCGGGCCGGTCGAGTCGCCCCGGTTGCCCATCTCGGCGATCTCCTCGCCGGCCTGGACCTTCTCACCCTCGTGGACCAGCGAGCGGTTGATGTGGCCGTAGACCGTGATGGTGCCGTCCGCGTGCCGCAGGCGGACCCACAGGCCGAAGCCGCTGGCCGGCCCGGACTCCACGACCACGCCGTCGGCGGCCGCGACGATCGGCGTTCCGATCGAGTTGGCGAGGTCGATGCCCCAGTGAAAGGCGCCCCACCGGCCGCCGAAGCCGGAGGTGAAGACGCCATGGGTGGGCAGGACGTACTTGGGGCGGTTGGCCTCGGCCTCCTCGGCGGCTCGCTTGGCGTCCAGCCGCTGGCTCTTGGCCATCGCCTGCACGTCCTGCGTCACCGCGAGTGCGGCGGACCGGATCACGGGCAGGTACTCGGGTAGCGGGGCGTCGCCGCCGACACCCATCGCCGTGGTCGTGTCCATTCCGGCCAGCGCAGGGGCGTGGGCGGGACCCGCGGATGCTGTGTTGTTCATCGCCTGGCCCGCGGCGACGAAGGCGCCCGCGGCGACTGCGGCGACCACCACTCGCCCCCGAACGGCGGGGGAGGGTGTCGGGATGCGGTGAGCCGCCCAGGTGCCCGAGTGGTGATGACGTAGCGCCGTCTCGAGGACCGGGGATGGCTGTTGGCCACCTGGCGACCTGTGCCGAGCCAAGACCTGCCTTCCCGTCTCGGGGGAGTCCGTCTGATACCGGGGAGCTGGTGGGTTCCAGTTCCGCAGTCAGTCGTAACCGGACCGTGACCATGGACCGGGGGACACTAACCAAGGGCCAGTCCGCCCGGCAAGGCTTCCGGACACCGTTCACGGCCGGATCTGCCAGGGTCGGTTCCTTCGCGCCGGGCGGTCACTCACCCGGCTTCACGAGGCGGAGGTCGGGGCCGGGCCGATCACACTCGCGCCGCTCGCCTCGGCGGTTCGATCACTCACCAGGTCTGGCTCCGCGCCCCGGTAGGCCGAGGAAGCGCCGTCCAGCTGGGCCAGCGTGCTGACGATCGTGTGGATCGCGCGTGGGTCGACGGACAGCGAGAGGTGTCCTACGTCACTGAGCCGCAGGTTGGTCACCAGTAGGTCGGGATGATCGAGCCGGGCGTGCCGCTGCGGCACGATCAGCTGGTCCAGCTCACTCCATACCGCGACGAAGCGGGTCCGGCAGTTCGGGGAGGGCTCCATCAGCTCGGCCACCACGTCGGAGTCCGGGCGGAGCTGGCGCAGCACCGGGGTCGGCAGCAGATACGCGGCCATCGTCCCGTGGTGCGGGGTGCCCAGGCTGACCAGCGTGTGCACCCGCGCGTCTCCGCCGAGCCGTTGGACGTAGTAGCGGGCCACCAGCCCGCCGAGCGAGTGACCCACCACGTGCACCTGTTCGGTGCTGGTCGCCTCGCAGATCCGCTCCACCTCGCGGCCGAACTCCCTCGCCGCGCTGCGTACGTCACCGGTGAGCGCGGTGAGCACGCTGTAGTTGATGCCGTAGACCACGCCGAACCCGCGCTTGCGCAACGCCCTGCCGAGCACCGCGAACACCGATCGGTTGTCCGCGATGCCGTGTACCAGCAGGATCGGCGTGCCTGCGGCGCGCACGTCGGCGATCACCAGGCCGCGCCTGGCCGGGGGGAGGTCGTCGGTTCGAAAACAGCGATAGGGCCCGCCCGGGCTCAGCTGCTCGGCGAGCGCACCCCACGGGTACATCGCCAGATGCACCGCCAGCCAGCCGGCCTCCAGGAACACCCCCCGCAGGCCGGAGGGCCGGGCGATGGTCCGTACAGTGCGCGACAGCGCACCGAGTGCCGCGCACGCCGTCGCCGTGGCGGACCCGGTCGCGCAGGCACTCCGGGCGGCCACCTGGCGCGCCACGACCCCCACCTGCCCGACTGGGTACATGCAATTACGATAAGTTGTTAACACAACATTTGCATGTCCACGGGCGAAACGTCCCGGCGAGCGGTGTGCCCAGGATGCCGACCGGCAGGTGGCTGCGTCCGGATGGCGCAGTGCCTGTTGCGTTGCCTGTGTGGCGTTCGACGCGACGGCCCGATCGCCCGTTGCGGAGGAGTTACGCTCGCTGCCATGAGCGGACGGATCCGCGTGGTCGTGGCCAAGCCTGGTCTCGACGGCCACGACCGAGGTGCCAAGGTCGTGGCGCGCGCCCTGCGCGATGCCGGCATGGAGGTCGTGTACACCGGGCTGCACCAGACCCCCGAGCAGATCGTGCGGACCGCACTGCAGGAGGACGCCGACGCGGTGGGGCTCTCGGTGCTCTCCGGTGCGCATATGACCCTGTTCGCCAGGGTCGTCGAGCTGCTGGCCGACGCGGGTGCCCGCGACGTGCTGGTCTTCGGCGGTGGGATCATCCCCGTGGAGGACATCCCGAAACTGACCGAGCTCGGGGTGGCCAAGGTCTTCACCCCGGGTGCCACCACGTACGAGATCGTCGACTGGGTGCGCAATGCCGTCGGAGCCGCCGCGGTGGAGTGAGCTGACTCACCGGTGTCCCACCGGCTGGGAGATGGATGCGGCTGGATAGGGTCGAGCCGTCGCCCGGGTGGGACCAGCCCGGCCGAACCGACGTCCCCAAGCGCGGGGGTCGACACCAGCGTGGACCGATACCGACGCCGCGGCGCAGCGCGCCACTCCTCGGGTGTGGCAGCTCCGCCCCACATCATGGAGACCCGAGTGGACCTGTACGAATACCAGGCCAAGGACTTGTTCCAAGCCCATGGCGTCCCGGTGCTACCGGGACGGGTGGCCACCACCAGCGCCGAGGCACGAGCCGCCGCCGAGGAGCTCGGCGCCGCGGTGGTGGTCAAGGCCCAGGTGAAGACCGGCGGCCGGGGCAAGGCCGGTGGGGTGAAGCTGGCCGACTCACCGGCGCGGGCCGCCGACCAGGCCGCCGCCATCCTGGGTATGGACATCAAGGGCCACACCGTGCGCCGGGTGCTGGTGACCGCCGCCTCGGAGATCGCCGAGGAGTACTACGTCTCGTTCCTGCTCGACCGGACCAACCGCACCTTCCTCGCGATGGCGAGTGTGGCGGGCGGCATGGACATCGAGGAGGTCGCCGCCACCCGGCCCGAGGAGCTGGCCAAGGTGCCGGTCGACCCCCTCGCCGGGGTGGATCCGGCCAAGGCCCGCGAGATCGTGGCGGCCGCGAAGTTCCCCGCCGAGGTGGCCGAGGCCGTGGCGGAGGTGCTGGTGGCGCTGTGGGACAGCTTCGTCGGCGAGGACGCCACGCTGGTCGAGGTCAACCCGCTGGTCCGCGATCCCCAGGGGGCGATCGTCGCGCTGGACGGGAAGGTGACGCTGGACGACAACGCCAGGTTCCGCCACCCGGAGCACGCCGATCTCGCCGACCGTGCCGCGGACGACCCGCTCGAGGCCAAGGCCAAGGCCAAGGGCCTCAACTACGTCAAACTCGAAGGACAGGTCGGTATCATCGGCAACGGGGCGGGTCTGGTGATGTCCACCCTGGACGTGGTCGCCTACGCCGGTGCGGCACACGGCGGGATGCGGCCCGCCAACTTCCTCGACATCGGCGGCGGAGCGAACGCGCAGGTGATGGCCGACGGGCTGGACATCGTTCTCGGCGACCCGGACGTGCGTTCGGTGTTCGTCAATGTCTTCGGTGGCATCACGGCATGCGACCAGGTGGCTACCGGCATCGTGCAGGCCCTGGACATCCTCGGTGCCGCGGCCACCAAACCACTTGTCGTCCGGCTGGACGGCAATAACGTGGAGGAGGGCAGAGCGATCCTGTCCGCCGCCGCCCACCCGCTCGTGACCAGGGTGGACACCATGGATGCGGCGGCTGACAAGGCCGCCGAGCTCGCCGCGGCGGCACTCCCGGCGACTGCGAAGGGAGTCTGAGCCATGGCCATCTTTCTGAACAAGGACTCTCGCATCATCGTCCAGGGGATGACCGGATCCGAGGGCCGCAAGCACACCCAGCGGATGTTGAACGCGGGCAGCCAGGTGGTCGGGGGTGTCACCCCGGGTAAGGGCGGCCGCAGCGTCGACTTCGACGCCGCGACGCTGCCGGTGTTCGACTCGGTGGGCGAGGCGATGGCCGAGACGGGCGCCGACGTCAGCGTGGTCTTCGTCCCGCCGCGGTTCGCCAAGGCGGCGGTCATCGAGGCGATCGACGCAGGCATCGGCCTCGCGGTGGTGATCACCGAGGGCATCCCGGTGCACGACGCCGCCGAGTTCTGGGCGCACACCTGTGCGACCGGGTCGGCGATCAATCCTGCGGGGACCCGCATCATCGGCCCGAACTGTCCGGGCGTGATCAGCCCTGGGGCGTCGAACGCGGGTATCATCCCGGCCGACATCACCGGTCCCGGCAAGATCGGGCTGGTGTCGAAATCCGGCACGCTGACCTATCAGATGATGTTCGAACTGCGTGACATCGGGTTCTCCAGCTGTGTGGGTATCGGCGGCGACCCGGTTATCGGCACCACGCACATCGACGCTCTGCAAGCCTTCGAGGACGACCCCGACACCGCGGCTGTCGTGATGATCGGCGAGATCGGCGGCGACGCTGAGGAACGTGCCGCCGACTACATCAGGGCCAACATCACCAAACCGGTGGTCGGCTATGTGGCCGGTTTCACCGCTCCCGAGGGCAAGACCATGGGCCACGCGGGAGCCATCGTGTCCGGCTCGTCCGGCACTGCCGTCGCCAAGAAGGAAGCCCTGGAAGCGGCCGGTGTCAAGGTGGGCAGGACGCCCAGTGGTACCGCCGACCTGATGCGCGAGATCATGAAGTCACTGTTCTGAGGAGAGGTCTCCCATGTCCGTGCCCCCCGGCCAGCCTCCGGCAGCGCCGCAGCCAGGACCGGCCAGCTCACCCGCGAGCGAGCTGGGTCTGAGCAAGATCCTGGCGCTCGCCGCCGGTGTTCTCGGCCTGGTCATCTACTTCGTCTCCTTCACCGATGCGGCCGGTGGTTACCTGCGCGGCCTGTTCGGCGTTCTGCTGCTCGGCGGAGGCTTGCTCGTCGCCGCCTCGGTGCTGCCCAAGGCATCGGCAACGTTGCTGGCCGGGACTGTCCCGGTGGTCACCGGCACGCTGTTCCTGCTGATCGACATCACCAACGGGCCCGTCTTACTCGGCCCGGTCGCCGCGGTGGTGGAAACCTCTGGGCTGGTGGTGGTGGCCCTCGTCCTGGCGTTCCTGCAGTCGATCGCCTGTGTGGCGGCGGTGCTCATGGAAGCGGGCCTGGTGAGCCTGGCCCCCCGGCCCAGCCAGTTCCCGCAGCGGGCGTGGGGCCCGCAGCAGCCCGGCGGCTATCCCGTCCCGCCCGCTCAGAGCGGTTATCCGGGCCAGCAGCCGGCCGGACCGGTGCCGGGGGGCTTCTCTCCCCAGCCGCCGCAGCAGTACCCGTATTCCGACCAGACCGTGCAGTACCGGACCCCGCAGGCCCAGTACGGCGCTCCGCAAGGCCAGTACGGCGGCGAGCCGGGCCTCTACGGCGGCGGGCCGGGGCTGTACGGCGGTGGCCAGGGCGGCCAGTACGGCGCTGGGCCTGGGCAGTACGGCGGCGGGCCTGGGCAGTACGGCGGTGGCCAGGGCGGCCAGTACGGCGGTGGCCAGGGCGGCCAGTACGGCGGCGGGCCTGGGCAGTACGGCGCCGGCGAACCCGGCCGGTACGGCGGCGAGCGGCCCTACGGAGGCGAGTCGGGTCAGCCGGCCCAGCCCGAACAGCCGGCTCAGCGAGACCAGTCGGCCCAGCCCGACCAACCGGCTCAGCCTGGTCAGCCCGACCAGCCGGGTCAGCACAGCGGGCGGCCGCCGGGTGACTTCGGGTCGCCAGGCCAGGGCTGAGTCTCGGACGCTGGCGGCGACCACCGCCGGAGGGTATCCGGGCAGCTCAGCGACCCCTAAGCCGGTCGACAAGAACCTGCGGGTGCTTACCGACGTCCCGGGGAGGCGGCCGATTAAGGACCCCTCGGGCCGGTCGCCGCATCCACTGGGCGGCCGGCCGAGTTCATAGGCTATTCGGTGTCGGTAGCACCGGGAATACCGGCGGTGCGGGTGTCCCGAAGTGTTCACAGACCACGCACACGGCCAGGCTCGGGGGTGTCGAATAGACCGGCGTCGTGCCCGGCAGCACCACCCCGCACATCGTGACCACCATCGCTTCCGGTGCACTGGCGTCATCGGCCAGACATGCGCGAAAGAGTCCGCCGAGCAGAACACCCACCGGCCGCATTCCGCGCTCATCGTTCCCCCGCGCAGTCGCTGCACGGATCGACGTGCACGGCCGGTTCGGTGACCACCACCGGGTGCCCGCGCTCGCCCACCCCGGGCGGTTCCTGCCCGGGTACGGAGCCGCGCACGATGACGGCCAGCGATTCCAGGCCCCCGGAGCTCCTCTCGCTGCTGTGCGCTGACCCGTCCGGCGGGGAAGTCGTGCGCCGCGTCGTCCAGCAACCACTGCGTCTGCCGGAACAGGACCGCGAGCTGAGAGTCAGTGACGCACACGCCTCAGCCCTCGATAACCGCACCCCCAACGTGGCGACACCATGCGGATACAGACACCAATCCCCGCCGACCTCCCGCACCACCAGCAACGTGCACTGAGTGCCGTCATCGGTGCGTTTACCGGCCACCACCGCCCGGCTACGCTCATGCTCCCGCCGCATCACTACCGGTGGTTCCGTAATGGCCCTCATAGGTGCCGACGGTGGCGGATCAGCAACAACGGGTGTCTACATGTTGTTGACCTGGCCGATGCCGAACCGGTTGCGCAGGCTGTCCAGCTCCCATACGCGGCGTGGTGCTCGCCGATCCAGGGTCAGCACAAGGTCCCGCGCTAAAGGGTCGTTGCGCAGCCGGACGGGAGCCAATCGGTCGGCGACATCTAGCGCCCGCAAGGCCTTCTGATCGTGGGGACCCTCAGCCTGTGCCCATGCTCGTGCCAGGTCGAAGTGCACATAAGCGGTCCGGCCCTTGCTGCTGAACACTGACAGGTCTATCGGTGTTGCTGTCATACGTTCTGCTGCGTCAGGCCCCGTGCCCGCTTCGATGGCGAGGCCGAGTTCCCACGCGGCCACGTTGGTCGGGCCGAAGTGGTAGCGCATGTGGTTGCGCTCTCCGA
>JBOHGD010000066.1:0-27948 GCA_050699955.1 Pseudonocardiaceae bacterium | reverse complement strand
ACCCGAACCTGGGCAGACCCGATTCTGCCAGCGGCCAACTCCGCGGCCGTGGTCGGCAGCGCCGGGGGCAACGGTCCTCCGGTCAGCGACCGACGCGCAGTGAGCAACTCGGCCTGCTCGACCCGGGCGCGGGCCTCACCCTTCGACAGGTTCAGCACCCCGGCCAACAGCCGGGCGGTGGTCCCGAACCCGGTGACCGCACCGGCCTTTTCGTCCTCGAGTTCGGCGACCACATCGAGGACCCGCGCATAGGAACACCGGAACTCGACCTCGGCGGCGCGCAGCGCATCCAGCAGGCCCTCGGCATGGGCCAGCTGGTGATCCTGCTCCACCGTGGTCACGCACCCCATTCTCGTCACCACCACCGACAATTCCGTGCCATGCGGACCGTTCCTCCGGGGAAAATCCTCGAAGAATTTCGCAAGCGCGCGTGCAGTGGCGTCGTCACCACATCTTCTGCAGCTGATAGCTGATCTCGAGGTTGGCGTAGCGCTCGTGCGCGTCGCGTATCCGGGGTGGCGCTTGCCGAACAACGGTTCTGCTCCGTGTCCGCCTGCATCACACGACCCCGGTTGCCGCAGACTGGCGGCATGACCGCAGACCGGAGGTTGTCGGCTGGGCCGCGAACCGCGGCCGCCGCCGTGGATGGCAGCGTCGCATCCGACCCGAGTTGGGAGGACCCGTACCGGTGGCTGGAGGAGGTGACCGGCGAGCGGGCACTGTCCTGGGTTCGAGAACGCAACGCTGAGGCCGTCGCGGAGCTGACCCGGGGGTCGAGGTTCGAGGCACTGCGCGCCGAGATCCTCGAGGTGTTCGAGTCGACGGACCGTATTCCCTACGTGAGCCGGCGCGGCGAGTACCGGTACAACTTCTGGCGAGACCGCGAGCACCCCCGCGGCCTGTGGCGGCGCACCACGCTCGCCGAGTACCGCAAGCAGCGGCCGAACTGGGAGACCCTGCTCGACGTGGACGCGCTGGCCCGCGACGAGGACGAGAACTGGGTCTTCCACGGTGCGCGGTGCCTGCGACCGGACTACCGGCGCGCGCTGATCTCACTGTCCCGAGGCGGCGCGGACGCGGCGGTGATGCGGGAGTTCGACATCGCGCGTCGCGAGTTCGTCACCGACGGCTTCGCGCTGCCCGAGGCGAAGTCCAGCGTGGGCTGGATCGATGCCGACCACGTCTACGTCGGCACCGACTTCGGCCCGGGAACGCTGACCACCTGCGGGTACCCGCGCACCGTCCGGCGATGGCGGCGCGGTCAGCCGCTGACCGAGGCCGAACTGGTGTACGAGGGCAAGCCCGACGACGTCAGCGTGTCCGCCTATCACGACGACACGGAGGGCTTCGAGCGTGACTTCGTCCGGCGGACGCTGGACTTCTACCGCACCGAGCGGTACCTGAGTTGCGATGACCGGCTGCGCCGGGTCGAGGTGCCCGACGACGCGATCGTCGGCGTGCACCGGCAGTGGCTGCTGATCGAGCTGCGCAGTGCCTGGACGGTCGGCGAGACCTACCCGGCGGGCTGCCTGCTGGTAGCCGAGTTCGACGAGCTCATGGCGCGCGGTGCCGCCGGCGCGGGCCTGCGGGTGCTGTTCACCCCCGACGAGCACACCTCGCTGGTCGGCTACAGCTGGACCCGCCACCACCTGATCCTCGACGTGATGCACGACGTGGTCAGCCACCTCTCGGTGCTGACACCGGCGCAGGACTGGCACGCCACGGCGCTGACCGGCACACCACCGCTGTGCACCGTCGGTGCGTGGGGCACCGATCCGGACGTCGACGACGAGTACCTGCTCGACGTCGACGGTTTCCTGGCCCCCTCCACCCTGGCCATCGGAACCATCGGCGCCGGTTCAGCCGTGGTACTCAAGCAGGCACCGGCCTTCTTCGACAGCGCCGGTCTCGCCGTGCACCAGCACTTCGCGGTCTCCGACGACGGCACCCGGATCCCGTACTTCGTGGTGGCGCCCGACTCGGCCGTGCCGCCCGGCGGCCGACCCACCCTGCTGTACGGCTACGGCGGCTTCGAGACATCCCTGCAGCCCGGCTACGGCGGCGCCCGGGGCCGGGCTTGGCTGGCCCGCGGCGGCTGCTACGTGGTCGCCAACATCCGCGGCGGCGGCGAGTACGGCCCGCGCTGGCATTCCGCGACGCTGCGGCGCCACCGCCATCTCGTCTACGAGGACTTCGCCGCCGTGGCCCGGGATCTGCTCACCCGCGGCCTCACCACGCCGCCCCGCCTCGGTGCCCGGGGCGGCAGCAACGGCGGGCTGCTCGTGGGCGTGATGCTCACCCACTACCCGGAACTGTTCGGCGCCCTCGTCGCCGGGGCCCCGCTGCTCGACATGCTGAGCTACCACACCCTGCTGGCCGGCGGCTCCTGGACCGCCGAGTACGGCGACCCCGACGACCCGGCCGAACGCGAGCACCTGCTGCGCTTCTCCCCATACCACCAGCTGCGCCCCGGCCGCCGCTACCCGCCGACCCTGCTCACCACCTCGACCCGCGACGACCGCGTGCACCCCGGGCATGCCCGCAAGCTGGCGGCGCGGATGCGCGAGTACGGCGTGGCGGTCACCTACTACGAGAACATCGAAGGCGGCCACGGCGGCGCGGCGGACAAGAAGCAGGAGGCCTTCATGTCCGCGCTGGCCTACGAGTTCCTCTGGCGCCACCTCTCCAGCTGATCGAGGCCCGCACCGCCGTGCGCCGGAAGACCTGCAGGTGAGCCGCCGCCGAGACCGCGCTCCCCACCCGACTCCGGCAGGCGCGGCGACTCCGGCGCGAGCACGCCGTCGGCTACCCCTGGCAAGCTTGTGCAGAGGCAACCGGTGCGCGCATATCGGGCGGGCTCGTGAGTGAGTAACAGCGTCCTGGCGCCGACCGCCACTCACGAGACCCTTGACGTGACCGAGCGTTAGACTTAGCGTCGAGCAATCGTTTACCCGGTGACAGGGGCGTCCGATGCAGCACCAGTGGGGGACGGCCACGCCTTCGGCCGGATCCGCTACGGGGCGCTCTACAGAGTCCGCTGCTGGGCCGCTCGTCGCCATGTCCGGGATCACCAAGCACTACGGAGGAGTCCGGGCGTGCCACAACATCGACCTCACCGTGGCACCGGGTGAGGTACATGCGCTACTCGGTGAGAACGGCGCGGGCAAGTCGACCTTGATGCGGATCCTGGGCGGGGACGTGACCGACTACGAAGGCCGGATCGAGATCAACGGGGCACCGCGGCGGTTCTCCGGCCCGGCCGACGCCCAGGCCGCCGGGATCGCGATGATCCACCAGGAGCTGGACCTGGTGCCCGCGCTGTCGGTCGCCGACAACGTCTTCCTCGGCCGGGAGCTGCGCCGGGGCCCTCGTCTGGACCGCCGCACGATGCTCGCGCAGACCAGGGAACTGCTGGCGCGGATCGGCGTCGGGCTCGAACCGGGTCGCCCGGTGGAGCAGCTGCGCACCGGTGAGCAGCAGCTCGTCGTCATCGCCAAGGCACTCTCGCTGCAAGCCCGCGTCCTGGTCATGGACGAGCCCACCTCCGCGCTGTCGTCCTCCGAGGTCGACCGGCTCTTCGAGGTCACCCGCGAACTGCGCCGCGACGGTGTCGGCGTCGTCTACATCTCGCACCGGATGGACGAGATCAGCCGCATCGCCGACCGCGCAACCGTGCTGCGCAACGGCGAGGTCGCCGCCACCTTCGACCCGCGGACCATGACCACGTCGCAGGTCGTCGAGGCGATGGTCGGCCGCCCGGTACAGCAGGTGTTCAGCACCCCCGACACCGACGTGGGCGAAGAGCTGCTGCGGGTCGAGGACCTGGCCGTACGCCCGCGCCACGGCCGTCCGGGCCGGCGTGACCCGGACGGCATCTCGGTCACGGTGCGCGCCGGTGAGATCGTCGGCCTGGCCGGGCTGCTCGGCTCGGGGCGCACCGAGCTGCTCGAGACGCTCTACGGCGCGGGCTCCCCCGGCCCGAGGACCGGCCGGATCCTGCTCGGCGACCGCGAGATCGCGCCCCGCAGCGCCCGGCGGGCGCTACGCGAGGGGCTCGCCTTCGTGCCCGAGGACCGCCGCGTCGCCGGGCTGGTGCTCTTTCACTCGGTGCTGGCCAACCTCGTCATCTCCAGCCTGGCCACCGTCGGCCGGTTCGGTCTGGTGTCAGCCCACCGGGAGCGCCGCGCCGCGCAGGACACCGCGCGCCAGCTCGGCATCAAGGCCGCCGCGGTCACCGAGGCGGTCGGCAACCTGTCGGGCGGCAACCAGCAGAAGGTCGTGCTCGGCCGGACGCTGCGCACCAGTCCCCGGGTGCTGCTGCTCGACGAGCCAACCCGCGGCGTGGACGTCGGTGCCAAGGCCGAGATCTACGAGCTGCTCGGCGAGCTGGCCCGACGCGGGCTCGGCGTGCTGCTGGCCTCCTCCGAGCTGCCGGAGCTGATCGGCATCTGTGACCGGGTGGTGGTGCTGCGCCACGGACGATCGGTGGCCGAGTTCGACACCGCCACCTCCGGCGAGGCCGAGCTGCTCGCCGCCGCCATGGGGGAACGGTCCCTGGCCGGCGCACCGGCCGGAACCGACGCCCCGGCCGGAGCCGACGCACCGCTCGGACCCCGTCAACCGGGAGAGGCATCGTGACCGACACCGCCACCCGGTCATCCGAGGACCACTCCGTGACCACGCCGTCACGACGTTCGCCGCTGGCCCAGCTGGTCCGGTTCCAGAGCGTGCTGGGCCTCGTCGTCGTGTTCGCCGGGGCGATCGTGTTCTCCCCGATGCGGGACGGACAGATCATCTTCTTGTCCGGGGCCAACCTGACCGACATCGTCCGCAACATGTCCGAGATCGGGATCATCGCCGTCGGCATGACGCTGGTGATTCTCGTCGGCGGGATCGACCTGTCGGTCGGCTCGCTGCTCGCGCTGGCCGCGGTGGGCTCGGCGGTGCTGCTGGTCAACGACGGTATGCCGCTGCTGCCCGCCATGCTCCTGGTGCTGTTCATCGGTCTGGTCTTCGGTGCGCTGCAGGGGGCGGCGACGACGTTGCTGGGCATCCAGTCCTTCATCGTCACCCTCGCGGGGCTGCAGGTCGCCCGCGGCCTGGCCCGGATCTGGTCGGGCGGTCAGGCCGTGCCGATCGCCTACGGCACCGGCCCTGGCGAGGCCCCGGTCGCGTTCTCCCTGCTCGGCGAGCGCACCTTCAACGGGATCGTCCCGATCCCAGCTCTGATCTTTCTCGTGGTCGCCGGCGGCGCGATGGTGTTCCTGCGGGTCAGCGCCTTCTCCCGGCATGTCTACGCGATCGGCGGCAACGAGAAGGCGGCCCGGCTCTCCGGGGTCCCGGTGACCCGGGTGAAGATCACCGTATTCGCGGTGTGCGGGATGCTGGCGGCGCTGGCCGGTATCGTGCACGCCGGCCAGCTCAACCAGGGCGGCCCGAACGACGCCATCGGCTACGAGCTCGACGTCATCGCCGCCGTGGTGATCGGCGGCACCGCGCTGTCCGGTGGTCGCGGGACGGTGCTGGGCACCGTCGCGGGCGCGCTGTTGCTGGGCGTGCTCAACAACATCCTGGCGCTGAACAGCATCGACCCGAACGTCCAGCTGATCATCAAAGGACTGGTCATCGTCGCGGCAGCCGCCGGGGCCCGGTTCGCCCCGAGGACATGACTCCGACCGCACCCCGGAAGCAAAGGATACCGCCCATGCGCCGTTCGATCAGTATCGTCGCCGCCATCCTCGCCACCGGCACACTCGCCGCCGCCGGCTGCGGAACCACCAGCGAGAACTCCGGAGGTGCCGGGGGCGGCCAGGCCGCCACCGCGAAGGCCTGCAAGGGCCCGAACCATCACTACCTGATCGGCATGAGCCAGGCCAATCTCGCCGAGCCCTACCGCGTGCGGATGGACGACGACATCCGCGCCGCGGTGGCGAAGGTGCCCCAGTTCAGCGTCGAGTTCTCCGACGCCGCACAGGACAACTCCAAGCAGGTCACCGACGTCGAGACCTTCCTCACCAAGCAGATCGACCTGCTCATCATCAGCCCGAACGAGGCCACCCCGCTGACCTCGGTGGTGGCCAAGGCCTACAACAAGGGCATCCCGGTGATCGTGCTGGACCGGAAGGTCGACGGCAGTGCCTACAGCACCTTCATCGGCGCCAACAACGTCGACATCGGCCGTCAGGCGGGCCAGTACGTGGCGAAGACCCTGCTGCCCCAGGGCGGCAAGGTGGTCGAGCTCAGCGGGCTTCCCGGCTCCACCCCGGCACAGGAACGCGGCGAGGGCTTCCGCCAGGGGATCGCGGGTTCCAAGGTCCAGATCATCGACAGCCAGGCCGCCGACTGGCTGCGTGACAAGGCCCGCGAGAAGTTCGACGCCATCCTGAAGACCCAGCCTAAGATCGACGTGCTCTACTCGCAGAACGACCCGATGGCCGAGGGCGCCTACATCGCCGCTCAGGACGCGGGCCGGGCCCAGGACATCAAGTTCATCGGCACCGACGCACTGCCCGTCCCGTCCGGCGGCATCAAGTCCGTCGAGCAGGGCCGGATCACGGCGACCTTCAGATACCCCACCGGCGGTCCGGAAGCGATCGAGGCGGCCAAGAAGCTGCTGATCAGCTGCCAGAGCGTGTCGAAGACCCAGACCCTGCCCACCGAGCTGATTACCAAGCAGAACGCTGCCGCGGTGTATCTGCGGGAGAACGGGCACAACTAAGCCGCTCGATCGGCCATTTCCGGAAGGGGTGATCTGCTGGATCCACGCATTGTGCGGCGGGGTGCACGCGGCCTGTCCGGTGACGGCATGGGCGGCCGAACTCTGGTCGGCGATTGTGGCGCAGGCGGATCTGACCGGATGAGTTCGCCCGGCGGCCGAACTGCACCGCAGGCCCCCGCTGCGTAACCCGTTTCAACTCGTCGATCCAGGCCTGACCAGCCTGAATGACGCCCTCGCCGGGTGTGGCAAGGACACCTCAGCCACACCGGCGACGGCCTCTGCACTGAGGCCTTTGCAGGCTTTCGTGCGCCCAGAAATAGGCCCTATCGCCGCGGAAGGCCGCTCGTCGAACAGCTCGGGACTTACCGTGCCCAGTTGATTGCGCAGCGCGAAAAAACGTGTCATCCTAGGCAGAGCGTAATCACCTCGTTACCGTCTGAGGGGGTCTCTCAATGGTGCGGACCTCTTGTGCTGCCTTTTTTCTTTTCCGGCCGGTAACGGCGCTGCTGCTGTGTGTGATGCTCGGATGCACCATGGCGCTGGCGGACCCGCCACAGCCGATCGGCCCCTCCAGCACGAACCCCGGGGCGTCGGCGGCGGGCAGCGCGGGACCACCGGTCGCGCTGCGGACGCCGCGGCTGGCGCGACCCGGTCCGATCGTGCCCGGCATCGGGGCACCGCCCGCGCCGAGGGCGCTGCCGATCGGCGGCAAAGGTCCGATCGGCTATGACCACTACCGCAGGCTCGACGCGATGCCCGGGCTGCCGGTCGGCGTCCAGACCCTGCAGTTCTCCAGCTTCGACCGCACCGGCGGCAACGACGACGGCTTCTCCGGCACGTACTCCTGTCTGCGGATGGACCCGGACGGATGCGTGATCGCCGAACGGCAGGGCGCCGGTGAGATCGCGTCGATCTGGTCCACCCGCGACGCAGGTGATGTCCGCCGTACCGGGAACATCAAGATCGAGCTGGACGGCCGGACGGTGCTCGACGCGCCGTTGCAGGACGTGGTGGACGGGCGGCTCGGAGCCCCGTTCGTCTACCCGCTGGTGGCCAACGCCGACCTGTCCTCGGGTGGGGTGTACATCAAGGTACCGATGCCGTTCACCCAGTCGATGCGGATCACCACGCAGTTCAATCCCTTCTTCTATCACGTCACCTACCGGGCGTTCGCCGACGCCTCCGGCGTGCAGACGTTCAACCCGGCCGACCCGGCCAACGACGTGATAGCCATGCTGCGCAACGCCGGGTTCCGCGACCCCAAACCCGCGGAGCCGGGTGCGCAGCAGATCGGCACGCCGTTCGCCAACCTGGCGCCTGGTGGCACCGCGCGGCTCGCCGACATCACCGGTCCGGGATCGATCTCCGAGCTGCGACTGCGGATACCGCAGATCAGACCCGATGATCCGGTCAGCGACGAGATCCTCGCCGACACCCGGCTGCGGATCAGCTTCGACGGCGTCACCACCGTGGACGCCCCGCTCGGTGACTTCTTCGGGTCGGGCCTGGGCGAACACGAGGTGCGCTCGCTGTTCCACGCGATGGAGATCGCGCCGGACGGCTGGTACACCAGCTGGTGGCCGATGCCCTATGCGCGGGGAGCCACCGTCGAGCTGGTCAACGGCTCATCGCAGCCGATCTCCGGCGAGGCGCAGCTGGTGCACGCCCCCTCGATGCAGTGGGTGAGCGCCCTGGGCCCGAGCGGTGCCGCCGGCTATTTCGGCGCCGACGCCCGGCGCGGCGATACCACGCAGGGCCAGGACTGGACCTTGGGCGACGATCTCGGCCCGGGCAAGGTGGTCGGCGTGACCGCCGCGATGACCGGTCTCACGCCGGGGGACGGCTCGCTGTTCAACGGTCCTCGCGGCTACCTCGAGGGCGACGAACACGTCATGGCCGACGACGTGCGCGGCCCGACGCTGCAGGGCACCGGAACCGAGGACTTCTTCGAGGGCGGCTGGTACTTCAACCGCGGACCGTTCAGCAACCCGCAGAACGGCAACTCTGCGCACGAACTGAACACGCCGGACTGCCAGTTCGCCTGCGACAGCGCCTACCGGACCCTGATCGCCGACGCCATCCCCCATCAGATCTCGCTGCACTTCGGCATCGAGCACGGCGGGACCGACAACATGCCCGCGCACTACAGCACGGTGCTCTTCCACTACGGCAAGCTGCCTAGCTGACACCTACACAACCGCCACTGGGATGTGGACCGCATCACCCGATGGCGCGCGTTCGCGGGGCGAGCTCGATGTCCGGGGCACACACGTGCCAGCCATCGGGGTGCCCGGGGCACTCGAAGACGGCGAGGCGGTGTCCGGAGAAGTTCGCGAGCCGGTCGGCCGCCCATCGGCTCAAGATGGCGCGCTGCCCGCAGGGAGTGCACCTCGGTGCAGCGCTGTACCACTCCGCAGGACTCATTGCTCTGCCGGTCCCTCCGCAGCCTGAGCAGGGTGTTCGGGGCACATCAAACCTACCCGTCCAGCGGTCCACCACCACTCACGGCTTGCTGCTGCCACGGATGATCAGCTCGGCGTCGAGGGTGATGCGGCGCGGCGCGGTGGCCCGGTCGGCCAGCAGCCGTCCGGCGGCCTCGCCGATGGCGTGGGCGGGCTGGGCGACGACGCTCACCGGCGGATCGACGATCTGGGTCCACGGGGCGTCGTCGAACGCGACGACCCCGACGTCGCGACCCGCCCGCAGCCCGCGGGTCGCCATCGCCTGCAGCGCGCCGATCGCCATCAGGCTGTTGGCGACGAACAGCGCGTCCGGTCTGCGCGCCCCGGCGAGCAGGGACTCCGCGGCACGCCGGCCCCCGTCGACCTTGAAGTCGGCGTGCCGCACCACCCCGGTCGCCGGACGGCCAGCGGCGCGCAGCGCGTCGCGGTAGCCGGCCACCCGGTCCTCGGCGGTGGAGACCCGCCGCGGCCCGGTCAGGCAGGCCACCCGGCGGTAGC
Source organism: Pseudonocardiaceae bacterium (assembly GCA_050699955.1). Lineage (GTDB taxonomy): Bacteria > Actinomycetota > Actinomycetes > Mycobacteriales > Pseudonocardiaceae. Next base: position 18,270 of record JBOHGD010000066.1, on the reverse strand, counting down.
CGGCCTCGAACAGGTGCGCGGTCGCGACCTGCGCACCGGTCCGAGAGCCGACCAGTACCGCGTCGATACCCGGCAGCGGGCGGTCGATGGCTACCACCGGGATACCGTGCTCGGCCAGCGGCGCGATGTCGGTGGCCGCCGCGGTGGGCGAGAGCACCACGCCCGCGACCCGCTCAGCCACCGCCACCCGCAGGTAGCGGGCCTCCTTGGCGAGGTCCTCATCGGAGTTGCACAGCACCACCGAGTGCCCGGCGGCCTGCGCGACATCCTCGACACCCCGCGCGACGGCGGTGAAGAACGGGTTCTCGATATCGGAGATGATCAGCGCCCAGACCGTGGTGGCCTTACGGCGCAGGTTGCGGGCCACCCCGTGCGGCCGGTAGTCCAACTCCTTCGCGGCGGCCACGACCCGCGCCACCAGCACAGGGTCCACGCTGGACTTGCCGTTGAGCGCGCGGGAGACGGTGGCGGTGGAGACAGCCGCGCGCGCCGCCACGTCGTGGATCGTCGGCATCTGTAGTTTTCGCCGCCTTTCGGCCTTGACACCTCGGAGACCCGCTCAATAGCGTGCCAGAAAACGTTTACTCACGCGCACGCCCCCTGGCACGCCCGGCGCAGGTGTGCGCCTGCACGGGGGAGGTCCCATGGCCCGGATCGGCGTGATCAGTTTCTCCGACGGCCGCGACTACGTGCATGGCGGCATCGCGGACTTCGTGGCGTCCACCGAGGATGTGCTGGTCCAGCAGCTGGCGGCGGCCGGCCACGAGGTGGTGCGCGGCTCGCAACCGGTGTGGACCAACGCGCTGGCCACGTCCGTCGCCCGCGAGGTCGCCGCCCGGGGCGTGGACCTGACCGTCTTCCACTACGCGGTGTGGGCGTTCCCGCACTTCTCGATGCTCGCCGCGGGCGCCACCCCGGGTCCGCTGCTGCTGTTGTCCAACATCGACCCGGTGCAGCCGGGCATGGTCGGGATGCTCGCCGCGGGCGGGGCACTGGACCAGATCGGCCGACGGCACCGCAGGCTGTGGGGCGACCCTGCCCAACGAGATTCGGCCCAACGAGATTCGGCCCAACGAGATTCGGCCCAACGAGATTCGGCCCAACGAGATTCGGCCCAGGGCGACCTGGTCGCGCAGATCGGCACCGAGGCACGCGCCGCGCATGCGGTCGCGGCCCTGCGCGGTTCGACGTTCGGCCGGATGGGCGGGCGGCCGATGGGGATGAACACCGCGGTCGCGGCCACCGACCAGTGGCAGCGGATCTTCGGCGTCGACGTCGAGGAGATCGACCAGTGGGAGATCGTCCGGCGCTCCGAGCTGGCCGATCAGGGCGAGGTCACCAAGGCCCGGTTGTGGCTGGAGCAGCTCACCGCCGGCGTGCACTACGACGGCCGGAAGCTCACCCAGGAGCTGCTGGAACGCCAGATCCGCAGCTACCTGGCGATGCGCGAGCTGATCGGCGAGTGGCGGCTGGACTTCTGCGGGATCAAGGGGCAGCCGGAGATGACGCAGTACTTCGCCACGATGGACATCGTCGAGGCGTTCCTCAACGACCCGTACGACTGGAACGGGCCCAAGGAGCCGTTCGTGTGCGCCACCGAGGCGGATATGGACGGCGCGCTGACCATGCAGCTGTTCAAGCACATCACCGGCACCCCGGTGCTGTTCGCCGACGTGCGCCACTACCACGCCGACCGCGACATCTGGGACCTGTGCAACTCCGGCCAGCACGCGACCTGGTATGCCGCCCGCAGCGACGATCCCGCGGAGAACCTGGCGCGGGTGAACCTCTACCCCGAGGTCTTCTTCTTCCCCGCCGGCGGCGCCTCGGTGCAGCACCTCGCCGCGCCGGGCGAGATGACCCTGGCCAGGCTCACCCGCAACGACGGGGCCTACCGGATGCAGCTCATGGCAGGCGAGTTCGAGACCTACGACGAGGAGACCAACGAGAGACTGATGCGCCAGTCCACCTTCGAGTGGCCGCACGCCTTCGCCCGGCTCGATGCCCGCGCCGACGATTTCCTGGGCCGCTTCGGCGCCAACCACATCCACGCGGTGCCCGGTGACGTGCGCGCGGAGATGCGCGCGGTGTGCAGGCTGCTCGGCATCACTCTCGACGAGTTCACCCGGTCATGACCCACGGGCTGCTGCTCGGCGTGGACATCGGCACCTCCAGCTCCAAGGGGGTGCTGGTCACCCCGGACGGCAGCGTGCTGGCCCAGGCGAGCCGCCCGCACCGGACGTCGACCCCGCGTCCGGGGTGGGTGGAGCACGACGCCGAGGCGGTGTGGTGGGCGGACTTCTGCGCCATCGCCCGGGATCTGGTCGCCGCGGCGGACGGGCGGGCGCTGGCCGGGCTCGGGGTCAGCGGGATCGGGCCCGGTGTGCTGCCCGCCGACGCCTCCGGCACGCCGTTGCGTCCGGCGATCCTCTACGGCGTCGACACCCGGGCCACCGCGGAGATCGACGAGCTGACCGGAGAGCTCGGTGCCGAGGCGATCCTCGAGCGCTGCGGTATGCGGCTGACCACCCAGGCCGTCGGGCCGAAGCTGCGCTGGCTGGCCCGCCACGAGCCGGACGTCGCGGCAGGGATGCGCATGCTGCTGATGGCCAGCTCCTACCTGGTGCACCGGCTGACCGGCCGCTATGTGCTCGACCATCACTCGGCCAGCCAGTCGGCACCGCTCTACGACCTCAGCGCGCGGGCCTGGTACACGGACTGGGCCGAGCAGGTCGCGCCGGGGCTGGAGCTGCCCGAGCTGCTCTGGCCCACCGAGGTGGCGGGCAGCGTCACCGCGGCGGCCGCCGCCGAGACGGGGCTGCCCGAGGGCTTGGCGGTCACCGCGGGCACCGTGGACGCCTGGGCCGAGGCGACCAGCGTCGGGGTGCGCGAGCCGGGCGACATGATGGTGATGTACGGCACCACGATGTTCCTGGTGCAGATCGTCGAGAAGGTGCGCCCGCACCCCGGGCTGTGGGGCACCGTGGGCACGCTGCCGGGCAGCTACTCGGTGGCGGCCGGGATGGCGACGTCGGGTGCGATCACCGACTGGCTCCGCGAGCTGCTCGGTGGTGAGTTCGCCGCGCTGGTGGCCGAGGCAGCCGAGGTGCCCGCAGGCAGCCGCGGCCTGCTGTTGCTGCCCTACTTCGCGGGCGAGCGCACCCCCGTGTTCGACCCCGACGCGCGGGGGGTGCTCGCCGGGCTCACCACCCTGCACGGGCGGGCCGAGATCTACCGGGCCGCGCTGGAGGGCACCGCCTTCGGGGTCCGGCACAACCTGGCGGCGATGGCCGACGCGGGCGGTGACGTCGCTCGGCTGGTCGCGGTCGGCGGCGGCACCCAGGGCGACCTGTGGACCCAGATCGTGTCCGACGTGACCGCCACCCCGCAGGACATCTGCGAGCAGACCGTCGGCGCGTGCCTCGGCGACGCCATGCTCGCCGCGCTGGCCACCGGCAGCGCATCCGAGGTCTGGTCCTGGAACCCGGTAGCCCGCCGGCTGACCCCGGACCCCGAGCGGCACGCCCGCTACGACGCCTTCTACTCCCGTTACCGCGAGCTGTACGAATCCACCAAGGACGTCGCGCACTTCCTGGCCGCGGAACAACACGCCGCCGCGCCCCCACCCTGATCCCCTCCCGGCGTGTCAGGCCCTCATGCCCGGCATGTCAGGCCCTCGTGTACGCCGTGTCAGGCCCTCGTGTACGCCGTGTCAGGCCCTCATGCCCGGTCAGGCCCGGGTGTCGGCCGGACACAGACACCGGACACGGCGTACATGAGCGCCTGACACGCCGGGTGGGGGTAAGCGGTAACCCCGCGCAGCTCGGTCCATGTGGGATGGGGCACGCTAGGCGCTCGCTGAGGGAGGAACCCGACGTGAGCAAGCGTGCACCGAGAGTGTCGGTGATCGTGGTGAACTACCGCGGCGCCGACGACACCGTGACCTGCCTGCGCACCCTGCGCGAGGAGCTGGACTGGCCCGCCGACCGGCTTGAGCTGATCTGCGTGGACAACGCATCGGGCGACGGCAGCGCCGAGCGGATCGCCACGGCGGTACCTCAGGCCCGACTGATCCGCTCGGCCACCAACACCGGTTTCGCGGGCGGCTGCAACCTGGGCGCAGACAAGGCCACCGGCTCGGTCGTCGCCTTCATCAACAGCGACGCCCGGCCGCACCGCGACTGGGTCCGCGCCGCCGTCGACGTACTCCAAGCCGAGCCCGACGTCGCCGCGGTCGCCAGCAAGGTACTGAACTGGGACGGCGAGCTGATCGACTTCGTGGACGGCGGCCTGACCTGGTACGGGATGGGCTACAAACCGCAGGCGGGCCAACCCGACGACGGTGCGCACGACACGCCTAGGGACACCCTCTTCGGCACCGGGGCCGCGCTGCTGGTCCGCCGGGACGTCTTCGAACAGCTCGGCGGTTTCGACGAGCGCTTCTTCATGTTCTACGAGGACGTCGACCTCGGCTGGCGGATCAACCTGCGCGGGTACCGGGTGCGCTATGAGCCACGGTCGATCGCCTATCACCGCCACCACGGCTCACTCCGCGGTGCCGACCCGGCCCGGGAGATCTACCTGCTGGAACGCAACGCGCTGGCCACGCTGTACAAGAACGTCTCCGACGAGACGCTGGCCGCCGTACTGCCCGCCGCGCTCGCACTGGCGGTACGCCGGGCCACCGCCCGCGGCGAATGCGACCCCACCGAGCTGGAGATGACTCGCCGCGGCACCGACGAGACCACCGGCCCGATGGCCGTGCCACGGACGACCATGGCCGGGGTCTACGCCATCGACCGCTTCGTGGAGATGTTGCCCGAGCTGGCCGCCTCCCGCCGCGCCGAGCAGGCCGCCCGGGTACGGACCGACGCCGACCTGCTCCCGCTGATGCGCAACGCACTGGAACCGCTGGTCCCGCACGGCCCCTACCTGCACGCGCACGATGTGCTGGTAGGGGTGCTCGGGGTGCAGGAGGTGTACGGGACCCGTCGGCGGATCCTGGTGCTCACCCACGACGCGGTGTCCGAGCGGATGGCCGGGCCGGCGATCCGGGCCTGGAACATCGCCCAGGTGCTCGCCGGGGAGCACGAGGTGCGCCTGATCTGCCTCAACCCGCACTGCACGCCGCCCCCGGCCGAGTTCGACGTCAGGTACGTGGCGCTCCGCGAGATCGGGGCCGAGCTGGACTGGGCGCAGGTGGTGCTGCTGCAGGGCCACGTGCTGGAGAAGGTGTCCGCGCTCAAGACGTCCAGGCACATCGTCATCGCCGACATCTACGACCCGATGCACCTCGAACAGCTCGAGCAGGGCCGCGATCTCGACGACCTCGAGCGCGCGGACATCGTGGACGGCACGACCGAGGTGCTGTCGAACCAGCTGCGCCGGGGCGACTTCTTCCTGTGCGCCTCGGAGCGGCAGCGGCACTTCTGGCTCGGGCACCTGGCCGCGATCGGCCGACTCTCCCCCACCGTCTACGACGCCGACCCCACCACCCGCTCGCTGCTCGCCGTCGCGCCGTTCGGGCTGTCCGGCAAGCCGCCCGAGCGCACCGGTCCCGGCCTGCGCGAGACCCTGGGCCTCGGCTCGCGGGAGAAGGTGCTGCTCTGGGCAGGCGGGGTCTACTCCTGGTTCGACCCGCTGACCCTGCTGCGCGCGGTGCACGCCTTGCGGGCCGAGCACGACGACCTGCGGCTGGTGTTCCTCGGCATGCGCCACCCCAACCCGGACGTGCCCGAGATGGGCATGGCCGGCCAGACCCGGCGGCTGGCCGACGCGCTCGGGCTGACCGGCCAGCAGGTGTTCTTCAACGAGACCTGGGTGCCCTACGCGGACCGGCAGAACTGGCTGCTCGACGCCGACGCAGGCGTCACCACGCATCTGGAGCACGTCGAGACCACCTTCGCCTTCCGCACCCGAGTGCTGGACTACCTGTGGGCCGGGCTGCCGATCGTCACCACCGACGGCGACGCCTTCGCCGAACTGGTCCGCACCGAACGGCTCGGCGTGGTGGTGCCCGCCCAGGACCCCACCGCGCTGGCCGACGCCTTGCAGCAGGTGCTCTACGACGACGCCTTCGCCACGGGCTGCCGGGACCGGATCGCGACGGTGGCGCAGCGCTACACCTGGGAGGCGGCGCTGGCACCGCTGGTGACGTTCTGCCGGCACCCGCAACCCGCGGCAGACCGGCGTTCGGGCGGCCCGCTCAACACGTCGGTTCCGTTAGGGGTCGCCGGGGCACTGCGCCGGGATGCCGCGCTGGTGCGCTCCTACCTCACCGCGGGCGGCCCCGGTGAGGTGGCCAGAAGAGCGGCCGGGCGGCTGCGCAGGCTGACCGGCCGACGCTCGCGGTGACTGGCGCCGGCCAGGGGCGCACGACCAGGGGCGCACGACCAGGTCGTACACCACTCGGCCCTCCGCCCGAGCTGGACGGAGGGCCGAGCGCGTCCGGCCTCACGGAATGTGAATGGCCTGGCCGGGGAAGATCCGGTCCGGATCGGTGATCTGCGGGTTCGCCTTCTCCAGATCCGACAGACTGACATCGAACTTCTCGGCGATACCGCTCAGGGTGTCCCCCGGCTGGACGATATACGTTCGTTGGCTTCCAGGAATGTAAACGACCTCTCCGGGGAAGATCCGGTCCGGATCGGTGATCTGCGGGTTCGCCTTCTCCAGATCCGACAGACTGACATCGAACTTCTCGGCGATACCGCTCAGGGTGTCCCCCGGCTGGACGATATACGTAGTGGCCCACATATGGTTCTCCTCTGTTACCTATGCGCTGCGACGCTGTGCTCGGGGATGAGTCTTCCCATGGTCGCTTCCCCTCCTACTGGTTCTGCCCTTAGATCCCGGTGTCGGCGAGGGCGAATCCAGTGGCGCGCACTCCAGTGTCGGCCGGACGGGCGTCACAGATCATGCCTGAAAGGGCAACGGGGCGCGCAGAACACGGTGACCGGGTTCGCTCTCCGCGAGCCGGCCAACGGGTAGCGATGGCCAGCTGTTCGAGGCGGTGCTCACAGCCCGGATCGCGGACTTCGTCGCCGATGCACAGGACCGCAGGTGTACGGCCCCGCGCAGCTGGGCCTCGCTCAGCCGGGCCATCCGCGCCAGAACGGAGTCCGGTCGTCTCCGGTGGCCAGGAGCGCATTCTTGAGTGCATCGGGCCCGACATCGGTGTCGGCGAGCTGGTCGAGCGGGAGCCAGCGGAACTCCAGGTGCTCTTCCTGGCTGACGGGCGCGGCGCCGGTGATGGTGACCTCGAACACGAGGTTGAGCTCGTGGTGGGCGCCGGTGTCGTCGAGGTAGCCGTACTCGACGACACCGGCGAAACCAGTGATCGTGGCTTCGGTGCCGAGCTCCTCGGCGATCTCGCGGACCAGGGCCGTTTCAACGCGCTCGCCGGGCTCGACGTGGCCACCGGGCAGGAATGACCACGACTTCGTGCGTTCACGAGCGAGGAGAAGCCGACCGTCTCGGCGGATGACGGCTCTAGCGATGATCTCCGTGGCCGGGGCGGTCATGGTTGCCCGGTGACATTGCGCTTGTTCGGGATGAGGCGATGGGGGTCCAGGTCGGCGCCCTCGAGCCCGAAGCTGATGATGCGACGGGGATGTATCCGGATGATCGGACCGTCGAGTTCGGTCGCGGAGTCGTCCGGGTCGGGTAGCGCCTCGGCGTGCCCGCGAATTTCGACGCACCTGACCCGCCACGGCTGAGTCGAGGCGATGTCGTCGACGACGAAGGCGATCCGGCCGTTATCGGCCACGTTGCGGAACTTCCGGCTGGCCGCCATGTTGTAGCCGCTGATATCGATCGTCACGGTGCCGGCGTTGTAGGCGAAGCCGGCTGGGTTGACCTGCAGCGTTCCGTCCGGTTGAACGGTGGCCAGCCGGCCCAGCGGCTGACTGGCGAGGTACTCGAGCTCAGTATCGGTGAATGACATGGTGGCGACGGTAGAACCTCACCTCCTGGACCGCGGGACCCAGGACCCGCACCGCCCGCGGCCGGCTCGATGAGGCATTGTCACGTGGCGTGAGCCGGATCGGCCTGGGGCGTTACCCGCGGGTGCTGGTGGACGGCACCCCGCTACTCGGGCAGCGCAGCGGGATCGGTCGCTACACCACCGCACTGCTGGCCGAGCTCGCCACCCGATCCGAGGTGGAGGTCACGGTCACCGCGTTCACCGCACGTGGCCAGAGCGCGCTGCGCGCGGCGGTGCCCAGCGGGGTACGGGTGCGCGGCGGCCCGGTTCCGGCCAGGGCGTTGCGGGCGTCGTGGCAACGCTGGGCCTGGCCCCCGGTGGAGCTGCTCGCCGGGCGCGCCGATGTACTGCACGCCACCAACTTCGTGCTGCCCCCGTCGCGGCGTGCTCGCGGCGTGCTGACGATCCACGACCTGGCCTTCCTGGACCGTCCCGACGAGCTGGCCCCCCAGCAGCGTGATCTGCCCGGCCTGGTCCGCTCCTCGGTGGCTCGCGCGGCGGTGGTGTGCACCCCCAGCGCCGCGGTCGCCGAGCAGGTGGCAGGCAGGCTCGACGTCCCCGCGGAGCGGATCGTGGTCACCCCACTGGGGGTGGACCGGGGGTGGCCGGCCGCCGAGCCGCCCACCCCGGCGCTGCGCGCGACGTTGCGCCTGCCGCCGCGCTACCTGCTGTTCGTCGGCGCCACCCAGCCGCGCAAGGGCCTGGACGTGCTGTGCGCCGCGTACGCGGCGGCCCCGGAGCTCCCCCCACTGGTGCTCGCCGGACCGGCCGGGTGGGGGCAGCCGGTGGCAGCCTCGTCCCGGATGCACCCCGTCGGTTTCCTCGACGACGCCGATCTGCGCTCGGTGGTCGCCGGTGCGACGGCGCTGGTGCTGCCCTCGCGCGAGGAGGGCTTCGGGCTGCCCGTGCTGGAGGCCATGGCCACCGGGGTAGCGGTGGTGTGCTCCGACGTACCCGCGTTGCGTGCGGTCTCCGGTGGGCTGGCCACCCTCGTGCCACCGGGCGATCCGGTGGCGCTGGCCACCGCCCTGGGTTCGGTGGCCTCGGGCGTCGACGCGGAGCACGACCCGGCCGCCGCGACCGCCCGGCGTGACCACGCCGCCGGCTACACCTGGCAGGCCTGCGCCGCGGCCACAGTGCGCGCCTATCTGCTCGCGCTCGCGTGAAACATCACCCTCTGAGACATGAACCGCTCACCAGACCTCGCTCAAGTGGATCACGTCACGTGCCGTTACCCGACTCCGAGTGATGCATTGCGCACTGAATGCGCAACACGGACGATCTTTCACCATTTCGAGCGATGGGGACTACATGGTTCATCACCGTGGCAGAGCTGCAGCCGCACTGACCGTCCTGGTCGCGGCGGCTACTGTCGGTCTGGTGGTACCCGCCGAAGCGCAGCCGAAGCCGCAACTCCCGCAGATCACCAAGGTGGCCCTGCTCACCGGCCCGGGGTCGATCAACGAGACCGATGTGCGCTACCAGGTGCATGGCACCGACCTGGGCATCATGTGGGCTGACCAGCAAAAACACATCCTCACAGCGTTCGGTGACACCTTCGGGACGGGCGGGGCCGGCTCCGGCCCCGTACCGGCGACACCCGCCCAGCGGGACTGGCGGTCGAACACCCTGGCCCGCGGCTCCGACCAGGACCCGGCGCACGGCCTGATCTTGAACTTCGTCACCGACCGTCCCGGGCATGCCAAGGAGCTGGTGCCCTCACTCAAACGGGACAACGAGGAGATCAGCACGATCCCGACCGGTGGCGTGAATGTCGAAGGGCGCGACTACCTGGCCTACATGTCGGTTCGGCACTTCGGCCCGGCGGGCGGGCAGTGGACCACCAACTACAGTGCCGTCGCCTATTCCGACGACGGCGGGCGGAACTGGGTACCGGACCCGGAAACGCGGCGGCCGAACACCGCCGCATTCGACGATCATTTCCAGATGATCGCCTATGCCAAGCGGGATGGGTTCGTGTACGCCTTCGGCACGCCGAACGGCCGGTTCGGTGCCGCTTACCTGGCCCGGGTCCCGGAGCGGCAGCTGCTCGACCAGGCCGCCTACCAGTACTGGACCGGATCCGGCTGGCAGCGGGGTAACAGCGTGATCGCGGCCCCGATCATGCCGGCGCCGGTCGGCGAGCTGTCGGTCCGCTACGACAGCACGTTCCACAGGTGGATGAGCACCTACCTGGACGAGTCACGCCACGCGATCGTCCTGCGGTTCGCTCCACAGCCCACCGGACCGTGGAGTCCGGAGATCCAGCTCGCGACCGCCGACAAGTACCCGAGCCTCTACGGCGGCTTCCAGCACCCGGCCTCGAACGGGACCGACCTCTACTTCACGATGACCCAGTTCAACCAGTACAACGTGTCGCTGATGCACGCCAAGCTGCCCCACGACGTGCTCGAGACCCTGCCGCCCAGCGTGCCCGCCACGCCCATCGGGCGCCCCGCGGACTGACCCCCGGCCGTTCATCCGTTCAGCACACCGGCAGCGACCGCGGCGCGCAGCGCAGGCCGCCAGGGGCGCGGTGCGGGCAGCCCGGCGGCCACCCATTCGGCGGTGTCCAGGACCGAGTTCGCCGGACGTGGCGCCGGGCGCGGGAACTCGGCGGTACTGCAGGGTTGCACCCGATCCGGATCGGCGCCGATCTCGGTGAACACGGCCCTGGCCAGCCCGAACCACGACGTCGAACCAGCGTTGACGCAGTGCAGCACGCCGCCGGGCACCCGGTCGGCGGTCAGCGCGAGCGCGATCAGCCCGTCGGCCAGATCGTGCGTCCAGGTCGGACTGCCGAGCTGGTCGTCGACCACCCGTACGGTGTCGCGCTCGGCCGCCAGCCGCGCCATGGTGCGGACGAAGTTGGCGCCGTGCGCTCCGTAGAGCCACGCGGTCCGCACCACGTGTGCACCGTCGCCGCAGCCCAGCACCGCCCGCTCCCCGGCCAGCTTGGTCCGGCCGTACACGCTGCGCGGCACGGTCGGGCCGTCCACCTGATGGGGCCCCTGACCGTCGCCCGCGAAGACGTAGTCGGTCGACACGTGCACCAGATGTGCCCGGTGCGCGGCACAGGCCCGGGCCAGATGCATGGGACCCTCGGCGTTGACCGCATGCGCCCGCGCGGCGCCCGCGCCCTGCGCGGCGTCCACTGCCGTGTACGCTGCAGCGTTGATCACGACCAGCCGGATACCGCGGACCGCGGACGACACGGCGGCCGCGACCGCGACCGCGTCGGACACCGCTACCGGATCGGTGACGTCGAGCTCGGCCGAGCCCGGGGCGCGGACGTCGATGATCCCAGCCCGGCCGGCGGCGGCCACCAGGTCCCGGCCCAGCTGGCCACCACCGCCGGGTACCAGCAACGTGATGTTCATGACGGGGCTGCGGTGCGGGTCAGCCATCCACCACCGCGGAGTCCGCCTTCAGCGGCTCCCACCAGTCCCGGTGCTCAGCATACCACCGCACCGTGTCGGCCAGGCCCTGGGAGAAGTCCACCTGCGGGGCGTAGCCGAGCTGGGAACGGATCTTGGTCCAGTCCACCGAGTACCGGCGGTCGTGGGCCTTGCGATCGGTCACCGGGTGAACCATGGACCAGTCCGCACCCAGCGCGTCGAGCAGCAGGCCGGTGAGCTCCCGGTTGGTCAGCTCGGTGCCGCCGCCGATGTTGTAGACCTGCCCTGCCCGGCCCCGCTCGAGCACCAGCGCGATCCCGCGGCAGTGGTCGTCGACGTGCAACCAGTCCCGCACATTGAGCCCGTCGCCGTAGAGCGGCACCGGCAGCCCATCGAGCAGGTTGCTGACGAACAGCGGGATGGCCTTCTCCGGATACTGGTACGGCCCGTAGTTGTTGGAGCAGCGGGTGATCCGCACGTCCATGCCATGAGTGCGGGCGTACGAGCGGGCGAGCAGGTCCGAACCCGCCTTCGACGCCGAATAGGGCGAGCTCGGCTCCAGCGGGTGGTCCTCCGGCCATGACCCGGACTCGATCGACCCGTAGACCTCGTCGGTGGAGATGTGCACGAACCTGGGCACCCCGGCCCGCAGCGCGGCCTGCAGCAGGATCTGGGTACCCACCACGTTGGTCAGCACGAACGGGTCGGCACCGAGGATCGAGCGGTCCACATGCGACTCGGCGGCGAAATGCACCACCGCGTCGACGCCGGCCATCAGATCCGCTACCAGCGGCCCGTCGGTGATGTCTCCCTTGACGAAACGCAGCCCCGGGTCATCGGCGACCGGCGCCAGGTTCGCCTCGTTACCCGCATACGTCAGCTTGTCCAGGACGACCACGTCGGCGCCGGCCAGCGTCGGTTCCACGCCGTGCAGCACCCGTCGTACGAACGTCGATCCGATGAACCCTGCACCGCCTGTGACCAGCAGTTGCATCGATTCGTCTCCCAACCTGGCGGCGCAATTCCGCTGGATAGCAGTAATCGGAGTGTGTCATGACAACTTGGCAGGGGGGTCATGCGTCTGTCTGCACAGGGGGTCGCTATCGACGGCCGCAACGGAGCCGCCGATAGCCTGGGCACTGCCGCCGCACCAGACGCCGGATCCAGGAGGGCATCCGTGGACGACAGGCCACCCCGGCCGAGAGGTCCTGCTGGGCGGTCCAGCCGGGCGGGTCAGCGCGGTGCGGGCAGTGACCCGCCGCTCTCAGACGTACCGGGCCGGGCCCGTCCGACCAGGTATGTCGGCGACCAGCCACGCACCACACAGCCACGCACCACACAGCCACGCACCACACAGCCACGCACCGCACAGCCACCGGCCGGGCGCCGGGCCGCCAAGCCACCCGGGAGTCGCACCGCCCAGCCCGTGCGGCATCGTCCCGCCCAGCCTGTAGCACCCCGGCCGACCAGATGGTTCCGCAGCAGCAAGCTGATCCTGGCCGTCGTCTCCGCGTTGGTGCTCTGCCTCACCGGATACGGATGGTCCACCTTCCAGAGCCTTCAGCAGGGTTTGAGCACCGCCAACGTCATCGGTTTCAGCGCACCGGACGGCGCCACCGATATCTTGCTGGTGGGCAGTGACAGCCGCACCGACGCGCAGGGCAACCCACTGTCCAAGGACGTACTGGCCCGGCTGCGCGCCGGCGCCAACGAGGGCGAGCTCACCGACACCATGATTCTGGTGCGGATCCCGAACAACGGGAGCCGGGCGGTAGCGATCTCGCTGCCCCGCGACCTGTACGTGACGATGCCCGACGGGTTCGGTACGCATAAGCTCAACTCCGCGTACTCCCGGGGTAAGGATGACGCCATCGCCCGGCTCACCAAGCAAGGAGCCGACCCGCAGACGGTGCGTACCGAGTCCATCGCGGCGGGCCGAAAGCTGCTGCTGCGGACGATCGAGGGCCTCACCGGAGTGGGCGTCGACCACTACGCGGAGATCAACCTGCTGGGTTTCTCGCTGCTCACGGATGCGGTCGGCGGTGTGCAGGTGTGCCTCAAAGCTCCGGTGGACGACAAGTTCTCCGGCGCCGACTTCCCGGCCGGGCCGCAGACGATCTCGGGGCCGGACGCGCTCGCGTTCGTTCGCCAGCGCCATGGGCTGCCTCGTGGCGACCTGGATCGCGTGGTCCGCCAGCAGGTCTTCCTGGCCTCGCTGGCCCACCGGGTGCTCTCCGCGGGGACGTTGGCCAACCCGGGCCGGATCAACGAACTGGTCAACGCGACCCAGCAGTCGTTGGTCCTCGACGACAACTTCAACGTGCTCGACTTCGCCACCCGGATTCAGGGTCTCGCGGCAGGCAACGTCGAGTTCATGACGGTACCCGTGCTGGGCGACGGCGACAGCGAGTCCGATGGCGCGGTGCTCAAGGTCGACCCGGCGGCCGTGCAGGCGTTCGTCGCTGCCGCGATCGGGGACAGCCCCCAGGCGGCCGGGCCGAGCTCTCCGCACACCGGGTCGGCCACCGTCGACGTGCTCAACGCCTCGGGTGTCAGCGGGCTGGCCGGCGCGGTCTCCCAGCGGCTCAGCGAACAAGGCTTCGGCGCAGGCACCGTCAACAACGCCGATACCCGCAGAGTCAGTGTGGTGCGATACCCGACGGACGGGCAGGACGCGGCGAACGGGGTGGCCCACGATCTCGGCGGGCTGCCCACTGAGGAGGACCCCAACCTGCCGGCCGGGACCGTGCAGGTCTACCTGGGTGAGGACTACTCCGGGCCAGGGAAGCAGGGTCTCGCGGCGCCGGCCATGCTGCGGTTGGGCGGGCACTCAGCCACGAGCGCTACCGGCGTCGTCCACACCGTCGCCACCACGGCGCCTACCACTGAACCCCCGCCACCAGTACCGACACCAGCCGTAACAGCCAGCCACGTACCGTGCGTGTACTGACCCGCCCGCCACGGTCATGCCCGTCGGCCGGCTCGTAGCTGCGCGAACGGGTCAACCGCGGGTGGCTAACCAGAGCGGCGTCGGACGGGATGGAGGTGCAGGTGTCGGAGGGACAGCGTCCGCAGGTGGGGCAGCGTCCGTCCGACGGGCAACGACGCGGCAGGCACGCCGCCGGTAACGGCGGAGCCGGGGTGGGTTGGACGGCCTGGCGCTACGTGACCGAGCACGGTCCGTTACCCGCCCGGGTCCTGATGGCGCTGCTCTCCGCGGCGGTGCTGGTCGCCACCGGGGCGGGCTGGGCCACTGTCGGATCCATCGAACGCGGCCTGAACAGCGCCGATGTACTCACCCCTTCCGCCGCGAACGGTGGCCAAGGCGGCGACGGCGCCACGGACATCCTGCTGGTCGGCGACGACAGCCGCACCGATGCGCAGGGCAATCCGCTGCCGCCGGATGTGCTGCGGGTCCTGCGCACCGAGCAGTCGCAAGGCACGAACACCGACACGATCATCCTGGTGCGCATCCCCGACAACGGCAGCGCCGCGCACGCCATCTCCATCCCCCGCGACACCTACGTGACGATGCCGGACGGCCACGGATCGGGAAAGGTCAACTCTGTGTACGGGTCGTTCGAGGCGCTCACGGCCCAGCAGCTACGCGACAAGGGCGTCACCGACGCGGCCCAGATCGAGCGGGACTCCGCCCAGGCGGGTCGACGCGCCCTGGTCACCACCGTGGAGCAGCTCACCGGTATGCGGATCGACCACTACGCAGAGGTCAACCTGTATGGCTTCTACCTGCTCACCAAGGCGATCGGTGGCGTCGAGGTCTGCCTCAAGGCGCCGGCGAAGGATCCCTACTCGGGCACGGATCTTCCCGCCGGACGCCAGACTCTCTCCGGCGCCGATGCGTTGTCCTTCGTCCGGCAGCGCCACGGGCTGCCCCGAGGGGACCTGGACCGGATCGTGCGCCAGCAGGTGTTCATGGCCAGCGCGGTGCGCAAGGTGCTCTCCGCGGGCACCCTCACCGACCCCGCCCGCCTGTCAGCGCTGGCGGCTGCCGCGCGTAGCTCCGTCGTGCTCGACAAGGACTGGGACATCCTCGGATTCGCCCAGCAGATGCACGGCCTCGCCGCCGGTGCCGTCAACTTCGTGACGATCCCGGTGCTCGACCCCGCAGCCCACGACGCCCGCGGCCAGAGCATCGTCACCGTCGATCCGGCGCAGGTCCGCCGGTTCGTGGCCGATCTGGCCCGACCCTCCGCCCCCGCGCCGTCCAGCTCGGCCGCCCCGTCCAGCCCGGCCGCCCCGTCCAGCCCACCCGCCCCGTCCACCGCCGTGCAGCAGCACACCGTGGACGTGCTCAACGGCACGGACGCGACTGGGCTGGCCGGCCAGGTCTCGGCCAAGCTGGTCGCGGCCGGTTTCACCGCGGGCAAGACCGACAACATCCCGGCGCGGCAGATCACCATGATCAAGGTCGCCCCGCAGGGGGAGGCCATCGGCAACCAGATCTCGACACTGCTCGGCGGCGCCATCCCGGTGCTCGCCGAACCGGGGCTGGCCGGTAACCAGATCCAGGTGCTGATCGGAGCGGACTACCCGACTCGGCCCGGCAGCCAGGCGGCCGATCCGGCATCGCTCAGGCAGGACGGCGGGAGCACCCCGCCGCCCGCCACCCCGCAGCCGCCTCCGATCAACGCCGACGGCGTGCACTGCATCAACTGACCCGACCGACCGACACCGAGGAACTATGACCATCACCGATCAGGTGCTCGGGCCGCTGCTGCGCACCGACCCGGCCGGACCGCGGATCACCCACTACGACGACGCGGTCGGCAGCCGAGTGGAGCTGTCCGGCGCCACCCTGGCCAACTGGGCGGCCAAGACCGCGAACTGGCTGCGCGACGAACTGGACATTCAACCCGGCGACACCGTCGCGGTGCTGCTGCCGCCGCACTGGCAGACCGCTGGGGTACTGCTCGGCGCCTGGTGGTGCGGCGCGACTGTCACGGCGTCGGCCACCGATGCACAGGCCGCGCTGTGCGGGATCGCCGACCTCATCGACGCGGCCGGTGCCGATGAGGTCGCGGCGGTGGGGCTGGACGCGCTGGGCATGGGCATCCCGACACTGCCGCCCGGAGTGCGGGACTACGCCACCGAGGTCCGGGTGCACGGCGACACCTTCACCGCGGGCGGTCCGGGACCGCTCGCCGAGCAGGTCCTCGCCGCCGCCCGGGCCCGCGCCGCCGCGCTCGAGCTCCGGCCGGGTGATCGGCTGCTGTGCACCACCGGCTGGGACGCGACCGTGCCGGGCGAGGTGCTGCTCGCGGTGCTCGCCGCCGGCGCGTCACTGGTGCAGTGCACCGGCACCGACCCCGCTGCGCTGGCGCACCGCCGCACCGTCGAACGGGTGACCACCTCGCTCGGCTGACGCCGACCGGCCAACCCGGAAACCACCGGCATGCGGGGCTCTACCGTGACGTCATGACGCTCTTGAGCCATGACCGCTACTGTGCCGAGATCGTCGCGCAGACCGACCTGTTGAGGTCCTGCATCGAGGGCGCGGACCTGACGGCCCCGGTGCCCTCCTGCCCCGGCTGGAACGTCGGCCGGCTGCTGCGGCACCTCGGTGGCGCCCAACGCTGGGCCGAGGCGACCGTACGGACCCGGGCGACGCAGCCCCTGCCCGACGAACACTTCCGCGACCTCTCCACATACCCCGACGAAGATCCCGCCGTGCTCGGCCCCTGGCTCGCCGAGGGCGCCGCACAGCTGGCGGACACCCTGCGCGGAGCCGGGCCCGAGGCGCCGCTGTGGACCCCGGTCCCCGGGGGGACCACGAGGTTCTACGCGCGCCGGTTCACCCACGAGACCGCGCCGGAGGCGGCAGCGGAGTGGCTGATCGACCTCACCGGCGACGCCATCGTCTGGCGCCGCGCGCATGAGAAGGCCGCCGTCGCCGTGCGCGGCCCGCTGACCGACCTACTGCTGGTCGTCTACAAGCGGCGCCCCGCCCGCAACGAAGGCATCGAGGTCCTCGGCGATGTGCAGTTGCTCGGGCACCGATGAACTCTTCAATATCTATAAATGGATCCTCGACGGTCACGACGTCGTTATTCTCGTCCACAAATGAGGACAAAATCGCCACACGGGTTTCGGTTGAAGCAACATACGGAGCCATAAGTTCAGGAACCTGGGCAAAGCGCAACAGTATGCGTGCTGTGGTAGCATCGACTCGCTGGAAATCCAAGATCATGAAGCGGAAGTTCTCGATCGGGTTTTGAAGTGCTTCACACTCACTTTTAGCGGTTCCACCGAGCAGCACGCGCCGATGCCGCTCGAAAATCAGGTCTAATTCATCATCCCGCATTCTGCCGGACTCCTATGCTCGTCAATTTGAAGCACAATAGACGCCGGCCGCCGCGAACACCCTCCGTGCTCAATCGGTGACTCTAGCTGCACCGGCACACCCCCGCACCATCGAACGGGTGACCGCCCCCTCGGCTGACACCGAACGGCCGATTCCGCACCGCCGGTCCAGTGACTCTCCCCATTTCGGGTGTCACACCATCGAAACCGCCGATACGCTGCGAACAGGTGAGTGACACGCCTCTGTCGGGGGAAGTTCACCGGGATTACGGGGGGTACTGGTGAAAAGAGGCCAGTTTGTCGGCACGCTGTTGCTGGTTGTTTTAGCGGCGATGCCGGCCGGATGTGCGAGTGCGAGGGTGCCGGGCGGGTATGGCGAGAGCACGAGCCCACCACCACATCCACCGATGCGGGTGAGTGTTCTGCCGGGTGACAAGGCTCAGAACATCGACCCGGCGCTGCCCACCTCGGTCCGGGTCAGCAGGGGTGTGCTGCAACAGGTGGCACTGACCGACCAGACCGGCAAGACCGTGCCCGGCGCCCTGAGCCCGGACCACCACAGCTGGC
>JBOHGD010000065.1:0-28567 GCA_050699955.1 Pseudonocardiaceae bacterium | reverse complement strand
TTGCGCTTTGTCTCTGGGTGTGCAATGGTCTTAGCTCATCATGCCAGTCAAGCATTAGATGGCGAATGCGCACTTGTCGAGCGAACCTTCCGGATAAAGGCTGAAAATCCCACCGGCGACCGGTATTGTCGATAATCAATATTCGATCGATCGCGCATTCCCCTGGGTTGGGTGGATAAGGAAAGGAGTGCGGTGTCGGACGCACGTCGTCAATGTAAATAGACCCGAACTCCTCGACAGTTTCCCCCGGGGGAAGTATTCCAGCGGACGTTGCAGCGCGGGCATTTGTTGGCAATGGCTCAGAGGTGACACCCATACCACCTCTGTCATTCGGTTTACTGGGTACAACCCAAGACACCTTTACTGAATAATAAGCAGCTATTATCTGCACAGGGAGATTGCTAGCGTTGTGATAGTACCATTTCAGATGCAATCTATCTGCCAGGCTCGGATGTTCCTTTACTATGCACCACACCGCAACTTGGTTGATCTGAGCCCGATCGGAAGCTCCTCTATCGCGCAAGAAGACTCGAAAAGCCAGGAAAAGAGATGCTGCCCCAAACCAGGCAGGCACACTTCCCCAATTAAGTTCATGCACAAACTTATACAGGTCCACGTAACCCCACGTACTCGGCGGCAGTTGGCCAGGAGTTTACGCGTCTTTGGGACGGACACCCCGCTCCGTAACTGCCGTTCCAGTAGGAGGGAGCGATCCCACGCGCAGCCCGGCAACAAAAGGCTAGACGTGTAGCCCTGCTCACCCGTCTGACCAGGGATTTTGTCATGGACGGCTAAGTGTTATAAACTCTTAGTGGGCTTGCCTGCGCCGTTGGGACCGAGGAAGCCGTACACCTCACCGCGGCGCACGGTCAGGTCCACCCCGTCCACCGCGGTGATCCCGCCCCGGTAGCGCTTGGTCAGCTTCTGGATGTGCACCAGTGCTTGTGAGTGGCGATGCGAGCTATGACTCGTATCGCCACTCACGAGCGGAGCCGGCGTGCTCATGCCTGGGTTCCCGGGCGCACCCGGCGGATGTGCCGGACCAGGCCGAAGATCAGGAAGGCGATCGGCCAGATCGGCCAGAAGAACTCGGCGCCCGACGCCATCCACCCCAGCACCAGCGCTGCGGCGAGTATGGCGACGAGCGCGGCGTGCCTGGTCAGCCTGCCGTGCGCGGCCTGGCGCGCCTCAGGTGTCCCGGCCAGCAGCCCCCCGGGGTCGGGCAGGTCGGCGGTCAGCGGCTGCAGTTCGTGGCGGTACTTCGCGGCGTAGCAGGCGCTCAGTCGTTCCTCGACCTCGGCAAGGCTGAGCAGCCCTGTTCCGGTCGCGGCCCGCAGGATCCGCGCGACGCGCTCGCGCTCGATGTCGGAGGCGCGAAGCTCCGTGGTCGTGGTGCTCATGGTCGGCCTTCCGGATCGTTCTGGTTGTACCGCCCATGTTGCTGTGGCTGCGGCCCACCGTCGTCGGACCCGAGGAGGCTTCGCCGCTACGCCCGGGGGACGACGTCGCCACGGTGTCCTACCGGGGCCGGCGTACTCGGACCCACGGTGCGGTCCGGATGCAGCCGTGCCTGAGCACCGCATCCAGCACCCGGACGGCAGTACGAGGCGTGCATGAGGAGTGGGCACACCGGGCACCAGTGCAGGACACACCGGGCATGGGGGGTGGGGGTTAAGGGTGCCAGCCGGGGCGCACCAGGCCTGCTTCGTAGGCGATCACCACGAGCTGCGCCCGGTCCCGGGCACCGAGCTTGATCATGGCGCGACTGACGTGGGTCTTCGCCGTCGCGGGGCTGACGAACAGCCGGGTGGCGATGTCCTCGTTGGACAGTCCTTGCGCGACCAGCGCCATCACCTCCCGCTCCCGCTGGGTGAGCCCCCGCAGGGCCGTGGTGTCCGCAGGCTGCTTGGCCCGGCTGGCGTACTCGGCGATCAGCCGCCGGGTGACTCCTGGCGACAGCAGCGCGTCGCCCCGGGCGACCGCGCGCACACCGGTGATCAGGTCGGCCGGTTCGGTGTCCTTGACCAGGAAGCCGCTGGCGCCGGTGCGCAGCGCCTCGAAGACGTACTCGTCGAGCTCGAAAGTGGTCAGGATGACCACGTGCACATCGGCCAGGCGGGGATCGTCGGCGATCTGTCGGGTCGCGGCGAGGCCGTCGGTGCCCGGCATCCGGATGTCCATCAGCACCACGTCGGGGCGCAGCTCGACAGTCAGCCGGACGGCCTGCGCACCGTCGCCCGCCTCCGCGACGACCTCGATGTCGGGCTGAGCGTCCAGCAGCGCGCGAAACCCGGCGCGCACCAGTGCCTGATCGTCGGAGAGCAGCACTCTGATCATGTCACCTCCTCCGGTGCGGAGTCTTCCAGCGGGAAGCCGGCCAGTACCCGGAACTCCCGGGTTCCGGGCAGCAGGCCCGCGCTGAACTCGCCACCCAGCGCGATGACCCGCTCCCGCATGCCGGCGATCCCGTTCCCGGTTCCCGCCGCGCTGGAGGAGGCCGGTGGGTCATCCGGCGTCTGGTTGTCCACCTGGACGCTCAGCGCGTTGCCGCCGTAGGTGATCAGCGCGGTGACCCGGGCCGGGCTGCCGTGCCGCGCGGCGTTGGTCAGCGCCTCCTGCAGGATCCGGTAGGCCGCGGCGTCCACACTCGACGGCAGCGGCCCCGGCTCGCCCCGCACCTGGGTATGCAGGTCCAGCCCGGCGTCCCGGCTGCGGGCCACCAGTTCGTCGAGTCTGGACAGGCTCGGAGCCGGCACCCGCGGTGCGGCCTCGTCCACCGCCCGCAGCACGCCCAGCACCGAGCGCATCTCGGTGAGCACGTCCTTGCTCGCCTGCTTGATCGCAGTCAGGGCGCCGCGGGCCGCCTCGGGCTGCTCGTCGAGCAGGTGCAGGGCGACCGAAGCCTGCACGTTGATCAGCGAGATGTTGTGCGCCAGTACGTCGTGCAGCTCCCTGGCGATCTGTAGCCGCTCCTCGCTGGCCCGGCGCCGGTCCTGCTCCGCTCTGGACCGGGCGGCCTCGGCGCCGCGCTCGACGCGGATTCGCAGCCCCTCACTGCCCAGCAGCACGACCAGTACCCAGGCCGCGACACCGACGGCTTGCGACAGGCCCGGCGGGGAGGTCCCACCGGGTAGCGCCTGCAGCAGCAGCAATGCGATGTACGCCGAGGTCGCGCCGGCCCACGCGGCGAGGCGGTGCCCGCGCCGCACCGCGACGGCGAGCGCCACCACGACGCTCAGGAACACCGGGCCGTACGGGTAGTCCCGGGCGAAGTAGGTCACCGTCACGGTGAGCACGACCCCGAGCACGAGCACCGGATATCGGTGGCGGGCGAGCAGCACGACCGGCCCGGCCAGCAGCAGCGCCAGCGCGAAGCCATCCAGCGGCGTTCGCTCGGGCTGGTTCATCGCGGCGCCCCGGCTACCCACCGCCTGAATGACGGCGAGCATCAGCGGCAGGACGAAGACCGGCAGCCGCCACGCCGGGCCGGTACCGGGCTGAGGCCTGACGGCCGCGCGCGCCATGCAGAGCACGGTAGCCAGTGCGGCCCTCCGAAGGCATCGATCAGTGGGCGCACCGGCCGCTACCGCGCTGGGCGTACCCGGCTTTCGTGATCAGCCTGCCGCGCCGGACGATCTGGGCGTGCGGACCTGATCCGGACCAGGTGGTACATCATGACCCATGACCGATCAGCGGGGGCGCAGGCAGCACGTCGACATCAAGGTGCACACACCCGCGGACGCCGCCACCGTGTACGCGCTGCTGCGGGACGGGTCGAGCTGGCCGACCTGGTCGCCGATCGACTCGTTTCGGCTGGAGCGGGCCGGTGCGCGTGAGCCGGAGGGGATCGGTGCGATCCGGACCTTCCGCAAGGGCCGGGTGATCGGTCGCGACCAGATCGCCGAGCTGGATCCCGATCGCCGGTTCAGCTACCTGCATCTGTCCGGACTTCCGGTCCGGGACTACCGCGCGGATGTCGATCTCGAGCCGACCGGCAGCGGTACCCGGATCTGTTGGCACGTCTCGTTCGTGCCGAAGGTGCCCGGCACCGGATGGCTCTGGCGCAGGGGAGTCGCGCGACTGATCAGCCGATCCGCACGCGGCTTGGCAGCCTATGCGGCCGCGCCGAGATCGCCATGAAACCGGTCGCAGCTCGCGGATCTGCCGGGCGGACACACCGGGCACGTGAGGCGGACACACCGGGCACGTGAGGCGGACACACCGGGCATGGGGGGCGGACACGCCGGGCACGCCGGGCATGGGGGTCAGTGGGGGCGGCGCAGGCCGATCCGGCGGGACCGGCGGTGGGAGGGGACCTGACCATTGGTCTGAGCGTCGCTGATCTCCCCGCCGCGGCGGCGGCGCACTGCGGCACCGGCCCGTGCGGCGGCGCCGGCTACCCGCCTGCGCAACGGCGGTCGCAGCCCGAGTCTGCGCACGGTGCGTGCGGTGCGGCGGATGGCCCGGCGCTGCCGGGACGGCACTTCCCAGGCCGAGGGGTGCTGCGCCAGCCAGCGGTAGCGGTAGCTCGCATAGGGCAGGTGAGCCACGTAGAGCAGCATCGCCATGGCCAGCGAGGCGTAAGGAAAGGTGATCACCGTGGCGGCCAGTCCGGCGATCAGCACCAGCAGCGGCGCGACGGCCTTGGCAGGTACCCGCATCGTCTTGGCCGACAGGGTCGGTATCCGGCTCACCATCATCACCGCGACCGCGATCGTCCACAGTGCCACCGTAATCGGGGACGACCACCAGCCCTTCCCGAACTGCAGCGAGATCGTGAGCGGGAGCACCGCCAGCAGCGCACCGGCCGGGGACGGGATGCCTGCGAAGAACTCCTTGGCGAACGGTGGCGCTTCGGTGTCGTCGAGCAGCGTGTTGAACCGGGCCAGCCGCAGCACCACACAGACCGCGAACACCAGCGCCACCGGCCACCCGATGCGGATGTCGTCCAGGGCCCAGATGTAGAGCACGACAGCGGGGGCCACGCCGAAGGAGACGCAGTCGGCCAAGGAGTCCAGTTCGGCGCCGATCCGCGAGGTGGCGTCGAGCAGCCGGGCCAGCCGGCCGTCGAGGGCGTCCAGCAACGCCGCCAGCGTGATCGCTGCGAGGGCGCCCATGTCGTTGCCGTCCAGGGCGAACCGCACGGCGGAAAGACCCGAGCACAATGCCAGCACAGTGATCGCATTGGGGAGCAGGCGCACCCCGGCATTGGGCACCGCTCAAACCTCCACGGGTAAGGGGAGCCGGGCCAGGGCGGTTTCCCCGCCGATCGTGCGCTGTTTGGGACGGACCAGCACCTCGCTGCCCTGCGGGAGATAGAGGTCCACCCGGGACCCGAAGCGGATCAGGCCATAGGTCGACCCGGCCGTCACTACGTCGCCGGGCCGTACCGAGCACACGATGCGGCGGGCGACCAGCCCGGCGATCTGCACCACCGCGATGTCGTGGCCCGACGCCGAGCGCAGCACCATGCCGTTGCGCTCGTTGACCTCGCTGGCCTTGTCCAGGTCCGCGGAGAGGAACCGGCCGGGGCGGTAGGCGATCCGGCGGACCGCGCCGTCCACCGGGATGCGCTGGACATGCACGTCGAACACCGAGAGGAAGACGCTGATCCGGGGGCGCGGCTCGTCGCCCAGCCCCAGCTCAGCGGGTGCCGGTGCGGGCGCGATGCTGCTCACGGTGCCGTCGGCGGGTGCCACTGCGAGTTCGGGGTCCTGCGGCGGCACCCGGTGCGGCTCGCGGAAGAACGCCGCGCAGCATGCGGTGGCGACAACGCCGAAGACGCCCGCCGTGGGGGAGACCCTGCGCAGCAGCATGGTCGCGGCGACACCGCCTGCGACGAACGGCCTGCCTGCGGGGTGCATCGGAGGAAGGGTCTCGCGGGTGAGTTCCACCGCGTGCCGCACCGCGCTCGGAAGGCCCGGTGCAGCAGGAGAGCGCAACGCCGTGGGCAGCCTCAGGGTGGTCAGAGATCGCAGCGCCGTAGGGAGGCGGGGGAGGGCCATGCGTTCGGAGGTTCCTCGCGATCGGTCGGCGGCCGGTGCTCACCGTGGGGCGACTCACCGTACGCGACTTCATCCCGCGGACCGGAGAGCGTCGGGCAGCCAACGTCAGGTGACGCTGGCTACCCGACGCCTTCCGACCTGCACCGGCACCGCAGGTTCCGGGCGGTTCGCTCGACGTTCCTATGTCCCCCGACGACGCAGGAACCCCTCGCGTGGGTGAAGCCTCGCGTTGGTGAGGCAACAGACTCGCCGGTACTTCGTTCGACCTGCCGTACTGGTTCGGGCACCTGCGACTACTTCGGGTTCATGCAATCACACAGTGTCGCCCGGGGCTGTGGTTTCGGCCCATCTCCAGGGGTGATGCTCAACGGTAGGGCTGACCTGACCTGGTGGCCAGCCGCAACACCGCCAGCAGCACGATGGAACCGAGTACGGCGACGCCGAAGCTGCTCAGATCGAAGTCGAAGGTCATCTCATGGCCGGTGACCAGCCGGTACAGCAAGCCGCCGAGCACCGCTCCCACGACCCCCACCATGATGTTGACCAGGCAGCCCTGCCCCCGCCGATCCCTGCCGCCCACCACCACGTTGGCCGCCCAGCCCGCCAACGCACCGAACACGATCCACCCGATCAGACCCACATGGGTGATGTTATGCCCGATCAGGTGCCGCCCGTGCGCAGAACGACGACCTCGTCTCCGGCTTCGAGGCGGGTGGTGTTCTCCGGGACGTCGATCAGGCAGTCCGACTTGGCCAGCGCGCCGAGCAGATGTGACGCCGGACCCCCGACCAGGGCCACGGTGCCCGCCACCGAATCCAGCGCGCCGCGCCGGAACTGCCGCGCGCCCTCGGGGGACTCCAGCGGTTCGGTCAGCCGCGCGGTGACCCGGGCCCGCTGCGCGGGAAGGCCCATCGCGGCTCGCAACGCGGGACGGACGAACACCTCGAAGGACACCGACGAGCTCACCGGGTTGCCCGGCAGCGCCGTCACCGGCACCCCACGGTAGTGGCCTGCGCCTTGCGGACCACCGGGCTGCATGGCCACCTTCCCGAACTCCACGCCCTGGCCGGTCATGGCGCTCTTGACCACCTCGTAGGCCCCTGCGCTGACCCCGCCGGAGGTCACCAGCAGATCCATCCCCGCCAGCCTGGCCGCGAGTGCGGCTTCCAGCTGCACGACGTCATCGGGCACGAAGTGCATCAACTCGGCCTCGCCACCCGCCTCCCGGACCGCGACGGCCAGCATCGTGGCGTTCGACTCGTAGATCTGCCCATGTTTCAGCGGCTCACCCGGCGCGACCAGTTCGGAGCCGGTGGCCAGCACCAGGACCCGGGCCCGGCGATGCACCGGCAGCTCGGCGTGACCGACCGCGGCCGCGACACCGAGCTGCGCTGCGCCCAGCACCGCGCCCGCCGCCAGCACCTCGTCCCCGGCCGCGACGTCCCCCCCGGTCCTGCGCACACTGTCGCCGGGCGCCCGGGGCGCGAAGATCCGCACCTGGTGCCGCCCGCCGTCGGTGAGCTCCACCGGCACCACGGCGTCTGCGCCGGGTGGGATCGGCGCGCCCGTCATGATCCGGTGCGCGGTGCACGGCTGCAGCGGTGGCGAGTCGGTGCGCCCGGCGGGGATGTCCTCGGCGACCGGCAGCAGTACCGGCGTGCCGGTGCCGGCACCGGCGATGTCTGCCGAGCGGACCGCGTAACCGTCCATGCTGGAGTTGTCGAACGGCGGCAGCGGCAACGGTGCGGTGACCGGCTCGGCCAGGGCCAGGCCCGCGCAGGCCACCAGGGGAAGCCGGATCACCGGGGTGGTGGCCAGCAGGGCGGCCACTATCAGGGCGTGTTCATCGACTGATCGGGGTTTCTCGGTGCTGGTCACCTACGCATCGTGCCCGATCTTGGTTGACCGGATCGAGTGAAGGTCAGCCTCGATCTGCCCCGTGCCACACTGCGCGCCGCAGGCTCGGGTGGGCAGAACGGGACAGGAGGGGGCGGGAGGGGTGGTGGCAGGGTGCAGGTCAACACGCGGCACACGCCTTCTTCGAGGGTAGCTCGGCTGGGTCTTGCGCCGGGAGAGGCGGTGCGGGTGGAGGCCGGGGCGATGTGTGCGACCAGCTACGGGGTCGGTGTCGAGGCGCGCCCGCAGGGTGGGCTGCTGACGTCGCTGGCCCGGGCGGCGATGGGTGGTCAATCGGCGCTGGTGTTCACCTACACCGCCCCGGCGCAGGGTGGCTGGGTCGACGTCGCACCAGTGCTGCCGGGAGACGTGCACGCGATCACCCTGGACGGCGCGGGCGGCTGGTGCCTCAGCCGCGGATGCTGGCTGGCCGGTGACGTCGGTGTGGAACTGCAGACCCAGTGGGCCGGGTTCCGTGAGATGTTCGGCGGTGAGCGGGGTTTTCTGCTGCACGCCTCGGGGGCAGGCTGGATGGTGATCTGCTGCTACGGGGCGCTGGACGTGCTGAACCTGGGGGCAGGCGAGTTCATCACCGTCGACGCCGGGCACGTGGTGGGCTACGCCGATGCGATGCAGGCCCGGATCAGGCCGCTCACTCAGGGACTGCCGCAGTCCATCCGCAGCGGGGAGGGCCTGGTCTTCGACTTCGCCGGACCCGGCCAGGTACTGACCCAGACCCGTAACCCGCGGGGGTTGGTCTGTTGGCTGCTGGCCAACGGAGTCGGCACCCGTGGCTGACTCATGGGCACTAGGCTCGCGCACCGTGTCTGCCGACCTCACCGGGCGCCGCCTCGGCCATTTCCAGGTCGAAGCGGTGATCGGCAAGGGCGGGATGAGCGTCCTGTACCGCGCCACCGACGTGCGGCTGGGCCGCCGGGTCGCCCTCAAGGTGATGGCCGAGCACCTCGGCGGTGACCCGGAGTTCCGCGAGCGGTTCACCGACGAGGCCCGCAACACCTCGGCGATCGATCATTCACACGTCGTGCCGCTCTACGACTTCGGCGAGACCGACGGGTTGCTCTACATCGCGATGCGCTACGTCGAGGGCGCAGATCTGGCGAGCCTGATCAAGGAGCGTCCGCTGACCCCGGCCCGGGCGCTGGCCCTGCTGGGCCAGGTCGCCGATGCGCTGGACTCGGTGCACGGCAGGGGCCTGGTGCACCTCGACGTCAAACCCGCCAACGTGCTGGTGACCGCCCGCGAGTCGGTCGGCTCCGAGCACGCCTACCTCGCCGACTTCGGGTTGACCCGGCGCGGCGCCACCGGGCACCGCACCTCGTCCGGAGACTTCCTCGGCTCACCGACCTACGCCGCGCCCGAGCACCTGCGCGGCGAGCCGGTGGATCCACGCACCGACCAGTACGCGCTGGCCTGCGTGTTGTTCGCCTGCCTCACCGGACGCCCCCCGTTCCGTGGCACCGTCGCCGAGGTGATTCAGGGCCACCTCGGCGGCGAGGTGCCCGCTGCCAGCGCGTTGGTCCCGCTGCCCCGTGCGGTCGACGACGTGGTGCGCCGCGGGATGGCCAGAGACCCCGCGGCCCGTTTCGGGAGCTGCCGCGAGATCATCGCCGCCGCCCGCGCCTCGCTCATCGGGTGGCCGCGCCAGAGCGGGTCACCCGCACCTCACCCGCCCGCCGTCTCGAGCTCGCCGACCGGCCAGCGGCCCACCCCACCCGGTCCGCCGGCTCGACCTCGGCAGTCTCCGACTCCGCCGCACGCCGGCCACCCTGCACCGCTACCCGGTCAGCCGATGCGGTTGCGTAACCCGCTGCCCGCGCAGCCTGCGTCGTTCGCCGGTGGTGATCGCCTCAACCGCTGGATCGTCCCCGCCGCACTGATCCTCGCCGGACTCATCCTGCTGATCGTGCTGAGCCTCATCTGAGAGTTCGGGCGGCCCCTCCGTCTTGCACTCGCCGGGTACGAGTGCTAAACACAAGTTGGCACTCGGACCCTTCGAGTGCCAGTTAGGTCGGGAGGGTGAGTCCGGTCGACACCGGACGTCCGTCGCGGGCACCGAGCCTGGCCGAGCACTGTGTCCTTGCCGCGGACCCCGCGGCGCCCATGACCGGAGGACCACACCGCAATGGCCAAGATGATCGCGTTCGACGAGGACGCCCGCCGCGGTCTCGAGCGCGGGATGAATCAGCTCGCCGACGCCGTCAGGGTGACGCTCGGCCCCAGGGGCCGCAACGTCGTCCTGGAGAAGAAGTGGGGTGCCCCCACCATCACCAACGATGGTGTGAGCATCGCGAAGGAGATCGAGCTCGAGGACCCGTGGGAGAAGATCGGGGCCGAGCTCGTCAAGGAAGTTGCCAAGAAGACCGACGACGTAGCCGGTGACGGCACCACCACCGCCACCGTGCTGGCCCAGGCGCTGGTGCGCGAGGGTCTGCGTAACGTCGCAGCAGGTGCCAACCCGATGGCCCTCAAGCGGGGCATCGAGAAGGCCGTGGAGGCCGTCTCCGAGCAGCTGCTGAACTCGGCCAAGGAGGTCGAGACCAAGGAGCAGATCGCGGCGACCGCCGGGATCTCCGCCGGTGACTCAGCGATCGGCGAGCTCATCGCCGAGGCGATGGACAAGGTCGGCAAGGAAGGCGTCATCACCGTCGAGGAGAGCCAGACCTTCGGTCTCGAGCTCGAGCTCACCGAGGGTATGCGCTTCGACAAGGGCTACATCTCGCCTTACTTCGTGACCGACCCCGAGCGCATGGAGACCGTGCTCGAGGACCCGTACGTTCTGCTGGTCGCCTCGAAGATCTCGTCGGTGAAGGACCTGCTCCCGCTGCTGGAGAAGGTCATGCAGTCCAACCGGCCGCTGGCGATCATCTCCGAGGACGTCGAGGGCGAGGCGCTGGCCACCCTGGTCGTCAACAAGATCCGCGGCATCTTCAAGTCGGTCGCCGTCAAGGCTCCCGGCTTCGGTGACCGCCGTAAGGCGATGCTGGCTGACATCTCCATCCTCACCGGTGGCGAGGTCATCAGCGAGGAGGTCGGGCTCAAGCTGGAGAACGCCGACCTGTCGCTGCTGGGCCGGGCCCGCAAGGTCGTCGTGACCAAGGACGAGACCACCATCGTCGAGGGTGCCGGTGACCCGGAGCAGATCCAGGGCCGGGTCAACCAGATCCGTGCCGAGATCGAGAACTCGGACTCCGACTACGACCGCGAGAAGCTGCAGGAGCGGCTGGCCAAGCTGGCCGGCGGCGTCGCAGTGATCAAGGCCGGGGCGGCGACCGAGGTCGAGCTCAAGGAGCGCAAGCACCGCATCGAGGACGCGGTGCGCAACGCCAAGGCCGCTGTCGAGGAAGGCATCGTCGCCGGTGGCGGCGTCGCGCTGATCCAGGCGGGCGCACTGGCCTTCGAGAAGCTCGAGGTCAGCGGTGACGAGGCGACCGGTGCCAACATCGTCAAGGTGGCGGTCGAGGCTCCGCTCAAGCAGATCGCCATCAACGCAGGCCTCGAGGGCGGCGTCGTGGCCGAGAAGGTGCGCGGCCTGGCCGCAGGCCACGGTCTCAACGCGGCCACCGGCGAGTACGAGGACCTGATCAAGGCCGGCATCATCGACCCGGCCAAGGTCACCCGGTCCGCGCTGCAGAACGCGGCGTCCATCGCGGCGCTGTTCCTCACCACCGAGGCTGTGGTCGTGGACAAGCCGGAGAAGAACTCGGCACCGGCGGGCGGCGGCATGCCCGACGGTGGCGGCATGGACTTCTGATCCGCTAGTTCTCTCTCACACCGCTGGGGCCGGCCCCTTCCCTGGGCCGGCCCCAGCGGTGTGTCCGTCCCCCATGCACGGTGTGTCCGTCCCCCATGCACGGCGAGGACGGGGTATTCGGTCGGTGCGTGCCCTCAGTTCTTTGCTGCCGGTGCGGGTGTGGTGCTGGGTTCGGCCATCTGTTTGAGCATGTCATCGTGAATGATGTCGAGTCGGGTGCGTGCCTCCACCGCGACCAGGGGTCGCGGATGATCGTGAGCTGGTTGTCCTGACCGCCTTGCCCGGACTTGGACCAGTTGGTGCTTCCCGTCACCCACCGTCGTTCTGCCACTTACGCAAGAGATCCGCTTCGTGAACTCCGGCCGACTGACTCTTGTCCAGGCTCATCTGAACGAAGATTCTCTCTGACTCCAGCTTCTCCCGGATGACACATGCGCGGTGATCGAGAGCCGTAAGGCTCGTCGCGGATGCTGCAGAGCACCCGGCCGAGGGAGCATCGGCCAGGGAAACGGTTGATTGAGACAAAAGAGATCGAGTACGACGAATCGCCGGACGAGACTGCCTGGGGTGGTGGCTGCCGCTGGTTCAGGTCACCTTGTACGGTGCGGCTGTGAGATGCGTGCACGACCCGGAGCTGCCCAGGCGCGGCTTCTTCGGCCTGCTCGGGGTGGGCTTGGCCACCGTCCTGACCGGGTGCGCATCGATGCGGACCCGGGTGGCGGGGTCAGCCGAGCCGGTCCCGCCTGCCGCATCGGACTGGGCGAGCGAACCAGGCTGGCCGGCCCAGCCGGGCTCGCCTGCGGATGCTCTGTTGGACGGTGCCGACGCGGTGCCGCCGGCCCTGCCGTCGAGCCGGATGAGTGGTCGAGCAGTGGAGTTGCGGGCCGGCCCGGCGGGCACCCGGCATATCGCGCTGACCGTCGACGACGGCTACTGCACTGAGTGTGTGGCCGGTTTCGTCGCTTTCGCGCAGCGTACCGGAATCCACCTCACGTTCAGCCCGAACGGCGTCTATGCGCACGCTTGGGCACCGCACGCCCCGGTGCTGAAACCGTTGATCGAGGCCGGTCAAGTGCAGATCATGAACCACACCTTCACGCATCGCAGCCTCACCCGGATGTCGGCCGTTCAGATTCGGACCGAGTTGGACCGCAATGAGCAGTGGATCACCCAGACCTTCGCCACCACTGCCCGGCCCTATTATCGGCCACCCTTCGGATTCCACAACGCTGCGGTGGACGACGTGGCAGCGGATGTCGGTTTCGACCGCGTGGTCATGTGGAACGGCTCCTTCGGTAACGCCACGGCGGTGACGCCGAGTTTCCTGATGAATCAGGCCCGCCGGTATCTGCACCCGGGGGTGATCATGTTGGGGCACGCCAATCATGACACCATCCTGGGTCTGTTCGACGAGATCTCCCGGCTCATCGGCGGCCGTGACCTGGAACCGGTCACCCTTGACGAGATGTTCGGCACCCGGCGATCGGTCGCCCGGCTGGCGAAACCCCGCTGAGGGTCCACCGAAAGATTTCAAAGATCTTTTTGCGGGCGGCTGCGGGCTGTGACGACTCCCCGGCAAGCGGGCAACGTGGGCGAAGCGGGCCGCATCCTGGCAAGCGGGCCCACCTCGCCGGGAGGGACCATCATGACGATTCGGGACCAAGCGCGCCGCGCGCTGGACCTACTTGCTGGGCAGCCGTCGGGGGCGGCGCCCCCGACGCAGCCCGCCGCGCCGAGCCGGCAGGCCCGAGATCTGGCCGCCGCAGTGGCCGATCCCTTGGCGGACCGCAGCCGGATCGAGGAGTTGCTGGCCCGGCTGGTCGGGCAGGCTCGGGGCAGACGTTCGGACGCGGGGACGGCCGCCCGGTTGGCGGTGGCGACTGTGCTGGAGATCGACGGGCCGCAGGCCGCCGTCGAGTTGCTGGGTCCATGGCGGACCGTGCGGGATACCGGATCGTTCACTGCGGGATGCCCGGCCTGCGCCGCTGAGCTGGAGGTGCGGCTGCTCGCGGAGCTCGGGCACTACCGCGAAGCCGCGGCCGTTCTCGAGGTGTTCGGTGCAGCGCCGCCCGCGGGGGCGTGTTGCCCGGAGTCCGCCGGTGGGCTGCTCCCGGCCGCGCTGCTGGCGCTGCTGGGAGCCGGCCACGGGCCGCGCGCGTTGGTCTGGCACCGCGAAGGCCTGCGCCAGGTCGCCCACGACCGGACCCGGCTGCACCTGCTCGCGGACCACCTGGACTTCCTCCGGCTGACCGGCAACGGGTCGGTGGCGGTGGAGCTGACCCGTACCCACGCCGCGCTGCTGCGGGCAGCCGCCACGGCGGCCCATCGGCTGCGCTGGCTCACCGCGGCCGCGCAGGCGGCCACCGAGCAGGTCGAGGCCGGTCATGGCGCGGACCTGGTCACCGTCGCCTGGCCGGGGCGGCCCACCGAACCGATGACGTTGACCGATTTCGGCGTGGCGCTGTACGCCAGAGCCAGCCCGCTCGCCGCCGCGTTCGATGCCCGAAACGGTGACCGACGGTGGTCGCTGACGCTGAGCGACCCCGGCAGGCACAACGCGGCCCGGGTAGCGCTTCCAGTGCAGCTGCGGGCCACCGGACAGCGGCGCGGCCGCACCGGCCGGCGGCCGGTGACCCTGCAGGACGTGCTGGCCTGCCCGGACCCCTATGCGGAGGCCGAGGAGGCGCTGCTCTCGTGCACGCTGGTCGATCCGGTCGGGGTGTGGCAGGAGCTGGTGCTGCGGGTCGCCGACGAGGGTGCCCGGCAGCAGGCCGCCGCACGTGCTGTGCTGGCCCGGGTCATGTGCCTGGCCGGGGACCGGGAGCGGTGCCTGGCGGAGGTCGCGACCGCGGCGGCGATGAGCGCAGCCACCGGGGACCTGGTCGCGGTGGCAGCGGCCAAGGCCACCGCAGCGGCCTGCTGGGTGGCGTCGGATCCTCGCCGCGGGCTGGGGCTGGCGCAGCGGGCCGCAGACGAGCTGGACGGGCTGCCGCACAGTGTCGAGCGTGCCTCGGCGCTGTGCCGCGCCCGCAGCGCGGGGGTGGCTGCGCTGCTCGCGCTGGATCTGCCGGACGAGGCGGAGCGCTGGATGGCCGACGTACACCCGGTGCACCCCGGCCAGCAGGTGCGGGTGGCCAGTCAGCGGGCCCTGGTGCTGCGCAGGAGCGGCCGGTTACCGGAAGCGATCGGAGTGCTCCGCGAAGGGGCCAGGGTCGCCGACCACCACGGGCTGACCGCGCTCGGGGTGGAGATCAGGGTGGATCTCGCCGAGGCGCTGGAGGTCCTCGGGGACACCGACGGGGTGGTCGAAACCCTCACCCGCACCCTGCTCGACCTGTCGCAGGTGCCGGAGCCCGATCCGTTCGAGAAGCCGAGGATTCGGATGGACCTGGCCAGGGTGCTGGCCGACTCGGGCCGTCTCGCCCCGGCCCTCGGTGAGCTGGAGCGGGCCCGTCGCGAGCTGCTGCCCATGCCGGAGGCCATCCTGGAACTGGCCACCGCGGACTACCTGCTCGGCATCGTGCTGCGCGGGCTGCGGAAGCTGAGCGCCGCGCTGACTCAGTTCGAAACGGCGGCCGCGGCGTTCGCCTGCCGGCAGCGGCCCGACGGGGTGGCGC
This sequence comes from Pseudonocardiaceae bacterium, assembly GCA_050699955.1. GTDB lineage: Bacteria > Actinomycetota > Actinomycetes > Mycobacteriales > Pseudonocardiaceae. The sequence goes on along the minus strand of JBOHGD010000065.1, from coordinate 13,277 downwards.
TGGCCCAGCGGGACCGCGGTGCCGTGCTGTTCGCGCTGGACCGGGGTGCCGAGGCCGCTGAGGCCTTCGACGCCGCCGTGGCGGCCAGCTGGGCGGCCGGGGCCCAGTGGCACGCTCTGGCCTGCGGGATCGACGCCGCGCAGGTCCGGGGTTATGCAGGTGCGGCAGGCGCGATCGAGGAGTTGCGCAGGCTGCGTGCGGCGGCGGTGTCGATGGCGGCTTCCGGCGGTGCGCCGGGGCAGGCGGAGCTGGACTTCCAGACGGCGCGAGTGGACCATGCCATGGCCCATTGCGCGCTGGCCGACGGGGAGGTGGCGGCCGCGGCCGAGCTGGCCGAGCAGGCGTTGGCCGGTTACCGGGCGGCGGGTGCGGACCGGGCGGTGGCGGCGCTCTCGGTGGACGCCGGCGCGTGGTGGTGGCAGGCCGGTGACACCGGCTCGGCGCTGCGCTACCTGCGGGGCGCGATGCGCTCGGCCCGGGCGCTGGGTGACGGGCCGCTGATCGCCCGGTGCAGCGCGGCCTTGCACAGCGTCGGCGATCAGGAATCTGACCTCTTGGGGTGAACACCTGCGGGGATCACCCAACCGAGACGCTGGGTCATCGCTGCGGTGCTGTTAGGTTTCGCGAGCGTCTCTTGACGGACAGGAACAGCACGATGACGGGGTGTGTGATCAGTGGATCAGCGTGAATGGGGCCTGCTGCGGGAGACGGTCGTGCGGAGGACGCAGGCGTCCGGGGCCAGCAGGGAAGATGCCGAGGACGCCACACACGACGCGTTGCTCGCGGCGATCCGGCAGCCACAGCACCCGCAGTCCGAGGTTGCCTGGGTGTCCACGGTCGCCAAGCGGCGCCGGGTGGACCTGATCCGCCAGCGGGTCCGGGAGCAGCAGGTGCCTGCCGCGGCATCCGGAGCCGCGGACCCGACAGCCGCCGGACCCGAGGATGTGGTGGTCGACCGTGCGCATGCGAGCTGGCTGGCCGCCTCACTGACCCAACTGCCCGCCACGACTCGTGAGGTGGTCGACGCGGTCGGTTCCGGGATGGCCCCGTCCGAGGTCGCCAACTCGATGAACCTGTCGGCCCGCTCGGTGGAGTCGCACCTGACCCGGGCCCGGCGACACTTGCGCCGGATGGGCGCGCTCGCTGTTCCGCTGAGTGCCCTGCTCGGCTGGACGCTGCGGGCCCGCCCGGCCAGCCGGTTGGTGACCGCCGCGGTGGCCGTCGGAGTGCCGGTGGTCGTCACCGTCGTGGCGTTACTGCCCGCGTCGGACCCGAACCAGGCCCAGCCCGAGGCCGCGCCCACGGTGCCGGTCACGGCGCTGCCTGCACCCGCGAAGGTGGTTCCCGCTCCCCGCAGCCTCCCAGCGCCGGTATCACCGGCGCCCGGAACACGCTTGCCCGAGGCCGGGACCGATAGCCGGCCCGTACCCGCGGAGCAACCGCCCGGGACCGCACGGGCAGGCGGCTCATCCGGGGCAGCGGGCGACGGCGCCGGTCAGCCCGGGTCCGACCAGCCGAGTTCCCTGCCGCCGGAGAGCCGTGCGCTCCCGCCGCAGCAGTGCCCGCTGCGCTTGCCGGTGCTGGGCAACCTCGGCTGTGTGGTACTTGACGTGGTCAACGGTGTCGTCCACAGCGTGTCCGCGCTCCCGCAGTCGCTGCCCGCGGGGTCGCCCGTGGGCTGAGACCCGCCGCCGGCCCTGCCCCGACGGCACCGGACGGGGCTGGGGCCGGCGGGCCGGTGACCATGGGAGAATGCGGGCATGATCGCCGGACTGCTGCTGGCGGCCGGGGCCGGGCGACGCTATGGCATGCCCAAGGCACTGGTCGATGACGGGGCCTGGTTGCGCAGGGCCGTCGGCGTGCTGACCGACGGCGGCTGTGAACCGGTGCTCGTCGTGCTGGGTGCCGCGGCGGATCAGGCCGCCACGCTGGTGCCCGACTCCGCGGGCACCGTGCTGGCCACGGACTGGGCACAGGGCATGGGGGCCTCGCTGCGTGCCGGGCTCGACGCGCTGTCCGGCGCGGTCGGGCCACAGGTGCAGGCCGCACTGGTGCACCTGGTCGATCTGCCGGATGTGGACGTCTCGGTGGTCGGCAGGCTCGCCGCGCAGGCTGGCAACGCAGGCCCCGCGGTACTGGCCAGGGCGGTGTTCGACGGCAGGCCTGGCCATCCAGTGTTGCTCGGACGGCAGCACTGGGCCGACATCGTGGCGTCGGCGTCGGGGGACCGGGGAGCCAGGGACTGGTTGGCCGGACGATCCGACCTCACTCTGGTGGACTGCTCTGACCTGGCCAGCGGGGTGGACGTGGATCGTCCGTAGCCAGAACGCACCGACTGTCCCGGCCGACGAGCCGGGGCATCGCGGGCGTTGCGGGCGTTGCGGGAACAGATGCAGCCGTCACAGCGTCATGCATGTCGAATGCTGTGCGTGAACCCGCACGCCGGCCGGGCCGAATACTTACTGACGTAAGGAGGCGGCGTTCGTTGCCAGCCATCGTGCTGCCCTCCATCGGCCGGCTTCTCGTAGGTCACAGCCTGGCCACACTGGAAACTCTGCTCAAGGAGGCCCGCGGTGCGTGAGGTGCTCGACGAACTGATGGCGCAGTGGCGCGACGGCAAGGCTACTGCGGTGGGCACGGTGGTCTCCACCTTCCGGTCGGCACCTCGCCCGGCCGGGGCAGCGATGCTGGTGACCTCGGATGAGCGAGCGGTCGGCAGTGTGTCCGGCGGCTGCGTCGAAGGTGCGGTCTTCGAACTGGGTCAGCAGGTGCTCAGCGACGACGTCCCGGTGTTGCAGCGCTACGGCGTCTCCGACGACGACGCGTTCACCGTCGGGCTGACCTGTGGTGGCATCCTCGACGTATTCGTCGAGAAAATCGATCCGGTGACGTTCCCCGAGCTGGACGAGGTGGCCGCATCGGTAGCCGAGCAGGAGCCGGTCGCGGTGGCCACCGTGGTCGCCCATCCCGACCCCGAGCTTCTCGGGCGGCGGCTGGTGGTCTGGGCGGACCGGCACACCGGCACTCTCGGCTCCGCACACGCCGACGAAGCGGTACTGGAGGACGTGCGCGGCCTGCTCGCCGCGGGCCGGGTCACCACACTGCACTACGGCCCGGACGGGCAGCGTCGTGGCGAGGGCATGGACGTGTTCGTGAACTCCTTCGACCCGCCGCCCCGCATGCTGGTCTTCGGTGCGATCGACTTCGCGGCCGCGATGGCCCGGCTCGGGGTGTTCCTCGGCTACAAGGTGACGGTCTGCGACGCCCGGCCGGTGTTCGCCACCAAGAGCCGCTTCCCTGACGCGCACGAGGTCGTGGTGAACTGGCCGCACCGGTACTTGAAGACGGAGGCCGAAGCCGGGCGGATCGACCAGCGCACCGTGGTCACCGTCCTGACCCATGACCCGAAGTTCGACGTGCCCGTGCTGGTCGAGGCGCTCAAAATGGACCTCGCCTACGTCGGTGCGATGGGCTCGCGCAACACCCACGAGGATCGGGATGCGCGGCTGCGCGAGGCGGGTCTGACCGACGCTGAGCTGGCCCGGCTGGCCTCCCCGATCGGGCTGGACCTGGGTGCCCGCACCCCCGAGGAGACGGCGGTCTCCATCGCGGCGGAGATGATCTCGCTGCGCTGGGGCGGCCGCGGCACCCGGCTGGTCGATGCCGAAGGGGCCATCCACGGTGCCAACCCCATCGCGGAGCCCGAGCCGATCGACGCCTAGCGCCCTGGCTCCCCAGCTCCGTAACGATGTTACAATTCATGGTCACGAAACGGTCCGGCAGGAAGTGGCGATGATGGACATCGTGGAGGAGAACATCCCGCGGGATCAGCTGCGGGCCGCTGACACCGACCGGGAACGAGTCGCCGAGCAACTGCGGTCGGCGCACGCCGAGGGCCGGATCGACCTCGCCGAATACGACGAGCGGGTCCGGCAGGCCTGGGCCGCCCGGACCTACGGTGAGCTCGGCCTGCTCACCGGTGATCTGCCGGACGGCCGGGCCGGGCTGCCACAGCGCCGGGCACAGCCCGGCCCGCCCGTGCCCCACGAGCACGGGCGGGCGCAGCGCGGATCTGGCCGCGCCGCGATGGGAGCCTGGCTGAGCGCCGGCGTGATCAACCTGGTGATCTGGGCGATCGTGTGCCTGACCACGATGAGCTGGATCTATCCGTGGTGGGTCTGGGTGGCCGGCCCCTGGGGCGCGGTGCTGCTCATCCGCTGGATCACGGAGCGGGGCGAGGGCGCATAGCGGTCGTGGTGAGCTCGGCGCCGATCGGGGTTCGGGGGCCGGTTTTGGCGTCGGACGTGACCCGACGTAAACTTCGTGTTCGGCGCGTGCACCGCGCCGGTTCCTAGCGTGTCTGCAGGTATCTGCGCAGGCTTCCTGCTCAGCAGTGCGTTCCCCGCACCCGCCTCCCGCGCGTCTCGGAGCTGGGGTGTGCCCGTGTCGCAACAAGGCCGCTGACCCGGTGGGGCTGTCACCCGATGGGCAGTGGCGTGGCGAACCCAGCAGGAACGCGGAGGACATGGGCAAGAAGGACGGGGCCATCGAGGTCGAGGGCCGGGTGGTCGAGCCACTCCCCAACGCGATGTTCCGTGTCGAGTTGGAGAACGGCCATCGAGTTCTCGCGCACATCAGCGGCAAGATGCGGCAGCACTACATCCGCATCCTGCCCGAGGACCGGGTCGTCGTGGAGCTCTCGCCCTACGACCTCTCCCGTGGTCGCATCGTCTACCGCTACAAGTAGCGCACCGGGGGCGCTTGCTACCACGGCAGCCCCCTATCGATCCCCATCCAACCCAGGATGGGGCAGGACACAACTGAAGGCCCGGGGCCGCTTGTGCGGCTTCGCGACCAGGAGAGACGACGTGAAGGTCCAGCCGAGCGTCAAGAAGATCTGCGACAAGTGCAAGGTGATCCGCCGACACGGCGTGGTCATGGTGATCTGCGAGAACCTGCGTCACAAACAGCGCCAGGGCTGAGCAGCGCACGACGTCGCCGGTCCACGGCGCAAAGAAGACCTCCCCGTACCACCCGATCCACCAAGGAGGCGACGGCGGCAGCCGTTGCAGGGATCGGTCCACCCCCGGACTCCAGGCCGGGGCCCGCGGATGAGTCGCACCGTAGGCACGGTTCGACTGTGGCGCCGCGGGACGGACGGGGAGCAGACCTGGGGACGACGATGACAGGAGACACCGCCGCATGGCACGACTCACCGGCGTCGACCTCCCCCGCGACAAGCGGATGGAGATCGCGCTGACCTACATCTACGGCATCGGCCGTACCCGCTCACATGAGATACTGGGTGCCACCGGGGTCAGCCCCGACCTGCGCTCCAAGGACCTCTCTGACGAGGACCTCGTCAGGCTGCGGGACTACATCGAAGAGCACTTCAAGGTCGAGGGTGACCTCCGTCGCGAGGTCCAGGCCGACATCCGCCGGAAGATCGAGATCGGCTGCTACGAGGGCCTGCGGTGGCGCCGCGGGCTGCCCGTGCGTGGTCAGCGGACCAAGACCAACGCCCGTACTCGCAAGGGCCCGAAGAAGACGGTCGCCGGCAAGAAGAAGGCCGCGAAGAAGTAGCCGGTCGAGGGGGCAGCGTCCTCCTCCGGACCGCACAGAACCGCCGGTGCCAGACCGGCCACCCAGACTCTTGTAGGAGTGCGAACCGCATGCCACCCAGGGCACGAACAGGTGCGGGCACCAAGAAGGTGCGACGCAAGGAGAAGAAGAACGTCGCGCACGGCCACGCGCACATCAAGTCGACGTTCAACAACACGATCGTCTCGATCACCGACCCCACCGGTGCGGTGATCGCGTGGGCGTCCGCGGGTCACGTCGGGTTCAAGGGCTCGCGTAAGTCCACCCCGTTCGCCGCGCAGATGGCCGCCGAGAGTGCGGCCCGCAAGGCCGCCGAGCACGGCATGAAGAAGGTCGACGTCTTCGTGAAGGGCCCGGGTTCGGGCCGCGAGACGGCGATCCGCTCGCTGCAGGCCGCCGGCCTCGAGGTCGGCACCATCCAGGACGTGACCCCGCAGCCGCACAACGGCTGCCGGCCGCCGAAGCGGCGCCGGGTCTGAGGCGCGGAGAGGAGAAGCTAGGAGATGGCTCGGTACACCGGACCCGCTACCCGCAAGTCCCGTCGCCTCAAGACCGACCTGATCGGCGGCGACCAGGCTTTCGAGCGTCGCCCCTATCCGCCCGGCCAGCATGGCCGGGCGCGGATCAAGGAGAGCGAGTATCTCCTGCAGATGCAGGAGAAGCAGAAGGCCCGCTTCACCTACGGCGTCATGGAGAAGCAGTTCCACCGATACTACGAGGAGGCCAACCGCCGCCCCGGTAAGACCGGTGACACGCTGCTGCAGATCCTGGAGACCCGGCTGGACAACGTGGTCTATCGGTCCGGCCTGGCCCGCACCCGGCGCCAGTCACGCCAGCTGGTGACCCACGGGCACTTCCTGGTCAACGGCCACAAGGTGGACGTGCCCAGCTTCCGGGTGTCCAGGTTCGATATCATCGACGTCAAGCCGAAGTCGGTGCCGACGCTGCCCTTCGTGGTGGCCAAGGAGGCCGTCGGTGACCGCCCGATACCTGCCTGGCTGCAGGTGGTGCCTGCCACGTTGCGGATACTGGTGCACCGGCTGCCGGAACGGGCCCAGATCGACGTGCCGCTGCAGGAGCAGCTGATCGTCGAGCTCTACTCGAAGTAACCTCGGCAGAGGATTCACGACGGCGTCAAATAGCGGGCGCCAGAGGAGGAACAACAGCGTGCTCATCACCCAGCGACCCAGCCTCAGCGAAGAGCCACTCGTCGATACCCGCTCCCGGTTCGTGATCGAGCCACTGGAGCCGGGCTTCGGCTACACCTTGGGTAACTCCCTGCGTAGGACCCTGCTCTCGTCCATCCCGGGAGCGGCGGTCACCAGCATCCGTATCGACGGCGTGCTGCACGAGTTCACCACCGTGCCCGGGGTCAAAGAGGACGTCACCGACATCATCCTCAACCTCAAGGAGCTCGTGGTCAGCTCGGAGGAGGACGAACCGGTCACGATGTACCTGCGCAAGCAGGGCCCCGGTGACGTGATGGCGGGTGACATCGTGCCCCCGGCCGGGGTCACGGTGCACAACCCGGATCTGCACATAGCCACCCTGAACGCCAAGGGCAAGCTGGAGATCGAGCTGGTGGTCGAGCGTGGCCGCGGCTATGTGCCCGCTGCGCAGAACAAGGCGTCGGGTGCGGAGATCGGTCGGATTCCGGTGGACTCGATCTACTCACCCGTGATGCGGGTGACCTACAAGGTCGAGGCGACCCGGGTCGAGCAGCGCACCGACTTCGACAAGCTGATCCTGGACGTGGAGACCAAGCCGTCGCTCACCCCGAGGGACGCGCTGGCTTCGGCAGGCCGCACCCTGGTGGAGTTGTTCGGGCTGGCCCGTGAGCTCAATGTGGAGGCCGAGGGCATCGAGATCGGCCCTTCGCCCGCCGAGGCGGACACCATCGCGGCGTTCGCGATGCCCATCGAAGACCTGGACCTGACCGTGCGGTCCTACAACTGCCTCAAGCGGGAGGGCATTCACACCGTCGGCGAGCTGGTCAGCCGCAGTGAGGCCGACCTGCTGGACATCCGCAACTTCGGTGCCAAGTCGATCGACGAGGTGAAGCTGAAGCTGGCTGGTCTCGGCCTGCAGCTCAAGGACAGCCCACCCGGATTCGACCCCACGGTCGCGGTGACGGACTACTCCATCGAGGGATGGGGCGAAGGCAGCGACAACAGGTCTGACAACGGCGCCGACTACGGCACCGACGACGGGCAGGACTACGCAGAAACGGAGCAGTTGTAGATGCCTACGCCGACCAAAGGTGCCCGGCTCGGCGGGTCCCCGGCCCATGAGCGGTTGATGCTGGCCAATCTGGCCACCGCGTTGTTCACCCACGGCCGGATCACGACCACCGAGGCCAAGGCCAAGCGGCTGCGCCCGTTCGCCGAGCGGCTGATCACCAAGGCTCGCAAGGCGGATCTGCACAACCGCCGCGAGATCATGCGGGTGATCCGGGACAAGGACGTGGTGCACCGGCTCGTCGCGGACATCGGCCCGCACTTCGCGGACCGTCCGGGTGGTTACACCCGGATCGTCAAGACGCTGCCGCGCAAGGGGGACAACGCGCCGATGGCGATCATCGAGCTGGTCATGGACCGCACCGCGACCGCTGAGGCCGAGCAGGCCCGCAGCACTCGGTTCGTCGCCAAGGACAAGCCGCGCGAGGCGACCGCAGCTGCCGCCCCGGACGCCGCCGCCCCGGACGCCGCCGCTCCGGGCACCGCAGCCCCGGACACCGAGACGGCAACCAAGGACGACGCCCCCTCGGGAGAGAGTTCCGCCACCGAAGCGGCGCCCGACGACGGTGCGGGCAGCGATGCCGCTCCGCAGAACGATTCGCCCTCCGATGGATCTCCCCCGAAGGGCGAGTCCTGACCTCGAGCAACACACCGTTGGAGCCCGCCGCCCTCATCGGGGACGGCGGGCTCCTGCGCTACCGCCTCGACATCCGCTACGACGGGGCCGGCTTCTCCGGCTGGGCACGCCAGCCCGGCAGGCGCACTGTTCAGGGGGTGCTCGAGGAAGCGCTGGGTAGGTTGCTGCGCATCCCGGCCGCCCTCACCGTGGCGGGGCGCACCGACGCCGGGGTGCACGCCACCGGCCAAGTCGCCCATCTCGATGTGCCACCGGGAGCGCTGGCGCCTGATCAGCTCGCGCGGCGGCTGGCCCGGCTACTGCCCACCGACGTCAGGGTGCCCGCGGTGCGCGAGGTACCGAGTAGCTTCGACGCCCGTTTCTCCGCCCTGTGCAGACACTACCGGTACCGGATCTGCGACGCGCCCTGGGGCGTCGACCCGCTGCGCCGTCACGACACCCTCGCGCGCCACCGACCGCTCGACGAGGACCTGATGAACGTGGCGAGCGCGCAGCTGCTCGGGGAGCACGACTTCGCCGCCTTTTGCCGTCGTCGCGAGGGCGCCACGACGGTGCGGGCGCTGCAGCGCCTTGACTGGATCCGTGACGAGCCCCACCTGCTGGTCGCGCACGTTGCGGCCGACGCGTTCTGCCACTCGATGGTGCGCAGCCTGGTGGGCGCCTTGTTGGCTGTGGGGGAGGGCCGCCGTCCCCCAGCCTGGCCCGCCGAGTTGCGGTGCCAGACCTCCCGAGCCAGCGGAGTGACGGTCGCCCCCGCACACGGCCTGGCCCTGGTTGGCGTGGACTACCCCGACGACGACCAGCTAGCCGCCCGAGCTGAGCAGACCCGCGCCCTGCGCACTGTTATCCAGAGTCCGTAACGTGACCTACCGTTTGCCCTCGACACAGGTCAGGTCATCTTTCCTGGCCGAGGACACCATCCGCAGCACGGCAGGAGAATGGCAGTTTCCAACTGCACAAGAAGCGCTGCGCGATTCATGTTCGGGCGGCTGCTGCGGAGACGGCCCGCGCCCTGTCCGCTGCCCAGCACCGCGCCGAGTGGCGCTACGCGATCACCGATCCGGACGGACGGCTGATCCTGGGCGGGATCACCCGCCGCCGCCCGAGCGCACCTGAGTGCAACGGGCCGGGCAATGGTCCCGGCGTCGGGCTTCCCAGCATGGATCACGAGCGGGCACCGGTCCGGGGTGGGATCGTGGAACTGCACATCCCGGCCACCCTGCTCGCCGACCTGACCGCCCACCCCGAGACGTGCGGCCCGTGGGCCGCGGTGATCAGCGATCTAACCGCCCACTACCGCGCCTTCGTCACCGACACCCCGCAGGGGACGATGAGGGCTGGGCGGCAGGACCCGTCCGCCCGGTTCGCCGGAGCGGCGCTGCGCCGCCACATCCAGATCCGCGACCGGTTCTGTGTCTACATGGGGTGCCGCTGCTCGGCCCGGCAGGCCGACCTGGACCACACGCTCGACCACAGTCGTGGCGGGGCGACCACGGAGGCCAATTCCGGACCATTGTGTCGCCATGATCATCTACTGAAGCACGAACGCGGGTGGCGCCTGCGCCAGCCCGAGCCCGGCCACTTCATCTGGACCAGTCCACTGGGCAGGGAATACCATGCCCGGCCCCAACCGATCATCACCGACCTAGCCGACCCGCTGCCCGGGCCGGAATACCCCGCCGAGCCACCCCCGGACACCCACGACGAGCATGGACCCATCCTGTACCGGCCTCCCCCCGAACCAGAGCCCCCACCCGCACGCCCGCCGGCGCCGGCCGTCGAGCCGGACGAACCCCCACCGTTCTGACGTCCTGGCCGCACATCCGGTGGGCTGGTCCCACGAACAAGATCCACTGAGGCCGCGACGTCACGTTCCGTGGAGACGCATCCCAGGTCAAGACCGGTGCCAGCACCAGAATCATGGTCACCATCCGTAATCTGGCGATCGGTCTGATCCGCCAGGTCGGCCACACCAGAATCGCCCCCACCATCCGGAAGATCAAGAACAGCCCACGTCTGCTGCTAGCCATCTTTGGCCTGCACCCCACCCCTCAAACACCTCATAACCAGCCGAAACGACGTGGGCGATCGTCCGCGCTGTGCGCGGCGCGCAAGGCCGCGATGTAGTACCGCTGCGCCAGCGCCGCCTGCCCGGCGTCATACCCGCACCAGCGGCAAAGCTCCGAGCTCAGCAAGCACGAGGTGGAGCTTGCGGCCGGTGGGTTCGTCGTAGGCCGCTTGGTCGAGCACTCCCCACGACGCGGGCTTGATCGACTGCGTGAGCGGCACCATAGCCAGCAGGACGACCGAAACGCGGTACGAGCAGGAGATGCCGCATAACTGCGCTGAGCCTGCGCTGGCCAGCCGCACACCCTCAGATCGCTTGCACCTGGGTGCTGTGCTGATCGGGGAGGAGTGCCCGCAGATCATCCGGGTCACCGGTCAGGATCGTGGAACCCGGTATGGCCAGTGCCTCGGCGGCGACCAGAGCGTCAGCGGTGTTACGGCCGCCGGTTCGCCCGAGCAGTTGACCGGCGTCCCGGCCGGTGGCGGGCGCAGTCGGTGCAGTGCCGACGGCCTTGAGTACCCGGTTCACTGGTGCGTCACGCGGGCCGCCGCGGAGGGTCTCGGCTAGTACCACGACGGGTACTCGCAGCTCAAGGTGCCGCGCGAGGGCCTGGCGGAGGACGGCCCGGGTCCGGGCATCACCTCGGGACCAGCAGATCACCGCACCGGAGTCGAGGATCAGGCGCTGGGGGAGTGACCGGCTGCTGGCCATTCTCTGTGGACCGCCTCCTCGATCGCTGCGGGCACCGGCCCGAACTCCTCGTCCATCTCGTCGAGGAGCCGACCGACCCGCGCATGCTGGAGCCTGACCCGCAGTGCATCGTTGATCAGCGCGGAGAGCCCGCGCCGCCCCGCCAACTCGCGGGCCTCGGCGACCAGATCGGCATCGACACTCACCGATATCTTCGTGATGGCCATGCAAGCTATCCTACTACTGGATGTCCAGTAGTGAGTTCTTTCCTACCGGCGGCGGGAGGTCGTCCGTCGGCCGATCGCGGCCTACTCCGCGGCGGCGCGATCGGCGGCCCGAGCAAGCCATACGGAGACCGGTAACCCGGCAGCCTCGGCGGCGGCGCGGATCGCGTACGCCACCTCAGTCGCCGCGGCGGACCGGGCCGAGGATCTCGCGCTCCTTCGGGGTGGTGACCAGCCGCAGCGGCAGCCACAGGTTGGGTCCGAGAGCTACCACCCCGTCGTCCTTCAACGACGTCAGCTCGTCGATCATCGGCGGGGGGAGCCGCCAGATCCGAGCGGCGAGCTGAGCCTGGCCCACGGGTAGCCGTTGCAGCAGCACGAGGTCGGCGTTGTTCGCTGTGTTCCCCGCCTGCGGGTGCAGGTAGGGCAGCACGTACATGGTGGTCTGCCACGGTGAACGTGGTGGGAACAGCTCCTGCGGCACCGCGCCACCGTCGTGCACGACGAGCAGCGGGGCGTCCTCGGTGGCTCGCGGCAGCTCGACCGGCGCGAGCCTGCGTACCTGCACCAGTGGTGCCGGGCGGCCGTCCGGACCCTCGCCGGCCGCCCGGGTGAGGAGCTGCCAAGCGGCGGGCCGTCCAGTGCCCACCACTACCCAGGCCCCGGTCGCCATCGCTCGCAGCGCGACCTGCCGGGCCAGGTAGAGCCCGCCGACCAGCACCAGCCGGGTCGGCTCGGCGCGCAGCACCGACACGCTCAGCGGTTCGTCCTTCGGGCCCGAGCCCAGCACCATGCCCCCTCGGTCGCCGGCGGGGCTGACCGCATCGAGCATGCTGGGCGAGACCAGGAACTCCGGTGCGACCGCCCGTGCCCCGGCGCGGGAACCGCCCGCGATCCTCATGCCGAGGCCCCCAGCGGGAGTGTCGCGGCCAGGCCCGATGTCTGCAGTCCGCGTAATGCGGTGAGCCCGATGCCGAGCCGTTCGGAGACCGCCTGCAGGTGGCTGTCGGCCGCTTCGAGCTCGGCGGGATTGCGAGCGCTGACCCGGACCAGGCCGCGCAGCCCGACCTCGCTGCCGTCCTCGCCCGGCGAGACCGAGAGGGCCACCGTGGTGGACAGCGCGCGAACCCCGGTCAGGCCATTGAGATTGTGCATCCCGCCCTGCTCGGGCCACCCGCTGATCGCGTAGCTGGCGTGCCCCACTCCCGCCGCGGTGACTCCGGTCCATCGCTCCCGCAGGGCCACCGAGCGTGTGGTGCCCGCCACCGAGGACAGCTCGGCGGCCGAGATCCCGGCTCGCAGCAGCTGGTCGGCGTCCAGTGGCCGGGTCCGCACCCCACGGGCGTCCAGCGCGCTACGAACTCGGGACAGTGCACCGATCAACGCCCGGTGCGACCCGACCACCCCACCACCGCGTTCCTGGATGGCGGTGAGGCAGCGGCGCGGGTCCAACCGGACCGCGACCCACGTGGTGCGCCGGGCGGCGGCAGGCAACGGGCCCAGCACTTCGAGGTAGGAGCTCAGCGCCGGGGACGACGACGGCAATGCGGCGCTGCCGGGGTAGCAGTGCCAGATCACCTGGATCGCGTCCAGCACCACTCCCCGGTCTTCCAGGCAGCCAGCGAGCGCGCCGAGCGGAAGGCTGGGGGTGCCGCCCACCGGGGTGACCAGTGCCGGAGCCGCGTCCACCTCCAGCACCGCGGTCCAGGTGTCCTGGTGCCAGGCCAGCCCCAACGGTGCTCGCTCGTGGTCGGCGCCGTGCGCGACCACCAGATCCGGCAGTACGAGACGAAGCAACGCGACGCGCGGGTCGTCGGCGC
>JBOHGD010000064.1:0-29265 GCA_050699955.1 Pseudonocardiaceae bacterium | reverse complement strand
CCGGTGCACCGGCGGGCAGCCGGCCGGACGGCACCGCGGGGCCGCGGTACCCCGGTCATCCCCCCGCCGAGGACCAGTACCGGCGCGAGCGCTCTCGCCAGCGACGGGCCTTCGTCGTCTGGCTGATGGTCGTGCTCATGCTCGCGAGCGTGGTCGGAGTGTCCGCGTGGTGGCTGGGCAGCGGCCGGTGGACGGTGGTACCCAACCTCACGGGCCTGCAACGCACCGCGGTGCAAGCCACCCTCGCCGACGCCGACCTCGCCGCCAAGCTCACCACGGGCCACGACAACTCCGTCCCGAGCGGAACGGTGATCAGCAGCGACCCAGCCTCTGGCCAACGGGCACTGCGCGGCTCCGACGTCACCGTGGTGGTCTCGCTGGGCCGCCCGGTGGTGCCCGACCTGGCGGTGGGCACGTCCAACGCGGAGGCCGAGCGGGCGCTCGATGCGGCCGACCTGAGCCCGCGAAGCGACCCCGCAGCCGCGGAGTTCCACGACACCGTCCCGGAGGGCACGCTCATCGGGTTGCGACCGGCGGCGGGCACCGTGCTGACTGTCGGTGCGCCGGTGACACTGGTGATCAGTAAGGGCCCGGCCCCGACCACCGTCCCCCAGGTGCGCGACCTACCCGAGGCCGAGGCGGTCGCGGCGCTGTCCAAAGCCGGGGTGAGCGCGCAGGTGCAGCGCGAGTTCGACGACCAGGTGGCCGGCGGGCGGGCGATCGGCACCGACCCGCAGGCCGGGCAGCAGACGCACCGCGGTACCCAGGTCACCCTGCGAATCAGCACCGCGCTGGTGGTGCCGAAGGTGGTCGGTCAACCCCGCGAGCAGGCATTGGCCACGCTGCTGCGAGCCGGATTCGAGCCGAGGGAAAGCGGTGACGGCGCCGGGCAGCAAGGCGCGATCGTGGTGTCCGTGCAGCCAGGAGAGGGCTCGCTGGTGGATGCTTCCGACAACACGGTGACTGTGCAGGTGAGCACCAAGGTGGTGGTACCGGACGTAGTCGGGCTGCCGGTCGACCGGGCCCGCCAGGTCCTCTCCGACGCTGGGCTGAACAGCCAGGTCGACCAGTTCTTCGGGGGCTCATCGAGCCGGGTGATCGCGCAGTCTCCCGGTGCCAGTCGCACCGTCCAGCCCGGCACCTCCATCCGGCTCGTGACGTTCTGATCAGAAACTGACATTCTGATCAGGAACGCAGCATCTCCGCGACCAGGAACGCCAGCTCCAGCGCCTGCTGAGTGTTCAACCGGGGATCGCAGGCGGTCTCATAACGCCCGGACAGATCGGCGTCGGAGATGTCCTGAGCACCGCCGAGGCATTCCGTGACGTCCTCGCCGGTGAGTTCGACATGGATGCCGCCGGGATAGGTACCCAGCGCGCGGTGCACCTCGAAGAAACCCTGGACCTCGTCGACCACCCAGTCGAAATGGCGGGTCTTATAGCCACTGGTGGACTCGATGGTGTTGCCGTGCATCGGATCGCACTGCCAGATCACCTGGTGTCCTGAGGCAGTGACCTTCGCCACGATCTGGGGCAGCACGTCGCGTACCCGCTGGGCCCCCATCCGGGAGATCAGGGTGAGTCTGCCGGGAACACCGTTCGGATCGAGCCGCTCGACGTACTCGACGGCCTGATCGGGTGTGGTGCCCGGACCCAGCTTGAGGCCGATGGGATTGGCCAGCAGTTCGGCGAAGGCGATATGCGCACCGTCCAGCGCACGGGTCCGCTCGCCCACCCAGAGGAAGTGCGCGGACAAGTCGTAGAGCTTCGGGATCTGCGCCTGGTGGTCCAAGCGCAGCATGGCACGCTCGTAGTCGAGCACCAGCGCCTCGTGACTGGCGTAGATCTCGGTGGAGCGCAACGAGGAGTCGTCCACCCCGCACGCGGACATGAACCGCAGGCCACGATCGATCTCAGCGGCAAGCGCCTCGTACCGCGCTCCAGCGGGGGATCGCAGTACGAAGTCCTTGTTCCAGTCGTGCACCTTGTGCAGGTCCGCCATACCGGCCAAGGTCAGCGCCCGCACCAGATTCATCGCCGCGGCGGCATTGGCATAGGCGCGGATCAGCCGCGACGGGTCGTGTACCCGGGCCTCCGGGGTGGCGACCAGAGAATTGATCATGTCGCCGCGGTAGGACGCCAGCCCGAAGGCGTCCAGTGCCGCGGACCTCGGCTTGGCGTACTGGCCTGCCACCCGGCCGACCTTCACCACCGGCATGCTCGAACCGTAGGTGAGCACCACCGCCATCTGCAGCAAGGTGCGGATGTTGGCCCGCAGATGCGGTTCGGTGTTGTCGACGAAGGTCTCGGCGCAGTCCCCACCCTGCAGCAGGAAGGCCTCGCCGCGGGCCACCGCCGCGAGCTGATCCCGCAGCTGGTCCACCTCGGTGGGCACGGTGATCGGCGGCACGCTCTCCAGTACGGCGCGGACATTGCGCACCGCATCGGGGTCGGGCCAGCTCGGTTGCTGCACGGCGGGAAGGGCTAATGCCGCATCCAGCCTGGTTCGCAGATCGGCGGGCAGCGGCGGCAGCTCCGGCAGCGCGTCGACCGGAACATCCACGGTCCAGTTCACAGTGCTCCAGCGTATGCGTTCCGGCCCCCGGCAGGTCCACCGGGCGTCAGGTCCCCACCCGCTCGATGGGGAGTCAGCCGAAGAAGACCTCGGCTTCCGCGTAACGCTGCGAAGGCACTGTCTTGATGGTCTCGGTGGCCTCAGCCAGCTTCACCCGGATGATGTCGGTGCCGCGAAGCGCGACCATCACACCGGCATCCCCGTCGTGCACCGCATCGACCGCATGCACACCGAACCGGGTCGCCAGCACCCGGTCGTAGGCCGTGGGGGTGCCGCCACGCTGAACGTGCCCCAGCACGACGGCGCGGGAGTCGGCCCCGGTGCGTTGCGCGATCTCATCGGCCAGCCAGATGCCGACGCCACCGAGACGCTTATGGCCGAAGGAGTCGGTCTCCCCGGCGGTGAGCAGCTCCGCACCGCCCTCGGGTACCGCACCCTCGGCCACCACGACGATCGGGGCGCAGCCCCGTTCGAAGCAATGGGTCGCCCACTTACACACCCGATCCACGGAGAAGGGCTGCTCCGGAACGAGGATGACGTTGGCTCCCCCGGCCATGCCGGAGTGCAGCGCGATCCAGCCCGCATGCCTGCCCATGACCTCGACGATCGCCGCCCGATGATGCGACTCCGCGGTGGTGCGCAGCCGATCGATCGCTTCGGTCGCGATATGCACCGCGGTGTCGAAGCCGAACGTGTAGTCCGTGGCGCCCAGATCGTTGTCGATGGTCTTCGGCACACCCACTACGAAGACCCCGTCCTCGGTCAGCCTGCGCGCCACCCCGAGGGTGTCCTCACCGCCGATCGCGATCAAAGCATCCACGCCGTGGTGGGCGAGGGTCCGCTTGATCTGCTCAGCACCGCCGTTCTGGTATGGGTTGGTGCGCGAAGTGCGCAGGATGGTGCCGCCGAGTGGGAGGATATCCTCCACATCGGCCAGCCCGAGGGGCTGGACCAATCCCTCCACCGGCCCCCGCCAGCCCTCCCGGAATCCGACGATCTCGTACCCGTAAACCTCGATGCCCTTACGGACCACCGCCCTGATCACGGCGTTGAGCCCCGGACAGTCACCGCCACCGGTGAGCACGCCGATACGCATAGGATTTCCCTCCCGTTCCGCACTGTCGTATTCGGCGTGAGCGTCGCACGACTTGATCGGTCCAGCAAGGGGAAACCGTCAGGGGTGACCCGCCCGCGCCGAGCGGTGCTGCTCGATCACCCGCCATCGGGTGACGTTGTGCCTGGCGTCGGCAAGCGCGTCGTGTGCGTCGGTCGGTGGCGGAGGTAACGCCGGCTTGCCTGCGTCCTCCCAACGCTGCCGCAACTCCCGGGTGAAGCGGGGCAACGCCCGTGGTAGCGCGGGCATCGAGCCCCACAGCTGAGCGAGGGCGACGTGGTCGTAGGCGGCGAACCAGGCCCACAGCTCGACCCCGTCACCGGAAGCGGTGAGGAACTCCAGCAGGGTGTCTCGGATGGCCACCCGGGAGCGCCACGCCGGGTCGGCGGGCGGTGGCAGCTTGGGCAGCACATGCGATCGCACCCACTCACCCGCCCGCTCCGGGTCGAACTCGGTGGACACCGCGTAGTACTCCCGGCCCTGCTCGTCCACCACTCCGATGGAGATCAGCTCAATGGTGTCGCCGTCCTCGATGAACTCGCAGTCGTAGAAGAACCGCACCTGGACCGACCCTCACCCTCTCTGAACTGCGCGAACATCATAACGATCTAGTCTGGGTGGCACCGGGTCCGGAATGGGCCGGCCACTCAGCGCCTGTTGAGCGCCGGAGGCCGGCCTGTGGCGTCGCGCTCTTTCACCGAGGCGGCATATATGTCGACGTACTCCTGACCGGAGAGCTCCATCAACGAATACATGATCTCGTCGACCATGGACCGCTCGACGAACCGGTCCCCGGCCAGACCCGCATAGCGAGAGAAGTCCAGCGGGGCGCCGAGACGTATCTCGACGTGGTGCGGGCGCCACATCTTGGAGCCGATGGGGTTGACCTTGTCGGTGCCGACCATCGCGACCGGGATCACCGGCACCCCGGCTTCGAGCGCCAGCCGGGCGACGCCGGTCTTGCCCTTGTACAACCGGCCATCCGGCGAGCGGGTGCCCTCCGGGTAGATACCGAGCAGGTAACCCTGGGCCAGCAGCCGCACTCCGGTGTCCAGGGCGCCCTGCGCCGCCGAGGCACTGGAACGGTCGATCGGCACTTGGCCGGCCGCGCTGAAGAACTGCCTCTTGAGCCATCCCCGCACGCCGGGTGACGTGAAGTACTCGCCTTTGGCCAGGAACGTCACGCGGCGGTGAACCATCAGGGACAGGAAGAACGAGTCGGCGACCGCGAGGTGGTTACTGGCCAGGATGACCCCCCCGCGCGCAGGGAGGTGCTCGCCCCCCCGGATCTGTGGGCGACAAGCCAACCGCATCACCGGACCGAGGAGCAGGTGCTTGAGTAGCCAGTAGAACACCCACCGATCCTTCCCTCGGCCCCGCAGCCAGTGCCTCCGCCAGCCTACGGAGCGCGCTCTCTACGACACAACGGGCTCGGGTCAACCCTGTCTACGCAGGTCCAACAAGCCGGTGTGTGATCCCGTGACCAGGCTCTGCACTCGGTCGGGCCACCTCATCACCGCACGTCTCGCGCAACGGCAAGCCCGGCCCGGTACCGTCACTGCTGCAGCGAACCCTGCCGAGCCCTAGGGGTGGTGTCCTGGTGGTATCCGTCCCCGATCCCGAGGAGCAGGACCGTCGCGACTCGGGGCACCCTGATGGCTCCGACGACACCGACGCCGCGTTCGCCGGCATCATCGCGGACTGGCGGTCCGACCCGGACGCGCCCCGTTGGCCCGCCGACGAGGACCGAGTCCGGCAGACCCGGGAACCCGCACCCTCAGCGGCAGCCGATAGGCATCGCCGCGACGTGGACGAGGGGCACTTCGAACCGCCGGAACCGCCACCGCTACCGGTGCCCCGCCCTCAAACCCTGGGCGCCATGCTGCTGATCGCCGCCGGAATGCTCCTGCTGATCCGGCCGAGCATGCTGAGTCTGGCCGATACCGCGGGAACGCCGCTGGGCCTGCTCGCCATCACAGCCGGGATCGCCTGGCTGGTGCTCGGACTGCGTGGCGGGCCACCCCCGGAGGGATGGGACGACGGGGCGCGGCTGTAGGACCGGCTGCGCTCAGGCCCAGCGAGCGTGGCACCAGCTCGTCGGCGATGGTGGCCACCTGTGCCAGCAGCTTCGCGGGCGGGAGCGCGAGGTCGAGCGCATGACAGACGATCTCAATGCCCGCATGCGGTATGACGTGCCGGACCGGGACGGCGTCGCCCCGGGCGTAGACGAGATGGCCCCGAGGTAAGCGCAGCGCCATGCAGTAGGCGAGCACCTGGTACAGGTCCGCGTACGGGTAACCGCTCGGCTTCTCCGGCTTGTACTTGGCGTCGACGACCGCGACCGGACGCCCGTTGAGCTGCCAGACCAGATCAGGCTTCATCTGCACCGCGCAGGCCTCGTCCAAATGGCACGGGTAGCCGCGGCCCGCTCCACCGTGGGCGGCCTGCAACTCCTCCGAGAGCGCGACGACGAGAAAGTCCTCGAAGATCTTCCACAAACGGAACAGGAACCCGGTGGTGAGCAGCGAGCCGGGCGCGTGCTCCGGGGAGGTGGCCTGCCAGACGACCTCGGCGAGGCGCAGCACGCCGTGGTAGTGCTGGTTGAGCCGGTTCGGCTGCCACGTCGGAAGGGGGGAACCTCGCGCGGGGACGCTGACCCCGACCAGCTTGGCGCGCAGGGCGGCGAGCCTGCGCCGATGCTCCTCGCGCACCCGGGGCACGCCGGCCACCCGGATGATCGCGGCGAGCAGGACCTGGTTCTCCGGCACGTCGATGGTGAAGTCGTCATGCCGGATCTCCATCGGGATGGCCCGTCCATGATGGCGGCGCAGCTGGTCGGCTTCGCGCAGGCGGCCTCGCAGTACTGCGGATGATTCCTCGACGGTGCGGTAACCGTGCAGCGGCCCCTGCCGTAGAGCGTGCTCAGCCTGCTGACACAGGAACCGCGCGACCGCGGGTACGAGCCCCTCGGCGACGTCGAGCTCGGCCTCCTCGTCGCGCCAGCCACGCGGATTCACCGCATAACCCGCCAGGAACAGCAGCCGGGCGATCGGCAGCTTCGGGGTGATCCAGACCTCGATATCGCCCACCCGCGCGACGCCGACCACTCCGCGGCTCGGGGTGATACTCCACATCTGTGACTCGTGCACCGAAGGCGACGCGGTCACGATGTCCGACGAGGCCAGCATGCGGCCCTCCTCGGCGGTGAGCCGGACCTCGACCCGGCCGTTCTCGGCGACCTCCACGCGCTTCATTCCTGCGCCTCTCCCGGGGAGGGTTGCTGAGCGGCCGCTGCCCGCAATGCGGCGAGCCGGTACTTGTCGAGTGCCCCGGGCGGGCCGCCGTAGTGGTGATCGGCCAGCAGCGGCAGGATCGAGGTTTCCCAGGCCCGTTCCAGCCCGTCTTTGCTGCGGTAGATCTGCGGGAGCATGAGGTAGGACGGCCCGACGGCCAGTTCGTGGTCGTCGATGCGCGCATTGAGCGCGTCGAGCAGGGCGGGGGCATCCAGGTTGTGCTCGACGTTCTCGTTCTCCACCAGCCTCTGCAACCAGGCGGTGAGCAGCCCCGCGGTCGGCCGCCCCGAGGGATGCAACTCGACGAACGCGAACCGGCGCCGCATCGCGGCGTCGATCAGCCCGAGTGAGCGATCAGTGGTATTCATCGTGCCGATGAGGAAAACGTTGGGCGGCATGACGAAATCCGACTCCGGCGAGTACAACAGGCCGATCGGATCGTTCCGGTACTCCAGCAGGAAGTACAGCTCACCGAACACCTTGGCCAGATTCGCCCGGTTGATCTCGTCGACGATGAGGATGTACGGATCCGACGGGTGCTGACGTGCCGCCTCCACGAGCAGCCGGAACGGACCCGGCTCCAGTTTGAACGTGAGCTGGCCGTCCTCGCGCTGGGTCGGCCGGAAACCTTCGAAGAAATCCTCATAGGTGTAGGACGGGTGGAACTGGACGAGTTTCACGGCGCTGAGCTCGGCGGCCAGGTGGTTGGCTAGTTGGCGAGCCAAGTAGGTCTTCCCCGTGCCCGGTGGCCCGTAGAAGATCAGCTGCTTGCGCTCCCACAACAGGTCCGCCTGCTGCTGCAGCCACTCCCGGTCGATCAGCAGCAGGTCGGCGATGGCCTGGCCCACCGCCGGGAACTGCAGTTCTCTGACCGGGGCCAGTTCAGGCTGCCGATGAGCGACGCCGAGGGCTTCGAGCAACTGCTCGATCGCCGGGATCTCATTGGTCAGGTCGACGACGTCGGCCTGACTGTGCAGCTTGGCAGGCAGTGGCTGAGGGAGGTTCGCGAACGGCACCGACGCGGAGGCGTTCAGCCATTCGACTGGTCGCCGCAGGTTGGATCGCCGGTCGGTCGAGGGGACGTAGCCGGCCTCCCCTGCGACCCGGCCCAGATAGGTCCTGCCCTGCGACGTCGTGAGTAGGTAGTCCCCCACCCGCATCCGGTTGCAGAACGCGTCGAACTCGGTGACCTTGCCTTCTCGCACCGCATAGGACTTGTGCTGGTAATCCTGCTCGACAATCGTCCTCAGCTCGTCGAGCGGTACCGGGATGTCGATCGGGCGCAGGTTGGACGCAGCCAGCGAGGCGAACCGCTCGTGCAACCACGGGTGCACCAGGTCACGGCCGTCCACCGACGATCCCCGTACCAGCCAGGCCCGGCGGACGGGTGACTCGGTCTCGCTGTCGCCGTTCAACTCGGACAGCTGTTCGCGCAGGTCATCGACGGTGAGCCGCTGGTCGGGATCGGCGTGCCCGGTCTCGTCGAACCGGAGTCCCTCACTCTCCAGCACCTGGCGCGGATCGTCCTTACGGCCGGGGCCGGGCCAGCGGAAGTCCGGCGCGATGGTGCCGTCGGCGCGTAGTACCCGGTGCGGGTTGAGAACCCCCTCGGTCCCCATGAACGTCCCGACCGACGGCGCGGAGAGCCCGGTGAGTGTGGCGAGGTCGCCGTAGGTGGTCCACCACCCGGCCTCCACGTAGCTCAGCGCCTTGATGACCTGCGTCCAGCGGGGGTCCTGGTAGCCGGCGGGCTTCTGCTGCTTGGGCTTGCGCTGCTGCCGGTAGCGCCGGGTCAGCTCCAGGGCGAGCTCGTCGCCGGGAAACTCCTCGATCGCCTCGACACCGGCCTCGGTGATCGACCAGCCACCGCGCTTGGCCATCCAGCCGATCGCGCTGCTCCACGACGACGCCCACCGCAGGTAGGTCTCGAAGCGGGGAAACCCGCTGTCGTTGCGGCTGAGTTCACGCTGGTTCGGCTGCACGCGGTTTTTCACTCCGGCCAGCGCGTCCCTGGGCGCCACCGGCTCGCCCGCATCCCGCAGTGTCTCGAACAACGTGCGGGTGAGCAGCCCGCGCCGGATCTGCGGTTCCGGATTCATGTCGGCCTCCCGGTTCGCGATCATGCCCGATCACCGGCACGCGGTCAATTAGTCAGATCTGCGCCCGCCGGCTTTCGGCAGCCGGTCTCCTACCATTGTCTACCGGCCTTCTTCACGATCGCGAGCGGTTGCTGTACCCAGAACTGCACAGTGCCGAAAACGTGACAACTTCCGCGTCGCCGCCAGGGTACCCATCCCCGTCGCGTACATGCCGGTGCCCGGCATCGGCCGTTGGTGTCGATGGTATGCCATTCGAGTAATGTCAACGCCGACCCGGCCAGCCGCAACAGTATTTCCCCGTTCCGATCAGGGAGCAGGCCGTCCGGCAGCGTCTCGGACTCCTGGTGCTCCACCTGCCGGTATATCTGCGTCAGCTGCTCCCAGAGCAGCCGCCACCGCACTTCCCCGACTTTGCTCACGGCGCCCAGTCAAGCTCGACGGTATTCGCGGGAAGGGTGATCGGTTCCTCGGCGACGACCTCCCCCTCGATGACGACGTGGTCGCTGCGCTCCGCACGCCGCTGCAGTCGCCTGCCCACCGCGACCAAACGCTGTGCGTAGTGCTGTTGCTCAGCGGTACTGGCGCTGCCGTCCAGGACGCGCATGGCCAACGACGCCATATCGGTGTTCAGCCGGGCCAGCTCCGCCAGTAACTCCCGATCTTCGCGGATCATGGCAGCATCTCGGTGGCGGTCCCGAACGCCGCCGCGAGCGCCTGGCGCAGCGGTTCCAGCCCGTCACTACGGCCCCGTTCGCCGTCACCGTGACACAACCCGTCGGTATCTGCCTCGCTCGCCACCGTCTGCAACCCCGCCCATGTGTTCGCCTTGTCTGGACGGCGCCCAGGGCCGGGGGGCTACCGGACTGACTGGGGAACGGTGCAGGGAGTCCCGGAAGGGGGGACAACCAGTCTGGAGCTCAAGCCCGGCCCTGGGGCCTTGGGCTGCACTGAACTCGGTGCGGCGGGTTGTGCATGATCGACTACACGCCGTCGCCACGGCTTCGCAGTAACGCGGCGCTCCGGCCAGCCGCCGGGCGGGCTTGTTATTCCCCCGCGTGGGCCTTCTGGAGTGCGGCGATGTCGAACTTGGTCATCGCGAGCATGGCCTCGGTGGCCCGCTTCGCCTTCTCCGGGTCCGGGTCGCTGATCATGTCGATGAGCACGGTGGGGATGACCTGCCAGGACAGCCCGTACTTGTCCTTCAACCAGCCGCAGGCGACTTCCTCGCCACCCTCGGAGAGCTTGCTCCAGTAGTAGTCCACCTCGTCCTGGTCCTTGCAGTGGATCTGGAACGAGGTGGCCTCGTTGAACGTGAACTGCGGCCCGCCGTTCAGGGCGACGAACTTCTGGCCGTTGAGCTCGAACTCGACGGCCAGGACGGTGCCGGCAGGACCCGGCCCGGCCTCGGTGTAGTGGCCGACCCTTCCGAGCGTGGAGTCCTTGAAGATCGAGATGTAGTGGTTCGCCGCCTCTTCGGCTTGCCCGTCGAACCACAGGCACGTGGTAAACCCGTCGGTGGTCATCGGTTCCTCCTTGCATGTAAGCGTGTGTTCCCATAGTGACCGACCTCGTGCCGCAAACTCATCGGTGGACGTCCGCCAGACTTTGAGGAGTGACACCTGATGACATTCGTGGACTTGCAACCCGCTACCCGTCGAATGGCTGACCTGATCAACGGCGTTCGCGACGATCAGCTCGGCGGGCCGACGCCGTGCCCGGCGTACTCCCTCGGCGACCTGCTGGACCACGTCGGCGGGCTGACGCTCGCCTTCACCGCGGCGGCGTGGGGCGGGATGACCCCGGGCCGGAGGGCTCGAGCTGCCGGGTGAGGTCGCCGGCCTTGTCGTGCTGGACGAACTGGTGATTCACGGTTGGGACGTGGCCCGGGCCAGCGACCAGACCTACGACTGCGACCGGGCGTTGCTCGACGCCGTGCAGGGCTTCGTCGCGCAGTTCTCCGGTCCCGGACATGAGGCGGAACGCGAAGGACTTTTCGGTCCCGTGGTCGAGATACCGGACGACGCACCACTGCTCGATCGCGTGATCGGGCTCAGTGGGCGTGACCCCGCCTGGTCACCGCGCTGAGCAGGAGCACTACCCGATACCGGGCCGCAGTTCAGGGGCGTGAGCTTCCGCTCGCCCGCCCGGCATTCACTCCGGTAACCGCCTTAGCACGACGGTGAGGCTCTCCTCTCCGACGATAAACTCGGGTTCCGACCCGTTGAACTCCCGCATCCCTCGCACGATTTTCCGCGGCACACCAAGTCCCATGTGCTCCAGGTAGCCGTAGTCCCGCATCACGTCCTTGAGCATTTCGTTACGGGCGGCTCTCGTCCCGGCCAGC
Organism: Pseudonocardiaceae bacterium; assembly: GCA_050699955.1. Lineage (GTDB taxonomy): Bacteria > Actinomycetota > Actinomycetes > Mycobacteriales > Pseudonocardiaceae. The sequence continues at coordinate 17,841 of JBOHGD010000064.1, read as the reverse complement.
ATCCGTTCCACGGTCACCCCGTTCGGCAGCCGGCCGGGGCTCACGATCTCGAGCCGGTCCGGGTAGAGGCCCAGCTCGACGTCGGTGTGCGCCAGCAGGTAGTCGCGATGGATCACCGCGTTGACCAGCGCCTCGCGGACAGGTTCTGCAGGAAGCCCTGGGATCTCGACCCTTCGGGCACCGTCGGCCAGTTCGGCTCGGACGCCAACATTGCGTCGTACGAAGGCGATAGCCAGGTCGACGAGCCCGGGTTCGACGAGTCCTCCCGACGGCGTCATCAGCGGCGCCAGCGGTCCGCGGAGCGTGGCACGCTCCACCGCCGCATAGTCCTTCTCAAGGCCGGGGTAGGCGACTGCGTCGATTCCCGACTGCGGCAGGTAGCGGGCCGTGGAGCTGCCGAAGAGCGCGATCGCGGCGAGGCAGGGCACCGGTTCGCTGACACCCTCCACCAGGAACTCGGTCGCCGTTAGCAGCTGCACCCAGCTTTGCCGGTCCTCGCGGTCCGGTACCTGCTGGCCGCGTACTCGCGTGAAGTAGTCGATAAGTCGCCATTGGTCGAGGTCCTCGTATGAAGATCCCGAGATCGGGCGGAGCTCGGCGCGGAACCCGCCACGCCGCTGTTGCAAGCGGGAGAGCTCTTCAGGACTCGCTTCACGGCTCTGACGTCCGGCGCGGATGTAATAGGAGAAGTGCTTGTTGTGCCACACCGCGTGGACCGCGTAACCGGCTTCGACAGTCACCACGGCGACCTGCCTGCCAGTGCCGGGATCGGTCACGGTCTGCACGTGCGGGATGAGCGGCGGGCGCACCTTGTCTCGGGCGATCGTCAGGACCCACTCGTCGACCGCATCTCGGACCAGGCCGCTGATCGTGCCATCGTCCTCGACGCCGAGGAGGATGCGGCCACCTCGGAGATTGCTCAGCGCGACGAGTTCTTTGGCGAAGTCGTGCGGCTGCACGTCGTCGCGCTTGAACTCCACGCCGCTGTTCTCGCCCTCGCGGAGCAGCTCGGACAACTCAGCCAGGCTCACCATCATCAGTATCCGTAGAGGTAGCGACGACGTTGGAAGGCATTCGGACCGCCCTCCAGGATCTCACCGGCTAAGGCGAGCACGGTGTGGTCGTCCAGTGAGCCCGCACCGCCCTCGGTGATCCGGCCCTTGCCCGACGCGCTCTCCAGCACAATCATCAGTTCGGCGTCGCCCAGCACCGGGATGTTGGCGTTGTGTGTGCTGAACACGAGTTGGCGCTTGCCCTTGAGCGCCCGTATCCGCGGCACCACCCCCTCCCAGATGAACCGGTTGTCGAGGTCGTCCTCCGGCTGGTCGACGATCAGCGTGCCCGGCAGTGTGGCAAGCAGCAGCAGGAGCAGTGCGGTGGCCTTCTGGCCTTTCGACAGTTCATCGAGGTCACGGAAGTCCGGCTCGGCCGCGCTCCCGACGTTGAGTTCCGCAGCAGCGGCAAGCCCGACGGTCATCTCCTCCAGCTGGAGGAACAACTCCTCGCCTGCCGCGACAAGGTTGGTGGCCTGCGCACCTCGAATGTCGAAACCCGCCAGATGTTCTGGTCCGGCGCGACACGCATCGGCGAGCGCTCTCGGTGAGAAGTTCTTTTGCTGCACAGCGGACTTGATCTGAGCTCGCTGCCCGCTCACCGCATTCTCGATAAGCGTGACAAACTCGCGCCGGTCGGTTGAGAACTGCGGTTGCACCCGCACTATCCCGCGCAGCGCGTCGTTGGCCGCTCGACATGCGTCACCCAGCTTTCGCCATTTAGCGCTGGCGTGGTCACCTAGTTCGGCCAACAACTGGCGGCGCTCGGTGTAGAGTGCGGCGATCCGCGCCTCGATCTGGTGACGCTGGTCGGCCAGCGGAGCGAGCGACTGTACCGCCCGCTGGGTGGCCAGGTAGCGGCTCGCGTCCAGGCCGCTGTCTTGCAGCGACCGCAGCACCGAGTCGTACTGCTCCCGGGCCGGCGCCGTCGCGGCTGACCATTCGGCCTCGATGGACGCCAATTCGGTCCGTGCAGCGGCCACAGCGTTATCGATTGCGGTGGTGGCAGTGGTGACTTCGGCGTTCAAGGTACCGAGTACGTCAGCGATCCGGGCCAGGGTCTCCGCATTCGGCAACTCCCCCAGTGCGGCAGACGAAGCAAAAGCATGGTCGAGCAACCCCTCATCGCGCAGTGGTTGAGCGGCGGTGAGCACATCCTCGGCCCGGGCTGCGGCGGTGTCGAGGATCCGGCGCTCGCGGTCGATCCTGGTTCGCTCATCCAGCCGCTCGTCAATGTGTGCACTGTGGAAGTGGGTCAGCGCCTCCTGGAGCCGCGGTAGCTCGTCGAGCGCGTCATTGATCTCGTCGAGCTGCCGTCCACCCGCGACGATCGCCTCCCGGTTGCGGCGCAGCCGGGTCGGCAGGTGTGACGCAGGCTCAGTGGCATCGCCGAAGATGCGTTGCAGGAGCCGGGCGATGTAATCCCGCGAGTCGGCGAGCTCGGCCAGCTCGTGCTGGCTGAACACCTCGACCGCGCCGAGGACATCGGTGGGACGGGAGGCGAGCGCGGTACCCGATGCGTCCCGTACCACTGGAGGGTCGGGCACCGACCGTTCGACGACGAACTCGCCGGCGCCACCACGCACCAGCATGCTGATCTTGGTGCCCGCGACGAGGACGTTCTCGACGAGGCCTCGGTGGTCCCGGGTGGCCTCCTCACCGATCGGGCTGACACCCAGCGCGTAGCGGATGCTTTCGATGATCGTCGACTTGCCCGTCCCGCGCCCGCCTACCAGGCAGGTCAGCGAGTCACTGAGGCGCATTCGCACCCCGTCCAGGAAGCCGCCCTCCCAGCTGATGGTCTCGATACCGGGGTGCGGGGCCAGCGCCGGATCGGTGAGCATGATCCGAGTCTCGGGGGTACGCGTGGCGAGGTCCAGGGCGGTCAACGACGGTGTGGACATCTTGACCCAGCAGGTACCACCCTCGGTACCGAGCCGCGCAGGGTCGTTAATGTCGTCGGCGTAGAGCTGAGCGGGTGGGTGCGTGCGCTGGTACTCCCTCTCTTCGTTCTGCAGGACGCGCTCCTGCAGGGTGTTCAGCGGTTGCCCCGGCGAGATGGCGACGGCGTGTACGTCCTCGTTGCGCCAAGCGCGGATCAGTGCCTGCCCCTGCAACGAGGTGAACAGGCCGTTCGGGCCGTTCACATGTGCTGGGATCACGAGAGCGCTTCGCCCCACCGCGCAGCGCACGATCTCCTCGTAGGAGTTGCCGGGCTCGCCGGATGGGCATCCCGGGGTGCCGCCGCACGCGCCGATGGCGGCGTCCACCTCGCCGGACCCGGTGCCGCGCTCGAAGAGCACCAGCAGGTGGATTCCTTCACTGGACACCGCCTCGAAACCTGGTAGCACCACGATGCCCGCTTCCTCGGCGGCTCGTGTCAGACCTTCGGCTGTCCGCACAGCCCAGTGGTCCGTGATCGCGATCAGCTCGATGTTCCCCTGACGACAGGCGCGGACGATCGCCTCGTTGTAGCTCTGGTCGTCCGAGAACCTGGTGCTTGGCGCTGACCTTCCGTGGTAGCCGTACGGATTCACCTGCAGGGCGACCCGATGCCAGCGCGCTCCCGCGGGCGCCGCCAGAGCGTCTGCGACAACGTCCGGCCACGAGCCGCCCGGACCTGAAACAGCAGGCTGAGTCATTCCGCGAAGCCTACGGCCGCACCAGCCACAGGTTTCTCACCGCTACCGGCAGGTTGTTGGCCTTTCGTAGAAGCTGCCTCGGCGCTCTCCGCGCCGGACGAGCTTGCCCTGAACAGCGAGTCGCCGGAGAAGCCTGCTCGCCTGCGCGGGCGCGATGGCGCAAAGTTCCGCAGCTTGCGCCCGGGTGATCTGACGGTGCGCCTCGACATAGGCGAGCACCATCTGCTCCTGCTGGAGCGGCTCGAAGCCACGGACACGCACGTAGCCGGCCGACGCTTCCAGAGCCCGGTACACGGCGGCGGATAGATGCCATGTCCGGCCCTTGCGCTCCCCACGCGCCTCGACCCATCCGCGCTCCACCATGCGGGCAAGGTGGTTGCGGGTCTCGGCCTCCGTCCGCTGGAGCACTTGTGCGAGGTCGGCCGTGGCCGCACGCCGTTCACGGATTAGTTCAGACAGGACTTGCAGTTCGGGCAGCGTCAGCGGGCGATCTCCCTGACGTTCCTGCTCAAGCACCCACCGGGTACGGCGATCCAGGCGCGCACTTGGCTCTCCGACGTGTCCGCTGCCTCGCCATAGGCGGCCATCCTGGACTCCTTCCAGACATTTATGCGCTAGTACTATGAGACAGATCGCGACACCACTACAGATTGTGGCATAACTTTGCGACAAGCGCGCATAACGTCGGGGCGAACGTCCACAGGTCTCCGTCGGCGGCTGGCTCGTCGGTCGCGGCTTGAGGAGCGTGACGGCCGGAAGCCGGTCCGCATCGTCGTCAGCGCGACGTGCCCCGATGGCAGGTCGGCGGGCGCTAGCCGCGGTCATCACCAAGTCGGCTGCAACACCAGATGGACCCTCCCGGTCGCGCTGCTGGGTAGACCACGGTTACGCCCCATGCCCCGCTCGTCGCGTCGTGATCGGCGTCGCCGCCCGCGACCGGGTCGAGGCCGACCTGGCCTCCGGCGCGATCAGCTGCCCCGGCAGCGGGGGCCCGCTGCGCGCCCGTGGGGCCATGCTCGGCCCCGCCGGGTTCGAGACCTGACCACGACCGTGCTGCAGCTACGCCCCGGTCGAACGCGCTGCCGCGGCTGCCGGGCCACCCAGGTGCTCCTACCCGGCCCGGTACTGTCCCGCCGCGGGGACACCACCGCGCTGATTGGCACCGCCTTGTTGGCCAGCGTCGGCGCCGACGGCCACCGACGCATCGCCGCTGACCTGGGTCGACTATCGGCCACGGTGTGAGGCTGGGTGCGGGGCACACCGAGTGGCTGCGTACCCGGGTCAAGACCGCGTGGATGGGGTGCGCTGCTCGCGTCCAGCATCGCGGGGGTGGCTGCATCAGCTCACTCACCGCGCGTCGGTCCACCCGGCGCGATGCCCGGGCATACCGGCCGAGCGGACGGGGAGCACGCCGGGGCCGGCGACCGCCCCTGAACTAAGTGGTTACCCTGGCGGTTCCAGGGCGCGGCGGAGCATCCCGACCAGTGCGCCGACCGGCGGCGGCGCAGCGTCCTCGGGCGGCTGCGCCATCAGCCACATGTCCATCGCCCTGCCCATGCCGAACGCGACGGCGATCAGCAGGCCGGCCGGGAGGTCGGTGCGCACCGCGCCGCAGGATTGGCCTGCGGCGAGGACGCGCACGACCCAGGGCATGACCTGCGCCTCCAGATCCTGCTGTGCCCGCTGCAGGGCGGGGTTCTCCGATGCCCCCAGCCAGGCCCGCATCAGCGACGCCAGCTGCGGGTGGGCGGCCAGCTGCGCGACGCAGTCGCGGTAGTAGCGCCCCACGGCCGACCAGAAGGCGTCCGGCCCGGGATCGGCCGGCAGGGGGACGGGTCCGACGTCGGCGAGCAGGTGCTCGAACTCGACGCGCGCGACGTGCGCGAACAGGTCCTCCTTGCCGTCGAAGTAGTAGTACATCGACCCCTTGGAGATGCCGGCGACCTCGATGACGCGGTTGAGCGAGGCGTCGTGGAAGCCGTGGGCGGCGAACTCCTCCAGAGCGGCGCGCAGGATCGCCTGCTGCTGGGCCGGGGGGAGCTTGGCGAAGCGGGGGCGGACCACGGGGCGGCTCAGGCGACCGGCATGGCCGGCAGCTCGACGGCGTCGCGCAGGCTGCGGCCCATGACGAGGTTCGGCACGTACGGGAGCCCCATCAGCCTCATCACCGTGTTCCGCACGGCTAGCGCCGCCCTCGTCCGCGGCGCGAACGCCACGCCGAGGCCCCTCGCCGCGTCTTGTTTGGACCGCAGCAGCGGGCCGAGGCGCTCGTTGTAGCGGGCGAACGCGCGGGCGTGGTCGCCGTCCGCCCGGCCAGCTCGGCGGCCAGGACGTAGGCCCCGACCATCGCCAGCGCGGAGCCCTGCCCGGCCAGGAACGACGGGCACGCCGCCGCGTCGCCCACCAGCGCCACCCGCCCCCGCGTCCAGGACGGCATCCGGATCTGGCTCACCCGGTCGAAGTAGAACGTCTGGGCGGAGCCCATCGCGTCGAGGACCGCCGGTGTCTCCCACCCGGCGCCGGCGAGCCGGCGGCGCAGCAGCTCCTTTTGCGCGCGCGGGCCCTCCAGCACAGCGCCGCCGCCGTCGTTGTCGTCGCGCAGGGAGATGCAGAACATCGTGACGTCCTCGCGCAGCGCCACCCGCAGCAGCTGGAACCCGACGTCGGCGTGCATGACGGCGGTGAGCTCGTCGCGCGGGCGGTACCCGGCGACGTCGAACACGGCGACGACGATGCCGAGGTAGCGCTCGAACCGCTGCTGCGCTCCGAAGGCCAGCTCGCGTACCCGCGAGTGCAGGCCGTCGGCGCCCACCACCAGGTCGAAGTCCCGTCGCGTCCCGCTCTCGAAGCTCACGTGCACGCCATCACCGTCGTCGTCGACCGCGGTGACCGTGTCGCCGAACACGGTCTCGACGCGCCCGTCCAGCGCGGACAGGATGGCCGCCGCCAGGTCGGAGCGGGCGATGCTGACATAGCGCTCGCGGAGGTTCACGAACGCCTCCGGCGCGAACGAGGCGAACCGCCGACCGTGCCGGTCGACCGATCGGGCCTGCGTGAAGCGGTAGCCCAGGCGGCGCAGCTCCGCCACGATGCCCATCCGCTCGGCGACGTCGAAGCCGGCACCCCAGAAGTCGACGAGGTAGCCACCGCGACGGGGCTCCGGTGCCCGCTCGACGAGCGTGGGCTCGTGCCCCAGGTGCCCCAGCCAATAGGCCAGCGTGGGCCCGGCGATCCCGGCACCGACGATCAACACCCGCATGTCCGACCTCCCGGCGCCGATTCTAGACCGATGGTTCGACCACCAGTTTACATCCGGGCGCGGCCGTGTGCGACCGGCCGGGGACAGCGCTGCAACGGCATTCCTGGGACGGCACCGGAAGGACATTCCCGGGAGGGCACCGGAACGCCACCCATGACGACCAGGCCGGCGCACCTCGCCGACCAGCACCAGGCACCGTGGCGATCACCGCGCCACCTCGCCGACCAGCGCAGCCCGAAATGCCCGATTCACGTCGTCATCGTGAACGACGCCGTCATCGTCACCGTCAGCGGCGGCACCTTGAGCGGAGGCCGGGTCGCCGCCTTGCCCCGGTAGGTGGCGATGTTCACGCGAGCGTCGCGCCCGTCGACCAGCCCTGGACGATCGAAGGCGGTCGCCAGCCGCAACGCGACCTTGCCCTTGTTCGATCTGGGCTTCGTCTCGCCGGTGACAGCGCGCCGGCGTTCATGGAAGATCGCTCCCGCAACGAGATCAGCCACCTGCAGGAGATCGTTGGTCCTGGAGTCCAGGCAGACCGACGAGACGACCGCGGTCGCGCGAAGCCGTCGGATGGTCATCCGGCGCACCTCGTCCTCCGGGGAGCACCCGGCAGGCGTAGAGATCCCGTCCAGGTGCACTCCGACGAGTTCTCTGCGGTTGATGCACCCGACGAGTAGCTGAGACGTGGCCTCAGCGTGGACCTTCCAGGCCTCTCGGCGCTGCCGGAACGGGTTGTACACGTCACTCTGAACGACGCACGCCGCCAGGCTGGCATCCGAAGTCTCAAGCACTGTGATGAGCTCGTAGTACATGGTCAAGCTGCTGCGCGTGATGCCGCCGACCCGACAATCAACGACGAGCCGTCAGGGGCAATGCCCTCGCCGGTAACCCGCCGGGCCGAGCGCAGTGCACGCCCCACAGCCGCCCGAAAGCTGGGAGGTAAACCGGATGATCGACCAGGGCGCCGAAGTCGATCACAAGGGGTGTGAAGGGTGTGCAGCACTGTGTGCACTCCCTTGTCACCAGGGGATTGTCACCCGACAGGTTTACGCTGAGCGATCAGGACAACACGAGCAGGGGGACATGAACATGGCGCGGGAGCCGGAAGAGCTGGTCGAGATGCGCCGCGTGCTCGGCGCCCAGCTAGCGGCCTACCGCCAGGCCGCCGAACTGAGCCAAGGGCAACTGGCCATCGCCGCGACGGTGGACCGCACCACCGTGGCGCACATCGAAAAGGGACGCTCCCGCGCAGACCAGCGGTTCTGGACCATCGCCGACCAACGATGCCACGCCGATGGTGCCCTGCTGGCCGGGTTCCACGCCTGGGACGCCGCCAAGCAGGACCACGAAGTCCGAGCTCGCGAAGCCCAACTCAGCGAGGCCCGAGCCCGAGCCGACACCCTGCGCGCCACCACAGCGCCACAACGATGTCTCTGCCACGAGATAGCCAGCCCACGAGGAACCGAGACGCCGACGACCAGCCCTACCGCTGGCGGTACGGACCTGGCGCAGGGGTCGGCCGAACCGCTGGCCTACCTCTCGATGGTAGGTAGCCTGGCAGGGGACGTGCCCGGGGCCGGACCCGATGAGCTCATCGGCCGGCTCGCGAAGCTCCTCTGCCGATGGGTAGGTGCGATGAACCGTCGCGAACTGCTCCACTTCCTCGGCTGGGCAGCCAGCACCGCCACCGCCCTTCCTCTCGTGGGCGCCCTGAACACCGACGAGCAGGAACGCCTGGTGCGGGCTATCGTCTCACCAAGCCGGGTAGACGAGCGGGTCATCGACCACATTGACGCCGCGATTCGGCATTGTCAGCTGCAAGAGGACGCGCTTGGGTCGCGCGCTGTGCTACCTACCTTACTCGGACAGCAGAATTTGGTGAGGGAGCTCCTCGCAGAGTGCCCGGCCAATCTTCGGTCACGCCTTCTCTCCGCCTACAGCAATATGTCCACTTCCATCGGATATTACTTCTTCGAGCTCAACGACGTCGACAGCGCAAGGTATCACCATGAGCAGGCCAGAACGGCAGCACATGACGCAGACAGCGTTGAACTCAGTATCTATGCACTGTGCGAATGGAGTTATACCGAGTCATGGCAGGGTAGGGCTCCGACCGGGATCGACCTGGCTACGGTCGCCCAGAGTCTGCTGAGCAAGACCGAAGATCCGCTTATGCGAGTCGGTGCAGCGCAACGGGCCGCAACCGCCTATGCATTCGACGGCCAGTATGAGGCGTGTATGACGGAGATTGAGAGAGCGCGAGACAGCTTGGATGCGGCGGCCGGACAGGTGTCTCCTGAATCGCCAGCATATTTTTTCAATGAAGGGTATCTCACCAGCCACAAGAGCGAGTGTTTGCTGCGCCTGGGGAAACCCCGAGAAGCAGCTGCGAGCGCCAGCACCGGATTGATGCTGTACGACAAGTCGTTTGTGGACGGTTACGCCGTCTGCACCCTTCACCTGGGCAATGCTCACCTGCAATCCGGCGAGATCGACGAAGCGGCGCGGCTCGTCGGCAGCGCTGCAGACCTTGCCGCCCAGACCCGCTCGGCACGACTGGTCAAGGAACTGCGCACCACGCGCGGTCACCTGCAGCCTTGGCAGAGCACCCAGGCCGTCAAGACGCTGGACGACCAGTTGGCGGCCTACGGCCTGGTGACTTCTTCTTCTGCCACATGAACTCGAACCAGGCTGAGGCACATCGCACCACAAGCGGCTAGATCGAGGCGATGGGGTAGGTCCAGGTGCTGTCGGGATCGCGGTGCCAGACGTACTGCGTTGCGGGTGTGACGGTGAGCCCGAAATCGGTCGGTGCCGGCCGTCCGAGGTGGTTCCAGGTGCGGTGGGTCCGTTCCACGGTCACCCAGGGGTTGTGGGTGCCGTCGTAGCGCACCAGGTACTCACTGTCGGCGGTCAGCTCAGCCCACGAGCCGTCGTCGGCGACCACACTGGCGACGTCACGGTCGCCGACGCGGTAGTGGTCGCTGCGTCCGGTGCCCAGGTGGAGCTGGAGGAAGAACCGGAACGCCGGGTGGGCGAGCGCACTGGGGTCGAGGTCGGTGGTGGTCTCGCGGACACCGTGCAGCTGGCCGGGGGTGAGCTCGGATAACTGACCAAGGCGGTCGGCGCTGTGGCGGGCGGCCATGAACAGGCCGGGGTAGTCGAGGAAGTGCCCGGTAGCCGTGTGATCGGGATGGACGGACAGCCGGGCCAGCGCGCTGGCCCCGCTGGGTTGCACATCGGTGAGGATGATCCCGCCGGGACGGACCTGATCGACCCACGCGATCGGGACAGCGGACACGCCGCACGTGGCGATGATCCGGTCGTAGGGTGCGTGGTCGGGCCAGCCGGTGAGGCCGTCGAAAGCGGCGAGCTGCGGATGGGGGCCGAGGCAGGCGAGCCGGTCTCGGGCGGCGGCGATGAGACCGGGGTGAATGTCCACGGAGTGCACCTGCTGCGCACCGAGGCGGTGAGTCAGCAGGGCGGAGTTGTAGCCCGTACCGGTGCCGATTTCGAGTACCCGCATGCCGTCGGCGAGTTCCAGGTCTTCGAGCATCCGGGCCATCAGGCTGGGGCGGGTGGAGGAACTGGCCGGCACGGTGAAGGGGCGCAGCGCGTGTCCGGGGCGGATCTGGGCTAGTTGGGTGACCAGGCTGTCGTCGCTGTACACCTCGGCCAGCCAGGCCTGACGCCGGGCCGGATCGAGACCATCGACGCCGCGCAGCTCACCGCGCCGATCACGGCGGTAGATCAACGGGACGAACAGATGCCGGGGCACCTCAGCGAACGCGGCGTGCCACGCAGGCGTACGCAGCGCTCCCTCAGCGAGCAGCTCATCGGCCAGGCCCCGGGCACGCGGCCGCCACTGCTCGTCCGGGACATCGGGTACCGCCGTCGCCGCAGTGCTCATCGCGGGGAGTGTCCCAGCAACAGCGCAGCGAGGGCGTCGGCAATGGGAACGTCGCTGACCTCGGTCAGCCATCCCCACTCACCATTGGGATTGCACTCCATCCACCACATCTGCCCGGCCCGATCCACAACGAGATCAAACACACCGAAAGCCAGGTCCATCGTGGCGAGGTAGCGGTGGATACCAGCGGCGACGCCCGCAGGCAGCTCGACCTGCCGGTAGGTAAGCGTGTCGTAGTCAGTGCGCCAGTCCAGCTGGTCGGGATCGGCGGTATGGATCGCGATGGGGAACAGCCGGTCACCGACGGCGGTGACTCTCACGTCATAGGCCTTGCCGGTCACACACTCCTGGAACTGGTGCGGTGCCAGACGAATCGCGTCGGGCTCCAGCCAGTCGTCGACGTCGGTGGCCTCGATACGGGTCGCGTAAATCGTGCGCAGGCCGTCCGGTTCACGGAGTGACCGACAAGCTGATCGGGAAATCACCCACGTCGACACGTGCGGTCCTCCCACCCCGGACTGCCAAGGCACTGGCTACCAGGTCTGCTGTGGTGTCGTCGGGGGCGGTGAGGATCAAGGTCGTCGCGTCCGTCATGGCGATTACTCGTCCACCTCGTCCTCATAGGGCTCATCGACGCTGTCGGTGTGCTCCTTTCCGTCGTCGATGTATTTCGTCGCCCTCTTGGTGAGCTGTCGGTGTGCTCCTTTCCGTCGTCGATGTATTTCGTCGCCCTCTTGGTGACACCATGGGTGGGCCGTTTACGGTGTTTGATCCTGACCGCCGGTAGTACGGCGAACCGAGTTCCCCACGGACGTGGACCGGCACCGCTCGGTGTGGACCAATCCGGGTAGCCGAGCGGCCCTGCCGGGCGCGCGCTGAGCGGCAATCGCAACGGCACCAGCGGGCTCGCGTTAGTAGGTTGCTCAGGAGACCCGTGCCGAACCATGGCTGTGGTCCTTTCCGTTGGTGACCGTCACTCGCCCGTGAGCTTGGCGTGTACCCGCTCAGAACGGGTCGGTTTCGGAGGAATCGCCCCAGATCTAGTGAGTCTCGGTTGCCCGGTGCAGCCGCGTCGCTTCCCGGCACCGGTCAGCGCTGGATGATCGGGGCGTGTGGGTGGTGTGCAGCACTGGGCGCACACCGTTGTCACCAGGGAATTGTCACGCTGCGGGTTTACGCTGAGCCGATCAAGACAACCATCGACATGGGGGACGGGATCATGGCGCGGGAGCCAGAAGAGCTGGTCGAGATGCGCCGGGTGCTCGGCGCCCAGCTGGCGGCCTACCGCCAGGCGGCCGAGCTGAGCCAAGGACAGCTCGCCATCGCCACGACGGTGGACCGCACCACCGTGGCGCACATCGAGAAAGGACGCTCCCGCGCCGACGAGCGGTTCTGGACCATCGCCGACCAACGATGCCACGCAGACGGTGCCCTGCTGGCCGGGTTCCACGCCTGGGAAGCCGCCAAACAGGACCACGAAGTCCGAGCCCGGCAAGCCCAGCTCGCCGAAGCCCGCGCCAAAGCCGACACCCTGCGCGCCACCACAGCGCCACAACGATGCCTCTGCCACGACACAGACGGCCCGGGACGAACCGAGGCCCTGACCAACAACACGACCGCTGACGGTGCGGAGCTGGCGAAGGGAGTGGCTCCACCGCTGGCCTACCTTCCGGTGGTGGGTAGCCTGGCAGAGGACGTGCCCGGAGCAGGACCCGATGAGATCATCGGCCAGCTCGCCAGGCTCCTCTGCGGATGGGTAGGTGCGATGAACCGTCGCGGACTGCTCCAATTGCTCGGCTTGACAGTCGGCACCACCACCGCCCTACCAGTCGTGGGAGCCCTGAACACCGACGAACAGCAACGCCTCGCTGGCGCCATAGCCTCACCAAGCCGGGTGGACAACCAGGTCATCGACCACCTTGAGACCATTCACCGCTACTGCAAACAGCAGGACGACGCACTAGGTGCGCGGGCAGTTCTCAACACGGTACTCGCGCAACGAACCCTGGTTCACGATCTACTGGCAGAGTGCCCAGCCAGCCTTCGACCACGGCTGCTCTCGGTCTACAGCGACATGTCTAGCTCCATCGGATATTACCTCTTCGATCTCAATGAGTTCGATAGCTCCCGATACTACTACGATCAGGCTCGGCTAGCAGCACAGGACGCGGGTAACGTCGGGCTCGGTGTATACGCACTATCCGAAATGGGCTATACAGCATCCTGGCAGGGCAAATCCCATACCGCGATCGACCTTGCCGCTGCCGCCCAGAATTTGGCAAACAATACCGATGACTCACTGTTACGTGCCCTCGTGTCACAAACGGCTGGCGTGGCTTTTGCAGTGGACGGCCAGTACGAGGCATGCATGGTCGAGTGTGAAAAGGCCGAGGATGGCCTGACGTCTGCTGGGCAGGTGCCTGCTGAATCGCCAGCGTACTTTTGCAACGAAGGATTACTTGCTCGCCTGAGAAGTGAGTGCCTGTTACGGCTGGGAAAGCCACGGGAAGCGGCAGCCAGCGCACAGCGCGGACTAATACTGTACGAAGACGACTCTTTCGTGTACGGGCGCGCCCTCTGCAACCTTCACCTCGGCAATGCGTACCTGCAATCCACCGAGATCGATAAAGCAGCATGCGCCGTCGGCAGCGCAGCTGAGATCGCAGCCAAGACCCGCTCGGCGCGGCTGGTGAAGGAACTGCGCATCACGCGCGCCAGCATGCAGCCGTGGCGGAACACCCAGGCCGTCAAGGCGCTGGACGATCAGTTGGCGGCCTACGGCCTGGTAACTTCTTCTGCCACATGAGTCTGCGCTGGTACAGGAGCTGCGCCTAGCGCTGAAGCCATGCACGATCAGCAGGATCGGGCACACATGGCAGGTGCAGAGCGCGGCGTGGCGAGCTGGTAGGGGCTGCCGGAAGTGTCAACAGCGTTGTAGCCACGGCGCCGCAGGTTAGCTGCCCCTTGCTCAGCCGCATCGACAGCCGCCTTCACCGTGGCGGGGGCGGGTCTCGGGCTATCGCCGTCGGGTGTGCCCTCATGGACGCGCGCTGGCGCTCTCCGCGTCGCCCCGGCTGCCCGCTGATGAGCGTGGCATCCCGAGTCGGCAGGCCCGCCCCAGCAGTGGCTGCAGACCAAACGAGCCGATCACGACGGATTGCCGAGCCAGGCACCAATAGCTAGCCTTGCATCCATGTCGAAGCTTTCCCTCCGTGCAGCCTTCACACTCGGGCGGCAATCGCCTGTCGCAGCTCAGCAGGTATTCACAGACAGAGTCGTCGAGATCGCGGCATTTGACGCTTCTCTGGAGTCGCTGCAGCGTTCTCTCGCGGCCGCCGAGCTATCGCCGGTCATAGACAGAAGTCTGCCGCGCAAGAACGTTTTGGTGTATTTCGGCGTTGGGGGGATCGGCAAGACAGCACTCTCCCAGGAACTTGAAAATCGTTTTACCAGCTATCAACAAGGTACCGCTATTCGATTTGACTTTGCCGAAACCGCAGCATTCGATATCGAGTCGTACGTCCTCCAGCTGCGTGCGGGCCTTGGGCATTTGGCCAGCAGCTGGCCGGCTTTCGATATAGCGTTCGGCGTATACTGGGAGCGCGCTCACCCAGGTGAGCCATTGTACGAGTTCATCAATCAAGATTCGGTCTTGCGACGAGCCACTCGCTCTATCGGGCTCTCAGAGCAGATCTCGTCAACGCTCGCTGATATAGCTGGCGTAGCGCTTCCAGGTGCTGTTAGAGCGACTCAAGCCATAGGTAGCCTCCTGTATGGCCAGGCCAAGGATGCCATAGTACGGCACCGCATGCTGAGCAAGTGCGAGCTTCTCGGCGAGCTCCTCGATGCCGACGCCGATTTCGACACCCTCTCGTATTTCCCTTATCTTTTAGCATGGGACCTGGGCCGTCTCCCGCCTCCCCAAGTCAAAGCCATGGTGCTGTTGGACACTTTTGAAGAAGTCACCTCGCGAAACACTCGAGACCTCGAACGATGGCTCCAGCGTTCGATTTTTCTGATGCCCAACGTCTTGTTCGTAGTTACTGGGAGAAACCGGATCGACTGGGCAGATCTCGCGCGGACCGATGAACTCGATTTCGTCGGCGTGCAACGGTGGCCCAACTTGCAAGGAGGCTATCTCGGTGATGAGCCGCGTCAGCACCTTGTTGGTTACCTCTCCCCACATGACGCAGATAGTTATCTGACGGCGGCACTAACTCAGGACGATCAGCCGGCGATTGCGAAAGGCATCCGCGAACGCATCGTGGCAGCAAGTGCGGGCCTGCCATTGTATCTTGACTTGGCGGTCACCATCTATCTCGACATTCTTGCGCGAGGGGAGACGCCGACCGAGAATAATTTTGGTCAGCCGCTACCGGCTGTGGCTGCCCAGATCATTCGCGACCTGGAGCGAGGTGAGCGCGATCTATTACGCGCAGCAGCGCTACTCGAGGCATTCGACCTCGAAACACTCAGAGTAGCCTGTCCGAACGTTCCTGATTCTGCGATCCGACAATTCAAGGACCGACCGTTCCTCGAATTTGACCCGGACCGAACCTGGAACTATTCGCTACACGCGATCCTTCGGGATGCGATTCGTCACGCTGATACCGACCTGCGGGACTCTTGGTCCACGAGAGAGCGCGCTGACACTGCTGCCCGAGTCGGGGCATACCTCCAGATGACGGCAACATCGGCGGCGGCGTCAGGAGATCGCAGCACTCAAGTGGCGGCGGTACGGCAGGCGATTCAGCTGTGCCTTCTGACCGATCAGTTCTTTGATTGGCTGGTCGTCGGGGTACAAAGGCTCCTTACTTCGGGAGGATGGGGTTTGCTCGCCGACCTGCCGAGCGAGTGCGACGGCCCGATCTCTGCACTTCTCATCGGCGTTCAGGGTGCAAAAGAACGACGATCCGGTCATCTGGATAGCTCGATTTCTCTGATGGATGCTGCGCTTGATCGGCCAAACTTGCCCCAGAAGCTGCATCGCTTCTTGCTCCTGCATCGGGCACACGCGCTTCGAGTTGCTGGACGATACGCCGAAGCCAGGGCGGACTACAAGACAATCTGGGAGATGCCCGGTGACTTCAACTCTGATGCCGGGTATTGGCTCGCCGACTACGATTTCCTTCAGGGCAAGTTCGAGGACACGTTGTCCGAGTTAGACCAACTGCCGCGAGAGGCAGCGGAGCTTGGGGGCGAAATACTGAGGCTGCGCGGTCACGTGTATCGCGTAAATGCTCTATTCGATCGCGCGGAGTCGAGTTATCGGGAGGCGCTCGACCTGGCGCGCGAGACTGCTAATGTCGGCGCTGAGGGGAAGGCGCTCACTGACCTCGTACAGACATTGGCCTGGTGTCGGCCCGCAGACGCGCTTGACATTAAGGGGCGCGCCCTGGAAATCAACGAAGCCGTACGAAACCTAGTGGAGATCGTGAAGCTCCGCGCGGCGGCGGCGATAGCGCTGACAAACTTGGGTCGTCTCGACGAAGCGCACGCCGAAATCGAGCGCGGCCTGACCCTGACAGGCGAATGTGGATATCCGGGCGGGTTGGTGTGGTGCTGGGTAGCTTGCACTTTCAACCGGATTAACCGCTTCGACAGAGACGGAGGCTCTGAAGCGGCGGCGCAAGTGGCGGCTATAGTGGAGGATCTGCAAGGCAACCGCTTTTGGAGCGAGATCGCGGGCTGGTGGGCTGGTGTTGGGAGCAGTGATCGTGGCAGCAGCACGAGATGGATCGAGGGCGAGGACGCTGCCAGGGCCCGATGGTTAGCAGTATGCCCGGCGAGTGAGCACCACGGAGCTTGAGGCAGAGATGTCAGTATCTTCGTTTGAGATCATCGTCGTCGGACTCGGCGCGGTAGCCCAGACACATCTCACGGTGCTGGAGCAGATACCAACCGTCGACGTTGTCGCCGGTGTCGACCCTGCTGGCCCATCTGCAGTGACGTTCCGGGGACGCGGGATTCCGGTCTACAGAACGGTCTTGGACGCGGGCGCCGATCATAATCCTGATGTGGTCGTTGTTGCGACGCCGACGCCGACTCATGCCGCGGTCTGCAATCAGGTCACGGAGAGCTTCCCGTCTGCGCGCATTCTGGTCGAGAAACCCGCAGCGGCTAATCTCGCCGACGCAAGACACGTGCTTGGCGAGATCGGCCGACAGCAGCCTGTCGAGGTGGCGTACCACATGTCCTTCTCCCCTGAAGTGAGCTGGGCCGTGGAGGTGGCGCGGACCAGGGCGGACAGTCTTGGCGCGCCCATTACGATCGAGGCCTCGTTCTCCGATCCCTACCAGCACGATGTGGAATCTGCGAGGTCAAGGTTTTGTAGCAGTTGGATCGACTCCGGGATCAATGCACTCAGTATCGTAAACCGCTTCGCCGAGCCGATCGAACGCAGGTCGCTGCGTCAGCTGAGCGACAACCCCGAGTCAGTGTTCGAGGCGCGCCTGACCTGCCGGAAGGATGACGGGGCAGTCCAAGCGCTTATCCTGACGAGCTGGCACGTCACGGATGCGGCCAAGACCACCCGGATCAAATACGAATTCGGTGCCGAATTGGTCATGGACCACACGGCCGTCGCAGGGTATCTGGTACAGAACGGTGCCATAAGCGCCGTCTTCGGTAGCGACCGCAGCATCCCCCGACGAGAGAGACACTATCGCGCCTTGTACCAGTGGTGGCTCAACGAGGGCAAACCGATTGTGCCCATCGAGATCAGTCTGCGACTCCACGATTTGTTGCTCCGCCCGCGCAATGACTGATTGCTGATCAAAACTGCCGATCCTCGGCCGGGGCTGGGCTCAACGCCACCAGGGGCCGGCTGATCGGCGATGTCGTCCGGGTGCCGGAGTCGGAGTCGGAGTCGGAGTCGGAGTCGGAGTCGGAGTCGGAGTCGGAGTCGATCAAGAGTGTGAGGGGGTGTGTAGCACTGGGCGCACATGACTTGGCACAGGGGAATGTCACGCTGCAGGT
>JBOHGD010000063.1:0-29521 GCA_050699955.1 Pseudonocardiaceae bacterium | reverse complement strand
CTCACCCTCATGAATCAAACCCAGCAGGATGTGCTCGGTGCCGATATAATTGTGGTTGAGCATCCTGGCCTCTTCCTGAGCCAGCACAACCACCCGCCTCGCACGGTCGGTAAACCTCTCGAACATGGGATGCTCCTCTTGAGCCGGGGATCACGCAGCGAATGGATGAGATGTGAGGAAGGCCGACAGCACGAGCAGATCGTGCGGGTCGGTGCCCTGGAGCGCAGGCGCAGCGCCGATGTCGGCAGCTCGACGGGTGTTCTGGACCCGCTCCGCCGGCGACCGGCGACCACGAAGCTCGATGAGCTGTTGGCGTTGAACGTCGGTGCCTGCCGGATAGATCGTCCGGTCCTGGCTTGCCGGCACCTCGGCGACGTCGATCTGCCGGGCGACCACCGAGTAAGGAACTCCGGCTCGGGCGGCCCGAGCCCGGATCACCCGCCTGCGCGCGCGATGAAGGGGGGGTTGCCGACAACGATGCGTCTCGGTCATCACGTCACGTCCTCCAACAGGGCCCCACGCACCCAGCCCATCGGACGGCATCAGCACACCGAACGGCGAAACCGATGCGCTGAGTCGGAGCCTCTTGGCCTCATCGCGCGGGTGACGTGGGATGCCGCACGAGGCGCGGGCAGGCGCGCTGCCCGTCTTCCAGGATAGCGCGGTCGCCGACTCATCGCTCGCCGTCACCGAACATCGCCGACGCAGCCCCACGGACGCCATCCATACACCAGAGAGGCCCTGGCCGGGGGAACCCCCAGGTCAGGACCTCCGCTGCGGGCACTGCCGTCCGGCCGGACGGCCCGCGGGCTGGTCTGTGGCCATCAGGCCGTTGGCGGCACCCCACCGGATGCAGCGGCACCGAGCGCCTGGCCGGCCCCAGCACCAGCCATAATGGACGCGCCGGCCACGACGGGAGTGATATCGGGCGTGGCAGGATAGTCGTAAGGTACGTAGACCTTGAAGATGAAGGTGTCGGTGGCATCCGTCTCCACACGAGCGGGTAGCTGCGCGAGAAGGCTGAAGACCAGCGCGAGGCCGAGTCCGTTGAAAGTGTTGCTCACGCCGTCGGACGTCAATGTCTGAACTCTCCGCCAGCCGGTGTCGGTGGACGTGATGAGTTCCTTAATTCTGGCCCAGGCGTTTTTCGTCTCCGGGGTGGAGTAGACCTGCACGATGTGCGCGGGGTTAATGACAGCCACGATCGTTCTCCTTTCTGTGATGGGACTCAGTGCACAGGGGTGCACGCGGTCGGCGTGTCGAGGTAGCCGAACGTCAATAGGTAACCCTGCAGCCGACCGATCTCGATGCCCACGTCGGCGATGTTTACGCTCGGCACACTCGGGACCAGCTCATGGGCGCATGTCACGAACGGTGCCTCCTTCATCACATTGCTTACAGAAGAAGGCTCCTCGCTGCCCGTCACCATTTTGTTACGTCAGTGTCACTACGGACCGATGATGGAATGAACAGCTCCTCAGCACCGTCGCTATACCGTGAGCATGTGCCACGCGGTGTACCCAGCATCAGAGGCCGCTGCTCGCCCGAGGGAGCAACGGCCTCTGATGACCAGAACATCGCGTACGGCAGGATTGCGGCTGCGGCCTGCTCATCACGATGAGAACGCGGCAGGGGACGCCGGCGGTCAGGCGGTGGGGTTCAAGATGGCATCGATCTGCTGATCGGAAAGGTTGTACGAGTAGGACGTGGCGTAGAAGTCCTTGACTTCCTTGCGCAGGTCCAGGTCGGCGACCTTGTCAGGGTGCAACATCTTCGCGGCCCACAGCGGCTGCAACGCAGCTTCCGCGCTGCGGACGCTCCATATGAAAACACCACGCGGACTGACGTAGACGCGGTTGTTCTTGACCGCCGCGATATTGCGCCAGCGTGGATCTGCCAGGATGGCCGTCTTAGTAGCAGGTTCGCGGCAGATGATCACGTCCGGATTCCACTTCACCACGTCCTCGAAGGATACTGTGGAGAAGGTCGGTGGGGTGGATATGCCGTTCTCGGCTGCGATGTTTCGACCTCCTGCCGCGTTCATCCAGGTCGTGACAATCGAGCCCTTGCCCTCTGTCTGCAGCGGGTTACCAGCAGTGTAGTAGACCTTTGGCTGGTCAGCCTGCGGGATATCGGCTGTTGCCGTTTGGACTCGCTTGACGTTCGCGTCGTAGTAAGCGGCGAACTGATTGGCGCGGGTGACCGCGTTGCCACCCATGACATTGGCCACCAGCTTGACTGCAGCTTTCAGCTCGTTCGGGCCCGTGAACGAACTGAAGATCAGAGCAGGAATGTGCAGCCGCTCCATGGTCGGGAGCAGCGTCTTAGCGCCAGCCGAGAGAAAAACGACATCAGGCCGATCGGCCAGCAACTCCTCGGCATTCGCGTTCGCACCGCCGGAGACAAACGGAGCCGAGATCTCCTTCAATCTGGGGTACATCGTCGCAAAGAGTGGATAGTCCGTCTTCATGTCCTGGCTGGTCGCGACGATCCGATCGGCGTCACCAAGCATGAAGATCATCTGGTTGAGCGCCGGGTAGTCCGCGGCGACCCGATTGATGTTGGTCGGAATCTGAACGGACCGGCCGGTCATGTCGACAACGGTCCGGGTCGCAGCGGTTGGAGCCGTGGTGGGCGGCGCCGAGCTAGGCTGGTCGTTCGACGTGCTGCACGCCACCAGGGCTATGGCGCTGAGCGCAATAGCCAGTATCCGTGCAATGTACTTGTTTGGCGGCATCAAAGAACTCCTCATCTCTACTCGTTATCTCCGTTCACTCGTCCTACGAGACCGCGAACGCCGTGGACGAGTAGCATCGTGGGTCCCAGATCGCAATCACTCCGGGCTCCATCTGAAACGCACCCTGATCGGTATCGAAGTGGTAACCGGCTGCCGCCTCCAGCCCGGACAACAGGCAGAAAACCGCTTGTCCGCGTGGGCCCGGGCCGGGTCGCGTCAAGCAGGCCACCGGCCCGATCCGCAGGTCCGTGCGCCCACGGACCCGCGACCGCAGCCAGGAGGTGGGTGACCATCCCGGCACCACCGACCACCATGGGGGCTCCGTTCCCTTCAGGACCGCTCAACCGGCCATCTCCCGGGCGCCACCAGGTGCCCGCGTCGGCTTCGCCACGCTGACGACGCTGCCGTCATCCACACGGGGGCGAAACGCACACGCGGAAGGATGAACCAGTGACGGTCCGTATTTACTCCTCGATGTGGTCTTTCGTCAAGCAAGCGCGGAGCGCGGACGCGGACCCGACCCGCACTTCGTGGCTCCTGTCCACGCCGCTCGTAGCCACGTGCGGGGGATCGAGGATGGCCTCGACGCCCTGGTTGGGGGTGGTGTCATCCCAGAGCACCGGCTAGGCGGTGAGGCCGGCACAGCTTCGCTGGCCCAGCAGGGTGCCGGTCACGGCAGGGGATTGATCAGCGCCGTCAATCCACGTCGACGAACAGTTCGGGAAATCTGCCACACCGTGGCCGCTGCACCTGACATGCATTATCCGCCGGATTCCTGATGCGAGATTCCGATCTGACGCCGCACCCCCGTATCAACGGTTGTGGGCCCGAAATAACCAGACGCGATTGCAACCCATGCAGATGTCGAGTTCACTCGCAACTCTGCGCTAATTGCAACAATCGGGCATCAGGAAAGCATTGAAGTAATCGTGGCAGGTGCGGTGTATTTCGGGTATATGTTGGTGATACGAAGTGCCACCTCGAACAGAACGGAGCGGCACATGGCAGACACACCGCACAGCCACGAACACCAGCATGGCGATGAGACACACGTGCACACACATCTGGTGCACGACCATGAGCACGTCGAGCACCAGCACGAACACGGCCACGACGGCGAGAGCCATGAGCACGTACATGTGCACGATGCGAGTCTTCAGGACGCTCACGAGCACTCCCACTGACCAGCGAAGTGACCAGCGCCCAGCAGCGTGGCCGCATTGAAGGGCAACGCTGCTGGGCGCGCTCGAAGCGCACGGATCACCTGGATTCTTCAGCTTCCATCAGCCACGGTCGCTGCTGACATTTTCGGGCGTCGTTAAATTCCGAATTCGATTCCGGGTGAATTGACGATGAGGTCACGGTACTGGCTTGGGCTTGGGCACTCATCGGCGGTCGAGGGTGCGTCCCAGGATGGTGACCAGGACCGTGACGGTGATGATGGTGGTCATGGGGGCGAGTACGAGCCGTGGTGCGAGGTAGAGGTAGTTGAGGCCGTCGGCGAGCATGGCGCCCCATTCGGGGGTGGGGTCTCAAATCGGGTGACATGTTGGTCTCAGCTGACCGGCGAATCCTTCGGTTGTCTCACGGGATGTAATGCGAGATGCGGGCTTCGATGCCGTCGAGCAGGAAGTCGAGGCCGGTACGGAAGGTTTGGTCGGCGTCCAGGTGCGCGGCATCGCGCACCACCGTGGCCAGCGCGGGGAATTGGCTGGTGGCGAAGGCCCGTTCCAGATAGGGCCAGAAGGCGGCCTGCCACTGCTGCTTGTCCATCCCGGTGGCCCGCTCGGCGCGCCGCTCGGCGATCTCCCGACGGACCGCGCCGATCACGTACGCGTCGACTGCGGCGACCACCGGCATGATGGCGTCCACGTCGACGCCGCCCAGTGCGGCCACCACGGTTTCCCTCCTGGCCAGCGCGTGCGGCCCGAGTTGGGGCCGCCCACCGATCAGGTCGGCGAGCCATTCGTGCTCGTGAGCGGTGTGCCGGGTGGCTTCGGCAAGAGACCGCAGCACATCCCGCCAGCCGTCTCCGGCCGGCCGGATCTCGGCGTGGACGGCGTCGACAATCAGGTCGAGCAACTCGTCCTTGGTGGCGATGTAGCCGTACAGCCGCATCGGGCCGACGTCCAGCGCGGTGGCGACCTTGCGCAGCGACACCGCGTCCAGGCCGTCCGCGTCGGCCAACTGGATCGCCGCTCGTACGATCCGCTCCCGGCTCAGCGGGGCCAGCACGGGTCGATTCGGTGGCTCCGGCCGCTCCCACACCAACATGCCGCTAACAATACATCGAATCGGTCGATACAGTGTATCGACCAGTACGGCGTATCGAAGGAGAGGCAACCATGACCATCGCCATCGTCGGAGCCGGCCTCGGCGGCCTGGCTCTCGCCCGTGTGCTGCACGTGAACGGCATCGACGCCGTCGTGTACGAACGGGAACCGTCGCGCGGCGCGCGCGGTCAGGGCGGCATGCTCGACCTGCACTCCGGGACCGGGCAGCGGGCGATGCGCGAGGCCGGCCTGATCGACCAGTTCCACGCGATCGCCCGTCGTGAAGGCCAGGACCTGCGACTTCTCGAGCCAGACGGCACCCTGCTGCTCCAGGAGGACACGCTCGACGACGCCCCACTCGAGCGACCTGAGGTCGACCGTGCCGATCTGCGCAACCTGCTGCTGGACTCTCTGCCCGAACACGCGGTGCGCTGGGGGCACGCGTTCGAACAGGCCGATAACGATCTGCTGCACTTCGCCGACGGCAACAGCGCGACGTATGACCTGCTGGTCGGCGCCGACGGCGCGGACTCCCGGGTCCGCGCACTGCTCACCGACGCCCGCCCGGCGCACAGCGGCCAACACGTCGTCGAGGTCGGCATTCCCGACATCGACCGCACCCACCCCGACCTCGCGGCGATGGTTGGACGCGGCAACTACTGGGTGCTCGGCAACGGACAATCCCTGTCGGCGCAGCGCAACGGCGACGGCCGCGTACGCATCTACCTCAGCTTCTACAACACCGCCGAGGACTGGTTCGCCACCAGCGGGATTCCGTTCGACGACCCAGCCGCCGCCCGGGTGCGGCTGATCGAGGAGTTCACCGGCTGGGACTCACGGTTCACCGCACTGATCGCCGCCTGCGACGATACGGTCCTGCCACGGTCGATCACCACTCTCCCGGTCGGCCTGACCTGGCCGTCGACGCCAGGCGTCACGCTGCTCGGCGATGCCGCGCACCTGATGCCGCCGGTGGGGCAGGGCGCCAACATGGCGCTGCTCGACGGCGCACTGCTCGGCCTCGCGCTGGCCGCGCACCCGGACGACTTTCCCGCCGCCGTCAAAGAATACGAACGCGAGATGTTCGAACGCACCAGCACTGCCGCCCGGCAGTCCGCACACATCCAGGAAATCCTGACGTCGCCGGACGCCAGCCAGAAAATGCTCACATTCTTCCAACCTGGCTGAAGGTAGCCGAATACGACCAAGCCCCGGGCTTCCGGGGCCACACTCGATCGACCGGGTCTTCAAGCTGCACTCGCTGCCGCGCGGGCCGGCGAATTCGACGTTCTGCTGGTCTACCGGATCGACCGGCTCACGCGGTCAACTCCAGATTGGGAAGCGCACCCCACATACCTGGTTCCCGAAACGCAAGTCCCCGAGCCGCAAGCGGCTCGGGGACCAGGTACCCCGGTTCGTACTAACGAACCCTTCGTGGAGGTGCCGGGAATCGAACCCGGGTCCTCCGTCGCCTCGTCAGGGCTTCTCCGTGCGCAGTCCGCTACATCTCTACTCGGATCCACCGGTCACGCGGACCAGCCGGTGTGACGATCCCAGTCGCTGTAGGTGTCCCTACCAGGCCCCGCGACCGGGCCTGGTGGTAAGTCCCCTCACTGATGCCGGGGTCCGGGGCGGGGACGCCCCCGGTCCGACAGAGTCGCTACTCGCTCAGGCGGCGAGTGCGAACTCGCGCTGACTGGAGTCGGCGCTTATTGGTGTGCGATGACGCTTACGGTGGTCTCTCGCCTGCACCGGCACGCTTCCCACTGACTCAACATCCGGAGTCGAAACCGTTCACCCCCTTGTCGGGCTGAACCGCCAGTGTAACGCCCAGCGGCGCCGCCATCATCCGGGCAGGCGCTGGGCCACCCCGAGCCGGAGCAACCGGGCGGGAGTGTCGTGCAACACGGCGCGCAGGAAGGGCTTGCCCAGCCGGTCGTCAACGGCCGCCCAGCTCGCGATGGCGCGCAGTTGGGTGGCGTAGTCGTACGGGATGTTGGGGAAGTCGGTGCCGAGCACCACGCGGTCCGCCACCTCGGCCAGCTGAGCGGGCCAGTTCGCCGGCAGCGGAGCGAGCGTCTCGGAGAACGGCACCCCGACCATCGTGGTGTCCAGATGCACACCCGGGTAGCGGCGGACCAGATCCAGGGCAGCCTGATAATCCGGCATCCCGGCATGCGCCAGCACCGCGACCAGCCGTGGGTGCGCGGCGAGCACCTCGCCGAACACGTCCAGACCGGTGTGGCGCCCGGGGTAGGGCCCATGCCCGCAGTGCACGACGACGGGCACACCCGCCTCGGCCAGCAGCCCCCACGCCGGGTCGAGCAGGGCGTCGCGCGGGTCGAAGTCGCCCACCTGCACGTGCACCTTGACGACGCGAGCGCCGCCGTCCAGCGCCTGCTGCAGGTACCCGGCGACACCCGGCTCGGGATACAGCGTCGCGGTGGGCACCGCCTCCGGGACGGCGGCGGCGAAGTCGGCGACCCACCCGTTGAGCCACTGCGCCATCTCGGGTTTGTGTGGGTAGACCAACGGCGCGAAGACCCGCACACCCATCGCGCGCAGCACCGCGACACGCTCGTCCTCAGGCAGCCGGTAGTGCACCGACCACGGCATGTCGTAGTCCTGCGCGGTCCGATCGAAGAAGGCCCACACCTTGGTCATCACCCGGTCGGGAAGGAAGTGCACGTGCAGGTCGATCAGCCCGGCCAGGCCCACCGCGGCCGTCCATCCGGCGACGTCGTCGTCGTCCACCGGTGGTGCGGTCAACGGGTCGCGGCTCACCCCATGCCCTTGGCGCGGCGGCCCAGCACCCGGCGCACCTCGCGGTCCGCGTCGCGCCTGGCCAGATCGGCCCGCTTGTCATAGGACCGCTTGCCGCGAGCCAGCGCGACCTCCACCTTCACCTTCCCGTCGGCGAAGTACATCGACAGCGGCACCAACGACAACCCGCTCTCCCGGGTCTTGCCGATCAACCGCTCGATCTCCTTGCGGTGCAGCAGCAGCTTGCGGGTCCGCCGGGGCTCGTGGTTGGTCCAGCTGCCCTGGTTGTACTCCGGGATGTGCACCCCGCGCAGCCACACCTCGCCGTCCTCGACACTGGCGAAACCGTCGACCAGCGAAGCGCGGCCTGCCCGCAACGACTTGACCTCGGTACCGGTGAGCACGATGCCCGCCTCGTAGGTGTCCAGGATCGCGTAGTCGTGCCGAGCCTTGCGGTTCGACGCGATCATCTTGCGACCCTGCTCCTTCACCGTGCCCGCCTTCGGTCGGCTTGTGAGTGGCGATGCGAGCCCTGACTCGCATCGCCACTCACAAGCACGCAGCGCATCACGTGCGCACGTAGAGACGCAATGTCAGGTAACCGGTCACGGCGGCGACTCCGGCACCCACCAGCAGCAGGATCGGCGCGACACCGAAGATGTCCGCGAAGGTCACCCGCGGCACGATCGCGGCATCGAATACGCTGGCGAGCACCCGGTCGAGGAACGCGACCTTGGCCACGATCAGGCCGAGGACGGCCAGCACCCCGCCGATCAGCCCGGCGACCACCGCCTCAAGGAGGAAGGGAAGCTGGGTATACCAGCGGGTGGCCCCGGTCAAGCGCATGACACCGACCTCGGTACGCCGGGTGAACGCCGAGATCTGGATGGTGTTGGAGATCAACATCAGCGCCGCGAGAGCCTGGATCATGGCGACGACGAAGGTGGCGTTGCGCAACCCGTTCAGCGCCCGGAACAGCTGCGCGAGATATGCGCCCTGGTTGGCGACCCGGTCCACGCCGGGACGGCCGGTGAACGCCTTCGAGATGGAATCGGAGAGCGTCGGGTCGGCCATCGTGACCCGCAGTGATGCGGGCAGCGCCTCCGGCCGGGCGAGCTGCAGCAGCTCCTGCTGGTTCTGGAAGATCCGCTTGAACCGCTCGAACGCGGCCTGCCTGCTCTCGAACACCACCGACTGCACGCCCGGGGACGTCTCCAGCTCCCTGCGCAGGTCCGCACACGTGCTCGACGTGCAGGCGGGGTCGTTGGCACTGATGTCGGGGCTGAGATAGACCACGGTCTCGACACGTTGGTAGTAGTCCTGCTGCATCTGGTCGATGGTGCCGACGACGAGCAGACCACCGCCGAGCAGGGCCAGCGAGATGGACGTAGTCAAGATCATCGCCACGGTCATCGTGACGTTGCGGCGCAGGCCGGTGACGACCTCGCTGAACACGAAATCAACGCGCATCAGGTGTGGAAGTTCCTCCGCGTCGGGGTTGGGTGGTCGGCCGGAAGTATGCCCCTCCGACCCGGCCTGCAGGTCTCGGTGTCGCCGCTTCGACCCGGCCTGCAGGTCTCAGCGCCCGACGCCGTACACGCCGCGGTTCTCGTCCCGGACCACCTGTCCGAGTTGGAGCTCCACGACGCGGCGGCGCATCGAGTCGACGATCGAGTGGTCATGGGTGGCCATCAGCACGGTGGTGCCGGTCCGGTTGATCCGCTCCAGCAGCAACATGATGTCCTGGCTGATGTCCGGGTCCAGGTTGCCCGTGGGCTCGTCGGCCAGCAGCAGCAACGGGCGGTTCACGAACGCTCTGGCGATCGCCACCCGCTGCTGCTCCCCCCCTGAGAGCTCATGGGGCCTCCGGTCCGCCTTGCCCTCCAGCCCGACCAGGTCGAGCACCTCGGGCACCACCCTGCGGATGGTGTGCCGGGGTTTGCCGATCACTTCGAGCGCGAAGGCGACGTTCTCCAGGACCGTCTTGTTGTTCAGCAGCCGGAAGTCCTGGAACACGCAGCCGACCCGCTGGCGCAGCTGGGGAACACGACGCCCGGAGAGCCGCCCGACATTCCAGTCGGCCACGAAGACGTCACCCTTGCTGGGCACCTCCTCGCGCAGCAGCAGGCGCAGGAACGTGGACTTGCCCGACCCCGACGGGCCGATGAGGAACACGAACTCGCCCTTGTCCACTTCGACACTGACGTTGTCCAGCGCGGGCCTCGTGGCCGTCTTGTAGGACTTGGTGACGTGCTCGAGCCGGATCACGAACCGCGAGTCTACCCAGCACCCGCAGCGGAGGCTCCCGAGGCGCCGGAGCATCACAGTCAGTCACGACGGGTGGGCGCGAGCATCGTCGATGTGGTCAGCCTCGCGGGGGCGATCTCCAGTGCGCCCGCCAGGGCCACGATCTCGGAGAGGGTCAGCTCACGCAGTCCGTGTTCGATGCGGTGCAGGGTCGAGGAACTCATCCCGGCCAGTCCGGAGATGACCCGCAACGACTTGTTCCGGGCCACGCGGATTCGCTGAATGCGCAGGCCGATCAGGCGGGTGGCGTCCATCGCGGCACCGTTGTTCACCGAGGATGGCCTTCGCCGAACACGCGAGGAGCGGCCCCGGGGCGGTGCACTGCGGTGGGCCGCCCGGCAGACGTCGAGCCGCACCTCGGCTTTGCAGTCGCCGCAGGTCAGATGCAGGACCACGGAGCCGTCACGGAGGGCGCTCGCCTGCACGGTGCCGCCCGGGTCAGCGGGGGTCGGGCCGTGCACCGGCACGATCCAGTGCTCCCGGCGCTGCTCGCCGGTCCCCTCCGTACCAGCCACTGGAGTCCTCCCACTGTTCACCCGGTCACCGACGGCGATCATCCGCCGTGACCGTGGAGCCTGGCGGTGATCGGTACCGGGGCCGCGACGATTCAGGTGGGAACTTTTCTCCGCCACGCCTGGGGCGGCTGGCCTGCGCACCCGGCCGGACGACAACCGAAATCCCCGCCCGATACGGCCGCTGAACAGCCATTTCGGTCGCAGGTGTGGTTTACCGTGCGCAGCACAGCCAGTACAGCAGGCAACGGTGGGGGTGGGCGATGCCCCGAGACCCGGGGGACTCGACGAAGGCGCAACGCGAGCAGGTGCGGGAGCGGATGCGCGGCTACGGGTGCACGGCGGCCCAGATCGCGGCCGAGCTGAGCCGCCGGTTCAACCTGCGCCCCCGGCTGGCCTGGCGCTACGCACTGGGCTGGGCGCAGTGGAAACTGGCCCTGGAATACAACACCACCCACCCCGGCGCGAAACTGACCGACCGGCGGATCAGCGACCACGAGAACTGGCCACACGGCGGCACCCCACCCAGCCTGCACTACCTGGCCAACCTCGCCACCACCTTCGGCAACGGCTGCACCCCCGCCCACCTCGTCGACGCCGACGACCTGGCCGAGCTGACCCCCGCCGACCGCTGCCTGCTCACCACCGGCCACCCCCTCGCCGCCGACGGCACCGCGACGCCGGGCGCCCACAACAGCCGACCCCGGCCGGCAACCGTGGCCACCAGGACAACCGGTGAGCACGCCGATTCCACCCGTGCATCCCACCGCGGAAACGGTGACACTGAGCTTATCTGGGGTCACCGACGCATCGTGCGCTGTGACACCCGGGGTGTGCCGGTCCGCGAGGAGATCATCATGGCAGCCGACGAATCCGCCCAGTTCCAGCGCTGGAGCACCACCACCAACGTCGACGACACAGTACTCGAACAGATGACCGCCGACGTCGCCGAACTCGCTTGGGGCGAGCAGATCGACCCACCCGCGCTCACCTACGCCCGGCTACTCGGCGCCCGCGACGACGTATTCCGCCTGATCGCCGGACACCAGCAACCCCACCACACCACCAGCCTCTACAAGATCGCCAGCCAGATCACCGCCATGCTCGCCATGGTCACCTTCGACCTCGGCTACCCGCACGCCGCGAACACCCACGCCCGCACCGCCCTGCACTGCGCCGAGGTGTCCGGCCACACCCCGATCCGGGTCTTCATCCGGTGGGTGCAGTCCGCTGTGGCCTACTGGGACGGTCGTTACGACAACGCCGCCGAACTCATGGAGGCCGCCCAGCCCGACGCCACCAGCGGCACCACCCTGCTGAGGCTGACCAGCCAGCAGGCTCGCATCAACGCCGCCCGCCACCGGCCCGACGAGGTCATCCGAGCCCTGGCCCTCGCCGAGATCGCCCCCACCGAGCGCACCCCCGACGAGCCGGGCGTGCTCGGCTACGACGCTGGGATGGCCGCCCTGCACGCCAGCGAAGCCCACCATACCCTCGGCGGCACCGAGCATCTGGATGCTGCCGTGGACTCGGCGCAGACCGCCCTGGACGAGTTCGCCGTCCAGCCCAGGCCCCGGATTCAGTCCTTCGCCGGCGCCCGCTTCGACCTCGCCCTCGCCCACCTAGGCCGAAGCGAGCTGGACGCGGTCGGCGAGCACCTCGCCCCGATCCTGAACACCACCGACGCCGAGTACCGCACCGTGCCGATCATCGGCCGAGCCCGATCCCTGCACACCCTGCTCACCGGGCGCACCGACCTCACCTCCCCCACCCTGACCACCCTGCGCGACAACCTCGCCGGATTCATCACCCACCCCGCCCCCACCCCACACCAACTGGAGTCAGATGAACGCCAGCAACACTGACGAGACCACGCCCTCCGACGCGCTGCGGGAGGCGATGGTCGGTGAGCTGCGCGAGATGAAGACGATCCGTAGCGATCGGATCGCGGACGCCTTCCGAGTTGTGCCCCGGCATCTGTTCGCGCCGGGAGCGTCGTTGGCGGCCGTGTATGCCGCCACCACGTCTGTGGTCACCAAGCGAGACGAGTATGGCGTTGCGATTAGTTCGGTCTCCGCACCGGAGCTGCAGGCTTTCATGCTGGAGCAGGCCGCGATTCGTCCCGGTATGAATGTGTTGGAGATCGGGTCCGGTGGATACAACGCCGCGCTGCTGGCGGAGCTGGTCGGCGCCGAGGGCACGGTCACGACCGTGGACATTGATCCCGAGGTGACCGATCGTGCCGGCGGCTTGCTCGGCGTGGCCGGGTATTCGCGGGTGAATGTCGTGCTGGCCGACGCTGAGAGTGGTGTGGCGGAGTATGCGCCCTACGACCGGATCATTGTCACGGTCGGCGCATGGGACATCGCATCGGCGTGGGTGGAGCAGCTTGCCGACCGTGGGCGCATCGTGGTTCCCCTGCGGATGCGGGGCCTGACCCGGTCGCTGGCTCTGGAGCGCGACGGGAATTGCTTGGTCAGCCGCTCGGCCATGATTTGCGGTTTCGTGCAGATGCAGGGAGCTGGGTCCCATCACGAGTGTCTGCTGCTGTTGCGCGGTACGCAGATCGGGCTGCGGTTCGACGACGGCGGCCCGGATGATCCCCATCGGTTGGACGGCGTGCTCGGCACCGAGCGGACCGAGGTGTGGTCAGGGGTGACGATCGGGCGTGCGGAGTCGTTTGACACGTTGCAGTTCTGGCTGGCCACGACATTGCCGGGATTCTGTCTGCTGACGGTGGACGCCCAGCAGGACGCCGGGCTGGTCGCTGCGGGCAATCGCTGGTTCAACCTGGCGGCGATCGACGGTGACGGCGACTCCTTCGCTTATCTGACCGCCCGCCCCGCTGGGCCGGGGACGGTCGAGTTCGGTGCGCACGCCTTCGGCCCCCATGCCCCAGCAGCGGCCGACGCGATGGCCGAGCAGGTACGCAGGTGGGACCGCGAGCAGCGCACAGGCCCCGGCCCGGTCTTCGCCGTCTGGCCGAAGGGCACATCTGACGAGTGTCTGCCCGACGGGCTGATCATCAACAAGCGGTACAACCGCGTCACGATCTCCTGGCCGACCTCAGCATCCGCTGTTGCAAGCCAGGACGTCCCGTAACACCCCGCCGAGTAAGGAGAATGATCGACATGGTTCACGGTTCCACGAGCACCATGACGCTGGTCGACGACGTCGAGGACATAGGCGGCTTCGACGAGGCAGAGTTCGTCCTCGACCTGCGCGTGATCGAAGCCGCCTACCCGATCGCCAAGCTGAGGTGTGACACCAGCGATGGCTGCGGCAGCACCTGCTCGGGCAGTGCCTGCAACAGCCTCGCCGACAACCCTTCCTGACGGGGCACGTCGCCGTCGGTGTCGCCGAGCGGTGCCGACGGCGTCCCGAGGGGTCTTATCCGAGAGGGGAGGAGGGCGTCGTGGGATCGGAGCGGCTCTACCGACACACCGGCCTGGGGTTGGTGCGCGCCACCACCGATCCAGGCGGCCTGGAGCTGCCCGAGAACATCGACCTGCACGCCGATGACTCGATGGTGGGGTCCGGCCGGGCTTGGCTGGCGCGGCTCTGGCAGCGTGGCGAGGTCCAGGCGGCCCTGCGCCTGGCGAGTCCGGTGCTGTCCCGGCAGATCGAAGCCACGCTGGGCGATGGATACATCGAGGCTCACCAGTTGCGGCGCCTGATCGTCTCGATCTCCTGCTACCTGCTGCGCTGGCAGCGGCGCCCTACCCCCTTCGGCCTGTTCGCCGGGGTCGCAGCGGCGGCAGTGGGCGATCAGCCGACGGTGTGGTTCGGCCATGACCACCGGGTGGTCATGCGGGCGGACATGCACTGGCTCAGCAGGCTCATCGACGGCCTGGAGCGCCACCCCGGCTTGCTGCCGCGACTCCCGGTGGTCGTCAACAGCGCCGGATTCGTGCGCGGAGACCGGTTCGTCATCCCCGACCGATCCGGCGACGCTGCGCCGGGCCGGGAAGGGTTGCTGGAGATATCGGTCCGCTACACGCGGCCGGTGCGTGCGGCGCTGGCGGTGCGTGCGGCGCTGGCCGGTGCGGCGCAGCCGGTCCGGTTCGGTGAGTTAGCCGGGTGTCTGTGCGGAGAGTTTCCCGCCGCTTCACCGGACAAGATTGAGGCGTTGCTGGCCGAGCTGGTGGCGCGTCACATCCTGCGCACCAGCCTGCGGGCACCGATGACCACCGTCGACGGGCTCGCCCACCTGGTAGAGCAGCTTGAGGCGGCAGGTGGCGCGGACCTGCCCGATGTCGCGGACCTGCTCAAGGAGGTCACCGCGATTCACAGCGAGCTGTCCCATCACAGCCGGAGCGTGTTCCCGTCCGGGATAGATCCGACCATCGAGGGTGTAGCCGAGCGCATGAGGGCGCTGCGCGATCCGGCCGACCGGGTGTTGGCCGTGGACGTGGGGTTGGACTGTCGGCTCACCCTTCCCGACACCGTGATGGGCGAGGCTGAGACTGCCGCCACGGTGTTGCTGCACCTGACGCCACACCCGTTCGGCTCCCCGATGTGGAAGGACTTCCACCTTCGGTTTCGGGATCGCTACGGTGCGGGCGCCGTTATACCTGTGCGTGACGTCGTGGCCGATTCGGGGCTGGGATTCCCCGCCGGGTTCCTCGGCGCGTCGCGCGGCCAGGCCGTGCGCGCTCTGGCTGAGCGTGACGAGACGCTGCTGGCCCTTATCCAGCAAGCTGTCGTGGACGGGTGTGATGAGATCGAGCTGACCGAGCCGGTGATCCGTGGGCTCGCGGTCGGAGACCACACCGAGATGATCCCGCCTCCTCGGGTGGAACTCGCCTTCCAGCTCCATGCCAGCTGCCCCGACGCCCTGGCACGCGGGCAGTTCCAGCTGTGGGTGACCGGAGCCCCGAGGCCGGCCAGCAGCATGGCCGGGCGGTTCGCGCACCTGCTTGCTGATGTCGATCAACGACGCCTGGCCGACACCTACACCCCGACCGGCCCCCACGCCGTCGCGGCGCAACTGTCGTTCCCGCCGCGCCGGGAGCACAACGAGAACATCAGTCGGGTACCGCAGCTGTTGCCTCGGGTGATCTCCGTGGCCGAACACCGCAGTGCCGACGGTGGACTGATCGGTCTTGACGACCTCGCTGTCACCGCCGACGCCACGCAGATGTATCTGGTGCAATTGTCGACTGGGGCGGAAATCCTGCCGCAGGTGCTGCACGCGCTGGAACCGTCGGTGCAGACCCCGCCGCTGGCGCGTTTCCTCGCCGAAGTCGCCTCCGCGCGCTGCGGCGTCTACGGCCCGTTCGACTTCGGGGCGGCGCGCACGCTGCCGTTCCTTCCCCGGGTTCGCCACGGCCGTGCCGTACTCGCCCCGGCCCGGTGGCTGCTGGTCGCCGACGACCTTCCCGTGCCCGGACGCGCCATGCCCGCGTGGGAGAAGACGCTGAGCACCTGGCGGGATCGGTGGCGAGTCCCGTCGGGGGTCGTGCTGTGTCAGGGGGAACTTCGCCTCCCGCTCGATCTGGACGACCGGCGCCACCGGGTGCTGCTGCGCGCCCGACTGGACCGCGCCGGCCGGATCGAACTCCGCGAGACAGGCGATCAGAACGACCTCGCGTGGGCTGGCCGCGCCTGCGAACTCCTCGTCCCGCTGAAACTGGCTCGCACCCACACCGCCGGGAACCGCCCGCGCACAGCACGGCCGGCCAGGGTCGCACCCGGGGACGCGCTGCTGCCGGGACACTCGGCGCTCCTGCACGCGCAACTGTTCGGACACCCCCTGCGCTTCGACGAGATCCTCACCGACCACCTGCCCCGCCTCCTCGCCCAGGTCGCCGACCACATGGTGTTGTGGTGGTTCCGGCGCCACCACAACACCACCCGGCCTGACTCCGATCATCACCTCGGGCTGTCTCTGCGCCTTCCCGGACCAGAGGCTTACGGCACCGCTGCCAGGCTCCTCGCGAACTGGGTCGCGGAGCTGAGCGCCTCAGGCCTGCTCGCGTATCTGAACCTGGGCACTTACCAGCCGCAGAACGGCAGATACGGCCACGGCGCAACGACGGCCGTAGAAAGCGTGTTCACCGCTGACTCCTCCGCCGCCCTCGCCGAAATCACGTTCGCCACCCGCGCCAGTCTACCCAGCCAAGCGATCACGGCCGCCTCCAATACCGATCTGGCCGCCAGCTTCGCAACCCTCCCGGAAGTGGGGTGGCGGTGGCTGACCGACCTCCTTCCCCGGGAACAGGGAAAGCTGGACAGATCGTTACGCGACGCCACACTGCTGTTGGCCGGCACCGCCCACGACAGGACCGCTCTGAGCGCCTATCCGGGCGGCGAGATCGTGGCGGCGGCATGGGATCACCGCAGGGGAGCGCTGGCCGCCTACCGTAAGCAACTCGCCGACGAGCGTGATCCCGCGACGGTTCTGCGATCTCTGCTCCACGACCACCACGTCCGTGCCATCGGCGTCGATCCGGACCGCGAGCGGGTCATCAACCGTCTGACCCGCACCGCCGCTCAGCGGCAGATAGCCCTGACCCGCGGGAGGACACCGTGACCCCGCCGACCGTACCCGGGAAACCCGACTCACTCCTCGACGCTCTCACCCACCAGCTGGCAACGCCAGCACCGGCGGATGCCGAACAGTCTGGGCAGGCGCAGTCCCTGGCCCACGGCGCGGCCGGGGTCGCCCTGCTGCACATCGAGCGCGCTCATACCGGCCTCGGGACGTGGGCGACCGCGCACGCCTGGGTGAGAGCGGCGACCAGGTGCGAGATCAGCGCCGCCGATAGCGCAGGGCTCTATGTCGGTGCGCCCGCGATCTCCTTCGTTCTGCACGCGGCCGAGGCTGACCAGATCCCGCGCTACGGCCTGGCCCTGACGAGGCTGGACGCCCACGTCGCCCGTCTCGCCCATCGCCGCGTCGACGCAGCCCTGGCGCGCATCGACCGTGGCGACATGCCGGGATTCGCTGAATACGACCTCTTCCACGGCCTGACCGGGATCGGTCAACTCCTGCTCCAGCACGCTCCCGGGAGCGACGTGCTCGGACGGACCTTGAGTTACCTGGTTCGTCTCACCGAGCCGCTGCGCATCGACCGAACCTGGTTCCCCGGCTGGTGGGTTGCCCACGACCCTGATCCTCTCGTGCCGACCCCAGGCGGGCATGCCAATTTCGGTCTCGCCCACGGCATCACCGGGCCAGTGAACTTGTTATCCCGGGCTCTGCGGCGCGGCATCGTCGTGGACGGGCATCACGACGCCATCTCAACGATCTGCGCTCATCTGGACACCTGGCGACAAGACAGCGAGTCCGGACCGTGGTGGCCACAGTGGATCACACGAGACGAATTGCGCACCCGACGGGTGAGCCAGGCCCGTCCGCTGCGCCCGTCATGGTGTTACGGCACACCCGGCATCGCCCGTGCACAACAGATCGCCGCCATTGCCACCGGCGACACCCGGCGCCAGACGACGGCAGAACACGCCCTGGCCACATGCCTGTCCGACCCCTCCCAGCTTCACCAGATTACCGATACCGGTCTGTGTCATGGCTGGTCAGGGCTCTACCAGACCGCATGGCGCGCCGCCCGCGACGCGGTGACCCCCACGCTCAGCACCCGGCTGCCGCACTTGGCCGAACTGCTGACCCAGCACGCCGGCGCCGCCGGACACCACCACCCGGGACTCCTGGACGGAGCCGCCGGCCTCGCCCTCGCGCTGCACACCACCACCCGCGCCACGCCGCCGATCTCTGGATGGGACTCATGCCTGCTGATCAACTGAGCCCGAGCACGGCGACCCACACACAGCCGGCCGTGGCAACGCCGAACGGAATCGCCGACGGTGTGCTCGCGGTGCTGGCCGGGTCACCCCTCGACCAGGTGGCCGCCGGACTCGGCATAGCCACCGCCGACCTCGCCGACGCGATCGAGACCTATCACCACGCTGGACACGCCGCGCTTGAGACCACAGCCGCCACCCGCGACTGGTATCAAGTCCACATCCAGTTCCCCGAATGGGCCACCACCGAGAAAACCGCCGCAACCCACCTCGGCCCGCAATTGCAGCGCTTGCAGGACACCGGCGTGATCGCGGCATGGTGGTTCATCCGCAAAACCCCCTGTTGGCGGTTTCGCATAAAGCCCGACTACAAAATCGCGCTCGCCGACATGAAGACCTCCGCCAACACCATCCTGGACGAACTCACGACAGCCGGCCTGATCTCGCGCTGGCAACAGACTCGCTACGAACCGGAGGCCGTCGCGTTCGGTGGCCGATCGGTAATGGACATCGCGCACAACCTCTTCTGCTCCGACAGCAGCAACATCCTGGACTACCTGCGCCGACCGGAGCCCACCATCGGCCGCCGAGAACTGTCGGTACTGCTGTGCAACACTCTGTTCTGCGCCGCCGGACAGGAATGGTTCGAGTGCGGCGACATCTGGCACCGCGTGGCACGACTACGGCCGATCTCCGCCGACACCCCCACCAACCGGCTCGCAGAGCTGGCGGAAAGCCTTCGCACACTGCTGACCAACGATGCGCACCCTACCGGCGCACTATTCGGCATGGACGGCCCACTGACCTTTGCCACATCCTGGGCCGCCGCGTTCAACCAAGCCGGACAAGCACTCGCAGCAGCGGCCAACGAAGGAACACTGGAGCGCGGAACCCGCGACATCCTCACTCACCACGTCATCTTCCACTGGAACCGGATCGGATTGCCCTACAACACACAAAGCATCCTCGCCCAAGCAGCCAAAACCGCCATCCTCAGTTGATCGTTTACGGAGTGATGGAAATCGACTGACGACCGTCGACCAGGACAGATCGAAACCTCCGTCGTTGACCCCGGCCACAAAATCCGAGATTTCTTCAAGTGTGAACACGAGATGTGGAGGGTGCGTGATCGGTGTGAATACGGGGCTGCTGGAAGGTTCCGCAGGCAACACACTGGCCCTGCTCCCCCGGCATGCACGGCGCCGACCCGATGGAAGGCCTGCATGCTCACAAGGGTGGCGTGTTCGCAAAAAACTAAAGCGTCCCGTTAAGTGATCGCGTGCCGGAGGAGGAGACTGTCGAGTCATGGACGACGAGGACGTGGCCAAAGCCGTCGAAGAACGCCGGGGATGACTGGAAGGACATCTGCACCAGGCGGCCGAACGGCTCGGCAGCAACCTGTCCGGCGACGAGGCTGTCAACACCTACGACATGCGGCCCGCTGGTAGTCGGGCGACCGAACAGGACAGCACCGAGGTGTGGTTGCGGGTCGTCCTGCCCGTCCCCGACTACCAGCCCGCCTGTCGATGGGACGGCAACATAGAGGCGAACACGATCACAGGCGTTCCCAAACCCCGAGTCCTACGGTGGGCTGGCTGGCACGACACCACCAACTACCGGGGCGGCGAAACACCGTCGACTACATCATCAACAACACACGTGCCCACTTCGGTGTCGAGATCGACCGTGCCGTGTTCGACCAGGTGATCTGGACGACCGCATACAACGATCTTCATTGGGGCAACGTGACCGGCCCAGAGCTGTGCATCCTCGACTGGGAAAGCTGGGGCCGCGCACCCGCCGGCTACGACACCAGCATTCTGTTGTGTGCCAGCCTCCAACACCCGCCAACCGTCACCCGCATCCGCGAGATCTCTCAGCCAGTACTCGACAACCACAGCGGCCGCATCGCCCTCCTCGGCGCAGTTTGCCGATACCTAGCTCTTCCGGACGAACCCGAGGAACCATTGCGCAAACTCGGCGCCGACACGATCACCAAATTCAGTGAGTACGCAGTGCAACCCGGCCCCACATCGCCAGTAGAGGAGCACCAGAAACACTGGGACGACCGGAATGGCGGCAAGGACGAGTGACAACGTCGATCAGTGACGGCATGCGGTCTCTGGTCGCCGGGCTGTATGCGGCTGGGGCTCTCCCGTCTGCGTACCGGCATGCGTTCAAAGTCGTTGACCGAGCCCAATTCATCCCCGACCGGATCTGGGTCGGCGGCGACGAAGGTCGAGACGACACCGCAGTCGACCGCGGAATCGACCCGAAATCCTGGGAAAAGGCCGTCTACGACGCCACGCTACCGATCGTGACCCAATTCGACGACGGCACAGTGCCGTGGCCAGAGCAGGGCTATCGGCCGACCTCTTCGGCCTCGGCGCCGACTGTGGTGGCCGGCATGCTGCGTGTCCTTGGCGTACAACCGGGGGACAACGTGGTGGAGATCGGCACCGGTAGCGGGTACAACGCGGCTCTACTGTCCGCGATCGTCGGTCCAGGCGGGCAGGTCACCACCGTCGAGGTAGACGCCGACGTGGCGGCCGAGGCCACAGCGCGGCTCGACGCGGGAGGCTACCTGCACAACGTGCGGATGATCGTCGGCGATGGCGCCACGACTGCACCAGCGGACCGGCCGTGGGACAAGGTGATCGCAACCGCTGCCGTTCCGCTCGGGCGCTTGCCCTATGGCTGGGTCGAGCACACGCGGCCCGACGGAGTCATCGTCGCACCCATGTTCGCCGACTTGACCTCCGACCCCCTGGTACGTTTCATCGTCGGTGATGACGGGACGGCGCGTGGTCATGCCGACGCAGAGTTGAGTGTGGGGTTCATGCACCTGCGTGCCGAACGACCCGCCTGCGCCGCGCTGGGTGCCCTTGCTTGGGATGACGAGTCCGCCGACCTCATCCATACCTCAGCAGACGTTTGGGACCCACTCCATCACCAGGCGTGGTGCTGGGCAATGGCGGTGGCCATGCCGTCCTGCCGCTACAACACCTACCAGCCGGGCGAACGCAGCGAACGGCGTCTGATTCTCCTTAAGGACCCCGTGACCGGGTCGTGGGCAAGTATCCATGGCGCCGACGACGATGGCCGACTCGCCGTGCGCCAGTCCGGGCCGCGCCGCCTCGGTGACGAGGCATTGGCGGCTATCCGATGGTTCGCACAATGCGGCGCACCACCCATTGAGGCTTGGCTGTGGGAGGTCGGACCCGAACGGCAGAGCGTCACGCTCCCCGACACGTAGACACATCGCCGCTGGATCTCTCCGCCGAACTGACCGCGGCGACTGCGCCGGTCTTCGACGGGCTTACTCCTTACCCGGCACGCAGTGCCTGAGCTGCGGCGTCGTATTTGTCGCGGAACTCCTCGGCGCGGGTACCGGTGGCCGCCGCGCGGACCGGTCGCAGGTCCCGGAGCACCCGCACCGAGGCCAGCGGCGAACCCAGCTCGGGCAGGATCATCAGGCCGTGGTGGACCGCCTGTTCGACGTCCCCGGCCGCCACCAGGCCGCCGGCCAGCAGCGCCCGGTAATAGGCCTGGTCACGACGGGACCGGGTGGTGTCGTCGAGAACAGCCTCGTGCAGCCGGACGGCCTGGGGGAACCCGCCGAGCTGGGCGCGGCCCAACGCCTCGTATCCGGTGATCTCCGAGTCGCGGACGAACCTGGTTCGCGGCGAGTCGGCCTCGTGTGGGCCACGGTCCAGCTCGTGACGGGCGGTGGTGACGGCGCCGCGGTAGGCCCGCTCGTCGCCGAGCTGGGCGTGCGCCAGCGAGCGGCGCAGCGCGATCAGGGCGTGCAGCGTCGGGGACGGCTCGTGGCGGGCGGCGTCCTCGGCCCGGTCGGCGAACCGCAACGCCTCCCGGGCGAGATCCTTGCGGCCGGTGTAGCGGGCCAGACAGGTGGACTGCTGCACCAGGTTGGCGTAGAGGTATGCGCGCTGCGCGCTGTCGCCGGTACTGTCGGACAGCAGCGCGGACTGCTCGTAGAGCCGCCGGGCCAGCGGCTGGTTGTCGGCGTCGTAGGCCGACCAGGCGCTGTCGATGCCCAGATCCGTGGTGACGACCAGCAGCTCCCGGCCGACCGCCGGGGTGTAGTCACTCTCGTCGAGCATCCGCCGGGCCCGGGTGAACAGCCGCAGGCACTGCGACAACACCCCGCCGCCGCCGACGATGTCGTCCTGGTCGCGCAGCCGCACCAGCGCCGCCTGCAGGTACCGGATGTGCGCCAGGTGCACCCGCTGCGGCGTCGGCAGCACCGCCGCGACGGCCAGCCCGGCGGTCATCGTGGTGAACCCCCGGCGGCTCAGGTCCATGATGTCCACTCCCCACACCGCGGCGATGTCATCGTCGTCCAGTGTGGCATCCGGATCGCCGAGAATCAGCGGCGCGAGCGCGGTGCGGGGCATGCCGAGCGAGTCGACGAAACCCAGCAGCCTGCGGATGTCGTACAGCGTGCCCCGCCGCCCCTGCTCGCTCAGCGACACCAGGGACTGCGACCAGCCCTCTTCCACCAGGGCGCCCAGCCCCCCATTCCCGCGTCCTCCCCGCCGAATCCCCTCATCCGCCCTGCGGAGAGTGAAGTGATCGCGACCGTGGCGGAAGTGATCCACGTCAGCTATGACACGGTGTCATAGTGCCTCGCGCCTGGACGTCAGGCTGTCCTCCGGGTTCCACCATGGTTGATTTTTGGTACCATGGCGGACATGGCACTCAACATCAAAGATGTGGAGACGGAACTGCTCGCCAGTGAGGTCGCGGCGCTGGCCGGGGAGACCAAGACCGCAGCGGTTCGGGTTGCCCTGCGGGAGCGGCTGGAGCGACTGCGCGCGTCGGCCGCACACCAGGATCCAGGGGGGCAGCTGTGGCGGTTTCTGGTGGACGAGGCGTGGCCCCAGGTCCCGGTGGAACTGCGAGGTGGTCTGACCAAACGGGAGCGCGAGGCGATCCTCGGCTACGGCCCGGAGGGGGTGTGATCGTCGACAGCTCGGCCCTGGTGGCGATCCTGCTGGCCGAGCCGAAGCACGAGACGCTCGTGGATCACCTGGCGCGCGCTACCCTCGTCGGCGTCGGAGCCCCCACGCTGGCGGAGACGGGCATCGTGCTCACCGCCCGACTCGGCGTCGTGGGCCGGTCGCTGCTGTCCCGGCTGCTCGACGAAGCAGGCATCGAGACCATCGCATACACCGCGGCGCACTGGCCCGTCGCGGTCGACGCGTTCACCCGCTACGGCAAGGGTCGGCACCCGGCCGCACTGAATTTCGGAGACTGCCTGACCTATGCGACGTGCCGGATCGCTGGACGCCCGTTGCTGTGCACCGGCGACGACTTCCCGCGGACCGATCTCAGGGTAGTGACCCCACCATCCTGAAGGATCACCGACGGATGAGGAATCGGCTCAGATCACCCGGCGACCGGCGTCTGCTGCTGGCGGCGCCACCGGATGCCCGACTCGAGGAAGCCGTCGATGTCCCCGTCGAGCACCGCGGTCGGGTTGCCCACCTCGTGCTCGGTGCGCAGATCCTTGACCATCTGGTAGGGATGCAGCACGTAGGACCGCATCTGGTTGCCCCATGAGCTGCCCTCGCCCTTGAGCGCGTCCAGCTCCGCCTGCTGTTCCCGGCGCTTGCGCTCCAGTAGCCGGGACTGCAGCACCCGCATCGCCGCGGCCCGGTTCTGGATCTGCGACTTCTCGTTCTGGCAGGACACCACGATGCCGGTCGGCAGGTGCGTGATGCGCACCGCGGAGTCGGTGGTGTTCACGCTCTGTCCGCCTGGTCCGGAGGACCGGAAGACGTCGATGCGGATGTCGTTGTCCGGGATGTCGACGTGGTCGGCCTGCTCGGTCACCGGCAGCACCTCGACACCGGCGAAGGAGGTCTGGCGCCGGCCCTGGTTGTCGAAGGGCGAGATCCGGACCAGCCGATGGGTGCCCTGCTCCACCGACAGGGTGCCGTAGGCGAACGGAGACTTGACCACGAAGGTGGCCGACTTGATCCCCGCCTCCTCCGCGAAGGAGGTGTCGTACACCTCGGTCGGGTAGTTGTGCCGCTCGGCCCAGCGCAGGTACATCCGCATCAGCATCTCGGCGAAGTCCGCGGCGTCCACCCCACCCGCCTCCGAGCGGATCGTCACCAGCGCGTCCCGCTCGTCGTACTCACCGGAGAGCAGGGTCCGGATCTCCAGTAGGGAGATCTCCGTGCGCAGTCGCTTGAGCTCGGTCTCGGCTTCACGTCGAGCCGCCTCGTCGTCGCCCTCCTCGGCAAGCTCATAGAGGACCTCGACGTCCTCGAGCCGCCGGCGCAGCCCATCCACCCGGCGCAGATCGCCCTGCTTGTGCGCCAGCTTGCTGTTGACCTGCTGGGCGTGCTCGATGTCCTCCCACAGGTCTGGGCGGGAGGCCTCGCTCTCCAGCTCGGCGATCTGGGCACGGAGCCGGTCGACATCCAGGACGGTCTCGATCCCGGCGAGGGTGGCGACCAGGTCCTTGAGGTCCGCGGCTACGTCGAGGTTCACAACACACCAGGGTAGTCGCCGCACGCCCGGCTCCCCCAAGCCCGTGGGGGGCGGTGCTGGGTCAGTCCGTGGGGATCGCGTCCAGCAGCGTGAGCACCGTGCGGCGGTGCGCGACGGTGAAGTCCGCCACGGCCTTCTGATAAGGGCCGGTGGCGGCCTTCACCTGTTCCCTGGCCTCCTCGAGCTGGGCGACGTAGTCGGCGCGGGCGTTGCTGACCAGCGTGGCGCGCTGCTTGGCGGTGAGCCGACCGGCGTGCATGAGGCGCAGGATCAGCGGGCTGCGCAGGTGGTCGGCCCCCGCGGCGGAGCTCAGCCAGGACTTGAACGCGCGCTTACCCATCGGAGTGATCGCGTACTGCTGGCTGGACCGCGGCCCTTGCTTGCCGAGCCGGAGCAACCCGGCCTCGGTGAGCACCGGGAGCTCGCGGTACACCTGACTGCGGGTGACGCTGAAGAACGACCCGAACCGTTGACCAGCGGTGGCTACCAGCTGCCCGCCGGTCATCGGGCCCTCGTGCAGCAGGCCGAGCAGGGCGGCTGATGTCGCGTTCAGGTCGCTCATCCGCTCACCGTCGCACGGCATCCCCGAGCCTGTCCACAATGGGCGGTGGCACTCATGCAGCGGTGTGTCAGGCCCCCATGCACCGTGTGTCAGGCGCTCATGCACGGTGTGTCAGGCGCTCATGCACGGAGGAGAGCCGATGCCGACCACCACGGTGACGGCCGCTCCAGACGGGTGAGGCATTACCGTAGGTCGCCATGAGCCAGCCGTATGACCCGCAACCCCAGGAGGCGCCCCAGCCCGCACCGGGGACCCACACCGGGCCGATCCCAGCTCCGCCGAAGTATGCGAGCGAGCCGCCCCGGCTGACCCGATCGGTGGACCCGCCGGGCGTGGTGCGCTGGTCGTTCTGGCTCTGGCTAGGCAGCTTCGCGGTCGGTCTGCTGGCCATCGCCTACTCAGTGAGCAAGGTCGACACGATTCGCGGGCTGCTCGAAAACGACGTCAGGGCGCAGCGACCGGGGATCAGCATCGAACTGCTCAACCGGGTGGTCGACACGACGCTCTACGTCGGGCTGGCCGCCACCACCGCGGTCATCCTGATGCAGCTGCTGCTCGCCGTGCTCATGCGGACCCGCCGCAACTGGGCGCGGATCACGCTGGTCCTGATGGGCGCGTTCGGCCTCGTGGTGACGGTGTTCTCGCTGGTCACGGTGGACGAAAAGGCCAGAGCCGCGCTGCCGCTGCAAGCGTTGCTGATGGTCATCGCGACGGTGCTGATGTTCTTACCCAGCGCCGGCGCCTGGTTCCGGCACCGTTCGGCATAGGTTCAGCCCTACTGCGGCAACCGGACCAGCAGGCCCTCACAGCTGCGCACCACCACCCGGCAGGCGTCCACCACCGCCCGGGTGGACAGCGGGCTCTCGGCCCGGCGCCGCCAGCGACCCAGCGACTCCAGAGCCGCGGCCCGCAGGTCGTCGGGATCGGTCGCGGGTTCGAGGCCCAGCCGCAGCGCCGCGGCAGCGCCGTCGTCGCCGAGCAGCCGGCGCGCCTCGGCGAGCTCCGCGGCCGGAAGGATCACCGCACCCGAGCGCAACTCCGCGAGCAGCCGCTGCTCACGGAACTCGTGCGCGCCCGCGATGATCCGCTCCACCTGGCCGGCCACCTGGTCTGACCCGGGGCGCGGCTCCTCACGCAGCACCCGCTCGATCGCCAGCAGCGCCGACCGCGCCTTGAGCATGTCCCGACGCTCGGTGAACTGCGCGGTCAGGGTCTCCTGCAGCTCGGCGAGCCCGCTTCGGCGCACCAGTTCGGGGGCCAACGTCGCGGCGGCGTTCGGCTCACCCCGCTGGATCAAGCTGGTGGCCAGCCGGATACCGAAGATGCCGAACCTGGCCAGCAGTGCGACCCGCAGCTCGGCAGATACCGGGACCGGTGCCGGTGCCCGGGTGAAACGATCAACGGACAGCAGCAT
The DNA here is from genome assembly GCA_050699955.1 of Pseudonocardiaceae bacterium. Lineage (GTDB taxonomy): Bacteria > Actinomycetota > Actinomycetes > Mycobacteriales > Pseudonocardiaceae. Next base: position 2,667 of record JBOHGD010000063.1, on the reverse strand, counting down.
CCGCTCCAGATCCGAGCGCGGAGCGGCGGCCAGCTGGGTCAGCGCGGCGATCTCGGACTGACGCAGGGTGCGCCCGGTCTGAGCGAGCAGACCCGCCACCGCCACCACTCCCTGGCACAGCTCCCGTACCTTGGAATCGGCACGGTAGCGGCGGGCCACCCGCCGCGCGGAGATCATCGCGTCGATCCGCCCGACACCGACCTCGTCGGCGCGCGAGAGCACGGCGATGGTGTTCACCGGAGCGGCCCTGGCGACCCCGCGGTCGTGGAAGGCCTCCAGGAACCGGATGTCGGTCGAGTGCAGGTGCCGCATGAGGTAGACGACCGCATCGGCCGGGGTCGGTTCGTCCTCCGCCATGAGCAGCGCCGTGGTGCGCGCCGACGTCTCGCTGGACAACGACGCGATGCCGGGGGTGTCGATCAACGTGGCGGCGCGCAGGCTCTGCGAGGGCCAGTCGATCGTCATCCGCTCGATGTCCTCGGGCGCCGCGCCCTGCAGATCGATCTCCAGCCGACCATCCACCCGCACGACCGGCAGTTGCTGCCGGGCACCGGTCTTCGCCGCCAAGGTGATTCGCGGCGTGACCGCGTCCCGGTACCAGGTGACCACGCGGGTGCACTCGCCCGCGTCGGTGGGTGCGATCTGCTCGCCGACCAGCGCGTTGAGCAGGGTCGACTTGCCCGCCTTCACCCGGCCCGCGATCGCGACCCGCAACGGCTCCTCGAACCGGTCGAGGTGGCGCTTGAGCCATCGCACGGCCTGCGGGCTGTCGCGGTAGCAGTCGAGGGCGTCACGCAGCACCGATCGCACCTGCATGCCCAGGTTGAGCGGTCCGGTCACAACCGACGCCCCGCGGCCGACATCAGTGCGGTGGCCTGCTCGCGCAGGGTCGCGATCTCCTCGAGCAGGCCGTTGAGCTCCCGGACGCGGCGTTCCCGATCCGACACGGCCGTCTTGGTCGCGCGTTGAGCGGCCTGCACGGAGTCGTTGACCGACCGGCTCATCTCCTCGGCCAGAGTGGTGAAATGGTCTCGCAGGGTCCGTTGCACCACGCGAAGCTTGTCCCGGGAGTCCTTACCGACCTGGAAGACGACATCGTCGACATAGTGGCGCATCGCGAGGTTCGCTGCACTCTGGCGGCGCTTGAGCTTCCCCTCCCGATCCTCCTTCATGGCCTTCGTGCCCATCAGCACACCCGCGCCGATCGAGAACGGGTTGAACAACGTCAACCCGACGAATCCGGTGAGCAACCCGACCATCAGCAGTCCGCCGTAGGAGCCGCGGACTCCCACCAGCAGGCTCGTCCCGATCCCGATACCACCGGCGTCGGCCTCGTCCAGGGACATGGTTCGCTCCAGCCCGGTGGTGGCGTCCCCGAGCGCGATGTCGGGCAGCACGCCGTCGCTGCTCGCGGAGAAGTGCTCGGCCACCTGCTCGGCCAGCCACCGCGCCCGCTGGGTGGTCCAGACGAAGTTGTCCGCGACCGCCTGGCAGACCTGCTGGTAGAGCCAGTCGCTGAACTGATCCCAGACCTTGGCGGGATCCGACTGGTTGATCGCGGTCTCGGCGTCCCTGGCGATATGGCGGGTCCGGTCCCGCAGGTCATGGTCGATGTCGGCGGACAGGTCCTGGATGCCGTCGGCCAGCGTCTGCTGCCATCGGGACGTGTTCCGGCGCAGTCCGTCGGCCCGCTGCCGGGCGGCCTCCAACTCCCCCATCAGCGCCTGTGAGCTGTCCGGATCCTGCAGCGCCGCGAGCTCGGTGCGCAGCGCCATCGCCAACTGCTCGGTGCCCACCAGGATGTCGTGGGAGACCGAGCGGCGAGACAACTGCGCGGCCCGCCCGGCCACCCGGTCCCGCAGGAAGGCGATCAGCTCGGGGAACCCGGACTCGGCGTTGAGCTCGGCGTCGTCGGTACGGGTGGCGTGCACCCGCAGGCTGGAGGACACCGGGAACAGCTCGGCCTCCACTCCGGCCGCGGCGAGGTGGCCGCGGTCCAGATCGGCGATTCGCCGCCACTCGGGGTACAGGTCGGTCTTGGTGAGCACCCCGGCCACGTTCGGGCACAGCTTCGTGGCCTTGCGCAGGAAGTCCATCTCGGGCTCTGAGTACTCCTGGGAGGCATCCGACACCAGCAGCACAGCGTCCGCCGAGGGCAGCTCCGCGACCGTACGGGCGGTGTGCACCGAGCCCAGCCCGCCCACTCCGGGGGTGTCGACCAGCACCAGGCCATCGGTGAGCAACCGCCGTGGCAGGCCGACCTCGGCACGGGCGACCCCGTCGCGGTTACCCGGGTTCCCGGCTTCGGAGACGAAACGGGACAACTCCTCGACGGGCACCGCGGTGCGTTGTTCGACGCCGTAGCGCTGCCCGTCGGCGTCCGACTCGTGAATCACCTCGGCACGGACCACATCGGCGCTGCTGAGCACAGTGGGAACGGCGGTGGCCACGTCGTCGTCCACCGGGCAGACCGGCGCGATGAGCAGGGCGTTGACCAACTGGCTCTTGCCCTGCTTGAACTCTCCGACCACCAGCACCCGCACGCTCGGGTCGAGCAACCGAACCCGGGTCTGCTCCAGCCGTGCGGCCAGGTCGGATCGCCCGCAGACGCCGACGATCGCGAGTGCGGACTCGACGAGCTCGAGCCCAGCCGGTGCGTTCACAGCT
>JBOHGD010000062.1:0-30351 GCA_050699955.1 Pseudonocardiaceae bacterium | reverse complement strand
TCCCGCCCATACAAGGCCCAAACCAGCTGGTCAGGCACGATCTCCAACTGCGTGCGCCCCCCGGCCCGACGCGGTCTACCAGCGGTCATGTCACCAAGTATGCAGTAAGAAACTCACCGTGTACTTAACAAAATCGGTGGGCCAGGCGGCCGGGCTCGACGAGCACGCCACCGATGCCCAGCGCGATCACGCCTACCGGTTGCACGCTGAGTTGCGGGTTACGCCCTGCTCGCCGCGCTGCGCGGTGTGGCTGCTCTACGGCATCGCACCCAAAGGCGCCCGGCACGCCATGACACCCGGACTATGCAAGGGCAAAGCACACAAACCCGAACACCTCGGCATCGGCGGACGCCGCGTCCTCGTCTCCCGGAAGTGGTCGAACAAGACCCTGGACGACCACCGCGCCGAGCGGGCCGCATTCGTTCGGCAACTCCTCGACGCAGCCGGTATCCAGCCCGCGCACGGCCCCGATGACGGGCCGTACCTGTGGGAACGCACCGCACCCGCTGACCCCGACGTCCCACCCCGACCCGTCCTACTCCTCCACGCCGTCGCCGAACGACAACGCTGGAAAGCCGAATACACCGCCGCCCAACTCACCGCGAGCGATCCACCGGAGAACCGTTCGGCAACCGAGGAGGCTGCGTGATGAATAAGTCAGACAAGATCGATCCCTTATGGACGGTCGATGACGCCGCGCTGTACCTCCGCGTGCCGGTCAAGACGCTCTACCAGTGGAAGTGGCGCGGCGAGGGGCCACCGGTCCGCAAGATGGGCCGCCATCTTCGGTATGACCCCACCGAGGTTCGGAGCTGGTTCGCGGCTCTCGGCTCCGAGGTGGCCTGACGTCATGGGGCACATTCAGGATCGCTGGTACAAGAAGTCTGTTGACCCCATCACCGGCAAGATGACGCGCGAGAAGACCAGCCTGCACGGCAAGGGCGACCGGTATAAAGCGCGCTACCTGGACCCGGACGGTACAGAGCGCTCAAAGACCTTTCCGGACAGACAGAAGAAGCAGGCCGACGACTTCCTGATAGCCATCGAAAACGATAAGCGCGAGGGCCGCTACCTCGACCCGCGCGGATCTCAGGTCACGTTCCGCGAACAAGCCGAGAACTGGATCAAGGGTCAGTCCGATGATCCGGGTACCCGGGAGGTATTGCGTAGCCGCCTGCGTAGCAAGATCCTGCCCGTGCTCGGCGGCCTGCCGGTGAGCAAGATTTCTCCGTCGACCATCCGAGAGTGGATGGAAATCACCCAGGATCAATCCGACAATTACAAGCATGTCCTGTTCTCGCTCGTGACCAGCGTCCTGGACTCCGCGATCGAGGACAAGCTCATCCGCCAGAATCCGTGCAAAGCGAGGACGATCCAACGCCCGACCGGTGCCGGTGTCCAAGTCAAGGACGTATGGTCGGAGCAGCGGGTCAAAGCCGTGCGCGAGGCGATGGCAGCCCGATGGCAGATCATCGTTCCTCTCGGCGCGGGGTGCGGGTTGCGGCAGGGGGAAATCCTCGGCCTCTCCCCAGACGACATTGACGACGGCGCCATGATCGTGCACGTGCGGCGGCAACTGCGTACCGTCGAGCGCACCAAGGTCCTCGCCCTGCCCAAGGGCAACAAGACACGCACGGTGCCGCTGTCGGCTGGGGTGCTCGCCGAGATCCAGCGGCATATGCGGGCCTACCCGCCAACCACCGTGACCCTGCCGTGGCGCAAGGCCACCGGCGAACCCACCACTGTCCGGCTCCTGGTCACCGGCGACGACGGCCGTCTGCATTCCGGTGACCTACTCACCAAAACGGTGTGGGATGGGGCCTTTCGTGCTGCGGGCCTGACCCGAACCAAACAGGTCGACGGCATGCACGCACTGCGGCACTTCTACGCCTCCACCCTGCTCGCCGAGGGCGTGTCGATCAAAGAGCTCGCGGTGTACCTCGGCCACTCCGACCCCGGCTTCACCCTCCGCGTGTACACCCACCTCGTCCCCTCCAGCCACGAACGCGCCCGCCTGGCTATCGACGGTGTCTTCGGACGACCTACCCCACCGGACGGCCTGGAGGCGGCCTGATCATGAACTACACACGGCTCCGACACCACGGCATGACCGATGATCTAGCCCTTGAGCAGGGCACGGGCCATGACGACCCGCTGGATCTGGTTGGTGCCCTCGTATATCTGGGTTATCTTCGCGTCCCGCATCATCCGCTCCACCGGGAAGTCCCTGGTGTACCCGTAGCCGCCGAAGAGCTGCACGGCGTCCGTGGTCACCTCCATCGCCACATCGGAGGCGAAGCACTTCGACGCCGAGGAGATGAAGCCGAGCTTGCCCTCCCCGCGCTCGGCACGCGCGGCGGCGATGTACACCAGCTGGCGGGCGGCCTCGGTCTTCATCGCCATGTCGGCCAGCATGAACTGGACACCCTGAAAGTCAGCGATCGCCTTGTCGAACTGCCTGCGCTCCTTGACGTAGGCGATCGAGGCATCCACCGCACCCTGCGCGATTCCCACGGCCTGCGCGCCGATGGTCGGACGGGTGTGGTCGAGGGTCTGCAGGGCCGTCTTGAACCCGGTGCCGGGCTCGCCGATGATCCGGTCCGCCGGAATCGTGCAGTCCTCGAAGTAGATCTCCCTGGTCGGACTGCCCTTGATGCCGAGCTTGCGCTCCTTGGGGCCGACGGAGAAGCCCGGATCGTCGGCACGCACCACGAAGGCGCTGATCCCGCCTGCGCCGCTGCTCGGGTCGGTCACGGCCATCACGGTGTACCAGGTGGACTCGCCGGCATTGGTGATCCAGCACTTCGTACCGTTGAGCACCCAGTGCTCGCCGTCGCGCCGCGCCCTGGTCCGCATCGCGGCGGCGTCGCTGCCCGCCTCCCGTTCGGACAGCGCATAGGAGGCCATCGCCTCACCCGCCGCCAGCGAAGGCAACACCTGCTTCTTCAGATCCTCCGAGCCGGCCAGCAGCAGCCCCATCGTGCCCAGCTTGTTCACCGCCGGAATCAGCGAGGACGAGGCGCACACCCGCGCCACCTCCTCGATCACGATGCAGGTGGCCACCGAGTCCGCACCCTCGCCGCCGTAGGTGTCCGGCACGTGCACCGCATGGAATCCCGAGCGCACCATCGCGGTCCGGGCCTCTTCCGGGTATCGCTCCTGGTCGTCGACGGCCGCGGCGTACGGGGCGATCTCCTTCTCGGCCATCGCGCGCACCGCCTCGCGCAGCGCATCGTGCTCGTAACCGAGTTGGTAGATGCCGAAGTCGGGGTTCACGGCACGCCTCCTGTGCATCGCCCAGTTAACGGATGCTAACTGAGCGAGACCGGCCGCGTCTCCCCCGAACTGCACAGAGCGTTCATGAGACGGCACACACCGTCGCCGGACTGCAGGGCAGTGTTCAGCTCTGGAGATCGGTGCGCAACGCCCGTTCGGCGAGATCTCGCTGGAACACCACCAACCGCTCGCCCAACGCCGGATCGGACGCCGCGAGGATGCGCACCGCGAGGAGCCCGCCGTTGCGCGCCCCGCCGATCGACACCGTGGCGACCGGCACGCCCGCAGGCATCTGCACGATCGAGAGCAGCGAGTCCAACCCGTCCAGACGAGCCAGCGGCACCGGCACCCCGATCACCGGCAGCACGGTCGACGAGGCCACCATGCCCGGCAGGTGGGCTGCGCCCCCGGCACCCGCGATGATCACTTTCAGGCCGCGGCCCGCGGCCTGCTGGGCGTACTCGAGCATCCGGGCCGGCGTGCGGTGCGCGGAGACCACGCGGACCTCGTGCGGCACGCCGAACTCGTCGAGGGCATCGGCGGCGGCGCGCATCACCGGCCAGTCCGAGCCGCTACCCATGATCACGCCTACCAGAGGCTCGCTCACGCCGTGTCCCTTCTCCCGCCGTGTTCGTCGTACCCGTCCGGCCACTGCCCGGTGGCGAGGAAGGCGGCGGATCGGACGGCCACCTCACGGGCCGGTTCCGGCGCCTCCCCCAGCACGGTCACGTGCCCGATCTTGCGTCCCGCCCGCTCCGCCTTCGCGTACACATGCACCTTCGCCTGCGGATACCGGGCCATCAGGTGGTGCAGCCGCTCGTCCAGGCTCATCTCGGGAGGACTGTCGGCGCCGAGCACGTTGGCCAGCACAACCGCCGGGGCACGCAGCTCGGTGGACCCCAACGGATAGTCCAGCACCGCCCGCAGGTGCTGCTCGAACTGGGAGGTCACCGCACCCTCGATGGTCCAGTGCCCGCTGTTGTGCGGGCGCATCGCCAGCTCGTTGACCACGAGCTGCCCAGTCGGCGACTCGAACAGCTCGACGGCGAGCACGCCGACCACCCCCAGCTCCCCGGCCACCCGCAGGGTGAGCTCCTGGGCGGCCAGCGCGACGTCCTCGTCGAGGCCCGGCGCCGGGGCGAGCACCCGCACACAGATGCCATCCCGCTGCACGGTCTGCACCACCGGCCACGCGGCGCCCTGGCCGAACGGCGAGCGGGCCGCCAGGCCGGCCAGCTCCCGGCGCATCGCCACGCATTGCTCGATCATCAGGGGGGTGCCCGCGGCCAGCAGCTCGGCCACCACCCGTTGCGCGCCACTGGGGGTGTTGAGCATCCAGACCCCCCGTCCGTCGTAGCCACCGCGGACCGCCTTGAGCACACAGGGCCAGCCGTGCTCGGCCCCGAACCACACCGCGTCCTGCGGCCGGGTCACCTCCCGGAACGGTGGCACCGCGACACCCAGACCGGCCAGCGTCCGGCGCATCAACAGCTTGTCCTGGGCATGCCGCAGCGCGTCGGGGCCAGGATGGACCCGCACCCCTTCGGCGACCAGGGTTCGCAGGTACTCGGTGGGGACGTGCTCATGGTCGAAGGTCAGCGCGTCACAGCCCACCGCGAAGGCACGCAACGCCGCTAGATCATCGTGTCTGCCGATGACCACGTCGGGGGTCACCAGCGCAGCGGGCTCGTCCGCCGTGGCGGCCAGTACCCGCAGGGACTGGCCCAGAGCCACGGCAGCCTGGTGGGTCATCCGGGCCAGCTGCCCGGCGCCCACCATGCCGACGACGGGAAGGCTGGTTCGGGGTGCCACGAAGGAGCGATCCTATCCCTGCCCGGTCTGGCCGGCGCCGGAGGTCACCGTCCTTGAGCACTCCCGCCGCGACGCCCGATTCGGGGATCGGCACAGATGACGCACATACAGTCCGTAGACTGCGGCGGTGTCCGTGATCGACGCCGTGCTCATCCGGATCCCTCAGCCCTACCGGGACATCGCTGTCCGCAACCGCGAGATGGTCAAGTTCATCATGGTCGGCGGAACCACCTACGTGGTGGACATCTCGGTGTTCACGCTGCTCAAGACGACGGTGCTGGCACCCAAGCCGGTCACCGCCAAGATCATCGCAGTGCTGGTCGCCACGATCCTGTCCTACGTGCTGAACCGGGAATGGTCCTTCCGTACCAGGGGTGGCCGCGAACGGCACCACGAAGCCGCGTTGTTCTTCGTGATCTGCGGCGTGGGCCTCATGATCAACGCCATACCGCTGTGGATCTCCCGGTACGTGTTGGACCTCCAGGTCCCCGAGGCGAGCCTGCTCACCCAGGAGATCGCGGACTTCGTCTCCGCCAACGTGATCGGTACCTTGCTGGCGATGGTGTTCCGGTGGTGGGCATTCCGCAAGTACGCCTTCCCGGAGGAGAACGGGCGGCGTCCGGCACCGGTGCCTGCGGCCGGGCGGGACACGGAAGAGTTCCGGCCCGGCTGAGGCGCGAGCCCAGCGGTGTCAGCGCACCGCCCCGGCGCCCGGCCGGGGGGTGTCCAGCATGTCGTCTGCCCGCGGTACCCGCAGGTAGACGGCGAAGGTCGCGGGCCGCGCCGAGCTGAGCTCCAGGCGTCCCCCGTCGGCCTCGACCAGTGCCCTGGCCAACGCCAGCCCAAGGCCGGTGGAGCTCGCCCCGGAGACCCCCCGCTCGAACACGTGCGGGATCAGCACCTCGGGTACCCCGGCGCCGGCGTCGGTCACCTCCACCACGATCATGCCCTCCCGGCCGGCTCCGCCGGGACGTACGGACAACCCCACCTCGCCTCCGCCATGCCGCAGCGCATTGTCGATCAGCACCCCGAGTGCCTCCCGTAGCCGTCCCGGCGTGACCCTGGCGTGCAGCCCGCCGTCCACCCGCAGCCGCACATTCCGGCGCTGGGCATTCGCCTGCGGTCGCCAGTCGGCGACCACCTCGCCGAGCAGCCCGGCCAGCTGCACCGACTCTGCGGTGGCAGCCCTGGCCTCCTCGGTAGCCCGCAACAGCTCGTTGAGCACCGCGTTGAGCCGTTCGGCCTGTTCGAGGGCGGCCTCGGCCTCGGCCGCTATCTCGGGGTCGGGGTGCGCAGCGAGCTCGTCGAGTCGCAGCTGCAGCGCGGTGAGGCGGCTGCGGAGCTGGTGCGACACGTCGCCGACAAGGTCCCGCTCCCGCTGGACCAGCTGGGCCAGCGCGCTCGCCGAGGCATCCAGGACGTCCGCGACCCGGTCGAGCTCGGGGATGCCGTGGCGATGCGGAGTGGAGCGGAAGTCCCCAGCGCCGAGCCGGGCGGCGCGCTCGGCGACGTCCTGCAACGGCCCCGCCAGCCGCCGGGCGGTCACGGTGGCGATGGCGGCACCCAGCCCCACCGACAGCACCAGCAACAGACCCACCAGCGCTACCGCCTGCACCTGGGCGCGGTACATCGCCTCCCCGGGTATGGCGAGCCGGGCGGTGCCGCGTTGCCCGAGGGGTAGCGACTCCACCACCGCACCGGGACCAGGGTCGACCCCGAGCACCGATCGGCCGGTGCTCGGTGACTCCACCACCAGCTGGCCGCGGGGTGGCATCGCCAGCTCGACCGAGCGCAGGTCCTCCCCAGGGCGGCCCAGAGCGGTGGAGCTCTGGTCGTCCAGCCGAGCCACCACCTGCTCCAGCCGGGTGAGCAGCTCGGCCCGGGTGAAATCCTCCACGAGCCGCCAGGTGGCGAACGCCAGCGGTCCACCCAGCACCAAGCCGGTGATCGTCACCACGATCAGCGTGGACTGCAGGATCCTCCGCCGCACGAGTGCACGCTAGCCGCACGAGGCGTCCGCGGGAGTCGTTGAATCTTCAGGTGGCGTTGAATCGGAACCCGACCCCACGGATCGTGGTGATCCGGCGGCCACCGATTTTCCTGCGCAGCCAGGACATGTGCATGTCCAGCGTCTTCGAGGTCTTGAGCTCGGGGTCGTGCCACACGTCACGCAGGATCTCTTCCCGGCTGATCACCTGTCCCGAGCGGGAGAGCAACACCCGCAGCAGCTCGAACTCCTTGTTCGCCAGCCCGACCTCGCTACCCTCCACGAGCACTCGGCGGGCCGCGAGGTCCATCACCACCCCGCCTGCCTCCAGCGCATCCGGCGCGCTGCGGCGCAGCAGTGCGCGCACCCTGGCCAGGAGCTCGGCCAGCCGGAACGGCTTGGCGACGTAGTCGTCGGCACCCGCGTCCAGCCCGACCACGAAGTCCACCTCGTCGGTTCGGGCGGTGAGCATCAACACCGGCAGATCAGGCCGGATCCGGCGCAGCCGGCGGCAGACATCCAGTCCGTCCATCTCGGGCAGGCCGAGGTCGAGCACCAGCAGGTCCACCTCCCCGTCGCCGGCGCGGGCCAGCGCGGACGGCCCGTCGCCGACCACCACCACCCGGTGGCCCTCCCGCTGCAGGGCGCGGGACAGCGGTTGCGCGATGCCGGTGTCGTCCTCAGCCAGCAACACAGTGTTCACGGCGCTCAGCGTAGGTCCGCCTGGGAGCATTCGTGCCTGTGACCGAGCACAATCCTGATCTCGCCCTTGCTCTCGCCCTCGCCGACACCGCCGACACGATCACGTTGGACCGGGCAGGCGCCGTGGACCTGCGCATCGAACGCAAACCCGACCGCACCCCGGTCACCGACGCGGACCTCGCCGTGGAGGACGCGGTGCGAGCGGTGCTGGCCGTGCAGCGACCGCGCGACGCGGTGCTCGGTGAGGAACGCGGCGGGTCCGCCGACGCAGCCCGGGTGTGGGTACTGGACCCGATCGACGGGACCAAGAACTTCCTGCGCGGCCTGCCGATCTGGGCCACTCTCATCGCGCTGGTCGAGGACGGCAGGCCGGTGGCCGGGGTGATCAGCGCACCTGCGCTGGGGCGCCGTTGGTGGGCCGCCGCCGGGGTGGGTGCGCACACCCGCGACATGGACGGGGCGACCCGGGCCATCCGGGTATCGCAGGTCGGCGAACTGGCCGACGCGTACGTCTCCACGACCCACCTGGGCAGCTGGGTCGAGTACCACAGCCGGGAGTCCTACCTGGCCCTGGTGGACGCCTGCTGGGAGAACCGCGCCTTCGGCGACTTCTGGCAGCACTGCCTGGTCGCCGAGGGAGTGATCGACCTCGCCGCCGAGCCGATCGTCAATCCCTGGGACGTGGCTGCGGTGCAGGTGCTGGTGGAACAGGCCGGCGGCCGGTTCACCGACCTGTCCGGCGCCCCCCGCTACGACACCGGCACAGCCCTCTCCTCCAACGGGCCGCTGCACGCACCCGCACTCACCCTCCTCACCCTCTGACCCCACCCCGGCGTGTCAGGCCCCCATGCCCGGTGTGTCGTGCACCCATGCCCGGTGTGTCGTGCACTCATGCACGCTGTGTCCGGCGCCCTGGCACGATACGGCCGATGTATCACGAGGTTGGCTTTGTCACGCGATTCCGCAGACCTCGATCTAGCGCCAGAGGGGTGCCAAGTCTGCCTAAGGGGCCGGTCGTATGGGATGCGTGCTGTAGGTCCGGGCGATCGTCCCCGCTGACCTCGTCGACGACCTGATAACGGCTATCGATGCAGCCGACGAACCAGCGGAGAGCTGAACGAGACCGTCATATCGGTCGCAGGCCGTCGAGCAACCGCGCCGGGCAGACCTGGACCGGGAACGGGTGAGTTGCGGTGTAGCTCTCGTCGCCGCTCACCTTCACCGTGAGCTGATACCGGCCGCACTCGTCGAGCTCGTAGACCTCCAGCCCGCCCGGCTGAACCGGGTCGAGCAGCCAGTACGACGGCACGCCCAGCCGCTCGTAGTGCGCCTTCTTGGTGTTGCGGTCGCCCAGCTGGGTGCTGCGCGACAACGCCTCCACCGCCAGCACCGGAGCCACCGGCAGACACGCCTCGGTCAGATCCGCATACCGCGCCACCAGCACATCGGACTGCACCTCGCGAACGGCGCCAGCAACACCCGCAGCTCCGCCGGGCAAGTGCGTCGAAGCTCGACATACAGCGCGGCCGACATCTCCTGATGCGACCAGCCCGGTGCCGGGGTCACCAGCAGCATCCCGTCGATGAGCTCGTAGCGCCGGCCGTCATCGGGCATCGCCTCCAGGTCGTGCACCGTGAACGGGCGACCCTCGGCGAGTCCGATCGGTTCGGTCATAGCCGTCATGGTGCCCCTCCCTCCTGTTCACGGCCAATGTCGCAGGCGGCACCGACAGAACGACGAGTCACGCGCTCAGAGCCCGGACCCGGGCGAGCCGTTCGCGCCACCAGGCCAGCCGATCCGGATAGACCCGCTCGTAGGTGTCCAACCGAGCCCGATCGGGCGCGGCAGGCGCGGGGGGCACAGACAGGTAGCCGTCCTCGGGCCACAGCGAGTCGGCATCGGGGACGACGTCGCCGCACAGTAGTGACAGGGTGCCCAGACCGCAGGCGAAGTCCAGCTCCGGCAACGCCGCGGCCAGCGCGAGCTGGGCGGCGAGGCCGACGCTGGTCTCCAGCGCCGAGGAGACCACGCACGGCAGCCCAGCCGCTTCGGCCACCCGCAACGAGCGCCGGACACCGCCGAGTGGGGCGCACTTGAGCACCGCGACGTCGGCAGCGCCCGCCAGGGCGACCCGCAGCGGGTCCTCGGCCCGGCGGATCGACTCGTCAGCGGCGATCCGCACGTCGACCTGACGGCGGACGGCGGCGAGCTCCTCGATGCTCGGGCACGGCTGTTCGACGTACTGCAGCCCGCCTGCCGCCTTGTCCAGCCGGCGGATGTGCGTGACGGCGGTGTCGACGTCCCAGACCCCGTTGGCGTCCACCCGGATCGCGCCACCCGGACCCAGGGCATCCCGGACCGCCTCGACCCGGGCCAGGTCCTCGGCCAGCGAATCGGGGTGATCGGCGACCTTGATCTTCGCGGTACCGCACCCCGACGTCGCGGCGATCTGGTGCGCCCGCTGCGGGTCGACCGCGGGGACGGTGCAGTTGATCGGAATCCGGTCCCGCACCGGTGCGGGCCAGCCCACCGTGGCCTGCTCGACCGCCGTGGCCAGCCACGATGCCGACTCCTGGTCGTCGTACTCCGGGAACGGGCAGAACTCGCCCCACCCGGCCGGGCCTTCGAGGAGTAGCCCTTCCCGGATGAGGATGCCCCGGAACTTCGTCGCCATCGGGATGGCGTAGTAGCGGGCCCCCCGGAAGTCGATGTCGCGGCTGGTCACGCTCTGCTGTCCTCGTCTCGTCGGGCGCTGCGGGTGAGGACTGGTCTACCAGGTCACGGGCAGGCTGTTGAGGCCGCCGGTGAGCCGCTGGGTACGGATCTGCAGCTCCTTGGCAGGCACGGCAAGGCGCAACGCGGGAAAGCGCTCGAAGAGGCTGCCGAAGAGCGCTTGCAGTTCCATCCGGGCCAGCGGCGCGCCGGCGCAGAAATGCGGGCCATGCCCGAACGTCAAGTGCGGGTTGTTCGCCCGGGTCACGTCGAACTCGTCGGGGGTGCCGAAGACGTGCTCGTCGTTGTTGGCTTCACTGACCTGGAGTAGTACCAGGTCTCCGGCGGGAATGGTGACATCGGCGACGGTGACCTCGGTGTTGGTCCAGCGGGGCAGGCCGGTGGCGGGTTCGGTCTGCGGCATCGACTCCGGGAAGATGGCCCGCAGCATCTCCTCCACCGCGGCGGGCACCAGCGCCGGATCCCGGTGCAACAGCTCCCGCTGAGCCGGGTGAGTCAGCAGGAGCACGACACCTCTGTCGATCGCCCCGACCGTCGTCTCGTGGCCGGCGAACAACAGCCCGGCACCCAACTGTGACACCCGGTCCAGCGGGAACGTCTCGGGGTCCTCGCGATGTACCGCGATCAGGTCGGAGAGCACGTCTTCGGCGGGCTCGTCCAGCTTTCGGGCCACGAGTTGTCCGATGTAGCCGAACAGCGCGTTGACCCCGCTGGTGGACCGGCTGTGATCGGCGGTCTCCGCGGCCGCGTCGGACCAGCCGCGGAAGTCGTCGCGGTCCGCGAACGGCACTCCCAGCAGTTCGCAGATGACCAACGCGGGCAGCGGGAAGGAGATGGCTTCGTGGAAGTCCGCGGGCGGTGTTCTGCGGGCGAGGTCGTCGAGCAGGCCGTCGACCAGGTCCTGCACCCGGGGTCGCAGGCTCGCCAGCCTGCGGGCGGAGAACGACCGGGCGATCAGCCTGCGCATCTGCGCGTGATCTTCCCGCTCGGTCGCGGTCGCCCGCCGCGCCCGGCCGAAGATGACCGACTCGGACAGCGCGGATGCGTTCTCGGGGTCCGCGTGGGTCAGGCCCAGCCGAGAATCGGTGAGCAGCCGCCTGATGGTGTCGTAGCCGCTCACCAGCCAGGCCGGATCGCCCGTATGCGTGCAGACCCGCCGTACCGCTTCGCTCATCATCGCCTCCCCGGCTAGAATTCAGTGTTCTACCCCATAATGAACGACCTGGCCGGCTTCGTGGCCGTGGCCGACCACGTACTGCGCCAGGTGCGCCCCGTGGCACCGAGGTCCTAAGCCTGCGGGCGGAGCAGCTCCCGGTCCTCCTGCCGCAAGACCCCCCACGCGAGCAGTTGACGACCCAGCTGGTTGATGTTCTCCCGGCCGCTGATCCCGGTCACCCCGAGATCCTGCAGTTTCCGGCACCACCGGCCCACGCAGTTGTCCACGGCTCGTTCGGTGGCCGGCCGGTCGTCCGGCAGGGCGGCGGTGGCGTACTGGGCGGCCTCCCGGTTACCGACCGCGTCGCCGGGGCCGGGTAGTGCCAGGAACTTGGCAGCGAGCAGCAACCGGTCGTGTTCGGTCGGCTCCTGCAGCGGGACGGTGCTGGGGTCCTCGCCCTCGGGCTGGTCGGTGACCGGCAGCCGGGGGGTGTCGACGAAAGCCGACAGCAGGTACCGGCCGGACGGCGCGACCACCTTGATCTCCAGGCCGGGTGGCGAAACCGCCCACACCGAGCGGGCGTCCGGTGAGGACTGTGGCGGTAGCGGATTCGACACACCGCGCACGATGACGTCGAACGGCCGGGTCTTGCTGTCATTACACACCACCCACCGCCCGTCGGCAGATCTGATTGAGCCGACGTTACGGGGAATGTGCAGGTCAGGTCCGCCACCGAGGACGTCATGACCGAACCGCAACATGCGGTCCGCACCCCGGCCGAAGGTGAATGGCGGATAGCCGGGGCACAACACAGCGATCTGCCGGCCCTGGAAATGCACCACCAGCCCGCCCGACGGACATCGCGACCCCACCATTGCTCCACATTATCCCCACGCCAATGGCCTGACCAGCGCAATGAGGGCTGCCCTCTAGCCACGGCACGCCGCGGACGTTCTACTGATCCAGTCGACATTGTTCGAACCGAAGGGGCGACCGTGCAACGCAACCAGCCGACCGGCAAGGCCCGGCTAGCGCCGCTGGGCCCGGTGCTGTTGCGGGTCCGGCGCTACCGCCACATCGACCGGCTGATTGCTGACTGGGACACCACACCAGGCAAACTCCGAGTCGCCCGGATCATCCTGGTGATCGGGGTTCTGCTGGCTGGGGGCGTCGGGCTCAGCGCCGCGATCAGCCGGAACAGCGCCATCTACGACATCACGCACCGCATCGCGCCACTCAACACCGACGTGACCACCCTGTACCGATCGCTGGCCGACGCGAACGCCACGGTAACCAGTGCTTACCTGGCCAGTGGCGTACCACCGACCAAGCTGCAGCAGGGCTACGACCAGTACGTGAACACCGCGGCGAGCAGCCTGGCAGATGCCGGCGCCCTGGGCGGTCAGGATGAGGTGACCGCCACCGGGATCACCGGCATCGACGCCGAGCTACCCCGCTACACCGGCCTGGTCGAGCGGGCCCGGGCGAACAACCGGCGAGGTCTGCCGGTCGGGGTGGCCTACCTACGGCGCGCTTCGGAGCTGATGCAGACCTCGATCCTGCCCGAGGCGGAGCAACTGCAGCAGGAGCAGGCGTCCCGGCTCGACGCGGCCTATCTCCGGGCCGGGTCGATTCCGGTCATCGCGCTCACCTCGGGCGCGGTGAGTCTGGCCGGGCTGATCTGGGCGCAGGTATTCCTATTCCGGCGGACGCATCGGGTCTTCAACATCGGCCTGGTCGCCGCGACCGGGGCCGTACTGATCGGCTTGCTGTGGTGGACGGCCGCGGTCGCGATGTCAGCCGGCTATCTGAAGAGTTCGTCCGGCCATAGCCGGTCGGTATCCGAGGCACTGGGGCCGGCGCAGATCGTGGCGCTGAAAGCCCGCGCCATCGAGAGCCTCGCGCTGGTGTCCCACAACGGTGCTGCCAGCGAGCCGGATTTCGACGCGAAGATGCAATTGCTCGCGCGACATGACAAAACCGACCGTCCCGACGACATCGGCGGCGCGCTCGGGGCGGCCCGGAAGTTCGCCCTCCCCGACCAGAGGCCGATCCTGGACAAAGCGATCCGCGAGGCCCATGACTACAGCATCGCACACACCCAGGTGCGGAAGCTGGATGACGAAGGGGAATACGGGTCGGCCATCCACGCTGCCATCGACGCCAAGCCGGGCAGCTCCGCTACTGCGTTCACCGCGCTGGACAACACGCTGGCCACGGCCGTCACGCAGGAGCAAGCGGCGTTCGACAGTGACATCGGTCGAGCTGAGGACTGGCTCACCGGCTTGACGTACGGCACCGGCGGGTTGGCCGTCGCCGCGGCGGTGGGGGTGGCCTTGGGCATCCGCCAACGGCTGGAGGACTACCGATGAGGATCCGTGACACGCTGCGCTGCGCTGGGCTGGGCACTGTTCTGCTCGTCGCGACCGCCGGGTGCGGATCGTCGGACCACCCGGTCACCGTGGCCGCGGCACCCCCGCCCGCGGCACCCCCGCCCGCGACACCCCCGCCCGCGGCCGTCGAGCGTCCGACCGTGGCACCGGAGCCGGAGCCCGCCGTATCGGGGTGTGTGCACAGCCTGCGCCCGCCGAGCACGCTGCCCGAACCTGGCCGGATGCCCACCGGTTCGACGATGGCTCACATCCAGCAGCGCGGGCATCTGGTCGCGGGCGTGGACCAGGACACCTACCTGACCGCCTTCCGGGACGAGAACTTGCGGCTACAAGGGTTCGACATCGACGTCGTCCGAGACATCGCTGAGGCGATCTTCGGCAACCGGGACGCGGTGGTGTTCAAACCGCTCGACGTCGCCAACCGGCTCAACCCCGTGGAAACCGGCGAGGTCGACCTCGTGGTGGCCACGGTGAGCATCACCTGTCAGCGGGAAACTCAAGTGGCGTTCAGCGCCCCCTACCTGAACACCGGGCAACGAGTGCTGGTCGACCGCGACTCCACCGTCACCGGTCTGTCCGACCTCGGCGGCAAGCGGGTCTGCGCGGCGCGCGGCTCGACGTCATTGACGGAGATCCTGGCCGATCCAGCGCACCCGGTGGCAGTGGGAGTGCCCACCGCCACGGACTGCCTGGTCAAGCTGCAGCTCGGCGAGGTGGTCGCGGTGTCGACCGACGACGTCCTGCTCGCGGGCATGGCAGCACAGGATCCCCGGACCAAGATCGTCGGGCCGAAGCTCACCGTGGAGCCCTACGGCGTCGCGATCAACCGGAATGCCTCCGACCTCGTGCGGTTCGTCAACGGCGTGCTGGCCCGCCGCGTCCAGCACCACCAGTGGCTGAGGAGCTACCAGCTCTGGCTGGCCCCCAAGCTCGACGACCACAGCCCGCCACCCGCTCCCCCGACACCGGACTACCAGGACTGACACCATGACGACCTTCACCACCGCCGACGCGGATGCCGTCGCCGAACGGCTCGCCATCGAACATCAGGCCATCTTCAGGGACCTGATGGAGCTGGAAGATCATCTCGGCCGCAAGCTGCTGGAGTGCGCCACGCTGGAGGGTGCGACCCGCGAACGCAGGGCGCAGGCACGTGCGGACCTCGCACTGCTCTGGACCTGTTACGAGACCTATCGGGCCACGGTGGTGCGGGTTCGCGAGATCCGGCCGCAACGATCCCAGCCGACGCACGCGAACCTGCAGGAGATCGACGAGCTGGTGACCGGCACCCTCACCGTGGTGCTGCCTGCCCCGGACAGGTCACCGGGCGGGTCACCGGAGGGGCCGGACAAGCAGGTCACCCTGGACGAGCTGGTGGCCGAGATGCGGACGCTCCGCGCCCGGGTCCGTGACGTGGTGACCGCGGTGGATCGGGTATGGGCCGAGCTGGGTCCCCGCATCGACCGCTGCCACGAACTGCTGCGGGACGCCGAAGCCCGCACCGCGGACCTCGGCCTCGCGGCTGACGCGGACCCGGCCGCCGCCGTACTTCCCGAGCTGAGCACCCAGCTCGACGCGATACGGCGAATCGGCCTGACCGATCCGCTGCGGCTGTGGGCCGAGGATGCGGTCCAGCTGGCCGAGGCCGAGGCGCTCGCCGTGCGGTGTGAACTGGTCCACGCCGAGCTCCAGGCACTCGGCGGGCTTCGCAGCCAGGCCCAGCCCCGCCTCGACCGGGTCACCGCGACGCTGGCCGAGGTGACCCGGATCGACCGGCGGATCCTCGTCGAGTGCCACCGGGCACACACCAAGATCCGCGGGGTGCGGGCACCGGACCCCGACACGCCCGCACGCCAGCCGCTCGACCCTCGGCTGGCCGTCACCACCGAGCTGCATCAGCACGGCGACTGGCGGCGGCTCGCGACCGAACTGCCCGCACTGGAGCACGCCGCCGACGCGGCGCGGCAGCGGGCTCAGACCGAGCTGGCCGAGGCCGGCCGGCCGCTGCGGACCCGCGCTGAGCTGCGCGGGCGGCTGCTCAGCTACCAGGCGAAGGCCGCCGCATCGGGGCGGGTCGAGGACCTCGCACTCGAACAGCGCTACCAGCGGGCCCGCGATGTGCTGTGGAGCGCTCCCTGCGACCTGGGCGTCGCGGCGGCCGTCGTCGCGGAGTACCAGAACGCGGTCAACGCGACAGTGCCGAACGGGGCGAGCGGGACGCGGTATGACGACTGACTGCCCGAAGGCGGGATGCGGCGCCGTGCTCGGCGAGGACGGCTACTGCACCCGCTGCGGAACCGCCGCCGCCCCACGGCCGGCCCCGCCCCGGCCCGCCACCCCCCAGCTCAGCCCGCCGTCAGCTGCGCCGACGTCGAGGTCGCAGGTGAGGTCGAGTTCGCCGGAGCGCTTCCAGGTCTCCTCCGGTGGTGCCCGACCCGGCTCCCGGCGCGGGCAGTTGGTCAGCCTGCCCCCGGTTCCGGTCGGCGCCCCGACGGCGGTGGTGCTCACCGACCCGACGGTGCCCGAGGCCAAGCGGCGCTGCCCGAACCCCGCGTGCCGCCTGCCGGTGGGGCAGCCCCGCAACGGACGACCCGGCAGGAGCGAGGGTTTCTGCCCGCAGTGCCGGACCCGGTTCTCCTTCAAGCCTCCGCTGGGTCCCGGCGCACTCGTCGGCGACGAGCAGTTCACGGTGGAGGGAGCCATCGCGCACGGTGGGCTCGGCTGGGTCTACCGGGCCTGGGATCGTCGGGTCAAGCGCTGGGTGGTGCTCAAGGGCCTGATCGACCCCGACGACCCGGACAAACACCAGGCGGCGGTCGCGGAGCTGGCGGCACTGGCCGATGCCAAGCACCCGAACATCGTCACCGTGCACACGATGATCACCCATCCGCACCCGCTGACCGGCCGGGATGTCGACTACATCGTCCTGGAGTACCTGCAGGGCAAGTCGTTGAAGCAGCTCTATCAGGAATATCGGCACACCGAGGGCCACCTGCCCGTGGAGCAGGTCTGTGGGTTCGCCCTCGAGGTGCTGGCCGCGCTGGGACACCTGCACGACCGGGGACTGCTGTACTGCGACCTGTCCGCCGACAACGTGATCCACTCCACCGACGGCGTCAAGCTGGTCGACCTCGGTGCGGTGCGCCGGATGGACGACCGGGAGGGTCCGATCTGGGGCAAGCCCGGCTACCAGGACCCGGACATCGCCATCCACGGCCCGTCGGTCGCGACCGACCTCTATCCGGTCGCGCGGATGATGGCAGTGCTCAGCTTCCCGTTCCCGGGGTTCGCGACTGACCGGCGAGGCAGCATCCCGGACCCCGGCGAGGTGCCGCTGCTCGCCCGGCACCCATCCTTCTCCCGGCTGCTGCGGCGTGCGACGAACCCCGATCCGCGGCGGCGGTTCGCCTCGGCGGCAGAGATGGCCGAGCAGGTCGAGGGCGTGCTGCGGGAGGTTCGCGCGCTGCAGGAAGGCCACCCGTTCCCCGCCGCGTCCACCCTCTTCGGGCCTGAGCTGCGCGTGGTCGGAGCGGACCCGGACACCTTTCCCACCGAAGCGCCCGACACCGTCGCAGTGGCTCTTGCCCTGCCGGACCCGCAGGTCGACCCCGCCGACCCGCACGCCGGCCTGCTGGCCACCATCAGCACGGACAGTCCTGGGGAGACCGAGCGGGTCCTGACCCAGCTGCCCGATCCTTCGCTGCAGACGCGGCTGCGGGGAATCCGAGCGCGGATCGAGCTGCGCCATCCGGCGGTCGGCGACGACCTCGATGCGCTGGAGCACGACCAGCCCGCCGACTGGCGGGTGGACTGGTACCGGGGGCTGTATGCGCTGGTCGACGGCGAGATCGAGGCGGCCAGGACGCGGTTCACCGAGGTGCTCGACGCCGTGCCGGGCGAGGCGGCACCCAAGCTCGCGCTCGGGGTCTGCACGGAGCGCGCCGGTGCCGCCGAGCTCGCCGCAGACTGGTACGAGGCCGTGTGGCGGACCGACCGGTCCTACGTCAGTGCCGCCTTCGGGCTCGCCAGGGCCCGTTTCGCTCTCGGGGATCGCACCGGCATGACGGCCGCGCTGGAGACGGTGCCGGAGGGCTCGCGCTACGCCGTGCCTGCCCGGCTGTGCGCCCTCCTCGCCCGCTGCCACCGGACGTCGGACCACGTGCTGGCCGCCGACTTCTTCGCCGCGGCCGAGCGGCTGCTGGCCCTGGACCTCGACGAGCGGCGGCGCAGGCACACGGTCGCGGAAGTACTCGAAACCGCACTCGGCTGGGAATGCGCGGGGCGGCCGTGGCCGCACCCGGCGGCCGATCCGATCCCCGACACGGTGCTGGGCTACCGACTCAGCCGGGCCGGGCTGCAGGACGGCCTGGAGGCCGCCTATCGCGCGCTCGCCCAGCTGGCCCCCAGCGTGCGAGAGCGGATCGGGTTCGTCGACAAGGCCAACGAGCGCCGGAACCGGAGCTGGATATGAGAAAGGACACCAGGGCGACCTGGCGGGTCCTGCTGGCCGTGACCGTGCTGCTCGTCGCCGCCGGCTGCGCGGGTGCCACCGACCCGAAACCGGGAACCGAGCTGGTGTGGGCGGTCGGCGGGCTCGGGGCCGCAGACGCTGGTCCCGCACACGACATCGCGAACCAGTGGAACGCGCTGCACCCGCATGGGCCGAGGGTAAGGGTGGAGGCACTGCCGGAAACCACCGACGACCAGCATCAGCTACTGACACTGGAGCTGAACGCCGGGCTCAGCCACTTCGACATCCTGAACCTCGATGTGATCTGGACCGCTGAATTCGCCCAGAAAGGGTGGCTGGTGGACCTGGACACGCTGCGCCCGGAGATCGAGCAGGTCTCGTTGCCCCAAGCCGTGCAGACCGCCGTCTGGCAGGGGAAGCTGTGGGCCGCCCCGTACACCACCGACGTGGGGATCCTCTACTACCGCAAGGACCTGGTGCACCAGCCCCCGGCCACCTGGGAGGAACTGGATCAGGTCGGGCGTCAGGTCGGCGCGCAGCACCAGATGGCGCCCTATGTAGCCGACGGCGCCCGGTACGAGGGGCTGGTGGTCCAGTATCTGGAGTATCTCTGGGCCGCAGGCGGTCGGCTACTCGACCCGGACGCCCAGTCCGTGCTTTTCCAGACCGCACCGGCGTTGAAGGCGCTCACTTTCATGGAGACTGCATTCCGAACCGGCCTTTACGCACCCGGGTTCGACACGATGAACCTCGAGGATGCCCGCGCAACGTTCCAGTCCGGCCAGGCGGTCTTCATGCGCTCGTGGCCGTACGCCTATCAGCAGATGAACCACGACGACCCGACCAGCCAGGTCAAGGGCAAGATCGGCGTCGCGCCGCTGCCGACGTTCGCCGGCTCCGCACCGGTCGCCGCGCTCGGCGGAGGCGACCTCGCGGTGAGCAAGTTCTCCCGTGACGTGCCCGACGCGACCGAGTTCGTCAAGTTCGTGTCGACATCCCGAGCGATACAGCGGGAGCTGGCGGAGAGGTATTCGGTGGCCCCGACGCTGAAAGCGGCCTACGACGACGTGGCCGACGACCCGATGATGACGCTGTTGACCAAGGTGTTGCCGACGGCAAGGCCGCGGCCGGCCACTCCGGAATGGAGCACGATCAGCGAGCAGATACAGCAGCAGGTGTTCGCCGGGTACACCGGCAATGCCGAGCCGCGCCAGGTCATCGCCGGGCTGCACGCCTTCCTCGTCGCCACGGTCGGGGGCTGACGCGATGCCGAGTGAGCGCTGTCCTCAGTGCGCCGAACCGGTGAACCGGGGGGACCGGGGGGACCGGTTCTGCGAGGAATGCGGCGCCCGGGTGGCCGATCAGCATCGCGACCGCGTCGAGGTCGACCTCGGGGTGGCCGGCGGGATCAGCGATCGCGGCCGGCGCCCCCGGCGCAACGAGGACGCGCTCGCGCTACGCGGCGTGGAGCAGGCGGCGGACGGCGGGACCGCGGTGGTGGCGATCGTGTGCGACGGGGTGTCGACGTCCGCCCGTCCCGACGAGGCGTCCGACGCCGCCGCGCGGACCGCCGCCGAAGCACTGGTGGTCGCGCTGGGCGCGGACGGTGACCCGGCCGTCGCGACCCGAGAAGCCATCTGCGCGGCCGGCCGGGCCGTCGCCGACCTGGCCGGCGATGAGGATGAGCCGGACACCCGCAGCGCCCCGGCCTGCACGTTCGTCTCCGCCGTCAGCACCGGCAACAAGGTCACGGTGGGCTGGGTCGGAGACAGCCGGGCGTACTGGATACCGCGAGCTGGAACCGGATCGCCGCCGCCCAGCCGGATGACCGAGGACGACTCATGGCTGGCCCAGGTGCTGGCAGCCGGAACAATGACGCTCGCCGACGCCACCGCCGACCGACGCGCGCACGCCATCACGGCGTGGCTGGGCAGGGACGCCGCCCCACTCGATCCGCACGTCATCACCATCGAGCCCGACGGCCCAGGAGTCATGGTGGTCTGTAGCGACGGTCTGTGGAACTACCTCGATGGCGTCGGCGAGCTGGCGGCGGCACTCCCAGCGGACGCATCCCAAGCCCCACTGAACGCGGCACGTGAGCTCGTCGAGGTCGCCCTGCACGCAGGTGGCCACGACAACATCACCGTCGTAGTACTCCCTTTCATCGCAGACCGGGCCTTCATCGCAGACCGAGGAGCAATCTCATGACCAGCACGCCCGAGTTCCGCGGCACGGTCCACCAGAACCTCTACCTGGCCGAGGACGCCAGGGAGGTCCATGCCGTCATCACCGTCGACGCGGTGAGCCAGGACTCCGCGGGCCAGGACTCCGCGAGGGCGGAGGGTCCTGGGCCGGAGGCGGCGGAGGTCCTGATCCTGGATTGCTCGGGGTCGATGGGCTACCCGCACGAGAAGATCGCCAAGGCGAAGGAAGCCGCCGGCGCCGCGATCGACGAGCTTCGCGACGGGGTGCCGTTCGCGCTGGTCGCCGGATCGTTCGGAGCCCGCGTGCTCTGGCCGCCGGAGCAGAAGCTGGTACCCGCCGACGCCCAGACCCGCGCCGCGGCCAAGGACGCCCTGCGCAGGCTCGACACCAGCGGCGGCACCACCATCGGCGCGTGGCTGCGGCTGGCCGGCCGGCTGCTCGGCGAGCATCCAGGGGCCATTCGGCACGCCATCCTGCTGACCGACGGTCACAACCAGCACGAGTCGCCCGAGGACCTGGCTGCCGCCCTGGCGGACTGCGAGGGGCAGTTCAGCTGCGACTGTCGAGGGGTGGGCACCGACTGGTCCGTCGCCGAGCTCCGCATGATCGCGTCTGCCCTGCTGGGCACGGTGGACATGGTGGCCGAACCGGCCGGTCTGACCGAGGACTTCCGGGCGATGATGGCCACCTCGATGCGCAAGGCGGTCGCCCAGGTCGGGCTGCGGCTGTGGACGCCGGCCGGCGCCGTCGTGCGGTTCGTCAAGCAGACCGCGCCGACGCTCGAGGACCTCACCGCCCGCCGGGTCGACACCGGCCCGCTGACCGGCGACTATCCGACCGGATCGTGGGGCACCGAGAGCCGCGACTACCACCTCTGCGTCGAGCTCGAACCCGGTGGCGTCGGGGAGGAGAAACTGGCCTGCCGGATGACGTTCATGCACCCCCGCCCGGACGGCGCCGCGCAGCCTCTGCCGCAGACGTTCACCCACACCGAGCCGGATGGCGGTACGAACGAGTTCTCCGGCGCGCGGATCCGCGCGTTCTGGACCACCGATCTCGCCCAGGCCACCGCGATCAACGGCACGGTCGCGCTGGTCACCGGAAGGACCGACCTGGCCAAGGCGGTCCAGGACGGACTGGACGCGCACCAGCGCGGTGCGACCGACGACGCCACGGGCCATCTGCTCCAGGCCAGGAAGCTGGCCGAGCAGCACAAGGACGACAGCCTGCTCGGCAAGCTCGACCAGATCTATGATCCGGACACCGGCACCTTCCGGCTGCCCAGCATGAGCCGTAGGGAAGAGATGGAACTCGATATCGAGTCGACCAAAACGACGCCGCTGCGCCGCGACTAGGAACCCACCTCCCATGCCGACCTGCCCGGACTGTGGTGAGCCGCGGATCGGGTTGTTCTGTGAGCAGTGCGGCCACTCCTACGCCGCCGGTCAGCCGTTCACCTCGGCGCCCTGGTGCGCTGTGATCGCCGCCGACCGAACCTATTTCGAGGCAGGCGGCGCGGCCGCACGGGCGTTCACCTTCCCGGCCGCAAGCCCGCAACGCCGCGTCGAGCTGACCGGCTCCGCCATGCGCATCGGCAGGCGCAGCATCTCCCGAGGGATCAAGCCGGAGATCGACTTGTCCCGTCCACCGGCCGATCCGGGTGTCTCCCGCGAGCACGCCCGGCTGCTCGCCCAGCCCGACGGGTCATGGGCGGTGGTCGACGACGGCTCGGCGAACGGGACGTATGTCAACGACGGCTCCGAGCCGATCCCACCCAGCCGGCAGGTCCCGCTGACCGACGGTGACCGGGTCCACCTCGGCGTCTGGACCACGATCACGCTGCATCGGGGCCGGTAGCGCACCCGCTGCAGCCACGCCGCACGGTATCCGGTCCGGCCGAGGCGTACTGACCTCTTGCCTGTGCGGCGCTGGTTAGGTGACGATATGCGCATGCGGCGTGCCCTGCTCGAGCAGTTCTGGCCGAGTCGGCGCATGCTCGCCTACGACGAGCTGTGTAGCGGGGCCGCGCGTCGGCGCATGCCCTGAGTACCCGCCCGCGCGGCCGGCTCCTTGGTGCCCCCTTTCCCAGCTCGCACACTTGGAGTATTCGTGTCCGTCACCGATGAACTGCTCGCCAACAACGCCAGCTACGCCGAGTCCTTCGAGGGCCCGCTGCCGATGCCGCCCGGCAGGCATGTCGCCGTCGTCGCCTGCATGGACGCCCGGGTCAACGTCTACGGCATCCTCGGCCTCAACGAGGGTGAGGCACACGTCATCCGCAACGCGGGCGGCGTGATCACCGAAGACACGATCCGCTCGCTGGCGATCAGCCAACTGCTGCTCGGCACCGAGGAGGTCATCCTGATCCACCATGCCGACTGCGGGATGCTGACCTTCACCGACGACCAGTTCAAGAGGTCCATCCAGGACGAGACCGGAATCAAGCCGGGCTGGGCCGCCGAGGCCTTCCCGGATCTCGACGAGGACGTCCGGCAGTCCATCGCCCGACTCAAGGCCAGCCCGTTCGTGGCGAAGAAGGACAACATCCGTGGATTCGTCTTCGACGTAGCCACCGGCAAGCTCAACGAGGTCCTCTGAGCGCTCGGCAACACCGCGAACCCGGAGGTTGGGAGCTTCCACGAGCCCTCAACCTCCGGGTCGCTCAGCCACTCAGGGCTCGAACCACCCGCGAGGGTGCGGGCCTACCGAGCAGGCGGGCCATCCACACGCTGGTCCGCACCAGGGCGTCGAGGTCCACCCCGTGCTCGATGCCGAGCCCGTCCAACATCCAGACCAGGTCCTCGGTGGCGAGGTTGCCGGTGGCCGACTCGGCGTAGGGACACCCGCCCAGCCCCCCCGCGGAGGCGTCCACGCAGCTCACCCCGGCCTGCAGCGCGGCGAGGGTGTTGGACAGCGCCTGGCCGTAGGTGTCGTGGAAGTGCACGGCGAGCGCGTCGGCCCCGAGTCCTGCGTCGAGGAACCCGGCCAGCAACGCCGCGACGTGACCGGGGGTGGCCACCCCGATGGTGTCGCCGAGCGAGAGCTGGTCACAGCCCATGTCCAGCAGCCTGCGACCGACGGCGACGACCTGGCCCACCCCGACGGCGCCCTCCCACGGATCGCCGAAGCACATCGACACGTACCCCCGTACCCCGAGCCCTTCGGCCCTGGCTCGGGCGACCACCGGTGCGAACATCGCGAACTGCTCGTCCAGACCCCGGTTGAGGTTGCGCCGGGCGAAGCTCTCCGTGGCCGCGGCGAAGATCGCGATCTCGGTGACGCCCGCCGCCAGGGCCCGGTCCAGCCCGCGCTCATTGGGCACCAGCACCGGGTAGCGCACCCCGTCCCGAAGAGTCAGCAGGGCCAGCAGCTCGGCGGCGTCGGCCAGCTGTGGCACCCAGCTCGGGTGCACGAAGCTGGTCGCCTCCAGTACTCCCAACCCCGCGCCGGCCAGCCGATCCAGGAACTCGGCCTTGACCTCGACGGGCACCACCACCGACTCGTTCTGCAGGCCGTCGCGCGCTCCGACCTCCCAGATCCGCACCCTCCCGGGCAGCCCGTCCACGCGGTGCCGGTCGGGCAGCCCGAGCTGTCTGCCCGCCATCTCAGTACCGGCTGACCCAGCCGGACTCGTCTGGGTTGAGGTCCTGGTTCAGCAACGAGTGCACCCGCTCAACCTGGGGGATGTCGTCGAACTCCAGTGGCTCGTCGGAGGCCGACTCGATGGTCAGCGTGCCGCAGCCCAGCATCCGTTCAATGAGGCCGTGCCGGAACTGCACGCTGTTGATCCGCTGGATCGGGATGTCGATACCGCTGCGGGAGAACACGCCCTCACGGACCAGCACCCGTCTGGTGGTCAGCACGAAATGGGTGGTGCGCCAGCGCAGCAGCGGAGCCAGGGTCAGCCAGATCACGCCGATCCCGCCGAGCACGGCCAGCGCGATCCAGGCGTAGGGCTCCCACGGCTGCTTGCTGACCAGCGCGGCCAGATAAGCGCACACCGCCACGATGAGCAGGAAGGCCAGCACCGGCAGCACCAGCATCTTCCAGTGCGGATGCTTGTGGATCAGCACCCGCTCGTCAGCCCTGAGCAGGTCGTCCGGATACGGCACGACTCCTCCTCACCGGACGTGGGTGACGTCACCGGCCGACAACACTGTGTATCGCCCATCCGACCACACCACCAGCCGGCCCGCACTGTCCAGGTCCACCGCGACACCGGTGAGCGCGGGTTGCCCGGGTAACTCCACCCGGACCTGCTCGCCCAGTGTCGCGCACCGTTGCCGGTAGGCCTCCCGCAGGCCGGCGGCGTCCGCGTCACCGCCGTGCGCACACCACGTCGTCACCTCGGTGTCCAGGGTGCGCAGCAGCGCCCGCAGCAGGTGGTCACGGTCGGTGCACGCGGCCTGCTCGACGGCCAACGACGTGGCCTGCGGAACCGGCAGCTCATCGGGTCGCACCGTGACGTTGAGCCCGATGCCGAGCACCACAGCCGGACCGGGGACCACTTCGGCGAGGATCCCCGCCGCCTTACCCCCGGCCGCACCGAGCAACAGGTCGTTCGGCCACTTCAGCGCGGCCTCGATGGCACCCTCCTCGGCGACGGTCCGGCACAGCGCGACACCCGCCAGCAGCGGCAGCCAGCCCCACCGGGCCTGCGGTACCTCGGTGGGCCGCAACAACACCGAGAACACCAGCCCGGACCGGGCCGGAGCGACCCAGCTGCGCGCCGCCCGCCCTCGGCCCGCGGTCTGGTGCTCGGCGACGAGCACGGTGCGGTCGGGCGCCCCGTCCTTCGCCGCGGCGACCAGGGCGGTGTTCGTCGAGGGCAGCGACGCAGCGACGTCCAGTGCGGCGTACGACCCGGCCGGTGCCACCAGGGCCTGGCGCAGCACAACCGCATCGAGCGGCGGGCGCGAGGGGTCGGACGACACGCACGGTGACCCTACTCCGGGCCGATGATCTGGGCCGATAAGCCGAGAAGCGGCTGCGCGCATCATCACACTCCGGGGCGGGCCGTGCCGTGGCTGAGGCCGCCCTTCTAAGGTGGCGGCCATGAGCAGTGCCACCGAGCCGGTCGGCGACGTCCCCGGCGACGATCCGGACATCCATACCACCGCGGGCAAGCTCGCGGACCTGTGCCGCCGCAACGACGAGGCGGTGCACGCCGGGTCCGCTCGTGCGGTGGCGCGCCAGCACGCCAAAGGCAAGAAAACCGCCCGCGAGCGGATCGACCTGCTGCTGGACCCCGGATCGTTCATCGAGCTCGATGAGCTGGCCCGGCACCGCTCGATCAACTTCGGACAGGACGGCAACCGGCCCTACGGCGACGGCGTGGTCACCGGCTACGGCACGATCGACGGTCGCCCGGTCTGCGTGTTCAGCCAGGACGTCACGGTCTTCGGCGGCAGCCTCGGCGAGGTGTACGGCGAGAAGATCGTCAAGGTGATGGACCTCGCGATCAAGACCGGCTGCCCGATCGTCGGGATCAACGAGGGCGGCGGCGCCCGGATCCAGGAGGGCGTCGTCTCGCTGGGCCTCTACGGCGAGATCTTCCTGCGCAACACGCACGCCTCCGGCGTGATCCCCCAGATCTCGCTGATCATGGGCCCGTGCGCGGGCGGACACGTCTACTCCCCCGCGCTGACCGACTTCACCGTGATGGTCGACCAGACCTCGAACATGTTCATCACCGGTCCCGACGTGATCAAGACGGTGACCGGTGAGGAGGTCGGCTTCGAGGAGCTCGGCGGCGGGCGGACGCACAACACCAAGTCGGGCAACGCGCACTACCTCGGCGTCGACGAGTCCGACGCGATCTCCTACGTCAAGGAGCTGCTGTCCTTCCTGCCGTCGAACAACCTCTCCGAGCCGCCGCTGTTCGACACCACCGACCCCACCCCCGACTGGGCGGCGGGCGGTTCGGTGGGCGACACCTTGACCGACGCCGACCGGGAGCTGGACACGCTGATCCCCGACTCGGCCAACCAGCCCTACGACATCCACGGGGTACTCACCCGGGTCGTCGACGACGGTGAGTTCCTCGAGGTGCACGAGCTGTTCGCGCCGAACATGGTGGTCGGCTTCGGCCGGGTCGACGGCCGCAGCGTGGGTATCGTGGCCAACCAGCCCACCCAGCTCGCGGGCTGCCTGGACATCGACGCCGCCGAGAAGGCCGCCCGGTTCGTGCGTACCTGCGACGCGTTCAACGTCGCGGTGCTCACGTTCGTCGACGTGCCCGGGTTCCTGCCCGGCACCGACCAGGAGTGGAACGGGATCATCCGGCGCGGTGCCAAACTGATCTACGCCTACGCCGAGGCCACGGTGCCCAAGGTCACGGTGATCACCCGCAAGGCCTTCGGTGGCGCCTATGACGTGATGGGCTCCAAGCATCTCGGCGCGGATGTGAACCTGGCCTGGCCCACCGCGCAGATCGCCGTGATGGGCGCCTCCGGCGCGGCGAACATCGTGCACCGCAAGGAGCTCGCCGCGGTGGCAGCCGACGGCGGTGACGTCGACGCGTTGCGCACCAAGCGGCAGCAACAGTACGAGGACACCCTGCTCAACCCCTACGTGGCAGCCGAGCGTGGCTATGTCGACTCGGTGATCCCACCCTCCTACACCCGCTCGTACGTAGCCCGCTCACTGCGGATGCTCAAGGACAAACGCCAGACCCTGCCCCCCAAGAAGCACGGAAACATCCCCCTGTGAGTGGCGATACGAGCTATGACTCACGTCCGCACTCACGGGTTATCCACATCGTGCGGGGGGACCCGTCGGATGCCGAGCTCGCCGCGCTGACCGTGGTGGTCGCGGGCCTGGCGAGCACTCGCGCAGCCGAGCCGGTCGAGGCACGCTCGGCGTGGGCCGACCCGGTGCACCGGCTGCGCGCCCCGCTACGCCCCGGTCCCGGCGCCTGGCGCACCTCGGCGCGCTGACCTCGGGTCCGTACAGTGCGCTGGCGTGCGCCTGATCCTCGCGTCCGCGTCCCCGGCCCGGCTCGCCGTGCTTCGCGCCGCCGGGGTGCAGCCGGTGGTGCGAGTGTCCGGGGTGGACGAAGAAGCCCTGGTGGCCGCGATGCCCGACCCGACACCGGAGAAACTGGTCAGCACGCTGGCTCGGGCGAAGGCGGACGCGGTGGCCGCGCAGGTCGCCGCCGAGCACCCCGACGGCGTCGTCGTCGGGTGCGACTCGATGCTGCACATCGGTGGCGAGCTGGTCGGCAAGCCGGGCTGCCCCGACGTCGCGTTACGACGCTGGCAGAAGATGGCAGGTGGCACCGGCGAGCTGCTGACCGGCCACGCGGTGGTGCGGCTGCGGGCGGGCATCCGCTCGGCGGCCGTCAGCGGCGTGGAGACCACGGTGATCCGCTTCGGCACCCCTACCGCGCAGGAGGTCGAGGCGTACGTCGGCACCGGTGAACCACTGGGAGTGGCCGGTGGCTTCACCATGGACGGTCTGGGTGGCTGGTTCGTGGACGGGATCGACGGCGACCCGTCCAGCGTCATCGGGATCAGCCTGCCGCTGACCCGCCGGCTGCTCGCCGAGGTAGGGGTGCCGGTGGTCTCGCTGTGGTCCGGACGGCTGTGAGACCCTGATCTGAAGGCAGGGCCTACCGATGAAGGGGGCCAGACAGTGGTTACTGAACCGGCCACACTCCCGCCGCGGCTGGCGGAGCTGGCGGAGGATTTCGAGGCCGTCGGCCCAGCTGACCGGGTGCAGCTGCTGCTGGACCTGTCTGATGAGCTACCGGAGCTACCGCCACACCTGGCCGGGGCCCGGGACTCGATGGAGCGGGTTCATGAGTGCCAGTCCCCGCTCTTCATGGCCGTCGAGGTGAGCGCGGACCAGCGGGTGCACCTGTACTTCGATGCACCGCCCGAGGCGCCCACCACCCGGGGGTTGGCTTCGATCCTGTTCACCGGGCTGGACGGCGAGCCGGTGGGCACCGTGCTCACCACTCCCGACGACTTCTACCTGCGGCTCGGACTGGCCGAGTCGGTGAGCCCGCTACGGCTGCGCGGGATGGCCGCGATGCTGGCCCGGATCAAGCGCAACGTCCGCGAGAAAGCGGGCTGAGCGATTATCGCGGCAGGGACGCGGCCCGGCGCTGGCCGAGCAGCCGCCGTAGCCGGGTGGGCCGGTCACGACGTCGACGGGCCGGTTCGTGGCCTGCCGACTCCCCGACCACCCCGGCGAGCACCGTGCAGCGTGGACACTGCGGACCGGCGGAACTAGCCATTGCGGCGACGTGGACCAGGTGTCCGCATAACGCCGTATAGATACCCTGCCCGGCGAGGATGCCCGCGGCTGCGGCATCATCGCTGACCAGGTGGGCTTGCCCGTCGACAGTGCAGGTTAGTGATGACACAAAAAACCCCACGGTGCGGCTCCTCCCTGCGCTGGGTGGTTCACCGGCAGTGTCGTCTCGTAGCGAGCCTTGGCGTGCCCCGGTCACAGTCCCAGACCTCGCGTATCGATGCAAGAACAGATGCACGCCCGTATGCCCATACATCCGTCGTGGCACCAGACCGGCTATCCGAATTCCCTGCCGCCATGCGGGATTTATCCACGGCGGGTAGAAGAGACAACGCGGTCCACCCAGCACGGATGGGTGCACGATCGGCGCGAGAACGACATGCTGTACAGAGCCAAGGAAGAGATGGGAACATCCAAGCAGGTTTGTTCACTCGAAGGGGGAGTTTTGGCTGGTGTCCGGTTGGGTGGTGGTTCATCGGTGGAGGGTGGGCGGTTGTGGGTGGGGTGTGGGCCGGTAGTGGTGCGGATGGTGTTGGGTGCTCGGTTGCGGTGGTGCCGGGAGGGGTGTGGGGTGAGCCGCGAGGTGGCGGGGGCGGTGATTGGGGTGTCGGGGGTGGAGTTGGGGTTGTTGGAGTTGGGGAGGGTGGGGTTTTCGGAGGGGGATGTGGTGGGTTTGTTGGGGTTGTACGGGGTGGTGGATGTGGGGGTTCGGGAAGGTTTGGTGGGGTTGGCTCGGGGTGGTGGTGTGGCGGGGTGGTGGTGTGAGTATGGGGATGTGGTGCCGGGGTGGTTTGAGTTCTATGTGGGGTTGGAGCAGGGGTGTTCGGTGGTGCGGACGTATGAGCCGGGGTTGGTGCCGGGGTTGTTGCAGACGGAGCAGTGTGCTCGGGGGGTGATTGGGTTGGGGTGTGCGGTGGGGTCGGTGGGGTCGGTGGAGGAGGTGGAGCGGCGGGTGGCGTTGCGGATGCGGCGTCAGGAGGTGTTGCGGTCGGTGGGGGGGCCGAGTTTGTGGGCGGTGGTGGATGAGGGGGCGTTGTGGCGGTTGGGGGGTCGGGTGGCGATGCGGGCGCAGGTTCGGTATTTGTTGGAGATGGCTGAGTTGCCGAATGTGACGTTGCAGGTGGTGCCGTTTCATTGTGGTGGTCAGGTGGGTGTGGGGGGGCCGTTCACGATTTTGCGTTTTGCTGCGTCTGATTTGCCTGATGTGGTGTATCTTGAGCAGTTGACGAGTGCGTTGTATTTGGATGGTGAGTGTGATGTTGAGCATTATTTGGTGGTGATGGATCGGTTGTGTGTTCAGGCTAAGTCGCCGGCTCAGACGATTAAGTTCCTGCACAGCCTCGGCAACGAGATCTGA
>JBOHGD010000061.1:0-30447 GCA_050699955.1 Pseudonocardiaceae bacterium | reverse complement strand
ACTGCGAACCCGACAGCTTCGGCGGACGCCCCGGCACCGGCTTCGCCCGCAACGCCTCCACCCCACCGGCACGGAACTTCGCCACCCACGCGAACACCGTGGAACGGTCCATTCCCAGCGACCCGGCTACATCCTCGGGATGAGCACCCGCCTGAATCCGCTCCACCGCCCGGATCCGAATAACCTCCAGGGTCCGGTGATCCAACTTCCGGCCATCGTTATCACGCACCACGACATTCAACCACAAAAACCTTCAAAAGTCTAGCTACTTACATTCTCCTTAGTAAGTATGTGCCTAACCAAGGTGTCGACCTCGACAGAGTGTTCCACGCGCTGGCCGACACCACACGGCGGTCGATGGTCGAGCGGTTGATCGCCGGCCCCGCGTCGGTGGGGGAGCTGGCCCGACCGCTGCTGATGTCGTTGTCGGCGGTGATGCAGCACCTGCAGGTGCTCGAGGCAGCCGGGCTGGTGCGGTCGGAGAAGGTCGGCCGGGTCCGCACCTGCCGCATCGAGCCCGGCACGCTGCGCACCGCCGAGGACTGGATCAGTCGACAGCGGACCACATGGGAGCACCGCCTCGACCGCCTCGCCGATGTCCTCGCCGAGAGCACCAACACCCCAGAGCAAACCCAACAGCAGGCCCCGGAACACACCCGAGAACAGGGAGAGAACCCATGAGAAATCACACCGTCACCCACTCCACGTTCACCCTCGAACGCACTTACCCAGCGTCGCCGGTTCGCGCGTTCAGGGCGTGGGCGGACCCGGTGACCAAGGCCCGGTGGTTCGCCGGCGCCGGCGACGTCTACGAGCTCGACTTCCGAGTCGGAGGCCGCGAGGTCAACCAGGGCAGTCATGAGGGCGGCCCGACGCTGACGTTCGAGTCCCGCTACCACGACATCGTCGCCGACGAGCGGATCGTCTACAGCTCCACCATGACCGCGGCCGGACACGACACAGCAACTGTGTCGCTCACGACCGTTGAGTTCGTCTCTGAGGGAGAGGGCACCCGCCTGGTGCTCACCGAACAAGGCACGTTCCTCGACGACCTTGAGAACCCCGCGTGGCGGGAGCAGGGCACCAGCGACTGGCTTAATGCACTCGGACTCGAGTTGGGCGCCGAACCGCCTCCCCGCAGCAGCAACGCGTGAGAGGCGATCCGACCGAAGATCCTACGGCCAAGATCACTTGCGATCGCCCGATGCAGCAGAGCCCTTTCCCGTAGCGGCGCGCCCGGCATGAACCGTGGAGACCATCAGCACGAACAGGTCCGGGCGGCGGTGGAGCCCGTCCGCATCCTGCGGGTCGAGGAGCCGCTCGACCGTGGCGCGGTCCTGCGCGCAGATCCGGTCCCCCACCCGTTCCCGGACCGCGGCCCACCAGTCGGTGACCACCGTCCGCGTCCCGGCGTCCAGCGGTGCCGGATGATCCACCAGGAACGAGCGTGATCCGGCCGGGACCAGCCCGGCACCGGCGAGCAGCCCGGGCCAGTGCTCTACCGTCGACACCGTCCCCGGCTGCGTCGCCCGCATGTCGGTGAACCAGTCCTGCAGCGCCACGTCCAGCCGCGCCTCCAGTCCGGGCCGGCCGATCCCGATATCCCGGGGCAGGGAGCGCAGCGGCAGCCCGCCTTCGGCGATCGCCAGCACACCGCCCGGACGTAGCAGCGCGGCGATCCGTCGCACCGCCTCGGCCTGGTCTCCCAAGTGGTGCACCACGCGGCTCGCCCAGACCAGGTCGGCGGGTGCGAGCTCATCCAGCCCGGCGGGCAGCTCCCGTTGCACGACGGTCAGCCGATCGCCCAGGCCCAGACGCGCCGCCCGGGCCGACACCCGTTCCAACAACGACGCCGATCCGTCCACGGCCTGAATCTCGGCGTCCGGGAATGCGGCCGCCAGCACGCAGGAAGTGACCCCGGGCCCGCTGCCGACGTCGAGCACCCGGCGCACCGGCCGGCCACCGGCCAGTTCCGCGAGCCAGCCTGCGCCCGCTTCGAGGCATGCGAAGGACATCTCCGCCTCGGCCTCAAGCCGAGCCCCGACCGCAGCCCAGTCGTCCTGGTGCAGCCCATGATGCCCGTGCCCATGCCCCTCAGCCGGCACGATCGTATCCCTGCTCACAGCCCATTCCTCCACTCGGCGATCACCCTCAGGACTCAGGCCTGGGACAGCTGTAGACGGCCTACCCGAGCAGGTCGAATGGTTCGGAGTGGTGCTCTTGCCAGATCTGGCGGGAGGACTCCTCCGGGTAGGGCACAGTGGTCGAGTCGGCGTCGAGAAGGCGGGTGAGTCGTTCGTCGGCGCGGTAGGCGGGCCAGCCGGGTTCGCCGTGGGCAGCGAACGCGGCCCAGGCGCGGCGGATCTCCTCGGCCAGCCTGAGTGCCTCGGCGGAGGGTTCCTGATCCCCCAGCATGATCTGGCCGAAGGGGGTGTCGAAGGTGCCGAACAGCAGCGGAACATCGAGGCCGTGGCAGGCGCCCAGTGCGCCGCTCATCGCCGGTGTGGTCCAGCGCAGTTCGTAGAAAAAGCTGGTGCCGCCCGCGGCGGTGTGTGCCTCGGCCAGGTGCAGGCTGGGCATCCGGAACGACGTGTCGGAGTGCACCAGTTCGAACAGGGTCTGGGCCGAGGCGTACGGATACCCCTTGCGGTATGCCTTCTCGCCGTCGGGTCCGGGGGCGAGGCCCCGCAGGGCGGTGGAGGCGTCCTTCTGGGTGATCTTCCCGAGCCCCCCGCCCATGGCCAGGAAGAGTCGGAACTCGTCCTTCGTGTGCCCGGTCAGTAGCTCGACACCGGCTGCACGGCCGTCCGCCAGCGCCCGCCACGGCACGTCCGGCACCACATCGCCATCCACCACCGGCAGGAACGCGGACCCCATGCGCGCCAGCCGTCCCCACCGGTCGGCGTGGGTGGGCAGTTCGCTGCTGATCGCGTCGACCTCGTCGGCCAGACGCTGCGGCTCGATGTCGGCGAGTCCGGCTGCAGTGGAGTCCGTTCCCAGCCGCTTTGCCAGATGGGCCGACACGTCCGCCGCGAGGGCGGGGGTGCAATAGAGACCGGGGACGCTCTGCGCAATCGCCCGCCGGAACAGGCCCGCGGCCAGCGGCATGGCCAACAGCGTCGCGATCGACCCGGCCCCTGCCGACTGCCCGCACACCGTGACCTGATCCGGGTCGCCGCCGAAGTGAGCGATGTTCTGCTGAACCCACTGCAGGGCGGCGAGCTGGTCGAGCAGGCCACGGTTGGCCGGGGCACCGTCGAGCTGAGCGAAGCCCTCCACACCCACCCGGTAGTTGAGGGTCACCATAACCAGGCCCTGGCGGGCGATCAGCGCCGCGTCGTAGGCCGGATCACCGGAGGACCCGGACATATAGGCGCCGCCGTAGATCCACACCAGCACCGGCAACCCGGCCCCGCCTGGGTCCGGGGACCAGACGTTGACGGTGAGCCACTCGGTCCCGGCGGTCCCCTCGGCGCGGAGCGGCCCGGACTGGGGCGGTGCCGGGCCGAACTCGGCCGCGTCTCGTACTCCGTCCCAGGTCGCAGGTTGCGGGGCGGCGAACCGCAGAGCACCGACCGGCGGCTGCGCGAACGGAATTCCTCGGAAGACCGCAAGGTCCTCCTCGCGCCGCCCGCGCACTGCGCCCCATGCCGTCCGTACCTCGATACCGTCGTCGGTCACCGTCGACTCCTCTCGGAACAGTGGCGCTCACCACCGCTGGATCATCAAACACCTGCACCGCAGCCCGCATCGGTGTGGCCAGCGGCTGACGCTGCCGTTGTGGTCATGATCGCGCATCGCCTCGGGGGAGCTCAGGTGGCCTCCTTTCGCGCCGAGCCCGCCGTTCACACTGGAAACATCTGTTCTGCTGTGGGCGATATGTTTACGCACGGTGGCCATCGGGGCTGTGGGGTCACTCTTTCACCCCGTTGGGAGGCAAATGGTGGCTCCATCTCGGGCGGTGCGGGGCCTTCAGCACCGCATCCGGCGTGCGCACCCTCTGGGGGGGCCGATGCGCCGTAGGCTTGCTCGGCTTGATCACGCGTCGGAGGAGGAGATCAGACGCGATCAGGAGCATCGGTTGAGGCTGCTGGTTCGTCTGGCCGCGGCCTGCTCACCGTTCTACCGTTCGTGGTTTCGCGAGGCGGGAGTGGACCCGAGGTCGATCCGCACGGTCGCCGATCTGCGGCGTTTGCCCTTGCTGGACCGGAGTGACCTCGCTGAACGGGCCGATGAGTTCCGGGTTTACCCGCGACGCCTGATGTGGCCAGCGCACTCCAGCGGCTCGTCGGGCAGGCCGATCACGGTGTATCGCACCCCCGGCTCGTCGGTCTATGAGCTTGCCGCACTACAACGTCAGTGGAGCTGGTTCGGGCTGCCTCGGGTCGCGCGGCGGGCTGTGTTACGCGGCAGCGAGGCCTCCGCGCGGCCCGACGCGGTGGCTGTACCCCTTCCAGGTACCGATGACCTGCTGATCTCCAGCTATCACCTCGTACCCGAGAACCTGCCGACGATCATGGCCGTATTGCGGGATTTCCGCCCGCAGGTGATCCAGGGATGGCCCTCGAGCATCGCCCTGCTCGCGGCACTGCTGCGTGACGCGGGGCAGCAGGTCCCAGTCTCGGCAATCGTCACCTCGTCGGAGGTGACCAGCCCGCTGCAGCGGTCGGTGATGCGGGGGGTCTTCACCGGACCGATCGTTGATCATTACGGGCAGGCCGAGCGGGTCGCCATGGCAGGCAGCTGCGAGGCGCAGGGCTATCACGTGTTCCCTGACTACGGCATCGTGGAGTTCCTCCCGGTCGAGGGAACCACCGATCGCTGGGAGATCGTGGGGACCGCGCTGCACAACTGGGGTTTCCCATTGTTTCGCTACCGGACCGGTGACCAGGTCGGACCAGCACCGCAGGGGCGGTGTCCGTGCGGCCGGCCATTTCCCCGGTTGGGCCCGATCAGCGGGCGGTCGGTCGATATGTTCACTGCCACCGATGGGCGGCCGATCCCATTGCCGGGGGCGATCCTGGACAATCTCACCGGAGTGCGGGAAGCGCAGGTGCTTCAGCGGGCCCCTGGTCGCTTCGAGATCAGGATGGTCCCCGGGGTCGGCTTCGATCAGGAGGCCACCGAGGCACGTGCCCGCGGCAACCTGGGGCGCCTGGTCGGGCCGGGGCAGCGACTGACCTTCCAGACCATGGCCCAGATCCCCCGGGCACCCAACGGCAAGTTCAAGCCGGTCACCGTTCAACCAGACCCACCCGA
Organism: Pseudonocardiaceae bacterium; assembly: GCA_050699955.1. Lineage (GTDB taxonomy): Bacteria > Actinomycetota > Actinomycetes > Mycobacteriales > Pseudonocardiaceae. The sequence goes on along the minus strand of JBOHGD010000061.1, from coordinate 25,188 downwards.
GTGAGCCACGAACAGAGCACACCATCCGCACCTAGTCAGCGGCCTGCGGGGCGGAATGGACTCCGTCGCGGTGCCGCGCAGAATGGCGTTGTGGACGTGTGGGATCTGACCGGCAGGCCTTGATCGTCACCGGTGCTTCCTCGGGGATGCAGAACAAGCCCAGCTCACCACTGTGCCCTCCGGCTGAGCTGTCCAGGAGGGTCGCGCAGGCGTCGAGGTCCACGCCGCGCAGGCCAGCGGCTCGCCCAGCCCCCCACGAGCGCTGAGCATTTGCGGAACTTTAACGATGGTAAAACTCTCAGATGCGGATCTAAATAGCTTGACTCACTGCTTCTGCAGATATCACTATAGATCTGAGGATCATCGTCACCGGAGGGTGGCTGCCGACACGGCTCGGCCCATGGGTTCGGCCCATGGCCGGCTTGTTCGCCGCCATGGCGAGGGCGGCGAGCACAACAGCAGCCGGCCAGCCGCACCCGGCAGCGTGCCCACCGGAACCCGGCGCCGGGTGTTGTAGTGATCGACAGCCGGATGGCCCACCGGACCGCGCTGACCGCGGCCGAACTCCCGGAACCTCCAGGAGCGGAAAGGACCAAAGATGACTCTTATCGACAGCCTCGCCGAGCAGGCCACGGTCACCGACGTCCGCGCCGAGTCCACCATCACCCTGACCATCAGCCCCGGCTCGTCGGTGTGCGGCCGGTCGATGAAATTGACCGCCGCCGTGGCTACCGTCCCACCCGGCCGCGGCACCCCCACCGGCACCGTCACCTTCAGCGCCGACGACGGTCCCGCCACCCCGGTATCCCTCTGCGGCGGGGTTGCCACCCTCACCACCCCGCTCCACGCCGGCCCGCACACCGTCACCGCCAGCTACACCGGCGACACCTATTACCGCCCCACTCCCCTCGCCACCCTGGCGACGTGGATCTGGCGAACAGGATTCTGATACTCGACGCCCTCTCATCGGCGCTCAGCAACCCAGGATCCGACGTAGGTCAGTGTTCACCCGAATACGCAGAGCGCGAGCCGTTTGGTTCCCCCATTCGGACCGCACGACCCATCCATTCGGGCCTACTTCTGCCTTTGGTGATTGCTCGGTCTTAATCTGTGCGCACGGTGTGATCGCAGAGCTACCTACTGCGATGTCAAGCCGCCGGCCGTGGCGGGCTGACAGCCACGATCGAGACAGGCTCTTGAACTGGGGGAAGACTGCATGATGCGCCGGATTTTCGTATTCGTGGTCGCTGCGGCGGGCTTGGTGGCCGCCGCGACCACGACAGCTGCCACACCGATACCGGTCACGCCCGATGGTGGGGCACCACCCGGATTCCCTTCGCCGCCCGCGGCCGCGTCCAATGGTGAGGCCTGGGCGTGGACCCAGCTGACCAGCCGCGGCACCCAAATCCGTTATGTGACCACCGACACCACTGATACGTGTCCCGCGGTGCGTTACACCGTGGCCGGGAGCAGAAATCCTTTTCCGATGCGGCGCGTGAGTGGCCCGGTGACGGGGTTCCAGACCACAGTGTGCGAGCGAGCGGTGCCCCTCGGGGCATCCGACGCGGTGCTCGAGCAATCGACGATCCACGCGGCCACAGTGCATCCCGCGAACCGCCAACTCCCCCTGCCGAACTGGACTGCGACCACTCGTCCGCGCAGCATCGCCGTGATCGGCGACACCGGGTGCCAGGTCCCGGTGCCGGGAAGCCCGGAGGCCCTGCAGAACTGCCAAAGCGGTTGGCCTTTTCAACAGATCGCGAACAGTGCGGCAACCACACCGCAACTCGATCTCGTGATCCATGTCGGTGACTACCTCTATCGGGAAGACCCCAGCAGGGAAAACGACAAGCCAAAAAATCCGGGCTGCACCATGCTCGCCGACAGTGCCAACTGGGACTGTGTCGTCGCGGATTTCTTCAGGCCGGCGGAAAATCTGCTGGCCAGGGCGCCGGTCGCATTGACTCGAGGAAACCACGAGGACTGCAACCAATTTCACATGGGCGGCGCCGGTGGCGCGTGGTTTCGCTACCTTGCCGACGACCTCCGCGACAACAGGTCGTGCAGCGATTACACCAATTCCCGTGCAGACCAGCGCGGGTACCCTGAACCTGATCTCGATGGACTCTGCCTTCGTGGGCGATCAGCCAACACCAGATCCCGGGCAGGTTAGCATATTCCAGCGGCAGTTCAATGCTGTGAACCAGGACGCGCGGCAGCACCCTACCCACGACTACTTCCTTTTCACGCATAAGCCGCTGTGGATGGTGAAGGCGGCCGGGTCGATGCCCGGAGCGGTGAACTGGGTCGACCATACCCTCGACGCCGCTCTCGCCCAAAGCAGCCGTCACCAACTGGAGGACAACATTCGGCTGGTACTGTCGGGCCATATCCACATTTACCAGATGCTCGATTTCAACACCTCCCGCCCACCCCAGCTGACTGTGGGCTCCTCGGGCGGGCCACTGGATGAAGGCCCGGATGACAGCAAAGTCGCCGGACAACCGGTGGGCCAACCGACGCAGCCCGTCAACCAGTCGATCACCCAGGAACAGAACCCTCCCAACAACCTCACGGGGATCTTCGGGTACGCGGTCCTGCGCGACAACGGCGGCGTCTGGAACCTGACCTTCCACGACACGACAGGCACCGTCCGGGGTCAAACCTGCGCTCTGAGCACAAGCACGACGAACAAGTCATTCACCTGCCACTGAGGTCTCGGGTCACCTCCACCCGAACCACCGTCTCACTGACTGAGACACCGGCCGCCGCCGACGCCATCGCTGGGCGTACTTGCAGCCGGATCACCCCGAAGATCGGCCCCCGCCTGGGTTTGCCGGGCAGGGGCCGATCTTCGCTGCGGCCGACACACGTCCGCGGACCGGCGAGGCCTACGCGGGCGGCCCTACATCGACCTCGAACGCGAGGCCGCCGTTAGGTTGGACCCATGGACGATCAGGTCGTCGGCCGACGCGAGCGCAAGAAGCGGGCCACGCGCGCAGCCCTGAGCGCGGCGGCCTGGCGGTTGTCCGTCGAACGCGGTGTCGACAACGTGACGGTCGAACAGATCGCCGACGAGGCTGACGTCGCCCTGCGGACGTTCTTCAACTACTTCTCCAGCAAGGAGGAGGCGGTGGTCGCGGGCGACGTCGCCACTGCCGAGTCGCTCGTCGAGGCGTTCCGTGGCCGTCCCGCCGACGAGTCCGTGCTCGAGGCTCTGCGACATGCGGTGCTGGCCGTTGTGCACGATCGGTATGCCGACCGCGACCACGTCGAACAGATGCGGGCAGTACGTCGTACCCCGTCCCTGCTGCCCCACCAGCTCGCCGCGTTCGTGGACCAGGAACGGGCGCTGGCCGCGGCCGTGGCCGACCGGGCCGGAGCCGACCTCGACCGTGCGCTGTATCCGGCACTGGTGGCAGCGGCCGCGATGGCGGGCCTGCGGGTGGCGGTGCAGCGCTGGATGGCCGAACCGGAGGCGGGCGGACGTCAGGCGTCGCTGGCCGAACTGGCCGAGGGCGTCATCACCCAACTCGCGGCCGGCCTGGAGACACCCCTGGCGGCTATGACGCCGAGCTGATCGAGATCGCCCCGGAGGGACCCGAGCGCGGCCGCCTCGCCTGTGCCGACGCAGACCGTCGGGTCGGCGTGGACAGTCATCGCCGAACCTCTGGAGCGTCCCAGGCCACGGGCAAGGCGTGAACACCGTAGACGACCATGTTGCTGCGCAACGGGACCTCTTCCGGTGCGATCGTGAGGCGCAGCCCGGGCAGCCTACGCAGCAGCTCGGTGAACCCGACCGTCATCTCGACGCGGGCCAGCTGCTGGCCCAGGCACTGGTGCACGCCGTGGCCGAAGGCCAGGTGCGTGCCACGCGGGCGGGCGAGTTCGAGCGACGCCGGGTCATCCCAGTGACCGGGATCGCGGTTCGTCACCGGCAGGGAGATCATGACCGTGGCGTCCGCCGGGATCTCCTTCCCACCGAGCTCGACCGGCTCGACCGTCAGGCGCGCGAGACCGATGTGCACGATCGACAGGTACCGCAGCAGTTCCTCGACCGCCCCGTCGATCAACGTCCGGTCCGCGCGCAGGGCGTCGAGCTGCTCGGGGTGCTCGAGCAGGGCGAAGATGCCCAGGCCGAACATGTTCGCGGTGGTCTCGTGCCCGGCGATCAGCAGCAGAGTGGCGATGCCGACGAGCTCGTCGTCGTTCAGGGCGGGATCCGCGTCGCCGTGGATGAGCCCGGAGAGCAGATCGTCGGTGGGCTGGTCGCGTTTCTCGGTGACCAGGCGCAGCATGAACGCGCGCATCCCGTCGCGGACCCGCATCAGCTCCTCGAACGGCGTGTCGAGGCGCAGCATCGTCGCCGTCCGTTCCTGGAACTCGCTGCGTTCGGCGTAAGGGACGCCGAGGAGCTCACAGATCACCAGCGACGGCACCGGCAGGGCGAACGCGGTCACCAGGTCTGCCGAGGTTCCCGCCGCGACCATCGCGTCGATGTGCTCGGTCACGATCTCGGAGATGCGCGGCGCGAGCTGGCGCATCCGCCGCACAGTGAACTGACCGGTGAGCAGTTTCCGGTAGCGGCTGTGCTCCGGGGGATCCATGCTGATGAACGAACCAGCGCGGGAGCGCTCGTCGAACATTTTCTCGCGCACGTCATCGGGTATGTCGCGCAATATCGATCCGCCGCGCAACCGATCCGCGCTGAACCGTGGATCCGACAGCACCGTCCGCGCCTCGTCGTAGCCGGTGACCATCCAGATAGTGGCCCCGCTGAGCATCGTCACCGGGCTCACCGGAGCCTGCTCGCGCATCCGCTCCAGGGCCACAGGCGGATCGAACGGGCAGCGACCCCGCTCGACCAGGTCGGGTGGGAGCGGCAACCGCATCGTCGTCTCGGCAGGTGCGGGAACGACGGAGGAACGATCAGCGGTGGTGGTCGAGCGGGTCATCGGCGCTCCTGTTCACAACCCAAGGTATTTGCCAACCGGGGTCGGCAGCGGGTCGCGGTGGTCGGCCTCCTCTCACGGTACCTCGACGTGCATATCGCGCAACCAAGTATAACGTGCAAACTTGCCTATCGTGCACTTTTCGACCTTACGACCTCGGCTCGAGGGTGGAAAGACGCTTCGAGCGCCTTGTTCGCCAGTCTCAACACTCACGGAAGCGTCAACGACCCCACCGATCCGACCCGGGCATCGTTCGACCGAACTGCCGACCAGGACTTTGCCGACCCGCGTCACCCGCAGGTGCAGTTGATCACCGACCGCCCGCGCCACGATGGCGCCGGGCTACGACGGGCCGCACCGACAGCTCTCTTCCTTGATGGTGGTCCCGGTCGCCGGTCGGCCGGGACCACCACCGCACTCTCGCATCCCGGCGAACCTGCGGGAGGTGGTCGCTGCCTACGCGGTGCTGCGGTGGGACTGGTTGAAGATAGCGCGGATCTTGGGTTGCCCGACAGTGCGGATGGTCTGGGTAGCGTGATCTTGTCTTGTCAGTGTTTTCGAGCCACGCCGGCGTATCCGGCGTTCGGCTCGGACGGGTCTGGGTTCGGTTCGAGAGCACCGAGCCGCCACTCGGGTATCCAGACCACGCCCGGCTCGACCAGTTCGAAACCGCTGAACAGCGACTCCACCTCATGGCAGGTGCGCAACGTGACCGAGGCGACCTCGCGCTGGTACATCTCCCGTGCCGCGTGCAAGCCCTCGCTGGGCCGCGACCGGATCGACGTCCACATACACCACCTTGGCCGCCGGATTGGTCCGCTGCGCCACCTCATGCACATTGCCGACCGTGGGAATCCCGGAACCGATGTCAAGGAACTGAGTGATCCCCGAATCGACGCAGAAATACACCGCACGATGTAGGAACACCCGGTTGAGCTGCGCCATTCTCGGGCCCTGCGGCATGAGTTCCAGGGTCTTGCGGGCCACCTCGCGATCCACGGCGAAGTTGTGGCCGCCGCCCAGGAACCAGTCCCAAATCCGGGCGATGCTCGGCTTGCTGACGTCGACATCGCTCGGTGCCCAGCTCTGCCGCTGCAACGCCACCAGCTCCTTCGCCCTGAAGCAACCCGGCCTGACCTCGCCGGGCGAAGCCAAGCATAGAAGGCCGGGGACCCGGCCCAGGCATGCTCACGAAGCCGAGACCCTGTCCCGACAGTGATTAGTCCGCACCGGGCGATTAGTCCGCACCGGGGCGACACCGACTTCCGCGCCGAGTGGCGTCTGCTGCTGCGGTGTCCCGGTACGGCGGGGCCGACGCCGCCCGGCGAACCGGGTGAGGGACTGCGCCAGCGCCGCCCCGAACGGGTCGTGCTGACGTCGATAACCGCGGTGCCGGCTGGTGTGTCGGAGAGCCGGCTGGAAACGTTACGGTGATGGCATACAGTGGTTAGCGCATGCGGCGTACCGAGTGGTAGGTGGCCAGTGCCTTTCGTATCGCGGCATTCTTGTCCCCCAGAGCGCGGATTCGCTGCCGGGCCGAGAGGCGGTGCGTCTGTACCTGCTCGCCGTAACGCTGCACCAGGTCACCGGCTGCTTCGAGAGCAATGTCCAGCAGTTCGGCGTCGGTCACGACGTCAGGATCTGGCCCCTGCGCCGGGATGGTAGGCAGCAGATCGTCGAGGTCGCCTATGATCTGGTATTTCGATTCGGCCAACTCTGCCATCATCCGTTGGGACTCCTCGATCACCCAGGGCAGCTGGGCGGGTGGCAGCGTGACACGCCGGTTACCGCTGGGCCGGCGGGCCAGCATGTCGAACAGCTGCTCACGGATCGTAAGGCCGTAAACCTCCCAGCGCAGATCCGGCGGAAGGACGAGGTTGAGTTTGCGCAGCAACTGCGCTTCGGCTGGGCCCAGTGAGTGATTCGGCTCCGTGGGAATGTCGTCGAGGTTGTCCGGGTGTACCCCGAGCACGGTGGCGAACCGCCGCCACAACTGCCCAGGAGCCGAGCCCGCAGGCGGGACTGTGACCACGTGCACTCGCTGCGGCGGCAAGGTGGCCGCCCAACGGCGCAGCACGTCCGGCACATCTTGCATGCGCCAGAACAGCTCCCCGAGCCAGTGTCCGTCCGCGCTGTTGCGAACCGAGTCGAGGAACTGGGCGAAACCCAGCGTGTGGCGGTTCTTCAGGTTCTCCTGCCAGACCGCGGGCAACTGCCTGCCGAGGTCGCGTGCGGTGCACACCACATGGAGCTCGCACCCGCGGAATGCCTCCAGTACCCGCTCGATCCGGTCCGGTCCCATCGGGCTGAACAGCTCGTGGGAGATCACCACGGTGCCTCGCGTCGAGGCGACCTGGTAGACCAGCCGGTTCCACGCACCAGGAAGGCTGACGATGCCGAGTTCCTCGGCTGTGGCGCCTTGCAGGTCCATTGCGGCCAGGAAGTGCGCATCGCAGTGCTCGCCGGGGTAGCACACCCCGCGACGGCGCAGCTCGCGCCGATTGCGCCACAGCAAGTCCTGCAAGTAGGTGGTTCCCGTCTTCGGAGTGCCTACATGCAGGAACAAGCGCGGAGTCGCCGATCCGCTCATCGGGCAGCTCCTTCACCCTCGTGATCTGGAGGACGTCCGGGAGAGGGTACGAGGTGCTCGACAGTGAGCAGGAAGGCACCTCCCGTTACCGTGCGGCGGGCACTGCGGCGCCGAGCCGACGCCGAGTTCTCCGACGCCGGCCGCAGCACCAGCCGAGCGGCGTGGTGGGCGGCGGTGGCCCGTGCCCGAGCCGCGACGGGTGCGGCACCTGCGCGCCGAGGGAGGCGATGGTCTCGGGCGCAGCCGTACTAAGCAGGTCTTGGATGGCGGGGCGCGGTCGTGGACATAGCAGCCGCCTGGTGCGCCAGGTGGGCGGGGGTCAGCGGAGTGTTCCCCCGGATGAGATCGGCTGCCCGTTCGGCGAGCGCGATGGTCGGAGCGTTGGTGTTGCCGCGGGGTACGGCAGGAAAGACCGACGCGTCGACCACCCGCAGTCCGTCCACGCCACGGACCCGAAGCGCGGGGTCGCAGACGGCCTGGTCAGTATCGCCCATCGCGCAGCTGCTCGTCGGGTGGAACATCGTGACCGTATTGCGGCGGATCCACTCCCGCAGCTGCTCGTCGTCGCTCATCTGCTCGCCGGGCGCGTACTCGCCAGCGTTGAGGCAGGCCAGCGGCGCGTACCCGACGATCTCCCGAGCCTGCCGCACGCCCGCGACCAGCACGTCCAGTTCGGCATCGTTGGCGAAATAGGCGGGATCCATCGCCGGTCTCGTGCCGGGGTCGGCCGAGCGCAGGCTGACCCGGCCGCGGCTGCTCACCTCGATGACGCCGACCACCATCGAGACGCCCCCCCAGTCCGGCAACTTCATGTCGTCGTCGGGGCGCGGGCCTGGGAGCGCGTTGAACTGCAGGTCGGGTGCCGCCAGATCGGCCCGGCTGCGAACGAAACCGCCCGCCTCGGACCCAACGGAGGCCAACGGCCCGCGTCCCTCCCGCTGCCACAGCGCCACGTGGTCCGGCGCCACCCCGTCCCAGATCTCCCAGAGGCTGCGGGCACCCGGCGTGCGCCACGTCATGATGCACTGCGGGTGGTCCTGCAGGCCGCCGCCCACCTCGGGTGCATCGAGCAGCGGGTCGATGCCGTGCTCGGACAGCTGATCGGCGGGGCCGATACCCGACAGCATGAGCAGGTGTGGGGTGTTGATCGCGCCGCTGGACAGCACGACCTCCCGCCGGGCACGCACCTCGCGCACGGCACCCTGATGGAGGTAACGCACCCCGACTGCGCGTCCGCCCTCGATGAGCACCCTGGTGACTAGGACCCCGGTCGCCACCGTGAGGTTGTCCCGCCCGATGGCCGGCCGCAGGTATGCGTCGGCGGTCGAGCAGCGGCGGCCCTGGCGCTGGGTCACCTGGTACCAGCCGACGCCGTCCTGCTCGGCGCCGTTGAAGTCGTCGTTGCCACGCAGGCCGGAGGACCTGGCCGCGTCCAGCCACGCCTCGGACAGCGGGTGCCCGTAGCGCAGGTCCGCGACCCCGAGCGGACCTCCGACGCCGTGGTAGGCCGACGCGCCGTGCTGCTGGTCCTCGGCCCGGCGAAAGTACGGCAGCACATCCGCATAACCCCACCCGACGCAGCCGTAGCTGTCTCGCCAGGTGTCGTAATCCAACCGGTTGCCCCGGATGTAGACCATGCCGTTGATCGACGAGCCGCCACCCAGAGTGCGGCCATGCGGCCAGAAGATCCGGCGATCCGCCGCGTGTCGCTGCGGGGTCGTCGAGTCCTCCCACGCGAACGGCCCCGTCCACAGGCTCGTCCACGCCGAGGGGAGTTGGATCTCGGCAGCGTCGTCAGGCCCGCCGGCCTCCAGCACCAGGACCCGGCTGCCTGCGTCCTCGCTCAACCGGCTGGCGAGCACACACCCCGCACTCCCCGCACCCACCACGATGTACTCGTACACGCGATCGGCTCTCCGCTCGGCGCCACCAACCACGACGGGCACTCCCTCCAAGAATGCTGAGCTGACCAGCTTTCCAGCCGCCCGCTATACGGCGCTGACCCTGCCCGATCGCAGGCATGCCGCTATCTAGGCTGGTCCTGGATGGCCATTGACGGTATTCACGAAGTAGGGCCGATTCTGGACCGCGACCGGCGGCGACTGGTAGACCCAGGCCCCAGCCGGGGCCTTGCCGTCGATGAGGCGGATGTAATCGTCGACCGGCTCGACCGCCGGACCCGGGGTGATTGTCACCCGCTTTTGTACGCCGTTAGTGGAGACGTCGTAGAACTGGTAGGGCTGGAAGATGTTGAGCGGGGCGGCGAGCGGCTTTTCGTCCTTCTGGTAACCGTACTGGGTGAACGGCGCGATGCTCGCGGGATGTGCAGGGAGCCCGGTCAGGTCAGCCCGGATTGTGACGATCGGGGAGCCCTGCGGGTCGTCCTTCTTGCACGTGATCGCCCAGGTGTCGGTCCAGTGGGGTGGGGGGCCGGGGTTGCGATTGGCGGCCGGGATGGTGATGTCGAAGGCTGCCTTGAACTTGGGCTCACCGAAGGCCTCCCGCCCGGCCTTGACCCAAATGTCATCGTCACAGGCGACATGGATGCGGCAGAAGCCGTAGCTGCCAGTCTGGTCCTCCCCCCGCTACCGGGTGCCCCACCGGGCAGAACTAGGCCTCGGCGCCCTCGTGCTGGTCTTCGACCTACGGAATGCCATCGGGTTCTCCAGCTTCGCCGTCCTGAGCTACTACGCCATCGCGAATGCCTCGGCGATCACGCTGCCCGGACGTCAGCGCCGCTGGCTGCGACCCGTCGCCGTTTTCGGTCTGGTCGGCTGCCTCTCCCTCGCCGCCAGCCTTCCGCTAGCCAGCGTCCTACCCGGCGTCGTTGTGCTGCTCCTCGGCCTCGCGGGCCGGGCACTCGCCGCACCCCTACGCCACCGCCGCCGCTGACCAGACGGGTCGATCCGGCCTGGCAAGGACGGCCGCAGATGGGGCACCTCACCGCCGCACAGCGGCCGAACGGCCCAGTAGCGACATGAGCACCGCGGCGACAGCCAAGTGCAGGCAGGTCAGCGACACCGTCGCGCTCGTCGTCGTGGCACTCAGCGGGCCAGCCAGGGAGACCAGGGTGACGACGCCAGCCAGCGCGGTCCAGATGCTCCGCGCGCTTCGGGTCCACCGCTCCAGCACTGCCAGCAGCGCCCATCCGGCCAGGCCGACGAGCGCGCTCACCAGTAGGACCGCAGCCGGGCCCACTTGCTGGGTGCCCGCGCCCTGGACAACGGTGAGAGCCACGCCCAGCAGCGGCGCGGCGATAATCCAGACCACGAGCGCGGCGCACACGGCCGCGATCACAGCGGTCCCCCGGGCGCGTGCGGTGGGTCGGGTGTCGGTCAGCGGGGAGATCTCGGTAGTGGACATCGGCTGTTCCTCCTGAGTCGGGATGGCCGAGCATCACCTGATCCGGATTCGCGCGGCATCGGGCCAGTGGCTATCCGGCCCAGACTCCGGATGTGGGGCCGATCGACTTTCGTCGGTGTCGAATCAAAGGACCGTTTCCCTACGCTCCTCGCCATGGCAGCTTCATCGCAGGTCTGCGCGCCCTTCTGGGGTAGCGCCGAGCAACGCGCGGCGGTTGCGCCACCCCGCAGCGTTCTGATCGCCGCGGTGCTGGCGACCGCCGGGCTGGTCGTCGCCACGCTCATCGGCGAGATCGCCGCACAGCCCGCCACGTGGGTGCTGGCCGTTGACATCGCTGCGGGGGTGCTGGGCTGCGGCGCGATTCTGCTGCTGCCTCGGTGGCCGATCACGGCGTCGGTGTTCCTGGTGCTCCTGGCGGGTGTGTCACCGGCCGCGACCCCACCGGTGGCGGCCGCGACGCTGGGCATCACGCTGCGTCGCAGTCTGCGGGCCGGAGCGGTGGTCGCCGGGGCGGCCACCGTCGCCCAGATACTGCGCGCGGTGCTGCGGCCCACCACCGGCCTGCCGTTGGGCTGGTGGGCGGTCATCGTCGTCACGTCGCAGGCCGCGTTGCTGGGCTGGGGTGCCGTGGTGCAGGCCCGGCGTGCGCTCATCGACTCGCTGCAGGAGCGGGTGCACCGGGCGGAGAGTGAGCAGGCCCGCCGGGTCGCCGAGGCGCGGCTGCTGGAGCGCACCCGGATCGCCGGCGAGATGCACGACGTCCTGGCCCACCGGCTGTCACTGCTGAGCACCTATGCCGGCGCGCTGGAGTATCATCCCGGCGCCCCGCCGGATCAGCTGGCGAAGGCGGCCACGGTGATCCGGGACAGCGCGCACCAGGCCCTGCAGGAGCTCCGCGAGGTGATCGGGGTGCTGCGCTACGAACCGGGCAGCGTCGGCACCGGCCAGCCGCAGCCGACGCTGTCCGACGTCGCCGCGCTGATCGAGGAATGCCGCGACGCCGGGATGCGGGTGGACCTGCAGGACGGGACGCTCGACGCGGCGGAGGTGCCTACGAGCACCGGGCGCACCGTGTACCGGATCGTGCAGGAGGGGCTCACCAATGCCCGCAAGCACGCCGCGGACCAGCCGGTCCGAGTGCAGCTCGGCGGGGTCCCGGGCGGGCAGCTCACCGTCGACATCAGCAACTCGCTGCCGCGCTGCCCGCAGGCTCCCACCGCACCGGGCAGCGGCACCGGGCTGATCGGGCTCATCGAACGCGTCGTGCTGGCCGAGGGCGAGCTGCAACACGGGCCCGACCCGAACGGCGCCTGGCGACTGACGGCCCGGTTACCGTGGCCACCATGACCTCCCTGGTGCGGGTGCTGATCGTCGATGACGACGCGCTGGTCCGGGCCGGGCTGTCGATGATGCTGGCAGGCGCCGACGATATCGCGGTGGTAGGCGATGTCGAGGACGGCGATCAGGTGGCCCGGGCGGTCGACGCGCACGCCCCACATGTGGTGCTGATGGACCTGCGCATGCCTCGCATGGACGGCATCGCCGCGACGACCCGTCTGCGGCGCAGGCCGAATCCACCCGACGTTGTGGTGCTGACCACGTTCGACACCGACGAGAACGTGCTGCGCGCGTTGCGCGCGGGGGCCAGCGGATTCCTGCTCAAGGATGCTCCGCCCGCGCATATCATCGACGCCGTACGCCGGGTCGCGGCCGGCGAGCCGATCCTGGCCCCCGCTATCACTCGCAGGCTCATCGACCGGGTCGCCGCCGACGACGGGGCTCGGGACCGGGCCAGGACGGCGCTCGCAACCCTCACCGACCGCGAGCGCGATGTGGTACTCGCCATCGCACACGGCGAGTCGAACGCGGCGATCGCCGGCGAGTTGCTGATGAGCGTGGCGACGGTGAAGGCGCATGTCTCGCACATCCTCACCAAGCTCGATCTGGGCAACCGCACCCAGATCGCGCTGCTCGCACACGACGCCGGAGTCGCCTGAACCGGCCCGCAAACGAGGTCATGGAGCACCTCTCATGGCTTGTGCCGGGGATCCAGGAGAAGCGCGCCGGTGATGTAGAGCGTCAGCGCGGCCCCTATCCCTGGAAGCATCGTCCACAGGGTGGGCGTGCCGGTGAGTGGTGCTAGCAGTGCAGTGGCGACCGCGATGAGACAGAGCACCATGCCGGTGCGGTCGTAAATCGCGACGTTGAAGAGGCGGCGCAGCGGGAAGAAGTGGATACCGACCCCGAGGCAGACGACCGCAGGGATGGGCTCGGGGTGTCCGTTGACAGCGAGGACGGCGGCGACGACGAACAGCCCGATGAACTCCGCAGCAACGATGATCCCGAAGCGGCGGCCGATTGCTCGGCCTCGACCGACGTCGTGACCGCAGGGAAGGGACGCCGCCCGCCGGTACGCCAGCACCGCGCGGCCGGCCAGCAGGAGGAAGCACAGACCGGCGACGGCGATCACCGGAGCCTCGACAGCCGCCGGTACACCGACCGACATGCCCCAGCCCGTCCAGGCGAGCGCGAAGTATGCGAGCACTACCGTGCCTACCGCGCGCCCGCGCACCTCTGCGCGGGAAGGTCCACCCGTCGGTGGCGCGGTCGTGCTATCGGAGTGCGAGATTTGTTCGTTCACCACACAACGAGCGCGTAGGAGGCCGCCCGGATACCGCCTCTCAGCGAAAGGCGATAGCTCGTCGTCCGCTGTGTGACCCCCTGACCAGCGCGATCCTCGAGGGTCTCAGCGGACCACGGGAGGCCCAGGCGTTCGGACAGCGTGCTGCGCGGGATGGATGGAGAGCCGGTCGAGAGTGGCGGTGAGGATGGCAGTGCCGAGGTTGTCGAGGCCGGCGAGCAGTTCGCGACCGCGGTCTCCGGCCAGCACCCGCCGTAGCACGACGACGAGGGCCACCCAGTCGGTGGTAGCGATGTCGTCAAGGAGGTCGGTGAGTTGGAGTGGGGTGTCGCCGTTCGTAGCCGCGTGGCCGACAGCGGTGATGATCGGTTCCCATGCTGCGAGCAGGCTGTCGATGCCAACGGTCGTCGCGTTGTCCGCTTGCTGGTCGGACGAGGCCGCGGCGGTGGCCAGCAGGTCGGCCAGGGCGTGCGCGGCAGTGCCGGGGCCGGGGCACAGAGTGAGGACGAGGTTGCCGAAGCGAACCCCCTCACCGGAGTCGACCAGGCAGGTGGTCTCGGGCAGGGTCGTGGGCAGCACCGGTGCATCGGGACCGCTGGTATCGCTGCGGAGCTCGTCGGCCAGCACACCGAGCGTCCTGGTGAGCTTGTGCGTGTCGCCGGTGAGGTGGTTGAGGAGCGACGCGGCGAGGCGATGGGCGCGTTGCTCGGCGGGCTTGTCGGAGGTGCGGGACAGGTAGTCGGCGAGTTCGTGGTGCGCGGCCGAGATCTCGCGCGGGTCGGGGCGGACGTACCGGAGGCGGAGCGAGGTGCGCTGGAGGTCGACCGCGTCCTGCGGGTGGTCACGCTTGTTCTCCAGGTCGGCGCGGGCGTCATAGACTTCAGCGAGCTGCGGAATGTCACCGACGGTGTCGAAGACGTCCTGGCAGTCGCGTAGCAGTTGGTCAACATCGGCCAGCCGGCCAAGGTGAAGCAGCGGGATGTAGTCGTTGAATCGGGTGCGGGCGGCGTCGGAGGAGCTGGCGCCACTGAGCCGCTTGATGCCGGCGATGTCGTCGTTGAGGTCGAGCGCCTCGTCCCACCGTTCCAAGGCCATCGCGGAGACGCGGCCGACATCGAGAATCCCCTCCTGGACGTTCCATGGGTTCACGCGGTCGTTGTCGGCGCGCTGGTCGGGCAGGTCGGCCATGCGGGCCCGCAGCGCCGGCAGGTCGGTGAGGACCTGTTCATGATGGCCGAGCATGCCGAGTATCTGCAGCCGGCGACCTTGGTCGCTCAGTTGGGTCCAGACCCCGAACCCGGCCTGGCTGGTGTGCTCGATCTTCTGGCCGGCCAGCGTGAGAGCCTCACGAAGCCTGCCCTGGTCACGCAGCAGGGTGACCAGGTCGCCGGCGGTGGTGGAGGCGATCCGGTATTCCCCGCCGGTAGTGGCCTGGTCGTAGGCCCTGCGCAGCAAGGTTTCGGCCTCCCCCGGATCCACCTTCCGGAGAGCGGCGCCGAGCACGACGAGGTCTGTGAGGGCGCCGGTGGCCTCGGCGATGCGCCGCAGCAGGGGGACTGCGGCGAGCGAGGTGACCGGGGAGTAGCGGTTCCCGATCAGGACGCGTTCCAGTAAGCAGGCGGCGGCGTTCCAGTCGTGCTGGCGCAGCAGGTAGCGGGCGGCGGTCAGGCCGGCTCGCACCACGAGTTCGCTGGTGTCCTTGCCGGCCCGCTGTTGCGTGATCCCCCAGTCGCCGACTGTTGTCCACCAGGCGGCGAGTTGCGCGTCGACCGCGGCAGTGACCGGATCTGGGGTCGTGGCCTGGATGACCTCGGCGACGCCGGGGTGGATCCGATAGTGCACGGCCCGGTTCGGATCGGTGGTGTCATCGATCGGGTCGGCGGTGACCAGCGCGGCGGTGACCAGCGGAGCGACCCCGGAGCCAAGGCTCGGTGGTTCGCCGGGCTGGTCCAGGCGCCGCCACAGGTCAGCCCAGTTGACGCCGAGGATGGCCGTGCTCCGGTCGGTCTCCTCGATCCGGCACAGCGCTTGCAGCAGCAGCCGCGCTGGGGCGGGCAGCGTCGCCGCGATGGTGGTGGTCCACGCGGTGAAGCACTCCAGCAGCTGCTCGGCGTCCAGCCTGGTGTCCCCCTCGGTCAGAAATGCCGTCAGCGCCGTCTCGCCCGCCTCCGCTTCGACCTCGGTCAGATGGAAGACCAGCCGGGCCGGGTCTGCTGCCGCACCGTCGGCGAGCTCCAGCAGCGCGGGATGGCCCTGGGTCTGGGTGAGCACCCGGCGGCTCAGCGCCGGATCCGCGGTGTCGGGCCCGGCCTGGCCGCGTTCCGCCTCGGTGTGCAATAGCGCGCGCAGGTTCGGCAGCTCTCGGGCCAGGCGCAGGCACTCGTCCCGGCACAGTGTGTGCACCGGCTGGGCCAGCACGGTGTCCGGGTTCAGGCCGCTCGGCACGACCCGGCTGGTCAGGATCACCCGGGACGTCCCGACCTGGCCGGTCAGCGCGGTGATCAGCGGTGCCCAGCGAAGGTCGCGCCACTGGCCGTCCGCGGTGAGCAAGCTGTCGAGATTGTCCAGGACCAGCAGTACACCCGCGTCGGCCAGGACGGCGGTGAGGGCGCAGAGGAAGTTCTCCAGCCGTTCCAGGGTGACGATGTTGTCGACCATCGTGATCCCGTAGTCCCCCAGCTGTTCCTCCAACGCCACCGCCAGCAGGCGCAGCGCATCGCCGAACTGGTCCGGATCGGCGGGCGCGGACCAGAAGACCAACGTGACGAAGGCACGCTGGTGGCGGTAGGCGAGCTCGACGGCGCAGGTGGTCTTGCCCATCCCGGCCATCCCATGGAACAGCACCGTGGTGTGTCCCGAGTCCGGGGCTAATGCGGTACCGGCCGCAGTCATCGCCTCGGCCCGGCCGACGAACCGGGGCGGCTCGGGCGGGAACCAGGCCATCGCCACGGCAATGGGATCGGGCACCGGCTTCCCGAACGGAGCGGCCAGCGACAGATTGACCGCCGAGGCCCCGAAGGTCGCCGGCGTGGTCACCGAGATGGCCGGCCGGGCCGACGAGGGCGCAGGTCCCGCCGCATCTGAGACGGCGGCCGCGACCGCCCGGTCCAGGGGCTGGGTATTGCGGAACAGCCGGTTATAGAGCGCTTCAGCGAAGCCGACCGCGAACTCATCGACAACCGGGTAGCGCATTGCGACCACCGCGCAGTGCAGCTGCGCCACCAGTTCGCGCGCCACTTCCAACGGGGTCGCTGCGGCTTCCAGCGCCGCGTGGGCCTCTAGGTCAGCAGCAGGATCGTCCAACTCCAGCCAGCGCAGTGTCTCCGCGGTGGTTGCCGCCGCGGACTGGCACGACGAGACCACAGCGAGCTTGAGCCGCTGCCGCACCGGGCGCAGCAACCCGATCAGCTCCGCGGTGGATACCGGATCCGCCGACCCGTCCGGATTCTGCAGCAGGAACTCCCCCGCCGCGCCGTGCCCGGACAGATGCAGCACGTCCCAGCCGTCCTCGGACTCAGCCAGGTCCGCCATTACCGCCCGGGTCACACCGTATTGCGCGACCACCAATTCCACCTGCCGCCGACCCCGGGCGGCGACCCGATGCACCAGCCGGGACAGCTCATAGCGCTCTCGGCGCAACCCCGACGCCGACGTCGCCGTGGGCAGGCTGAACACCGCCAGCATCCGCAGCGCCCCGTCTACCGGCGCTTTCACCAACCTGGGTGGACTGGGAAGGTCGTAGACCAGGGCCACATGACCCCACGCGGCTATCGGCACCCCGCCGATGTGGGCCAGCTCCAAAGGCCGGAATGCCAGAAACTCCGCCCCGGCAGGCACCACCACCCGCACCGTCACCGGCGCTGCTGTGGCAATGGCCCGGCCGATCCGCTCGCCCAGCACCACCGACCCGATCCACGCCCCCACCCGGCGCACCAACTCCGCCTCGCTGCTCACCCGGCGTCCCGGATCCGCCCGCCGCCGCAGAAAGCCGTACAGATCCTCGAACGCCGCAGTCTCGGCCGCCCCCGGATCCAGCGTCACCAGGTGATCGGCCAGCGACACCCCCGAATACTCGTCAATCAACAACCATCGCCATCGGCAAGGCCCGACCGCATCGACCGCCCGCAGCACCAGCCCCACTGGAACCTCCACCCACGGCTATACCTTCAGATACGACGAGTACGTCAGGGCCAAGAAGATGCGCCAGCCCCGCAGCGCCCCAGATCATTGGCGAGCACTGTCTTGTCGAGCAGCGCTGAGGGAGCCCATGGTCTATTGAGGATCATACCGGTCACGGCGAGGCTTCAGTACAGCGCTGACCCGTCGCGGATGGCCGCTCCACGTGATCCTGGCGGCTTCAGTGTTTGACCCATTGTCGTTCGTGATATACGGGTCGACGCTGACGACTCGACGAGCACCGAAACCCTCATCCTTATGACAATCATGTGCGATCGCTTCCCACCGACTTCGGCGGGCACACGCTGGACAGCCCGCAGATCCGTTGGTCCCCGCAACGGCACTTTCAGCGGACCGTGAAACCTGCCGTCGTCCTCACGACCCAGGAGCGATCAAGGTCAACTCTCAGCTTCGGGTACTGACCCCCTCAACGGGTAACGGCCCCCAGCCCCCGTTGGCTGGGGACTGACGCGCGTCTGTTTCGCCGAGATTGTCCGAGTGAGGTAACACTCAGAGTGCTCGGAACGGTACACCGCGTGGAGGTGATGATCGTGTTCGACACCAACGTCCATGCCGCGTACCAACTGGCCGATCAGTTCGCATCCCTGTACCAGTGCGACGGGTACGTCGTGCTGACCGTCGACCCGGAGACCGGCGAGGCGGACGCACACGGCCCCTACGACGGGCTCGGAGCCACCCGCCACGCGCAGCAGCTGCGCACTGACTTCGATCGCGCGGAGCTGGCCGACGTCCTGGTGAACGTCGTGCGGCTGCACCGACCCCGCCGCAGCATGACGTAGCGGCGTCGGAGCCCATGGCTCACCAGGGAACCGATCAGTCGCTGTGCCCGGATCGTGGCTTAGCGTGGCTCTCGGAGCCAACGGGTGAGGCCTCGGTGCCGCATTAGACACCTGGGTGGATTAGGCATTGAGCAGGTGCTGGAATCCAATGTCGAACTCTTGCACGGGTGCGCTGGATGCGTGTGGTGCGATTTCGGCGCGAAAACGGGTGAGTTGCTGGCGGGTGTAGGCGGAGTCCTGACGGCGCACCGCTGCGGCGGCCTGCACGGCGGTCTGGCAGGCGTGTTCGACTTCGCCGATCGCGACCCGGGCGCGGGCGAGTTGGGCGAGCTATTCCATCCTGTCCATCTGCAGCTCGGGTTTGATCATCCCCTCATACCACTCAGGGTGGAATTGGCCGGTCGTCGTCGTGATGTCTATTCCGTAGTGTGTGTCGGGCACGATGACGGACACCACGCACACTCAGCGCAGCGGGTACCGGAGCTACGCGGAGCACACGGATTCCGCGCAGCACAAACATCACCCGAGTCTCAATGCGGGCACAACCAACTCGTGTACGGTGGTTTGTAGTCACCTCCTTTTTGCGCTGGTTCGGGTGATCGGGTGGGGGCCGCGCTGATCACGCCGTGGCGGACTACCCGTGGCAGCGTGCCGCGCTCGTGTGGAGCGGCGGTGCCAGCGGGCACGGGCGGTGCATTTCTCACAGATGACGGTTCCCACGCGGGGGCAGCGCGCCGCAGGCGCACCGTTGACCCATCCGGAGATATCTCAGGGATCATCAACTCCTCGTGTCGGCGTTTTCCTTCCTACTCCCGGGGACAAAGTCGCGTGCACAGCACAACAGTGCCCGGGTACCGTCGGTACCGGGAACCGCGTGTTCCCAACCGGGCCACCCCCACTCTTTTGCGAGGGCGCAGGGTGGCCCGGCCTTTCCTCTCCTCCTTATCCTCGTCTACATTGCTCCTTGAATGATCCGTCTCAACCGTGAATCGGGACTAAACCCGGGCGACAGGTGACCGGCGTCAATTGCGGCCGGTGCGTCGTGGGGACCAGGGGGATCCGTCGCAGCGTGGGCATGGTCCGCAGACCAGACCACCGGTCATGCTCGTGGAGGTGAGCCGTCCCGTCCCGTGGCAGCGTCGGCACGCCTTGTCCGGATAGCGGCGCAGGTGCCGCTGCCGACACCAGAACAAGACCACCACAATGAGAATGATCACGAGCCGGCCATGCCAGGTCGCCATGGGTTCTCCGGGGTGAATAACTCGACGATATGCGGTGTCGGCAGATGCCCATCAGAGTCTCGTTCTCCTCTCAGGTGATTGCTCTAGTGCCCTCTGTCCCGGGGGCCGGTCGGCCGCTGACAGGGGGGAGCTGGCAGCGGGCCGACCGGTGACCGCCCATCGGTGCTCTGGATCGGCCGAGTCATATGCTGTTCGGTGTCGGGTGTATCGGGAATTCCGGTGTCGGGGGTGGGGGTGTTCCGAAGTGGTCGCAGAGCACGCACACGGCCAGGCTCGGGGGTATCGAGGAGACCGCTGTTGTGTCCGGCAGGGTCAGTCCGCACATCGTGACCACCATCGCCTCCGCTGCGCTGCCCTCGTCGGCCAGGACGTGGGCCAGGGAGTCCGCCGAGTAGAACACCCACCGGGTGCACGCCACGGTCAGTCGCCCCCTACCGTGTGGGGGAAGTGGATTGTGTTGAGTTCGGTGTACCGGGCGGTGCCGGTGTCGGTCAGGCTGAGCGGGGGCAGGCAGTCTTCGGGCCTTGGGTCGGTCACCGTGGCCAGGCCGCGTTCGATCAGGACGTCGAAGGTGGCGCCGGTCAGCAATCCGACCGGCTGCCCGCCATCGAGGTAGCGGTCCCGGTCTTTGCGCACCCCGCCACCGTGGATGCGGTGCAGCGCCGACCACGTGAAATGGTCGTCGGAGTCCAGCTTCCACCGGGCGCCGACCCTCTCGGTGATCTCGGTGAGTTCGGGAAACAGCACGTCCCCGGGGAACTGGGTAGTCCACAGTTCCCGGTACCGGGCTGATCCGGTGTCGCTGAGGGTGGCGCGTCGACGGAAACCGTATGCCGGGTGAGCATCACCCAACAACACCAGCCCGGTGTCGAAGACCTCGTCGAGGGGACCTTCCAGCCAGGACAGGACCGGGCGTTCCTCGTGGTAGAAACTATCGCCCACTTTCGCCACGGTGCCCCCGTGCACGAGCCGCAGGACCGCCAACGTGTCGATCTCGGCGTCGGTCAACGGCGTGCACTTGAGGTAATCCTCTCCCCTCACAACACCCCACAACGACCGTACGCTCGGCCTCGGTGAAGACCGTCGCTTCCCGCCAAGCCGCCACCAGGTTGAGCCGTACCGAGGTCTCCCCCGCGTGCTCGGCATCCTTGGTGTACATGTCGGTGCAGTAGGCGCAGCCGTTGATCTGGCTGGCACGGATCTTCACCAGCTCCTGCGTCGCGGCCGGCAGGGCCGAGTCAGTCACGTCCTTGCCGGCCGAGTTCACGTACTTCACGAAGTTGGGGTGTCGTGAAGGTTGCTGCCACCAGTCCCAAACGAGCGCATTCCCGCTGGTAGAGCGCCTGGCCGTTAATCGAATAGCCGGGTCAGTTGAGGGCGCCGACCCTGGACATCACGTCCGCGGCGATCGACAGGGATTCGTCCACCGACGAGGTCGCGTATTGCAGGTCCAGGAAGGCGCCATCAACGCCCGAGTCTCGGGCTCGGGCCACGGTGTCGGCTGCGTGGTGGGCGTGGTGGGCGTGCTGGCCGGGATGCAGGTTGATACGCAGCTCGCGCCGCAGCAGGTCGGGGTCGGCCTGTGGCCAACGATCTTGCGGAAACTGGCGCTAAGGAGGCGGTAGGCGAATCGGGTGGACTGTCGCTAGCCCAGGCACATTCAGGTCAAGACGGTAAGCGGATCGTCATGGTTATGGTCGTGGCCTGGGGGCCGGGCGGCGAGCACGGCGGCCCGCTGTACGACCTCGTTCGGGTCGACCAGGCCCGCTTCCGCAAGCACCGATTCCGCGGCGGCCAGCCAGCAGCGGTAGTAGCTGAAGCACTCCCCGGGCGGGTGCGCACGCTCCCACGCGGCAATGTGTGCCACCAGCGCAGCCTGGAACTGTGACCACTCGAACACCCCAGTATGGCAGAGGGTGAGGGCCAAGCCGAACGCCCGGCTCTCCCACGGCTCGGCGAACACCAGCTCACCGTTGCTCCGCGGCGGCGCGGCGGGACCGTCGATGTCCAGCGGCGCGGCGGCGGTCACGGCGCTTCGACCTTCGCCACACCGACCATGGCATCGCGGGTGACCAGCCCGGCCAGCTGCTCCTCGGACAGGTCCTCGGTGCCGGCCGGCCGCTGCGGCAACACCAGCCAGCGCACCTCGGAGGAGGAATCCCGAACCACGATGTTCGTGTCGGCGGGTAGCTCAAGGCCCATCTCGGCCAGCACCACACGCGGCTGGCGCACGATGCGGGCGCGGTAGGCCGGGTCCGTGTACCAACTGGGCGGCAACCCCAGCACCGGCCACGGGTAGCACGAGCACAGCGAGCACACGATCACATTGTGGGTGTCCGCAGTGTTTTCTACGACCACGATGTGCTCGCCCTCCGGGCCTGTGAAGCCGAGCTCGGCAATCGCGGCAGTGCCCTCGACCAGAAGCCGCTCGCGGTAGTCCGGATCGGTCCACGCCTTGGCGATGACCTTGGCGCCGTTCATCGGCCCGACCGCCGTCTGGTAGGTCTGGACGATGTTGTCGATCGCTGCCGGATCGACCAGGCCGCGCTCGGTCAGCAGTTGCTCCAGCGCCTCGGTGCGCAACGCGATCGGCAACCGCTGCGTTGAGGTGGTCTCACTCATGACACGGCACCAGGTAGCTGTCGAACAGCTCGTCGGTGAGCGTGAAGGGCTCGGCGTCGGCGCCCCACAGCTCGCGGGAGTCAAAGACCACCGTGTAGACGTGCTGCGGGTTCTCGCCGAGGAAATGCGCGTTCGTGTCGGGCAGCAGCGCGGCGGGCTGGACCTGCTCGATCACACCGCGGTGCCCACGCAGGTAACCAGGCAGCCGGGTGTGACCCTCGGGCTGCACGTCCTTGGCCCGCACCGTCTCGCCGACGGCGAACCGTGGTGGATCCGCCACGGTGCGAAGGGACCCGACAGCCGTCGGCGCGTAGTCGGGCTTGTTCGGCTCGGGTACCGCAGGCTCTGCGACGTCCTCGCCGCGCAGCTTGTGGGCCCGGGCCTCGACCGCGTCCGGCGCCAGGATCGCGCTGTCAACGAGCATCAACTCGGCGGCATGCAGCCAGCTCCCCCAGTGGCCATCGTCGAAGTATTCGGCGCACTGTAGACGTTCCACCGCGTGCCGGGCCGTGTCGAGGTTGCGGCCGGAGACACCCATCGAGAGCAAGGTCAGCGCGAACGCCCGACCCTCCCATCGCTGTGCAAAGACCGGTTCGCCGACGCTCGGCGTCTTGACCCGGCCCCAACCCTCCGTGCCCCCCAGGTCCGCGATCTGACTCATCACTGCACCTCCGGGGTTGTGAGAGCGTGACAGTGCTCGAACACCTGTCACACACCGCGTGGTGTTCCGGCCACCGACCATCCTGCCACGTTGTTGACGCAAGACAGGGCTCTCATGCGTCCGGTACCGCGTACACCTGCTGAGAAAAGCGCAAACCGCTCGGCAATCGGCATTATTGGATGTTCGAGAAGCGGGTAACCGTACTCGGGCGTGATCAGAAGAGGATGTCGCGGACCCGCAGCGGCCGGTACCGGTCGGTCCCAAAAGGGCGAGTTCGGCGTCGATGTCGACCTCGATCGAGCCGAAGAAGTTGAACGAGCAGCGGGTGATCGTGAACTAGGTTTTCCAGCGCTGGGTTCGACCATTAGTGCAGGACCTAGCGTGGGCACAGGCGCTGGGGAGTGCCGCCACCGACTGGTAGCGGCACTCCTAGGATCCCTCTCGATCCCGAGCACCGGAGGGCTTCCGAGCAGCGAAGGAGAGCCTCGGTGGGACGTCGACTCGACGATGACGAGCTGATCGAACGCTGGACCCTGGTCGGGGAGGAACTCGACCAGGTCGCGGGCAAACGCGGTCCGACACGGTTGGCCTTCGCATTGTTGCTGAGGTTCCACACACTGCACGGCCGGTTCCCACGGGGGCGCGGCGAACTCCCGGACGAGGCGGTCGCCTACGTCGCCAAGCTGGCCGAGGTCCCCGCGTCAGATCTGGGTCTGTATGAGTGGGCGGAGAGCACCTTCGAGTACCACCGCCCCCCGGGTTCGGGCGTTCCTGGGTTTCGGGAGTGCACCGTTGCCGATGCGGAGAAGCTGGCGGCGTGGTTGGCCGAGCACGTCTGCCAGAGCGAACGCCGGCCGGAGCACGTGCGGGTACAGCTATTGGCGCACCTGCGTGCCGAGGGGATCGAGCCACCGGCGCCGGACCGGATCGGGCGGGTGACCGGCTCGGCGTTGCGGGCCGCCGAGCAGGGTTTGACGCTGCGGATCCTCGCCAGGATCCCAGACGTGGCCGCGTCTCGGATGCATGCCTTGCTCGCCGAGGCCAGTGATAACCCTGCACACCATAGCCTTCCGCGAGATGATCCTGAATGTCCCGGGTCGTCATTCCCCGGGAGTACAACGACAGGATCATCTCGTCGATCTGCCCGATCCGTCGAGTGTGTTTCGGCACAATCTGCGGAGTGAAGGAGCCGTCGCGGTCGCGGGGCACCGCAAGACGCACCGGCCCCGCGGTCGTGGACACGGTTTTCTCTGAATGACCGTTCCGGGAGTTCCCCGAGCAGTTCCCGGCCGAGTCACCTTGTTCATAGCCGAGGTGCTCAGTCATTTCCTCCGCCAGCGCACGTTCCAGGACGGCTTTCGTGAGCTGAGCCAGCATTCCCTCAGCCTCGTCGAGCGGTGTGCCCGAGGATTTCGCCTCCACCAACAATACGTCGATCGTGTCGGGACTGAACACGCTGGCCGCCCGGCGAGCTGCCACCGAATCCACCGATGAAAGCTTCTTCTGCGTCACAGAGAAGTAAACAGGTCCGAAAGATCGACTCGACGGCGGTGCCGAACGTTGCTGCAATAAGTGGCCTGTAGAAATCGTCGGGTTTATTGCGACCTCGCTCCCACCGTTTCCATTGATCCAGCAATCCAGCGGGCAGTGCATCGGTGAACGTCCGCATCGCAGCGACGGCGTCGGCCTGAGACCACCCGCGTACGGTTCTCCTGGAACGACGTGCCGGTCGGCCACACCGAACCAACCGCGGTCACGGCCGCATCGAACGGCGCACCATCCAGGTCCTGCCCGCACCCGACAACCCCGCGCGCCTGGCCACCTGGCCCGAAACCACTGGGGCGTCGAGTCCCTGCATTGGCTACGCGGCACCCTCTACCGCGAAGACGCCTCACCACCAGAACCAAGTCCGGCCCCCAAGTCATGGCCGGGCTGCGCAACCTCGCCATCGGAGCCATCCGCACCGCCGGCCGCACCAACATCACCGAAACCACCCGATGGGCCAACAGAGACATGGCAGCCTCAAGGGGTCAGTGCGTCAGCATGAGATAATCGCTGGCCGATCGCTTGAGTGGAGGACGAGTTGACTCGAGGTACGCTGCTGTGCGACGACGAGCGCGAGGAGATATCGCGTGGAATCGT
>JBOHGD010000060.1:0-31529 GCA_050699955.1 Pseudonocardiaceae bacterium | reverse complement strand
CTGGCCACCGGCTGCAGCGAGGCGGCCGCCACGGTCAGCGTGTAGTGACCCTGGGCGAGCGCGAAGAAGGCGAAGTGACCGTCGGCCTCGGTGGTCGTCGCACCCACCACATCACCACGCAGATCGACGATGGTGACCACCGCGCCCACCGCGGGCCGCCCGGTCCCGGCCTGGACCACCCTGCCGGACAGGCTCGCGCCGGCTCCGTAGAGCTCGATGTCGTGGCGCACCGGCCCGTCGGCCACCGCGACCAGCGCGGCGGTGGGCTGGTGCGCGGCCGAGGCGCAGATGACCAGGTAGCTGCCACCGGTCGGCGGGCCCAGTCGATAGTTCCCCTCCGGGTCGGAGGAGCCACGGTCGAGCTGCCTGCCGGACAGATCGGTCAGGGTCAGGGTGGCACCGGCCAGCGGGCTGTATCCGCCCTCGGTGACCCGCCCGTAGATCAACGGCCGGTGCTGAGGACCGGCTCCGGCCAAGCTGGCCGCGGTGGGCGACGGGGCGGGTTCGCCCACGACGGGCCAGGCAGGTGGCTCGGCAGGGCGCTGCGCGGTGACCGGGGCGGGAGCCGCGACCGGGGCCGGGACGGGGTCCTGTTTGTCCTGCCCACGCCGGCGCCACAACGCCGACTCGGGCGCCGGCCCCGCGCCGTCCCGCACGAACGCCGGTGTGGCGGGCGGTCCGATAGGTGCCATGACGGCCGGCGCGAAAGAAGATCTGCCGGGGGCCGCGATCGGTGCCCTCACGGCGGGCCCGATCGGTGCCCTGGCGGGCGGGTTGGGAACTCCGATGGAGGACCGGGCGTGCTGAGCCGGCAGGCCGGCGGGTTCCGACCCGATCGCCGCCGGGATGGGTGCGGGCGCGACACCGGCCTCGGCGGCGAGTTCGGCGGCGCGGGCTTCGATTCCGGACTGAGTGCGCAGGGGAATCTCCTTCAGGAAGAGCATGATGACAAATGCCAGGAACATGATCCCGGCGGCGATGAGAAAGACCTGGTCCATCGCATCGGAGAAGCCGATCAGGAACGGCCGGGCCAGCCGGGGGTCCATCTGCTGCAGGAACGAGGAATCCTGCAGCACACCCCCGGTGTTGGGGCTGGTCCCACCGTTCTGGACGGCCTGCAGCACGACGCGGTTGGCGGGATTGGCGCGCACCGCCGGGTCGGCCAGCGCAGCCTGGAACTCGACGGTACCCACGGAGGCGCGAAACCCCTCGACGATCTTGCTCCCGACCGTGCTGAACAGGATCGACAGGAACACCGCGACACCCATCGTGCCGCCCATCTGGCGGAAGAACGTCGCTGAGGCGGTGGCCACCCCCATATCACGCGCCGGCACCGCGTTCTGCACCGCGATGATCAGCGTCTGCATGCAGAAACCCAGTCCGAGGCCGAACAGTGCCATGTAGACGTCGGTCTCCCATAACGAGGTGTCGACCCCCAAGCGGAAGTACAGCACCACCAGGGCGATGGTCATCAACGCGGTACCGATGACGGGCAGGATCTTGTACCGGCCGGTGCGGGCGGTGATCTGCCCGGATACCACCGAGCCGACCATGACCCCAGCCATCAGTGGCAACACCAGCAGACCGGACTCGGTGGGTGAGGCTCCCTTGACGATCTGCAGGTACAGCGGGATGAGGATGAGACCGCCGAACATTCCCATGCCGATGATCAGGCCTGCCCCCGACGTCACGCTGAACACACTGGTACGAAACAGCCGCAGCGGGAGCAGCGCGTCGTCCCCGATCCACCGCTCGGCCAGGACGAACGTGACGAGCCCGACCGCGGCGACCAGGAAACAAGTGATCGACAGAGCCGAGGCCCAGCCCCAGCTACGCCCCTGCTCGGCCACCAGAAGCAGTGGCACCACACAGGTGGTCAGGGCGATCGCGCCCACCCAGTCGATGCGGTGCTCACGGCGGGTGTGCGGGATGTTGAGCACCTTGGCCACCACGATCAGGGCAGCGACCGCCAACGGGACGTTCACCAGGAACACCCAGCGCCACCCGGCGATCCCCAGGATGGAGCTGGCCCCGGCGAACCCGCCGCCGACCAGCGGGCCGATCACACTCGCGCTGCCGAACACGGCCAGGAAGTAGCCCTGATAGCGGGCCCGCTCCCGGGGTGGCACGACGTCGCCGATGATCGCCAGTGCCAGCGACATCAAACCGCCCGCACCCAGCCCCTGCACCGCCCGGAAGACCGCCAGCTCGTACATGGACGTGGAGATCGTGCACAGTATCGAGCCGACGATGAAGACCACGATGGCGAGCAGGAAGAGCGGCTTGCGCCCGTAGAGGTCGGAGAGCTTGCCGTACAACGGGGTGGAGATCGTCGCGGTGATCAGGTAGGCGGTGGTCGCCCAGGCCTGCAGGTCCAGACCGTGCAGGTCGTCGGCGATCGTGCGGATCGCGGCGGACACGATCGTCTGGTCCAGCGCGGCCAGCAGAATCCCCATCATCAAACCACCGAGGATCACCATGATCTGACGGTGCGTGAAGACCCCCGGTGCGGGTTCCGGCGAACGCAGCGGGGGCGGTCCGGGCGTCTCCACCACGGTGGTCGTCATGAACGGGGTCCTTCCTGCACGGTGTGCTCTCCCGTGGCGGCCAGGTGGGCGCGGTAGTCCTCGATGTTGGTGCTCAGCCGGTCCAGCAGGCCGACCAGCCGGTGCACATCCCGGGCAGGCCAGCCGGCCAGCAGCGCGGCGGTGTGCTCATTGCGGATCCTGCGGTGCTCGGCGAAGGCGCGTCGGCCGTCCTCGGTGGCGCTGAGCCGCGCCGCCCGGCCGTCCTGCGGATCCGGGCGCCGCTCCACCAGCCCCCGCTGGACCAGATGGGCCACCTGCCTGCTCACCGTCGAGGGGTCCGAATACACCGCCTCGGCCAATGCGCTCAACCGGTAGGGTCCATCGGCCACCAGATGCGCCAGCAGCACGTAGGCAGCGCGTTCCACGCCATCCCTGCACTGTGTCGCAAAATCCGCTCTGGCGCGCTCGAATAATCGCATCAGCCGCGCCAGCTCGTGGGCCAGCGCGTCAGCGTCAGCCAGCTGGGTCGCGTCGACCCCGCGCTCGGGACAGCTGGCACTGGACGACACCCCACCCCCATTTGATTGTCGGATACAAGTTATTGTAGAGACCAAGCATGCACTTGCCCACCCGGCTCGTGCAACCGACGCTCTCAACGGTTTCTCAGGCTCTGCGAGTTAGCCTCCGAACCGTTGATGACCTTGGCGACGCTGGAGGCGTGCATGACCTGGCTTACCCAGCTCAGCCTGCGTAATCGGACCCTCATCGGCCTCGCAGCGGTGCTCGTCGGGATCTTCGGGGTGATCTCGATGACCTCGCTGAAGCAGGAGCTGATCCCCTCGCTGCAGATCCCGGCCGCCACCGTGATCTCACCGTTCCCCGGCGCGTCGCCGGCCGTGGTCGAGCAGCAGGTGACCGCCCCGGTGGAGGCCGCGGTGAAGGGCGTGCAAGGGGTCACCGACACCACGTCCACCAGCAGTAGCGGCGTGTCGGCGGTCAACGTCGAGATGGCCTACGGCACCGACGTCACCCAGGTGCAGCGGGACCTGCAGCAGGCGGTGAGCGGGGTGCACGGGCTGCCCGAGGGCGTGACGCCGACCGTGGTGACCGGCAGTACCGACGACTTCCCGGTGGTCCAGCTCGCCGTCTCCTCCTCCGTGCCCGAAGCCACCCTGGCCCGCACCCTGCAGGAACAGGTGGTCCCCCAGCTCAAGGGACTGGACGGGGTCAACGACGTCACGCTGTCCGGTGTCGGGGAGCGCATGGTCAGCATCGACCTGGACCCGGCCGCGCTCGCCAAACGCGGCGTCTCGCCGCTGGCGGTGTCGAGCGCCCTGCAGGCCAACGGCGTCCGGATGCCGGCCGGAACGGTGGGCGCGGGGCAACGTGAGCTCTCCGTGCAGGTCGGTGCTCCGATCACCTCCCTGGACGATCTGCGCAACCTCTACCTGCCGTCCAGGCAGCCCGGCGCGGCTCCGGTCCGGCTCGGCGACATCGCGGCTGTCAACAGCCAGTTCGAGCCCGCCACCGGCTACTCCCGGACCGACGGCAGGCCCAGCATCGGGATCGGGATCACCAAGACCGCGGACGGCAACACCGTCTCGGTGTCACACGCGATCCGGGACCAGATACCCCAGATCAAGAACCTGCTCGGCCCGGACGCCGCGGTCACGGTCGTGTTCGATCAGGCTCCGTTCATCGAGCAGTCCATCAACGACCTCACCACCGAGGGGCTGCTCGGGCTGGCCTTCGCGGTGCTGGTGATCCTGGTCTTCCTGCTCTCGGTGCGCTCCACGCTGGTCACCGCGGTATCCATCCCGCTGTCCCTGCTCATCGCGCTGATCTGCCTGTACCTCAACGGGTACTCGCTCAACATCCTCACCCTGGGCGCGCTCACCATCGCCGTCGGCCGGGTCGTGGACGACTCGATCGTGGTGATCGAGAATATCAAGCGGCACCTGGGCTACGGCGAGCCGATGCGCGATGCCGTGCTGAGCGCGGTGCGCGAGGTGGCCAGCGCGATCACGGCGTCGACGCTGACCACGGTGGCGGTGTTCCTGCCCATCGGTCTGGTGGGCGGGCAGGTCGGGGAGCTGTTCCGGCCGTTCGCGGTCACCGTCGCCGCCGCGCTGCTGGGTTCCCTCGTCGTCTCGTTGACGATCGTCCCGGTGCTCGCCTCGTGGTTCCTCAAGGCCAGGCCGATCGCCGGTGGGACCCCGGCCGGCACCCGGCAGATCCAGATCCGCGAGCAGCGCAGCCTTCTGCAGCGCGGTTACCTGCCGGTGTTGCGGACCTCGCTGGCCCGCCCGTGGATCACCTGCGGCGTCGCGCTGCTCGTGCTGGTCGCGACATTCGCCCTGGTCCCACAACTGAAGACCAACTTCCTGTCCGACAGCGGTCAGAACACCTTCCAGATCAGCCAGGAGCTGCCGCCCGGCAGCGGCTTGGCGACGACCGACGCCGCCGCCCGCCGGGTGGAGCAGGTCCTGGCCGGCACCCCCGGCGTGCAGAGCTACAGCACCATCGTCGGGTCCCAGGGCGGGTCCTCGGCCGCCGCGCTCGGCGGCGTGGGCATCTCGAGCAACACGGCCTCGTTCTCGGTGACCACCGACGTGAACGCGGACCAGACCGCGTTGCAGGACGGGCTGCGGACCCGGCTGGGCACCTTGCGCGACGCAGGCACCATCACCGTCCAGGGCGGCGGAGGAGCAGGCGGAAACCAGTTGAAGGTGGTCGTCCGGGCCGAGAACGAGCAGGTCCTCGCCCAGGCTGCGGGCCAGGTGGAGCAGGCGATGCGGGCGGTGCCCGGTGCGATCAACGTGATGAACAACCTGGCCACCCAGCAACCCGCCGTGGACGTGACGGTGGACCGCCGGGCCGCGGCCGCCGCGGGGCTGTCCGACCAGCAGATCGGCCAGGCCGTGGCCACCGCCCTGAGCGGCGCCACGGTCGGCAACGTCACCTTGGACGGGGTCCAGCAGAAGGTGGTGGTGCGCACCGGGACCGGGCCCACCGACCTCGACGCGCTGCGCAGGCTACCGCTGGGCGGGGTCCAGCTGGGTGCTGTGGCCGCTGTCCGAGAGGTACCGCAGGCGGCGAGCATCACCCGGATCGACGGCTCCCGAAGTGCGTCGATCACCGCGACGCCGCACGCCGACGACCTCGGCACGGTGACCACGGACCTGCAGCAGCGGCTGGACGCCCTGAGGCTGCCGGCCGGCGCGACCGCCGAGATCGGCGGTGTGAGTGCCGACCAGAGCCAGGCGTTCTCCCAGCTCGGCCTGGCGCTCCTGCTGGCCGTGGCCATCGTCTACCTGGTCATGGTCGCCACCTTCCGCAGCCTGGTCCAGCCGTTGCTCCTGCTGGTGTCGATCCCGTTCGCCGCGACCGGGGCGTTGGGCCTGCTGCTGATCACCGGCACTCCGCTCGGGGTGCCCGCGCTGATCGGCATGCTGATGCTGATCGGCATCGTGGTCACCAACGCCATCGTGCTGATCGACCTGGTGAACCAGTACCGCACCGCTGGGGCGAGCGTGCACGACGCCGTGATCGATGGTGCCCGGCGACGGCTGCGCCCGATCCTGATGACCGCGGTGGCGACGATCTGCGCGCTGCTCCCGATGTCGCTGGGGCTCAGTGGTGGCGGGCTGTTCATCTCTCAGCCCCTGGCCGTGGTGGTCATCGGCGGGCTGATCAGCTCCACGCTGCTCACGCTCGTGCTGGTACCGGTGCTCTACCTCCTGGTGGAGCGGGCTCGGATGCGGCTGTCCCGCCGCTCGGTGCGCGACCACGTAGCCGAGCAGCGGGCCGCCGCCGCATCGCTCTCCCCGGCCGAGCCGGCGCCGGTACCACCCGCGCCGGTGGAGCCCACGCCGGTGGAGCCCGTCCCGCCGCCGCGGGCCACCCTCGGGCCCGCATTCCGCGGACCGACCGTGGCGGGCCTGGTCACCACCCGGGAGGGCACACCACTGCCCGGCGTAGTGGTCACCCTGGTGGGGGCCGCAGGCCAGCAAGTGGGGTACACCACCTCGGCTGGGGACGGCAGGTACCAGATGCTCGCCCCTTCGCCGGGCAGCTACCTGCTCATCGGCCGGTCTCCCGAGGGCGACCGCGAACCGCAGGCGACCTGGATCTCGATCGACGGAGTGCCCGCGCAGCACGACATCACGCTGACCAGTACAGCGGGTTCGCGCGCATGACGGTCAGCGGCGATGTTTGCCCCCGCTGCGCTGCCGGGCAGGGACACCGGCTGCCCCCAGCCGAGCGACAGCCTGGTCCTGGGAGAGTCCGAGCCGGTCGGGTGCATGCATCCGCAGCAGGATGCGCGACACGTCCTCGGGGACCCGGTCCTGGGTCGATCTGCTCACCAGGACCATGGTCAGGAACGCCAGCGGAACGGTGAACAAAGCCGGCTGGGCGAGCACCATCTGCCACCCCGGCGGGAGCACGCCGAACGCGGCGGGCAGCACCGTGATCACCGCCAGCCCGCCGCCGACCAGCATGCCGGCCGCCGCGCCGACGTCGGTCAGCCCGCGCCACCAGATGCCCAGCATCAGCAGCGGGCAGAACGACGAGGCGGCCACCGCGAAGGCCAGCCCCACGCTTTGGGCCAGGTCGAGTTTGGACACCGACAGCGCGAAGGCCAGCGGGACCGACCAGGCCACCAACGTGGCGGGCCGGTAGCCCCGGAGCCGGCCGGGCAACGCATCGGTGGACAACACTCCGGCGATGCTCGTCACCAGCCCGGTAGCGGCGGACATGAAAGCGGCGAATGCCCCGGCCGCGATCACCCCGCCGAGCAGGTCAGCGGGCCAGCCGGACAGCGCGGCACCAGGCAGCAGCAGCACCGCGGCGTCGGTCTGCCCGGTGACCAGCAGTTGCGGAACGTAGAGCCGGGCGAGCACTCCGGACAGGGTGGGAAACAGGTAGAACAGCCCGAGCAGCCCCAGCACCACCAGCGTGGTCGTCCTGGCCGCCCGGCCATCGGGATTGGCGTAGTAGCGACCCAGCACATGCGGCAGCCCCATGGTGCCCAGCAGCAGAGCCACGATGAGCGAATAGATGCTCAGCACCGACGTGCCGCCGTGTCTCATCGGGCGCAGCCAGTCGTTGTTCCGCACGGGGGCACCCTTGATCACCGGGGTGGGAGTGCTCGCCGAGAACGTCAGCGTGGTGCCCTTGTCGACCCGGTGCTCACCGGGAGCCCAGTACACCGGCGCGTTCACCACGGGGTATCCGTCCACTGTGCCGCTGGCCTCCAGCAACATCGTCGCGGGGACCTGCAGCACGACGTCGGTGTCGACGTGGACCTGGGTGGTCTGGGAGAAGAATGGCGGGGCCGGGGAACCCAGCGAGTCCCGGAACCCGGGCTGCTCACCCGTCAGGTAGATCAACATGACGAAGACCGGCACCGCCAGCGCGGTGAGCTTGATCCAGTACTGGAAGGCCTGCACAACGGTGATCGAGTGCATCCATCCGGTGAAGATGTTGAACGTCACGAGCACCATGACGATGGCGGCCCCGACCCATACCGGCCAGCCCGCGACGGTGGCGACGGTAAGCCCGGCGCCTTGCAGCTGCGGCACCAGGTACAGCCAGCCGATGATCACCACGAAGGCCGTGGAGACCCTGCGGAGCAGCACCGAGCCCAGCCGCGCCTCGGCGAAGTCGGGCAGCGAGTACGCCCCGGACCTGCGCAGTGGCGCAGCGACGAACAGCAGGAGCGCGACATACCCTGCGGTGAACCCGACCGGATACCACAGCGCGTCCACGCCACCCTTGAGCACCAGTCCGGCGACACCGAGGAATGAGGCCGCGCAGATGTACTCCCCGGATACCGCCGCCGCGTTCAAGCGCGGCCGCACCGTTTGAGAAGCCGCCAGAAAGTCCGAGGACCGGTTCACCCTCGCCCCGTACAGGCCCACTAGGCCAGTCAGTGCGGCAACAGCTGCCATTGCACCGACAGCGAAGAGTATCTGCTCGATCGTCGGGTGGTTCAGTTCTCAACCATCTCGGTGAATTCCTGCTCGTTGCGGTCAGCACTGCGATTGTAAGACCACGCCAACGCGATGAAGAACGGATACACCGCGAATCCGAGCAGCAGCCATGGCAACCGCAGCCCGAAGATACTGATAATTCCCAGCGACGGTGCCAGCACGAACATCAGCGGAATGCTCCCGAGTACCACCATGGTGAGTACCATCAGCCGCATCGCAAGGGTCAGCTGGGCGCGCACCAACTGGCGGACCAGCATCTCGCCGACCCCGGTCTGTTCCTCGACCTCGGCGAGCGTGCGCACCACTCGGCGGCTGCTGCGCCGCTCGGCGAGCACCACCCGCTGCCGCTTGCCCGGCCTGCCCTTGGCCTGCGGAGGGGCCATGGCCTCCTGCAGGGCGGCCTCGACCTCCTGCCATCCGTCGCTCTGCTGATCCAGGTCATCGCCGCTCATCGCGCCGTCCAGCCTTGTTTGGCGGCACGCACCAAGCGGTCCTTGAGCTCTCGGGTGTGCCTGCGGCTGACCGGCAGCTCGGCGGCGTCCTCTCCGCTGCCGACCCTTACCACGTAGCCCGACGCCGACATTCGCAGCTCGGTGACCAGCGGGAGGGCGACCAGGAAGGAGCGATGGATGCGGACGAAACCGGCGTCGGACCAGCGGTCCTCGAGCTGGGACAGCGGGATGCGGACCAGGTGGCTGCCCTCGTTGGTGTGCAGCCGCGCGTAGTCCCCCTGTGCCTCCACCCAGCGCACCGAAGAGCGCGGCACCAGTTTGGTGGTGCCGGCGAGCTCGACCGGGATGACCTCGTCGTCGCCCTGCTCCTCGACCGGCAGCACCGCGTCTCGGCGGGACCGCACGATCCGCCGCATCGTGTTGGCCAGCCGCTCCCGCCCCACCGGCTTCATCAAGTAGTCGGCGGCGCCGATGTCGAAGGCGTCGACGGCTTTGTCGTCGTGGGCGGTCACGAACACCACCGCAGGCGGATCGGGGATCATGCCCAGTACCCTGGCCAGCTCCAGCCCGTCCAGCCCGGGCATGCGGATGTCGAGAAACACGACGTCGACCCGGTCGGACGGTGCCCCTGCGGGTACCCGGTTGTCCCCGCGTAACGCGGACAACGCCTCGGTGGCGTTCGATGCCGTGAGCACGACGCCGACCCGCGGCTCGGCGTCGAGCACCTCGCACAGCATGGACAGCGCGCCCTTCTCGTCGTCCACCGCGAGTACGGTGAGGCTGGCGCTGCCCTCGTTGCCGCTCATCGGTCGCCTCCGCACTCAGGCCCCCACCGGACGGAACAATCCTGCACATCAGCACGCGCCGCTGTCCACGGTTGAGCCAGACGGCACATTCCAGCAGGCAACCTCTGTCCTCCATGTGCGCCACAGTTACCGACCGGATCGACCAACCGCAGAGGTCGGTTCACCGGCCGACGCTCCGTTCGGGTGGATTCACCCGTCAGAGGCCGAAACGGGCCCAGGCAGCTCGGTTCTCCAGCGCGTCGAGGAGAGCCAGTGCGGAGTCCGCGCCGGGCCCGCTGGTGAGCGCGGCCGCCGCGGGTGCCAGCCCGAGCCGGGTCAGGATGGGCCTGCGCCCCTCGACCATGACGATCTCGGCGTCCGGGTAGCGCTGGGAGATCACGCTGCGCAGGGTACCGAGCCGGTCGACCAGGCCCAGCTCCACGGCCCGCTTTCCGGTCCACACCTCGCCGGTGAACAGATCCTGGTCCTTGGTCAACACCGCCCCGCGCCGGGAGCACACCCACTCCTGGAACATCTCGTGCAGCTCGCTCTGCATGCTCTTCAGCCACAGCACGTCGTCTTCTCGCTCGGGCAGGAACGGGTCGAGCCGGGCCTTGTTCGACCCGGCGGTGTACAGCCGCCGCTCCACCCCGAAACGCTCCAGCAGGCCGTGCAGCCCGAATCCCTGGCTGACCACCCCGATGGAGCCGACCAGCGAGGTGGGATGGGCGACGATCTCGTCGGCGGCGCAGGCCAGCCAGTACCCACCGGAAGCCGCGACGTCCTCGCAGAACGCCAGCACCGGCACACTCCTCTCCTCGGCCAGCCCTCGGATCCGGTCGGCCACCAGCGCCGACTGGGTCGGCGAGCCACCCGGGGAGTTGATCAGCAGCGCCACGGCCCGCAGCCGGTCGTGGGCGAAGGCGCGGCTCAGCGCTCTCTCCACGGTGGCGAGGTTGATGACGCCACGACCGAGGGGAGAAGGTGCGGGCGTGATCACACCGTGCAGCTTCACTGTCGCCACCACCGGGCCACGGTCCCACTGCACACCGGGTAGGGACAGCCGGGCGGTCAGGTCCTTCACATCCATGCGACAAGACTACGTACGCAGACCGGAGCGGGCGCGATAAAGCCAGGACAGACCCAGCATCGGCAGCACCAGCGGGACGAACCCGTAGCCGATTCCGTACTCCGACCACACCGTCGCGTCCGGGAACGCGGCGGGTACGAGCAGGCTCGCGGTACCGACGCTCAGCACCCCGGCCAGTTCCACCGCACAGGCGGAAAGCGCCAGGCTCCAGCGAGAGCGAGCCAGAGCGACCGCGGCCACCAGGTACACCACCGCGGCCAGCGCGGAGAGCAGGTAGGCCAGCGGTGCCTCGGAGAACTTGGTGGCGATCTGCACGGCCGACCGGGCACCGGCGGAGACGGCGAAGATCCCGTACACCGCGACGATCACCCGCCCCGGTCCGGCCGCGGTGTTGACTCCAGCCTCAGGCACCGACGCCGCCCCAGAGCTGGTTCATCCGCACCGTCATCACAGCCACGGCCAGGCAGGCGATGGTGAGCACCCCGGCGGACCAACGGCTCCGGTCGCCCAGTGACCAGACCACCCCCGCGGGCGGCACCAACAAGGTGGCCACGTGATAACCCAGGAACTCCACGATGCTGCTGGTCGGCCGGTGCCCAGCGAAGAGCAGCAGAATCGCGGCGACGACCTGCGCCAACACCAGAACCTCCAGGCCCGCCAGCAGGCCGAGCACGACCCGACCGGCACGACGGTCCAGGGCCGCGAGCAGCCCGGTACCGGCCGCCAGTACCAGAGCAACCGCGATGACGGCAGTGGCCAGCGCAGGGATCACGCCGCAGATCCTGGCATGCCAGGCTGATCGGCGGTCCGCTAGGCGGTCGACAGGGTCGCCTGACGATCGGCGCCTCGCGCCTGGCGTTACCGCTATGCGCTCACCGGTGGCAGCGACCGGGACGGGGTCGGTGGGGGTGGCGCGGCGGCGCGCACCCCGCGACTGAACTTGGGCACCCGCATGCTGACCTTGGTTCCCGCGCCCGGCCCGGTCTCGACGACCAGGCCGCACTCGTCTCCGAAGGCCGCGCGCAACCGGTCGTGCACATTACCCAGCCCGACGTGCGCGCCGGAGACGTGCGAGTCCTTCATCTCGTCGCGCAACCGGGCCGGGTCCATGCCGACACCGTCGTCCTCCACGCTGATCACGCACTCCGCCCCGGCGTCCTCGGCGATGACCGAGACGGTGCCGCCTTCGGGCTGGCCGGCCAGCCCGTGTCGCACGGCGTTCTCCACCAACGGCTGCAACGCCAGGAACGGCAGCACCACCGGCAGCACCTCCGGGGCGATCTGCAGCTTCACCTGCAACCGCTCACCGAACCGGGCCTTCTCCAGGACCAGGTAGCGGTCGATGTTGTTGAGCTCCTCGGCCAACGTGGTGAACTCCCCCGCGGTGCGGAAGGAGTACCGGGTGAACTCGGCGAACTCCATAAGCAGCTCACGGGCCTCCTCCGGGTCGGTACGGACGAACGAGGAGATCGTGGTGAGCGCGTTGTAGACGAAGTGCGGGGAGATCTGCGCACGCAGCGCGCGCACCTCGGCATGGGCCAGCCGGGACCGGGACTCGTCGAGCTCGGCGAGCTCGAGCTGGCTGGAGACGTACCGGGCGACCTCGGCGGTGGCCCGCATCACGCCCGCCTGGGCGGCCCGATGGCTGACCACGGCGAGGGTTCCGACGATGCCACCGTCCACCTCCAGCGGGGACACGATCACCGCGCGGACCGGGCAGTCCATCCGCCCGCAGTCCATCTCACGCTGGTTGAGCACCTGCTGACGGCCGGTTTTGGCTACCGCGATCGCCGCCTCGGCGACCACTCCGGTGTGGTGGTTGGCCTCCCCGTCCCAGGCCAGCATCACGGGTTCGTCGGTGGTGAGCGCGACCGCGGCGCAGTCCAGCAACGCCCGCAGGTGCGGCGCGGCAGCGGTCGCCGAGGCGGCCGACAACCCGTCCCGCAGCGGTGGGGAGGCCAGCGCCATGGTGTGCAGCGCCGTGTACGTCGCCCGCTCCACGTCGGAGGCGAACTCACGTCGGGTTCGCGCCAGGACCACCAGGACGGCACCGAACCCCAGCAGAAGAGTGATCGCCAGCAGCACCAGCACCATGGAGGGGTTCCCGAGCAGCTCTGCCACGAGGGCCATAGTCCGCGTCAGGCCGCTAGGTGGCAACGCGGCGTGGCGGGCCGCCCACCGCGAAGCTAGGGCTGATCACCCCTGTGGGTGGCGCTGACCAGCCTGCGGGGCACCATCCGGAGCGGATCGGGCTGGTCGAGCTCGGTCGCCAGCAGAGTGTGCGCGACACCGGGCCAGACGACCCCGGCGGTGACCCAGCCGGCCGCCGCGTCGGGTGAGTACCCGCCCTCGATCCACTGGGCGGCCAGCACCATCGGGTGGGCCAGCCCCTCGTCGACCAGATCGACGAGCATCAGCGCCAGCCGCATCACCTCGGGGTCACGGGTGACATAGCCGATCAGCCGGCGGCTGCGGGTTCGCGGAGCCGGATCAACCGGGTCGTCGGGGAACAACAACAGCTCACGCTCGGCGAGCACGTCAGCGGTCTGTGCTTCCGGGATGGGCAGCTCGGTCGGGACCCCGGAACAGATCCACTCGACGACCGGGCCTGCCGGCGCCCCGTGGTTCACCACACCGTCCACCGACCTCAGCTCCACCGTCCAGGTCGCCCCCACCGAACAGCACCAGGAGGCGGCGAGCGCGCGACCAGGAGCACTGTCCTGCTCGGGTGACGGGCCAACAGGACGGGGGACAGACACGGAAAGAGGCACTCAGTCAGCGAACCTGCAATGGTCGAGACCTACCACCGCCAGTTGCGCCTTTATCGATTCGTTATCACCCTCTTGCCAGACCCGCTGGTGCACTCGGGTGACTGGGCCGCGGGACGAGTCACTCACCGCAGCAACCGGGAGAGTCTGCGGTCGGCCAGCGGCTTGCCGCCCGTCTGGCAGGTCGGGCAGTACTGGAAGGCCCGGTCGGCGAAGGACACCTCGCGGACCGTGTCGCCGCACACCGGGCACGGCAGCCCGGTGCGGGCGTGCACCGCGAGACCGGCCCGTTTCTCTCCCTTGAGCCGGGCCGCATCCTGGCCGACGGACCGCGCCACCGCGTCGCGCAGGACCCGCTGCAGCGCCTCGTGCAGCCGGTCCAGGGCAGGGTCGGCGAGCCTGCCCGCGATGGCGTAGGGCGACAACCGTGCGGCGTGCAGCACCTCGTCGGAGTAGGCGTTGCCGACCCCGGCGATCAACGACTGATCGGTCAGCGCGGTCTTGAGCCGCTCAGTGCGCCCCCGCAACAACTCGGCGAGCTCGTCGCGGGACAACCCCAGCGCGTCCGGTCCGAGCCGGGCGATGCCGGGTACCTCGGCTACCTCACCGACCAGGTACACGGCCAGCCGCTTCTGGGTACCCGCCTCGGTGAGGTCGAACCCGGATCCGCCGCCGAGGTGGACCCGCAGCGCGATCGGACCCTTGCCAGGCCGCGGCGGAGCCGGGGCCAGCGCGTCCGACCAGCGCAGCCAACCGGCCCGGGACAGATGCGCCACCAGCACCGGCCCATCGGTGTGCAGCGCGAGGAACTTGCCGTGCCTGCCCGCGGCGGTCACGGTGCGACCGTGCAGCGCGGTCACCGGTGGCTGCACGGTCTTGAGCACCTGCAAGGACGCGACGTCGACGCGGGCCACGGTCCGGCCGACGGCATGCTCACGCAGGTGGTGCGCCAGCGCCTCGACCTCGGGCAGTTCGGGCATGGCTCCAGTGTGCTGTGTCACCGCACCGCGCGCCCAGCCCCTCGTCGATCAGTACACCGGTTCCAGCGGCCCGTGGCCGTCGTCCGGGACCGCATGCCGCTCCAGGTGCCGGGCCACCCGGGTGGCCTCGTGCCGGGACCCCAGCACACCACGCACGGTGCCCTCCCAATGCTCCCCGGAGGTCTCCAGCGGTTCATGGGTGATCGCCACGACGGTCCAGGGCCGGGCCAGCGCCCACTGCATGGGAAAGATCATCAGCACCCCGAGGAACACCCAGACCAGCCAGCCCGGCATAGACACCCCGTCAGGGGTGTAGAACACCACGGCGAGCACCATCAGGATGACGATCACCAGCATCGCGATGCCGGAGACTCCGCTCGCCGCCACGTCGTGCTCGAACTCCCGGGCGTTGGCGGGTTTCGCCCAGTTGATCTCGCGCCGGACCGTCCAGGTTCGCCCGTCGGCGGCGCGCACCTCCCGCGTCATGCCGACCTCCTGGCGCCCATACGTGGGGTGAACCCGTCCAGGATAACGCTGAACCCGATCCAGTCCCGACAATGAGTTTCTGATGACCGCTGACCGCCCCACCTTCACCCGTCGCCGGGAGGACTTCACCTGTCTGCGCTGCGGAGCACTGGTGCGCGGAACCGGCTACACCAACCACTGCCCGCGGTGCCTGTGGTCGCGTCATGTCGACGTCAACCCCGGCGACCGGGCCGCGACGTGCGGAGGGGCGATGCAGCCGATCGGGGCATTGTCCGAGCGAGCCGGGATCGTTCTGGTGCAGCGGTGCGTCGCCTGCGGGCACATCCGGCGCAACCGCAGCGCCGCCGACGACGATCGCGACGCGGTACTCGCCCTGTTCGGCCGCCCGGTACCCGACTGATCACTCGTGAGTGCGTAGCAGTGTTCCGGCGCTCCCTGGCGCTCTCGGTTGCGCGCTACCGTGAGCCGATGTGCCGGAGCATCAAGACACTGCGGGAACCGTACGCGACAGGGGTGACCGACGCCGACGTGCGCGCGGCGGCGTTGCAGTACGTCCGGAAAGTGTCCGGGTTCCGCACCCCCGCCGCGCACAACGCGGAACCCTTCGATCGCGCGGTCGACGCGGTCGCCGCCGCTACCCGTGAACTGCTGGACCACCTGGTCGTGCGCTAGCGCACCCGTGAGTGGCGACACGAGTCATAGCTCGCATCGCCACTCACGGGGCGCAGCCGCGACGGTGTCGCTGGGCCAGGCGAGCGCGGACCTCCACCACTCGTCGAGCCCGGCACGCAGCGATCCTGACCGAGGACGCCCATGAAGAAGCAAAGGCCGCCGAGGCCGAGAGCACCGAGCATGCCGGTGCTCTGGACGTTCCGCTGCACCTGCGCATCGACCGGGAACTCGACGCGGAACTGCGTAGCCGCGCGGTCGCCGAGCAGATCCCCACGTCCGCGCTGGCCCGCCGACTGCTGCGCCAGGGCGTACACGAACAGCGGTCCAGCGAGCTCACTGCGGCCGAGGTCGAAGAGATCGCTCGCCGCCTAGCCCGTGAAGAAACCCACCGCACTCACTGATTCTGCTGCGGGACCTGGACGTCCAGTGCGCGTTCTGACCTGGGGCGGCTAGAGTTTGGCGCCTACTTAGCGCACAGCTGCGTCACAGCCTCGGCGAAGGGCACACGGGCCTGATCACCTGTTTCCATGTTCCGCAGCGTAACCTCGCCCGCCTGCTGCTCATCCGGCCCGTAGATCACCACGGAACGAGCTCTCTGATCGTCCGCCCACTTCAGCTGCTTACTGAGCTTGGTCGACGACCCAAGGTACACGCCGACCCGCAGGCCGTGGCTCCGAAGCTCACCGACCAGCCGCATGATGTCGTCCTCGGCGCCGAGGACGGTGAGTGCCACATCGAGCCCGGGAGGCTGATCACCTTCGGACGCGGCCTGGATAGCGAGGATGCGTTCGACGCCGATCGAGCCGCCGCAGGCCGGCACGTCCGGCCCACCGAGCTTGGCGACCAGCCCGTCGTAGCGTCCGCCCGATGCGATCGACCCGGGGTAGTCCGCTGCCACCACCTCGAAGATCGGGCCGGTGTAGTAGTCCAGCCCTCGAACCATCCGGGGGGCGAAGACCACACGACCGGCAGGCAGGCCAGCGGTCAGCCCCAGCATGTGGTCCACTTCGGCCAGCCCGAGCCGGCCGCGCTGGGTGGCGTCGAGTTGCATACGCACACGGTCGGTGTCCGGCGCGGTCACGTCCGCGACCAGGCCCTCGGCGATAGCAGCCGTCAGGCCGTGCTCGACCAATTCGGCCGCGACGGCATCGGGCGGCATCTTGTCGAGCTTGTCAAGGCTGCCGAGTATTTTCGTGCCCTGCTCGCCCTGGACACCGTACGCCTCCAGGAGCCCGTACAGCGCCTGCCTGCTGTTGACGAGGATCTGGAACTCGCGGATACCCAGCGCTTCCAGCCCATCGTGCACAGCCCACACGATCTCGGCATCGGCCAGCGGGGACGCGGACCCCACAATGTCGATATCGCACTGCACGAACTCGCGGAAGCGCCCCCTGGCCGCGCGGTCGGCCCGCCACACGGGACCGATGGCGTAGCGCTTGTACGGCGAGGGAAGCCGGCTGCCGTAGGTACCGACGACGCGAGCGAGCGGGACCGTGTGGTCGTAACGCAAGGCCAAGTCAGCTTCGCCACTGGCCTCATGAACGCCGCGTTTGAGAATCTTGAAGATCAGGGCGGACGCTTCGTCCCCCAGTTTGCCGACGAAGACCTCCAGGCGCTCGAACGCCGGTGTCTCCAGCGGGTCGAACCCGTAATGCTCGAACACCCTCGCGATGGTGTCGAACGCTGCCTTGCGCCGCCGTACGTCGTCGGCCAGGAAGTCGCGGGTGCCCGAGGGGGGCTCGGCCGCCTTCGCCATGAACTTGTCCTCCGTGATCGGGATAGAACTCCATTGTCCAACTACCTGTCATGCCGGTCGACGTCGCCCTTCCCTACGCCGAACGGGTGAACACGCAGTACATGGGGGACGGCGTGCCGATCAGGGGCGGGCTCGCCAGGCCCGGAGAGTACTCGTGCAGCAGATCGGGCACCTGGCCCCCAGTC
Organism: Pseudonocardiaceae bacterium; assembly: GCA_050699955.1. GTDB lineage: Bacteria > Actinomycetota > Actinomycetes > Mycobacteriales > Pseudonocardiaceae. The sequence continues at coordinate 13,831 of JBOHGD010000060.1, read as the reverse complement.
TCCAAGTTCATTGCACATCAGCGCCTGTCCCTCCTCATGCCCTGTCTCTGGTTGTTCTCGGGCAGGAAATGGTTGCCGAACGGAGAGCTGATCGTTATCCATCGAGGTAGAGGAGAGCGGTGATGGTTTTGTTACAGACGTCGCAGTGCAAGGGTGCTTCAATAGAGACGAGGTCGCATTGGATGGTAGTGAGTTGGTCGATGATGCCGGTTCCGACCTCGCAGTCCCACGCTTGCCGCCAGCGGGTGGTGTTGATTTGCAGACCGGTGACATACTCGGAGCACATGATGTAGAAGGCCCGAACGCTGTTGTCCTTCATATACTGCCAGTTAAAGCGCAACGAGTTGAGCACGAGGGGCAGGGGGTGCACGGCGAGTACAGTGCCCCATGTTTCGCTGACGTCATCGATGTCGAGGCGGGAAGCAAGTCGGTCGAGGCGGTCCCATTTACCGGTTCCGTCGTAGTTGCGGCAAACGTGGTCGAGGATGCCGACGGCGATGGCGAGGTTGGAGATTTTGGCCTCGAACACCTCTGCTACGGTCGCGCGACTGGTTACGTCTTGTTCTTTACGAGCGACCTCGATCACACGCTTAAGTTCGGTGGCATGCGCCGACTCTCGGCACAAACAGTCACCAAACGACAACCACGGCTCGGGAATGCCGCGTTCATTGATGGTGGTGAAGATCGCGCGTCCCTGCTGTCCCATGGTAGGCAACCTCCTGTCGCTGCGTGCCCGTGCCTTGCCGTGAGATACAGTATGACCTGTCCGCGCAAGGTGCAGCTTGTAGAGAGATATCTCTACGTCAAGCACTATAGGTGCTTCGTGGTCACGTGGACGTGGAAGGCTGCGGCGCAGGTGAGGTTGTGCGCGATCGTCCACAGCACCGCCCACCGTGGTCCTACAAGACCCCGACGTGCCCATGATTCGGGTACTTGCCACCGCACGCGGATTACGTGCCGACGGCCGGCGGGTCGCCGTCATCGGACGCAGTGGCAAGTTCGGCGCACAACTAGCCCGCCTGGAGAGCTGGGGCTTCACCGCACTGATGCACCTGCGAGCGGACGACGACTCCGACGTACGTCCGCCGATGCGCCCGCTCGGCGGTCCCAGTCCCGACCCGGGATAAATCGACGCGGCCGGCCTACCACTGCTGTCCCACTTTCTCCACGAGCCAGAGCGGCTAACCGACCCAGAACTGCACCGTGACGAACATCTGGCACGTACGCCGTTTCCGCCACGGCACCCATCGCCGCCGCGCGCATCCCCGCACCCGACACCGCCCTTTGGCATCCATGGCGTGCCATTCGAGTAACGCTAATACGGCTCCGGACAGCCGCAGGAGTGTTTCCACCTTTTCATCGGTGAGGATGCCGTCAGGTAGCGTCTGCGTGTGTTGGCCCTGCGCCGCTCGAAATACCTTCCTCAGCCGCTCCCAGAGCAGCCGCCACCGCACTTCGTCGACGTTGCTCACGGTTCCCAGTCAAGTTCTACGGTATGCGGCGGAAGGGTGATCGGCTCCTCGGCAAGAACCTCCCCCTCAATGACGCCGGTCTCATCCGTCCGCCGCCGCAACCGCTCCCCCGCAGCGATCAGGCGCCGCGCGTAGTGCTGCTGTTCGGCGGCGCTGGCGCTTCCCTCCATGACGCGCAGAGCCAACGACGCCATGTCACCGTTCAGCCGGGCCAGTTCGGCCAGCAACTCCCGGTCCTCGCGGGTCACAGCTCCGCCTCGCAGGTCACGACAGGGTCGGGTTGTCCGGGGCTCGCTGCCCGACCCCGCCGTGCCTCCTCCACCGGCCGCCGGGTGGGGGTGGTGACCGCCGGGGAATGCGGTCGACCAGCGGCCGGGAGCTGCGTGGACATCGTGGGTTCACCTCCGGTGGTGAAGCGTCATCGGTGAGTCCCGAACAGCAAAAGGCGCAACGCAGCACAATGGCAGCCGAACCGGCGTGGCACCTGATTTGGTTGATCTGCGAGGGTCGCACTGGGGTCGCACTTCGTGGTTGTGGCTTCCCATATCGGCCCGTATAGCGGATGATCGACTTTGTTTAGCAAGAGGACGAGCACCGGGGGTATGAGCGCCGATGGACAGCGGAAATAACAGTGCGCTGCGTGGATTGCTGGACGAGGGGGAGATGAGCAACGCCGGGCTGGCCCGCGCGGTGGTCAGCGCGGGCGCCCGGGAGGGAATCCATCTGGGCACCGACACCACCTCGGTGAAACGGATGCTGAACGGCGCCCAGCCCCGCTGGCCCGCACCGAGGCTGGTCGCCGCCGTGCTGTCCCAGCGGTTGCACCGCGAGGTCACCGTCACCGAGTGCGGGTTCGTCGACCGCGCCCCCGCCGGGGACGATCCCTTTGACGGGCTGAGCTGCTCGGGCACACTGGAGGGCACGGTTCGCACGGTTGTCGAGTTGTCGGGACGGGACATGCGCCGACGCAAGCTCCTGCTGGGCTCGGTGTTCAGCGTGGCGGCGTTCGCCGAGCCTGCGCTGTTCGCACTCACCGTGCCCCCGGCGCAGAGCACTGCCCGTGCGGCGGGTCAGCGGGTGGGCATGGCCGACGTCGAAGTCCTCACCGAGCAGATCAAACACCTGAGCAAGCTGGGTCACCAGTTCGGTTCGGGGCGGGTGCGCGAGCAGGTGGTGGCGCTGCTGCACCGGGAGGCCAACCAGCTCCTACACGGCGGCTATTCGGAGAAGACCGGCAAGGCGCTGCTGAGCGCTGTCGCGCAGGCCACCCGGGTGGCCGGTTTCACGACAGCCGATGTGGGCCGGCACGCGCTGGCGCAGCGCTACTACATCCAGGCGCTCGACCTGAGCATGCGGGCGGGTGACCGGCAAGGGGGCGCCGAAGTACTACAGGAGGCGAGCCGCCTGGCGGTCCGGATCGGGGAGAACGCCCCCGCGGACCAAAACACCCAGCGGCACGGGCGCCAGGCGGTGGCGCTCGCCCGGGCTGGGCTGACCATCGCCCAGAACACGACCACGCCTGCGCTGGCCGCCAAGCTCCACGCGGTGGAGGCACGTGGATTCGCCCTACTCGGTGATGCCCGCGAGGCCCGGCGCGAGGTGCTGGCGGCCCAGCGGTGCTACGAATCGGTAAGCCCCGAGGACGCGGCGTTCTTTTACACCCTCAACGGGTTCGGGGGGGACCTCGGAAGGTGTCTCAGCAATATCGGCGACACCGAGCAGGCCATCACACTGAGTACCACGGCGTTGCGCGGTTGCGAGCCCTGGGTGGTTCGCGGCCGGTGTGTGACCCAGGCCGACCTCGCGATCACCCATCTGCTCGGCGGCGACCTGGAGCAGGCCGCCGCATACGGCCGCGACGCGCTGCGCACCGCCGCCGACGTCAGCTCGACCATCATTCTGCAACGGCTGCGCACATTGCAACGACAGGTCCAGCCACAACGCACCAGCTCGCCGCACCTACGCGATCTGGACGAGCGGATCACCGACCACCTCACCCACAGCAAATCCTGAACCTCTCATTAGCCGGTGAGTAGCGCCAGACCCATTGGTAATCGGAGGTCGCGGTGAGCCCGAAACGTTCCCACCCGGGCTGGCCGAGGACGACCCATGTGTCTATGCCTCGGCGGGGAGCAGCTCGAACCCCGCATTGGCTACTCGCGTGCCGTTGATCTGGATGTGGAGTTGGGCCGGGCCGGGCGCGAGTGCGTGGTTGGCGGTGGTGCGCAGAACTTTGGTTTTGGAGATCGTGCGGGTTTCACCTTGCGACAGGTCGAGGATCTTGAGTTTGAAAACTGCCTCACCGTATCCGTTCTTCGTCCGGCGTGGATACTGCACGATGTAGTCGAGGATTATGCGTTCGGGTCGACCTGCGCGAATCTTGAAGTCGAATGTGAGTGCTTCGCCGATGGGCATGTGCAGAGGCGCGACCGTCAGGTCGAACACCTCCACGACGGGTTGGGCGCAAAGTCCCATGAACTCGAATGCCCTGGGATCGCCTCGTTTGATGAGAGTCCTCAGCGAATTTCTGATAAGAAATTCCATTTCGCGTGGCTGCTGCGTGTGGGATGTGAGCCACCGTTCGAGTGTGGCGAGCGCCAGGGAGGGGTCTGTACGCGTGATGTCGTTGATGTGGTTAGCTACCGACCGTGTGACGAATCGGAATGTGTCGGAGTACAGGTTGTCCAGGACTGGGATGGTTGAGGATATGGGCAGGGTGACTCGCGGCGACCATGGCAAGAGTGGACGAGTTCCTTCACTCGCCAATCGTCGCACATGGTAGTCTGAGTCTTGACTCCATTTCATGACTGCTTCCATTGTCTCCTGTGGAAATGTGTTAATGAAGTAGCGGAGCGCGTCTTCGGCGGTGAAGTGTTTGGTCAGTTCGTTCAACGCCTGCAGGGAGGAATCCAGGTTGTTGTGGGTGCAGCCGTGGCGTGCGATAAAATCGGAGTATGGTGCGTAGGTGTAGATACCGAAGTCGCTGCCAGTGAAGGTGTCGTCGTCGTGAGGAGGTAGCGCGGCGAGGATGATCTCGGTTGCGTGCTCGACATCGGCGGGTAGGAATATGGCGAGGTTGTCTGCGGCACAGGCAACTCGAGCTTTAAGTTCCAGCTTTGGAAACTCCCTCAGAACTTCGGTGACGAACCCCTCGGCGTCGAACGGTGGGTAGACGTTCTTGAGGTCCGATGCGATCATCCCTACCCGAGCGTGGCTGAGGGCAGTCTCCTTCAAAGGTATCCCCTGACTCATGGGTAGAGTCTATAGCAGCCGCACGGCGCCACCACGTTCTGGCTGATTGTGACATTCGAAGACTGTAGAATTTTCTGCTTCACATCTTCTTGTGGTGACCCAGTGAACCTTGGGTCAGAGCGTTCGATCCGTTGCCCTTCCAGGTTCGCATGCCTTTGTGGACATGGTGGTTCATGCTAGACTTCGTGAGGTGCGAGACTATCGAATCGATGCACTGACACCTACTTTTTGTGCGCGAATTTCTGGTATTGATCTGTCCCGTCCACTGGATGCCACGCTGGCTGATTCCTTGGTCCAAGACCTGCTGGCGTATCGGGTGCTGGTCGTCGGCGTCCAGCGTCTTTCCCACGCTGATCACGTTCGGTTGAGCCGCGTGTTCGGGGAGCCCGAAAATCATGTCCAGGATCAATACATAGTTCCGGGATTCCCCCATATCTTGATGATTAGCAATATTCACAAAGACGGTGTGCCGATCGGTTTGTACGACGGCGACGACGAAGAGGAGTGGCACACCGACTTGTCGTGGAAGCCACAGATGAGTACGGTGTCATTGTTGTACTCGGTGATCGTGCCCGCCGCCGGTGGTGCCACACGCTTCGCGGACACGATGAGCGCATATAACGATCTGCCCGATGAGGTCAAGGATCGTCTTGCCGAACTTCGTGTCGTGCATTCGATGACACACTTGTTCGAGCGGCAACTCGCTGACAACCCATCGAAGGTGCCGTTGACCGCTGAGCAGTGTGCGCAGGTCCCTGATGTGGAGCACCCGCTGGTGCGGCGGCATCCTGTGACCGGGCAGCGGTCGCTGTTGCTGGGCGACACGATCATCCGCGGTGTGGTGGGGTTGTCAGCGGTCGAGTCCCAGTGTCTGCTCGATGAGCTGCATACTCACGCGACGTCGCAGCGGTACGTCTACTCGCATCAGTGGGAGGAAGGTGACCTGGTTATCTGGGACAACCGTGCCACTATGCACACCGCGTCACCTTGTGACCACACCCGGCATCAGAGGCTTTTATACCGTACGACGGTCATGTGAGACCGCAGTCAGCGAGCAGCGGACTCGATCACTGGCAGCCACGGTACCGCATTGTCCTTAAAGCTCTGGTGTTCGGGAACCAGACCGCTATGGTCGTCGAGCGACATCATGGTCACGCCCATCTTGTCGTCGCCGTTGTCGATAGCAGCCACGGTGCTACCACAAACGCCGCAGAAGCCACGTTTGGTAGTCGGAAAGGTAGCGTGCCACTGCGGCTCCCCGGCTGGCCCGGTCCACTCGAATCCGTCGAGCGGAAAGTCGACCCAGGCCATCACGGGGCCGCCGCCGAGGCGTTGGCAGTGCGGGCACGAACACAGGTGCGGCCAGTCTGGGTCCCCGGACGCGCGATAGCGGATTTGCCCACACAGGCAACCACCCCGATGCATCAAAATCGTCCCTTCTGCGAACAATGTTAGCACGGTTTGACAATTAACGACCGCGGGAGAGCGAGTAGTTGCAGCCACCGTGAGACTAGAGGAATTGTGCGAGTAGGGCAACTTCGATCCCAGCCGTGTGTTTCGTCGGTGGTCAGAAGCATGATGACTGCCTGAATCGGCTGATGTCGTGGACTCCGGCCGCCGCCATGCAGAGCCGTTCGATGCCGATGCCGAGGCCGACGCTTCGCGTGGGTACCGCGCCAGCCAGGATCGCCTTCTGTACGAGGGCCTGTTCGTGGTTATAGAGTCCGATCGCGGTGGCGCGCTGGATGAACTCGCTGCTGTTGTTTTCGTCTTCGTAGCCGTGCACGACTTCGAGCCTGTCGATGACCACCTCGAAGCGATTGAGGATGGCGACGGTGCCGGGGCGGCGTCGGGCACACGGCTCGTTGCCGCCGAGCGGCATGTCGACCAGGAACACCGCGGCTCCGGTGGTGAATGGTTCGAGCTCGGCGCCGATGTAGGCATCAAGCAGCTCGTGCAACGGAGTCCCGGCCGGGAGGCCGAGGTGGTCCGCGATGGCTGTAGTGTGCGGGTCGAGAGGTTCACGGACGAGGTCGATCCCGAGCGTGGTCGCGATGTGGTCGGCCACCGAAATCCGCCTCAGCTCACCGGGGCATGCGAGTCCGACGAGGCCCTCGGCCAGATCAACGAGATAGGCGAAGTCTTCGTCGGCTGCGTAGAGGTCCAGCATCGTGAATTCACGGCTGTGGGTGACATCGGGGCGGTCGGACCGGAAGCAGGGACCGATCTCGAAGATTCTGGGCGCGTATTGAAGATTGTACCGCAGTGCAGGCCCGATCATGCTGCGCAGGAAGCCGAGGGCGCCGACCTCAGCGGTGGGCCGCTTGCCTGTGAGATCGTCGGCACGTCGGAAAGTGGGCGTCACCAGTTCGATGAAGCCGCTGTCGCGCAGCAGGGTTCGGATCTGCCACAGCAGGTCGGATTTTACGTCGATGAGGTCGCGCACGGTCGACCGCCCGTTGATGCCGGGTGCAGGCTCGTCGGTGGTGAGGTCGTTCACGCGAAGTAGTCCTCGAGTCCGCCAGCCCGCACGGTGTCAAGGGTGAAGCAGTGGAACCCTCCGCCGAACAGGCGCCGGTGGCGGTGCTGGACCGGCACGACAGTGAGGCCGTGTTTTTCGAGGGTGCGCATGAGGTCCGGGCACAGAGAGTTGACGACCACGGTGTCATCGTTGATGGACAGCACGTTCATGTCGATGTAGCGGCTGGCCAGGTTGAACCCGAAGTCGTTGTAGTCTGGGAACTGGGTCTCGTCTTGTTCAGGTGGGCAGATGACGTCCCACTGGTGCAGCGGCGCAGGCAGGGCATCGAGGTAGTTCATCGACCGCAGCATCAGCAGCCCGGGCCTCAGCGGCACGACGATGCTGTCGATGTGGCTGTCGGCGATGGCGTAGAGTCGGTGCAGCCGGAACTGGGGAAACATCCGCTGCAGCCAGGTGAATCCGCGTTCGTGGTTGGCGTTGGCAACGTTGACTAGGACGTCGCAGCCTATCCGGATGCATTGAGCACCGTCGAAGATGAGTTCATAGCCGAGACCGGGCAGTTCTCGGGTATCGGGATCGTCGACGAGTGCCGTCAGATCGACGGTGCAGTCGTCGAAGTATCCGGCGTCGAGCGATCCACGTGCGAGTGCGGGGCGCGGCATGGCCAGCCATCTTGCCCCTTCGTCTAGGTAGCGGTAAAAGTGCGGTTTGAGGTAGTCGTTTTCGAAGGCGCGGGAGCGGATGTGCGGGGCTGTCTCGACGATGGTGTCGCCCAACACGATGGCCTGGTCACGCACGTTGAGCGGCGGGGTTTCGCGCGCGGTCCACCACGGTGAGGCGATCGTGGCGCGGTCGGTGACCGGTTGCGGGCGTAGGACCCGGACACCGCACTCGGTGAGTGCGTCGACGAACCCTTCGACGTCTTCTTCGAGTTCGTCGACCAGGCGAGCGGGGATCGGCAGCTCGCGACCGTCACCAGGGCCCAGGGTGGGACGGACGTTGTCGAGGTAGAACAGCAGAAACGAGGAGTCCAGGTCGTGGGAGGTGTAGGAAGCGGGCTCGCCGACGATGACTTCGTGCAGACGGGTCCACTCGTCGAAGCTGTTTACGCCGCAGCCGGGCTGGAACATGGGTGTCCTGTTCGGGTGTCGGATGGAGTGACTCGCAACTACGGGGCAGCGTGGCGCCGAGCGTCGACTGATCGGCGCGGCAGGCCCCGTGCCGATCAGGATGTCGGCTGGTGGGGAGGTATCTGGTTTCCAGGCGGGCGACGATGTCGTCGAGCACGCAGGGGATGTGACGTGTGGAGCGGCGACGAAAGAAGAACCCGCTGCGCCAGGGGACTTGCAGCCATCGGGGGAAGTCGGCGGCGAGGATGGCCGCAGCGTCGGGCAGTTGGCGCCACGGAATGTTCGGGCACCAGTGGTGGATCGGGTGGTACATGTCGTCGTTGTGGCCACCGAGCAGGTGCCGGGTGAGGGTGTGTGAGGACCATCCGCGGGTCTGCATGATCGGGTCGTTGCTCTCGATCAGCCCGGCGTGGTTGCCGAGGTCGGTCAGCCAAGTGATCACCGGCCGGACCACGATCAGCGGGATAGCCCAGTAGAGCGCGAACGTGGCCAGATGACCGGTCGCCGCAGTCACCGCGGCTGCGGCCGTCCATGCCGCCCATCGTGTGGCGGCTGCCTTCCAGCTCTCCTCGTCGGACCTGGCCGCGAGGGTGAGGAACCCGTGCTTCGGCAGTTCCCAGACGGCGTTCTTGATGATGACGTGGGTGACGAAGGCTGCTTTGTCCCTCCACGGGGAGTGGACGTTGCGGGTGATGTAGGACCGCAGCATCGGATCGTCGGGTGAGGCGAGTCTGGCATGGTGGATGCGGTGGCTACGCTTGTACGGCGTGAACGGCTCACCAAGGGTCAGAGTGATCAGATGCCCGAGGATGGTGTTGGCGCGCCGGGACCGGGTGAGCTTGGTGTGGATGCACTCGTGGGCGAGGTTCGACAGGTGCCGTTGCCGGACGCCGACGTAGATGACGCATAGACCCGTGAGAACGGGGTTGCCGACGAATGTACCGACCGCAGCGGTCGCGGCGACGGCCGCATAGTCGCGCAGAAGGTCCATGGGCCCTTCGGCTCGGCCTCGCTCGCACAATTCGTTGAGGCGCCGGATCAGGTCGGGGCCCAACGCGCGGCGGATCGGGCCAGATGCGCCAGCCGACGCCCGCCGCCTGCTGGGCCTCCGTGCCAACACAGTCATGGTGAACTCCCCGCTGAGGTCGAAGGTCGAACGAAGCGGATCGACAGCTGCCGCGACGCCCGAGCGGCATGTCTGTGCTTCGAAAGTCGCCCGGCCGAAATCGCCGGAGAACTCGGCGCCGTGCAGCGGGCGACGTCCGCTGGCACGGCACCGGGGCGACGAGCGTCGCTGTCAGTCGGCGTCGGGCCGGACACCGACCTTGAGCGCGTCAGGCCGGGCACCGGTCTTGAGCGTGGCGTCGGGCCGGACACCGGATTTCAGTGCGTCGGGCCGCGCACCGGACTTGATAGTTGCTGACATGGCGTTATCTCCTTCTTTCCGTTGATGGGGCTACAGATGTGGGGTGCCGCGTGTGCTGTCTCAGGGCAAGGTGTGTGCGCGGGCTGCCAGGTCCGACCACCAGCGCGCCATGCCTTCGAGGATCTGGAGCCATCCGTCGACGATTTGCGGCAGGTCGAGACCGAAGGTGCGATGGTGGCGGATGAAGCGGGCGATGCCTTCGATGTGGGCGGCTTCGACGCTGAGACCGTCGACAGTGGCGGCCTCGTGGCCTTCGTCGAGGTGCAGTGCGTAGTAGTAGTCGAGGTCGGGCAGTTGCCCGCTGCGCTTGCCTATGGTGAGTTCGCCGTAGCGGTCGGTGATCGACCGCAGCAATTCCGTCTCGTTGATCGCCACACCCTCGGTGGCGTAGTAACCGCCGCAGATCCTGCTGACCGACGACCCATTGACTAGCCAGTCGTGCAGCGACACCATGGTGACGGTTTCCGATGCTGGGACGTGGCCGTTGACGAGCAGGCCGAGGTCGGTCAGCAGCGCGCCGGAGTACAGGGTGTAGTGGGCGGGGATCTTGCCTCGCTCGCCGCCTTCTTCGAGATGGTTGCGGCGGAACTCGTGCGCGAGTTCCATACAGGCGCCCTGCACGGTGTCCGCTGCGCGGCGAAGGAAGTCCGAGTTGTAGCGGGCGAACACGCTCAGCTCCAGGATGTAGTGCGCGGCTTGTTGTTTCGACAGCGTGCCGGGAAAGACTTCGGCTCTGATCTGCTTGAAGATGCCGTCCATCATCGGCGCGAGGTGTTTGTCGACCAGGTCGTCACCGCTGACGTCGGGTTCGTTGAGCAGGATGTTGCGGATAACGGTGCGGGTGTCGCGGTGTTCGTCGAGATACTGCTGGACCGTCGATGTGTGCATGGTCGGTTACCTCGATCCGATGTTGGTGAGGATCTGTATTCCGCCGGTTTCCAGCAAATCGGACAGTGTGCTGTCCCGCAGCGCATCAGTGATCTCGACAGTCACGCCGTCTGCCAGTGCCGTGAGCACGCGACCCCAGTGCGGCGATTCTCGGATGGTGAGCGTCATTCCTCGGAGGGTGCCGCTGATGCTGCGGCCCTCGTCGATCTCGATGGTGTGCAGGCCGAACGGCGGGACAACGCGCATGCGGGTTGCTCCTGTGGCGAGTGCTTCGGCGGCGTCGCGGGCAGCGTCAGCTCTGGCCAGGTCGTGCTCTACGGACTCCCATCCGCCGTTGCTCAGCAGCGTGTACCAGCGTTGTTCGATCTTCTCGCGCACGTGGCCGGCCAGCGACCCGGTCACTGAGGCCAGCAGGTCGCCTGCGATCTCGGTCAACCCGTCGGACACTGGGATTGGCCCGGCTGCCAGTGGGTGCATCGGTGAGGGCGCGACGTTGTTCGCGGCGGTTAGCTCGAACAGTTGCGGGAAGATGCTCAGCGCGAGCAGTCGCGCGTCCGGGTAGGTGTAGAGTGGAACGGCGACAGAGATTGAGAACTCGTCCTGGACACCGACGTGGAACACTCGGCGCGGCAGGAACAGCACGTCGCCCGGCTTCAGGTCGAATCGCTGCCCCCGATCGAGAAGCCACTGATAGTCGCCGAAGGTCGGCGTGTCCCTTCCGGTGAGTTCGCGATACAGCGGGCCCGACCAGCAGTAGAAGTGCTTCACGCCGGGACCGAGGTGAACAAGGAACGCGTCCTCGTAGCCTTCATGCACACCGAATGCAGTTCCCGCGTAGTTGCCAGCGAAGGCGACCTGCTCGCATCCGCCGATCGGCACTCCCCATCCGGCGAATGCGGATTGAATCAACTCGCCGAGTACCGCGGACAGCTTGTGGGAGATCGTCTCGAGGTTGTTCATCACCAAGCTGAACCGTTCGGCGCCACAGAGGCGCTGCATCCAGCCGACGAATTCCTCACCGGTATCCCAGGGAGTCGACAGCACGGAGTCGACGATGCCGTCGCGGCGCTCTTCTCCGACATACACACGGGTCCGGGCGCTGGTCTGCTCACCGGCGGCAGCAGCACGGCGCAGCCGCCGCAGCCCCGCGAGCACGTCATCGGGGCCCAACACATCGGCTGGCACAAGGTGTTCGAGCAGCACCGGAGCCGTTGCTCCTGCCGTCTCGGCCCGAAATCGCGTCGACCAGAACTCGGGCGACGGCGGCCACATGGTGACGAGGTCTTCGGCTGTGGTCATGTTTGCCCGCCTTGTCACCGGCGATTCCGTGGGGGTGTTCACGCTGCGACTCCTCTCCTGCGGCACAGCCTTTGGCCAATCGGCGTCCGCGGCCTCAAAACCCGGGACTGCGACTGACGACACCAACTCCCCCTCCCCACACGTGCCGACATTACCGCACATTTCCCGCGACCGCTGGATTCGTGCTCACCGTGATCGTCGATCCGCAGGACAATTCCGGTGTCACCGCCTGGAAGGCACGCGGGGTCGATCTCCGGGACTACCTCGAAGGCAGGGAGACCCACTCATGACCGACACCACCAAGGATGCCCGCACCACTCGTCGAGCCCGGCACGCAGCGATCCTGACCGAGGACGCCCATGAAGAAGCAAAGGCCGCCGAGGCCGAGAGCACCGAGCATGCCGGTGCTCTGGACGTTCCGCTGCACCTGCGCATCGACCGGGAACTCGACGCGGAACTGCGTAGCCGCGCGGTCGCCGAGCAGATCCCCACGTCCGCGCTGGCCCGCCGACTGCTGCGCCAGGGCGTACACGAACAGCGGTCCAGCGAGCTCACTGCGGCCGAGGTCGAAGAGATCGCTCGCCGCCTAGCCCGTGAAGAAACCCACCGCACTCACTGATTCTGCATCATGAACATGCCGTAACTGCCCGTTGGCTCGGCATGGAGAAGTCCCGTTGCCTGATCAGTCGCCCTACACCCCGCTGCCCCCTCGGGTGGCGCTGCCCGCTGTTGACCACGAGGTCTTGGCCTTCTGGCGTGAGCGGGACATTTTCGCCAGGAGTGTGGAACAGGCGATCGGCGGTCCGGAGTGGGTGTTCTACGAGGGGCCTCCCACGGCGAACGGCAAGCCGGGAACACGCCATGTCGAAGCCCGTGTCTTCAAGGATATCTTTCCTCGGTTCAAGACGATGAAGGGCTTCCACGTGCCGCGCCGAGCCGGGTGGGACTGCCATGGGCTTCCGGTCGAGATCGCCGTAGAGAAGGAACTCGGCCTGTCCGGCAAGCAGGATATCGAGAAAGTCGGCATCGAGGAGCTCAACGCCCGAGATCAACGACAAGGGGCTGCTCGTCCAGGATCATCGCGTCGCGCCGTACTGTCCACGCTGTGGCACTGGGTTGTCCGATCACGAGGTCGCTCAGGGCTATGAGTCGATTGTCGATCCCTCGGTGTACGTGCGGTTGCCGATCGTCGGTGAACTGGATGGGCTGACCGGAGTGGACCTGCTGGTGTGGACGACCACGCCGTGGACCTTGGTGTCCAATACCGCAGTCGCCGTGCATCCAGACGTCACCTATGTGGTGGCGCGCACGCAGCGGGGTACGTTCGTGCTCGCTGAGCCGCTGCTCGCCGTGGTGCTCGGCGACGAGGCGGAAGTGCTCGCTTCGATGCCCGGACGCAGCCTCGAAGGCGTGCGGTACCGGCGTCCCTTCGAACTGGTCGACATTCCGGATGCCCACTTCGTGATCACTGCCGAATATGTGACGACCGAAGACGGCACAGGACACGTACACCAGGCACCCGCGTTCGACGCTGATGACCTGGCTGCGTGCCGTGTCCACAACCTTCCGGTCGTCAACCCGATCGGCCCGGACGGACACTTCCTCGTCGACGTGGGACTTGTCGGCGGTTCCTTCTTCAAAGACGCCGACCCTGTACTGATCGCAGACCTCGAACAGCGTGGTCTTCTGTTCGAGGTCTTGAATTACGAACACCAGTATCCGCACTGCTGGCGTTGTCACACACCGTTGATGTACTACGCTCAGTTGTCCTGGTACATCCGCACCACCGCCAAGCGTGAGCTGCAACGGGAGAACGAACGAACCAACCCTGCACCATCCCTGACCGGCTGCGCCCCGTGAGTGGCGATGCGAGCTATGACTC
>JBOHGD010000059.1:1356-31621 GCA_050699955.1 Pseudonocardiaceae bacterium | reverse complement strand
TGACGTGAACTGCTACCAGAGTGGAGTCAGCCCCTATGGGGTGTTCGACTTGTGCGGCAACATCTGGGAGTGGTGCTCCACCGAGACCAAGCCCGGCCGGCACGAACTGAAGGGCGGGGCCTGGACCAGTCCATTCCTCCGGGCAACACCATCATCATTCAACGACGCCGCAGCCTCCATGTGCGACGACGACACAGGATTCCGATGCACAGCCACAACCGACACACTAGACCACTAACCAACCACTAGTGTGTCGTTAGACCTGTTCGGCAGGAATGTCCGCGTACAGGTCGCGCAGCTGCTTCAGCGCCGGATGGTCAGTAGGCCACGACTGGTCGTCCACCGCAGCAACCGGCCGGATGCCTGTCGCCGCATTGGTCGCGAACACGAACTCCATGGTCGGCAGGTCCGAGAGGGTGACCGGTTCGGTGTGTATCGGCTCGTCAAGGGTCTGGTGCAGCAGGGTCATCGTGACACCGGTCAGCCATTCCGAGCGTGGCCAGATTGTTTGTCCTTCCCGTACGAACCCGATATTCGACGTTGCGATTTCAGAGATCGTCCCGTCTGGATTGAGGAACAGAGCGTCATCGAAGCCTTCGCGTTGGGCAGTCCGCCGGCACCGAAGTGCGCCAAACAGGCCGATGTGCTTCACCGCAGGCATCTCCCGCTGATACGAGGCAGCTTGCAGACGCAGCGGAGCAGGTGTGCCCAACGGTGCCGGTCGTGTCGTCACGAGGATGTGCGGGACCGCGTCCGATCCGATTGTGCCCAGGTCAAGCGTGGGATCGTAGACCGTCACTCGCGCGACAGTGCACGGAGCGGCATCCGTCAACACGTGCCGGATGTAGTACCGCACACGGTCGGTGTCCAGGTCGGCGTCAAAGAGTAGGCGGCAGTCCCGCGCCAACCGCTGCATGTGGAGCGACAAGCCGCGCACGCGGCCGTCCTCCGCCAGCATCGACGTGAAGTGGCCGTAGTTGGTCAGCGCGAGAGCCTTGACCTGGTCCATGGTCGGGAGCACACCGTTCAGTTGCATGTGGGTCAGTTTCCCAGGTGGGCAGCCTGAAGAACATGCCATAACCGCCGAAGTTCGGTGAAAGTTCAGGGCTCCTGGTTCGGTAAAAGTTCAGGGCTTCCGGTTCGGTAAAAATTCAGCGCATGGGCCTATTGGGACACTTCTCGCCACGTGATCCAGACCGCACAGTTGATGCATGAGCACACAACGGCGGAAGGAACGACGATGGCGAAGAACGAAATTCCACGGAAATGAAGACCGCGGAGTGATGTCCAAAGTGGTCGGTACGGCCGTGTTGTTGGCCATTCTGATAATCGTCATAAAGCCGGAAGACGGTTTATGCCGCGAGAACGAGACCGACGATCGCGACCAACTGAGGTTTGTGATTCCGATTACCTGCAATCGCCCATCAACCTTGAGAGGAGCTATCAAATGATCAACGATGCGATTGACCCCCAGGAGTGGGCATGCCGGTGCGGTGCCCGTGCCACCAGGCGGTGCGGCCTGGCGCAATGCCGCAAATGCCGGCGCCGGGACCGCTGGCATCGCCACCAGACCGGCGTGCGCCGTCATCGCCGGGGTGAGCAATGGTGAAACGGCACACGACCCAGGTCAGCCACGGGCGAAGAGGTGTGTTCTCCCGAGCCCACGTCCTGGAACTGGACGGAATTGGGCTCCGGTCGGCCGACCACTACACGCGTCTCATGCCGGTGTCCGAGGCCATCAGCGGTGCCTTCCGGCTGGCCATGCTTCCGATCCGGCTCATCGCGCTGGGCGTGCTGTGGGCGACCGCCACCCCGATGCGGCTGATCGTCACTGTTGCTATTTGCACTGTCATCGCCATCAGTCTCTGAGAGGACGGCCGCACGTTAGCGGCCGTCCCCGCCGCTCGCCGAGCGACCTACCACCGTTCCAGATCCCGAATGCAAAGGAGGTCCTTGCCCGATAATGAACCAACAGAAGCCGTACTCCCTCATCAACTTGGAGGCCGTCCGAAACCATTTCCATCAGGCATGCCAGTCGCGCACCCCGGTCAGGCTCTGGCAAGCGGTCGCCGATATTCCCGTCCTGCTCGCTGAGTTGTCCCGACTCCGGTCTCTCTTGGCGCTGGTTCGCGCGATGCACGCAAACCTTCTCGCCGCCGCCCGCGCCACCATCGCCGCCACCCGAGACGGCGAGGCGGACTCGATGTACTACCTGCGCGACGAACTCGACGCCCATGACCAACTCCCGCCCGATCACCTTCACGCGGCTGAGCTACTCGCGCAGCCATACCCTGAAACCTTCGATGACCCGGCCGGCGAACAGGAGAGCCAATGACGCGGCCACCCGTGAATAGCCGCTCGGGCCAGGAAGTGGTCCGCTTCCCTGACCGGACCGTCAGCCGTTCCTCCGAGTACCAGGGATACGACGCCGAGCTCATCGAGTCCGATCGACTCCCGACCATTCTCCCGGACGCATCCTCGGCACCTCTGTCGCCGTCCACGACGGTTGAGACCGATGAACTTATCTTTCGCCCACTCGACAGGCGCCCGATCGTGCCACGCTGGATGCGCAATGCCGAGCAGTGCAAGGCTTTCTTCCGTTGGCTCGCCGCCTACCTCTGGCATACCACTGCGTTCCACACGCTCCGCATCCCGAAGTATGTGCTGCGCGCTGTGGTGTATTCTCCGCGCGGTATCAGCCGCGCAATCGTCGAGTTGTACCGCTGGGCCGGTGACGCCGAGGGCAGGCCGCTGCGGCTCTACGCGATCGAACGTGGTGATGTCACCGGCTATATGGCATTGTCCCGGCAGCGCAACAACCGAGCTCGTACTCGGCTGACCACCGTTTTCGGACTCGCCTGCGGTGCCGCAACAGCGCTGATGATTGCCGCGCTGCTGTGGCCAGGGTCCCCGCTACTGTTCCTTGCGCTGGCTATCGCGCTGGCCGGCTGGCACGGCCGCCGCAAAGACCAGCCGTTCCTCGACCCGGCCATCATTGTTCCGCGTGCGCGCAAACTCACCCCCGACCTGGTCACGCACACATTCATCGCCGCCGGTCTGTGCAAGGAAGACAACCCGGTCACCTTCCCGCAACCTATCTGCCGCGACGGGGACGGCTGGCTCGCGCTGGTCGACCTGCCCTACGGCAGGAAGGCCGCGGACGCGCTGAAGAAACAACAGGACATCGCCGCCGCGCTGGATATCGACGAGGTCCAGGTCTTCCTGGACCGCATCCGCGGCGAAGCTGGCTCGGCACGCCGGGTCGCCTTGTGGGTGGCAGACGTGGACGTGTTCGCCCAGAAGCCACCCGTCACCGCGCTGGCTAAGGCCGACCAGGTGGACTTCTGGAAGGGCTTCCGATTCGGCCAGGACGCCCGCAAACGGCCGGTGCAACTGGTCATGGTCTGGTCCTCGCTGTTGGTCGGGGCCATTCCTCGGATGGGCAAGACCTTCGCCGCCCGGCTTCCGGCTGCCGCCGCCGCGCTGGATGCGTGGGTGCAGTTGTTCATCTTCGACGGCAAGGGCGGCAAAGACTGGCAGCCGTTCGAGATGGTCTCCCATCGCTATGGCTCTGGCGCCCGCGCGGCCGTGGTCGAGCACCTGGTACACGTGCTGCGCGAGCTGGTCGACGACATGAACGACCGCTACGAGCGGCTGCGCGAGCTACCCCACGACCTGTGCCCCGAGGGGAAGCTCACCCCGGCCATTGCACGCAGCAAGCGGCTTGGGATGCCGCTGCGGCTGGTGTGCATCGACGAGGTGCAGCGCTACCTGGAACACCCCGAGCACGGCAAGGCCGTCCTGGAACTGCTCACCGACCTGGCCAAGGTCGGCCCGGCCGTGGGGATCATGCTCGTGCTCGCCACCCAGAAACCGGACTCGAAGGTCATGCCCGACAGCCTGCGCGGTCAGCTTGGCATCCGGTTCGCCATGAAGGTGATGAACTGGCAGTCCTCGGACACCATCCTCGGCGCCGGTGCCTACCCCGACCTGGACGCATCCAAACTACTGCGCGCACACAAAGGGGTGGGTATCCTGCTCGGCGCAGACGACGGCGCGCTGGCTGAGTCCGGCGGGCAGATCATCCGCACCGACCTGATGGACCTGCCCACCCTGCACGCGATCTGCGAACGCGGCCGGGAGCTGCGGATCAAGGCTGGCACCCTGGCCGGGGTCGCCGATGGCGACGCCTACATCGTCGAACACACCGCGCCCCGGCTGCTCGATGACGTGCTGGCCGTGTTCATCGGCGACGAGGCCCGGCTCTGGTCGGAGACCGTGGTCACCCGGCTCGCCGAGGCCAACCCGGACGCCTACGACGGCTGGACCCCCACCGACCTGGCCACCTGCCTCAAGCCCTACGGCATCACCACCGGCCAAGTTTGGGGACAGACACCCGAGGGCCAAGGCGCCAACCGGCGCGGCATCACCCGAGACGCCGTTCTCGAAGCCCTCGCCCAAGCCCTGGACCGACCACCCCCAACCCGCTAAAGGCTCGCTAGACCTAGCGCCCACCCCGCTAGGTCTAGCGGCCCCGCTAGGCCACCGACCAGCGCACTAGCGGCCTAGCACCCGTCCACCCGATCCCAACAGAACGGAGGTATCACCAGCCCGATGAACCAGCCGCAACCGATCCCGCACAACCTCAAGGAGGCAGCCCAGCTATCAGACGAGCCACCTTCCGACCAGCCCCCTACCCGAGGAGGTGATCACTTGCAGGCATACACAGTCGAGCAAGTCGCCGAGCTGCTGCACGTCGGCCGGGACAAGGTCTACTACCTACTCCGCACCGGCCAGCTCCGCAGCATCAAGATCGGTAAGCTCCGCCGGATCACCGTCCGACACCTGGCCCAGTTCGTCGCCTCCTCGGAGGACAGACCATGATTGTATTGCAGTGCAACACATCGTGCTGCACACTGTGACACGGCACCGACGTCCGAACCAGGGATGGAGTCCATGCCAGCAACCCAGACCTACAGCCTGCGCCTCGGCGCGGACCGGCGAGACAAGCTCGAAGAGATCGCACGGCGAAAGGATCGTGACCTCTCCTACGTGATCAGGAAGGCCATCGATGAGTACATCGAGCGCCACCAGTACGACCCCGACGGCGACTGACACAACGCAGCGCCAGCCCTGGCCACCACGATCCGGGTGGTACGCCTCGAACGCGGGCCAGGGCACGCCAGGCTCAACCCCAATCACCTGGCAGGAAGGGAGGTTCAATGTCCACGCTCTTGATCGGCAAGTACCAGGCCACCATCTACCCGGAGGACAACGGGTACATCGGGGCGATCAGCCTCGGCTTCGACGGCAGGGGCAACCGCAAGCGCATCAAGCGCAGGGGCAGGACCAAAGCGGCCGTCATGGACAAGCTGAGGCAGGCCGTTGACGCCCTTGACACCGGCATCGATACCAGCGGCTCCTACACCGTGGGGGATGCGGTCCGCGACTGGCTCGCCAGGGGACTCAAGGACCGCGACGCGCACACCATCGCGGCCAACCGCATCCTCGCCGAACGGCACGTGATACCGCTCATCGGCGCGATCAAGCTCAAGGAACTGACCGCCGACCAGGTGGACGAGTGGCTCGACGGGCTGACCGGCACGCTCGCGACGAGGAGCCTGCAAGGGGTCCACGCGATTCTCAAGCGGGCCACCCGGCAGGCGCAGGCGCGGAACAAGGTGCTGCGCAACGTCGCTGAACTCGTGACGACACCTAGAGGGAAGGAGGGACGGCCCAGCAAGGCCATGACGCTGGAACAGGCTACGACCTTGCTAGAGCACGCCAAGGCGTCGCGGCTCCATGCCTACATCGTCGTGAGCTTGCTCACTGGCATACGCACCGAAGAGGCTCGCGCGCTGCGCTGGTCCCACGTGGTCACCTGGGGGGTAACGGATGGCGCGGTATGGGTGCCGGTCACCGAAGCCGGGTTCGATCATGGGCGGTTCGCGATCTACGTCTGGCGCTCGGTGCGTGCCAACGGTGACACCAAGACCGAGAAGTCACGCCGGACGCTGGAACTGCCCACGCAGGCCGCTGAGGCGCTCCGCACGCACCATGTACGGCAGGCGAGGGAGCGGCTGGCGGCAGGCACGCGATGGCGGGACCACGGTCTCGTCTTCGCCAGCCAGGTGGGGACACCACTCGACGCCTCCCACGTTCGCTGGACCTTCAAAGCGGTCACCAAGAGGGCCGGTCTCGGCGAGAACTGGACGCCGCGGGAGCTGCGCCACTCGTTCGTGTCCCTGATGAGCGACAACGGCGTTCCCCTCGAAACCATCGCTGATCTCGTCGGGCACGCGAGCACGGCGGTAACTGAGGAGGTCTACCGGCACCAGCTCAAGCCGGTGATCACTCAAGGCGCCGAGGCCATGAACACCATTTTCACACAGAACAAAGCCAAGCCGGCGTGAGGCGGGTGGCCCCCGGTTTGGCCCCCACGGGCCTTTCCACAAGATCGCTAATGGACAAGTTTTACCTGGTCGGGGTGGCGGGATTCGAACCCACGGCCTCTTCGTCCCGAACGAAGCGCGCTACCAAGCTGCGCCACACCCCGGAAGGACGGATGGAGTCTAACCGATGCCCGCAGCCATCCAGGCATCGGCCGGTACCGTGGCGTCGCTGATCCGCGGGACCAGCGTGAGCAGGCTCGCCTCCGGTGGGCAGGCGAACCGCACCGGCGCGAAGGGGGACGTGCCCAGGCCCGCTGACACGTGTAACCAGGTGTGCGCGCCCCACCGGGACGCACCCCGCGCCCGCGACCGGTCCAGCCCGCAGTTGGTCACGATCGCACCGTATCCGGGCAGCCGGAGCTGGCCGCCGTGGGTGTGACCGGCCAGCACCAGGTCGTAGCCGTCCGCGGCGAAGGAGTCGAGCACCCGCGGTTCCGGGGAGTGCGTCAGACCCAGCCGGAGGTCGGCGGCGGGATGGGCCTGCCCGCCGATCCGGCTGTAGCGATCCCGGCGTAGATGCGGGTCGTCCACGCCGGCGGCATGAACCCGTCGTCCGGCGATCCTCAGCTCGCGGCGGGTATGGGTGAGGTCGAGCCAGCCGTGTTCGGAGAGCGCGGCCCGCAGGTCCGTCCAGGGCAGTGGTGCGCCGCGCACGTGCTTGCCGCGGCGCTTGGTCAGGTATCGAGCCGGGTTCTTCGGCTTCGGCGCGTAGTAGTCGTTGCTGCCGAAGACGTACACGCCGGGCAGCGCGAGCAGTGGTTGCAGCGCCCGCAGCACTGCGGGTACCGCCTGCTGATGCGCCAGGTTGTCGCCGGTGTTCACCACGAGGTCGGGCTGCAGATCGGCCAGACCGGCCACCCAGCGCTGCTTGGAGCGCTGACCGGGGGTCATGTGCAGGTCGGAGATGTGCAGGATGCGCAGCGGCGCCGCCCCTATCGGCAGCACTGGCAGGGTGGCCTGCCGGAGCGTCCAGCGGAAGCGTTCGACGCCTGCGGCGTACCCCATCCCGGCGGCTCCCAGTGCGGCGACGCCGGCGACGGCGCGTCCTAGTCGGTTCACGTCGGGCAGACTACGCCCGTGAGGTGCCGGAGCACTGGTGCCCACGCACGACCTCTAGCCTGCGAGGTCATGGCGGAACTGAAGGATCGGCTGCGCGCCGACCTCACCACGGCGATCAAGTCCCGGCACACCATCACCGTGGCGACGCTGCGCATGGCACTGTCCGCGATCACCACCGAGGAAGTCGCGGGCGCCACGGCCCGTGAGCTCTCCGATGACGAGGTGCTCGCGGTGCTGGCCCGGGAAGCCAAGAAGCGCCGGGAGGCCGCCGAGGCCTTCGCCGGGGCCGGTCGTGACGAGCTCGCCGCTCAGGAGCGCGCCGAGGGCGAGGTGCTCGCCGGCTACCTGCCCGCCCAGCTGAGCGACGCGGAGGTCGCGCAGCTCGTCGCCGAGGCGGTCGACGATCTGGCCGGGCAGCTCGGCGAGCGCCCCGGCCGCCGCCAGATGGGTTCGGTGATGAAGGCGGTGACGACCAGAGTGGCCGGCCGTGCCGAGGGTTCCCGGGTGGCGGCCGCGGTCCGCGCCGCCCTGCAGAGCTGACCGTCAGGTCGTCGGCGGCGGGGCCCCGGTGGACGGTTCGGCGGTGGGCGCCGGCTCGGTTGTTGCCGGTGGCTCGTAGGTTGCCGGTGGTTCGTAGGTCGGGGTGGGTTCGGCCGGCGGCGGCAGGTCCGGGTAGGGGTAGGGAGTCGGCCCGGGCAGGTTGTTCTGCGGAGGTGGTCCCGAATCCCCGTACCCGGGCTCGGGTCCGGACTGTGTCGGTCCCGACGCCGAGGTGGACGGCGCCACCCCGTTGCTGACGCGGAGCGTCACCAGAGCGCCCTCGAGTGCGCGGTCAGGGGGCGACTGGGACACCACCGTGCCGGCCGGCTGGCTCGAGTTCGCCATTGTGGTGGTCACCTTGAACCCGGCTCGCTCCAGGGTGAGCCGTGCCTGGTTCTCCCCTTGCCCGACGACGTTGGGCAGTTTCACTCCGCCGCCCACGACGTAACGGTCTTCAGTAGGCGGCAACGGCAGCACCGGAAGACCCTCGTGCAGCGGCTCCATGGCTTTGAACCACGTCCGGGCTGGCACCTTGCCGCCGAAGATGTTGCCGCTGCTGCACAGCCGGGGTGGGTCGGTGTCGCAGATCGGGGCCGGGTTCGACCCGTCCGGCCAGACCAGCACGGCACCGGCGTACTGCGGCGTCGCCCCGACGAACCCCGCCGAGCGGTTGTTCTGGGTGGTACCGGTCTTACCGAGGATGGGGCGGTTCCACCCGGAGCTCTTCGCGGCGTCGTAGGAGGTGCCGCCGGGCTGGTCGTCCTTGCTCAACCCGGTCACCAGGGTGTTCGCCAGGCCCTCGGGGACGACCTGTTCGCAGGGTGCTGTGGGCACCGTCACCGGTTTGCCGTTGCGGTCCACCATCGATTGGATCGGGGTCGGCGGGCACCACATCCCTGCGCTCATCAGCGTTGCCGCGACGTTGGCGAGATCCAGCGGGCTGGTCGGCTCGGGCCCGAGGGTGTAAGAGCCCCGCTTTTCCTGCTTGACCGCGTCGGCGATGGTGCGGCCGGAGGCGTCGCGCACCATCAGGCTCTTACGCATACCCAGTTTGTAGGCCATGTCCACGATCGGGTCGACCGACCCGATCTTGTCCTCCAGCGCGACGAACGTGGTGTTCGGGGAGATCGCGAGCGCGGTCTGCAGGGTGATCGAACCCGTGCGGTAATCGCCAGCGTTGGTGACCGTGTAGGGGCCGCCCTTGTCCCGGAACACCCGCGAGGTGTAGGCGCTGGTCACGGGTACCTGGGAGTTGATCCCCATGCCCCGGGAGAGCAGGACGGCCGAGGTGAAGATCTTGTTGATCGAGCCGTCACCGAAGCCCTGCACCAGGGAGGGCAGCGCGTAGGAGGTCTGCCCGGCAGCGGCGTTGAGCCCGTAGTCGCGGTTGGCCACCAGCGCGATGACCCGGTGTTCGTCCTTGCCCGGCTGCACGATCGCCATCGCATCGGCGATCCCCTTGGTCCGGGTCGGGACCTCGGCGTTGGCGGCGCGCTTGGCCATGTCACTGGCCCTGCGGTCGAGGTTGGTGCGGATCACGTACCCGCCGCGACGCAGTTTGTCCTCGGAGAAGCCTGCGGCGGCGAGGTAGTTCAGCGCGTACTGGCAGTAGAAGCCATCCGCGGGACCGGCACCGACGCAGCCGTTGGACAGTCCGGTGAGCGGTTGCTGGATACCCAGCGGCTCCGCCTTGGCCTCCGCACCCTGTGCCCGGGTGATGGACCCGACGCCGGTCATCGAGTCGATCACCAGGTCGCGCCGCGCCAGGGCTGCCTCCGGGTGATCCACCGGATCGAACTCGCTGGTCGACTTGACCATGCCGGCGAGCAGCGCCGCCTGGGCGATGGTGAGCTTGTCCGGCGTGGTGTTGAAATAGGTCCTGGCGGCGGAGGCGACGCCGTAGGCGTTATGACCGAAGAAGACCATGTTGAGGTAGCCCGCCAGGATCTGCTGCTTGGAGAGGTGCTTCTCCAGTTGCAGCGCCACCCGGATCTCGCGCAGCTTGCGTGCGGGGGTACTCGCCACGGCGGCGGCCCGCTGCGCGTCGGTCTTCGCGACGACGTACAGCATGTAGTTCTTGACGTACTGCATGGTGAGGGTCGAGGCTCCCTGGCCCTCCAGTGCACTGCCGTTGGAGGACAGGTTGCTCATCAGTGCGCGCATTGTGCCGCGCCAGTCCACCCCGTGGTGCTCGAAGAACCGGCGGTCCTCGATGGCGACGATCGCGGCCTTCATCGAGTCCGCGATCCCCTGGGGTGGGGTGTTGAACCGGTTCTGGTCGAACAAGTAGGCGATCGGGGTGCCGTCCTTGTCGGTGATCGTGGTGGCCAGTGGCACCTGACCGGCGACGAGATTGGCGGAGACGTTGTTGACGGTGGCGCTGGCCTGGTTCGAGGCGACCCCGAGACCCCCCGCGACAGGGAACAGGATGCCCGCCATCAGCACGCCTGCGATCAGGCACAGCCCCACTATCCGGCCGAGCGCGTTCCCGAGTCCCACCGGGGCGAGCCTACGACACTCCGTGAGCTCAATGTCGCCAGATCACCATCGAACCGCCCGGGAGTATACCCCACGTGGGTATTGTTGTGGGCCAATTGTCACTTGGCAGGCTGTTTGTGTGCCGCTGCCGGGTACCTGCGAGCCAGGGCCCCGCCTGCGTGCGGCGAAGCCACTCACGGATGGAGTCCACCTGCACGTGTCCGTCGTCTCATCCGGGTATCGGGCGCCGAACCCGAGGCATCTCTTTGGCTGTGTCGGGACAGCTGAAAAAAAGATGATCGTCAGTGGTAACGCACCGCGCCCTACCGTCCGATGGATTACAGGGGCACGGCACTACCGATCTGACGACCGGCAGGGGGAAACGGTGAACACAGTGTGCGAGGACGTCGCGGGGCGCGGCGTTGGTCAGCAGGACGATCCGATCGAGGGGCGTGCCCTGGCCATGCTCCGGGCCGTCTCCGATGGGCGTGGTGAGTTGGTCTGCAGCTGCGAGCCGGACCTGCTCATCGACGGCCTGGGGTGTTGCGACCAGTTCACCGCGCACCGCTTGGCCCGGGCCGGTCTGATCCGGCCGGCGATCCGGGGCGCCGTCGGCCAGCGGGTTCGCGCGGAACTGACCCTCGCGGGACGAACTGCTCTCACTGCCTCTTGATCCTGAGCCGCCGCGCAGTAGAGTCGCCGCGTGAGTGAAGCTCCCAGCACGCGCCGTGGCGTTCAGGATGAGGTAGAGGCATTGATCGCCAGCCTGATGGGCGGGGAGGCTGCCCCGGCCGAGGTGAACCCCGCTGCGGACCGGCTTGAGGCGACGCTGGAGCTCGGCGAAGGGATCACCCAGGTCGCGGTGGTCGAACTTCGTTCGGCGATCGAGCTGTTGCGTGACGGGCAGTCCTGCGCAGCGGTCAGCGCGCTACTCGCGGCCCGCTCCGCGCTCGGTCTGCACCAGGCCTGATCCGGCTCGGGGCCTCGCGCGGCCGGGGGTCGTGGAACCGGCGCGGTCGCGGGTCATGGACCCGCTCAGCTGTCCGGGTCGTCGGTGAATCCGCCGAACTCGCGATACAGGCGCTGCAGTACCCAATCCTGGAGCAAGCTCAGTGGCGAGGTGCCCTGCTGCTCCGCCATCCACTGGATCTTCTCCTCCGCGCCGGACGGCAGCCGAAGCTGGTACACCTTCGCTTCGCCGAACCGTCGCCCCGGGTCAGTGATCTCCGGATCCCGCGCTGGGGAGATCGCAGTCAGATATGACTCGATCTCGTGGTCGGACGTGAGGTCGGCGCCCTGCGGCTCCCCAGTGGGACTGCGATGGCGGCCCGAGTTGACGGGCTTGGCGGTTCGACGCAGTCGCATATCGCCACGGTAACCCGTCCGGGCTAGGGCCACGGCGCCCGTGCGACGGGGTGACCACCGGGGGCGCCGACCGGCGCCATGCTGGATCGCGTGGACTATCCCGTGAACGACAGGGCACTCGCCACGGCGTTGCGGACCGAGGTGCGCGGCGAGGTGGGGACCGATGCTGGGATCCGAGCGCTGTATGCCACCGATGCGTCGAACTACCGAGTGCCGCCCCGTGCGGTGGTGCTGCCCCGCAGTGCCGACGATGTGTCGGCGGTCGTGGGTATCTGCCGCGAGCACGGTGTCCCGCTCACCGCCCGGGGCGGCGGCACGTCGGTGGCGGGCAACGCCATCGGCCCCGGCGTGGTGCTGGACTTCTCCCGTCACCTCGACGGGGTGCTCGATCTCGACCCGGTGACCCGGCTGGCCCGGGTACAGCCGGGGGTGGTGCTCGACACCCTGCAGGCCGCGGTCGCCCCGCACCGCTTGCGCTTCGGTCCGGACCCGTCCACCCATAGCCGTTGCACGCTCGGCGGGATGATCGGCAACAACGCCTGCGGGACGCATTCGGTGGCCTGGGGCACCACGGCGCAGTCCGTCGAGGAACTGGTCGTACTGCTGCCCGACGGTTCCCGGCTGGTGGCGGCGTCCGGGCCGCTGCCTGCCCGGGTGGACGCGCTGGTGCGGGCACATCTCGGGCTGATCCGCACCGCGTTACCGGACTGGCCGCGCCGGGTCTCCGGCTACGGTCTGCAGCACCTGCTGCCCGAGCACGGACCGAACCTGGCCCGCGCACTGGTCGGTACCGAGGGTACCTGCGCGGTGCTGGTCGAGGCGACCGTGCGGCTGGTGCGGGCGCCGTCGTCGCTCGCCTTGCTGGTGCTGGGTTTCCCCGATGCCGCCGCGGCGGCCGACGCCGTCCCTGGGCTGCTGCCGCATCGCCCGCTCACCGTGGAGGGGATGGACGCGGCGCTGATCGCGGCGCTTCGAGGCCGTCGGCGTCCGGTGCCCGACCTGCCCGAGGGCGGGGCCTGGCTGCTCGTCGAGTTCGGCGCGGACACCCCGGACGGGGCGACGGCGGCAGCGCAGGCCGCGGCAGCAGACGCGGGGCGTCCGCAGCTGGTGGTGGCCGACCCGGCGCACCGGGCGGCGTTGTGGCGGGTCCGGGAGGCCGGTGCGGGCCTGGTGACCCGGCTGGCCGATGGCTCGGAGGCCTGGCCGGGCTGGGAAGACGCCGTGGTGGCACCCGATCGGCTCGGCGGCTACTTGCGTGAGTTCACCGGCCTGCTCACTGCGCACGGCAGGCAGGGCTCGGTCTACGGGCACTTCGGCGAGGGCTGCATCCATGTGCGCACCGACGCCGATCTGCTCACCGCGCCCGGTCGACGGGATTTCCGCCGGTTCCTCGAGCAGGCCGCTGATCTGGTGGTGGCGCACGGCGGGTCGCTGTCCGGGGAGCACGGGGACGGGCGGGCCCGCAGCGAGCTGCTGGACCGGATGTACCCGCCCGAGGTGCTCGACCTGTTCGCCCGGTTCAAGGGGATCTTCGATCCCGCCGGGATGCTCAACCCCGGGGTGGTGGTGGATCCCCGGCCACTGGACGCCGATCTTCGCCCCGGCCGGGAGCGGGACGTCCCGGTGCGGCTGGCCTTCGCCCATGACGGGGGCAGCGTGGCCGCGGCCGCCCGGCGCTGCGTCGGCGTCGGGGCCTGCCGGGCGCTGGACGGGCCCGACGTGATGTGTCCCAGCTTCCAGGTGACCCGCGATGAGCGGTACTCCACCCGCGGTCGGGCGCACCTGCTGCAGGAGATGCTGGCCGGTGACCTGGTGAAAGGGGGCTGGCGATCACCGGAGGTGCACGAGGCACTGGATCTGTGCCTGGCCTGCAAGGCGTGCGCCTCGGACTGCCCGGTCAACGTGGACATGGCCGGCTACAAGGCGGAGTTCCTGTATCAGCACTACCGGCACCGGTTGCGGCCCCGATGGCACTACGCGCTGGGTTCGTTGCCGCTGGCCGCCCGGGTGGCCGGCTTGGCGCCGGGGCTGGCCAACCGGCTCGCGCCGCTGCTGGCCAGGCTGGGTGGGATCACCACGGCCCGGCCGCTGCCCCGCTTCGTCCGCTACCGCCCGCCCGAGCTGCCGCACGGCCCGGCGCCGCGCGGCGAGGTGCTGCTCTGGCCGGACTGCTTCACCCGATCGTTCGATCCGCAGGTGGTGCATGCCGCCGCACGGGTGCTCGGATCGGCCGGTTTCGGCGTGCGGCTGCCGCGGGGCACCGTGTGCTGTGGTCTGACCTGGGTCGCCACCGGGCAGCTGGACGTCGCTCGCATCGTGGTGCGGCGGACCCTGCGGGTGCTGCGAGCTGAGCTCGCCGCCGGGGTGCCGGTGGTCGGACTCGAGCCCAGTTGCGTCGCCACGCTGCGCTCAGATCTCACCGAGTTGCTACCCGGTGACCCCGCAGTGGTCGCGCTCGCCAAGCGGGCTCAGACGCTCGCCGAGGTGCTGCACGGCCGGGCGCCGGGCTGGCAACCGCCCCGCTGTGACCGGGATGCGGTGCAGCAACTGCACTGTCACCAGCACGCCGTACTGGGCCACGCCGCCGACGATGCCCTACTCGCCGTAGCCGGGGTGCGGGTGCACCGGGTCTCCGGGTGCTGCGGGCTGGCCGGCAGCTTCGGCTATCAGCGCGGCCACGAGGAGATGTCCGACGCGCTGGCCGAGCGCTCGTTGGCCCCCGCCGTCCGGGCCGCTCCCGACGCGCTGGTGCTGGCTGACGGCTTCAGCTGCCGACTGCAGGTCAGCCACGCGACGGGTCGGCGGGCACTGCATCTGGCCGAGCTCCTCGCTGACCTACTCGACGAGAGTCGCGTGTCACGCGGTGAGCGGTCGGGATGTGAGCCTTGTGACCATGGGTAGTTTTGGTCATCACTCGGTGGGAGGCTGCTTTGCCGGTGAACGGTAGATAGCGTGCGGCGAGCGGTTGAGGCCGCACTAGGTCAAGACGAAGTCGAGGGAGAAAGCGATGAGCCGTCTGTCCAGCACCCACTACCTCGGCGAGGATACCGGCGCCGAACTCAGCAGGGCGGCGGTGCCCTCGCCGCGCGGTCAGGACCCATACCGGGTTACCGCAGAGCAGGTCAACCGGGCTCGCCTGTCGGTCGCACGCTCGGCGTCGGACGCCGAGGACTGCAGGCAACTGCTCGACATGCTCGGCCTGATCGCAGGGGAGGACGGCATCCCTCCGGTGCGGCGGTGACCTAACCGCTCGGGGCTGGCGCGGGTCCTCACCGGGCAGCCGCTGTCGGCCGGTGAGCACCCGTTTTGGAGCCGGTCGAGGTGGTGTCCTATGCTGGTTCTGCTCGTCGCGGTAGCTTCGTGCGGGCAGGTCTGGACGACCAGGTCCCCATCGTCTAGCGGCCTAGGACTCCGCCCTTTCAAGGCGGCAGCGCGGGTTCGAATCCCGTTGGGGGCACGCAGAGCAAGGCCCAGTGGCGCAGTTGGTTAGCGCGTCGCCCTGTCACGGCGAAGGTCGCGGGTTCGAGTCCCGTCTGGGTCGCCCGGTAGGCACGCACCGGCACGGCCAGGTAGCTCAGTTGGTACGAGCGTCCGACTGAAAATCGGAAGGTCGGCGGTTCGACCCCGCCCCTGGCCACTATCTCCCTTACTGGCTCTGAGCAGCACAGATGCTTTCCCTGAAGATCACCCTTCGCGATCTTCGGCCGCTCTCTGTCCAACTGACTGTCCAATTCTGCTGCTTAGAGTGACTCTCATGGCACGCAGGAAGCAGGCTCCGAAGGACCTCACCGGCATCCGGCAGCGGGGCGGTACCTACCAGGTGCGGCTCTTCGGCGGGCAGGACCCGGTGACCGGCAAGCAGGTGATGCTGACCGGTTCGGCCGACACCGAGGACGCGGCGATCAAGCTGCGCGACACGTTCCGGCGCCAGGTCGCCGAGGCCACGGCAGCACGGACGAGCGTGACGCTGGCCTATCTGCTCGACGAGTGGCTGGCCGGTCACCAGGTCGAGGAGACCACCCGAACGAGCTACCGAGTGGCCATCGAGAAGTTCATCAAGCCCGCTGTCGGCGATACCTCGCTGACGCGGCTTGCGCAGCTCGGAGCGCGCCCGTTCGAGCAGCTGTACGCCGAGCTGCGGGTCTGTCGGCGGCGGTGCAAGGGACGGCAGTTCGTCGAGCACCGCACGTATCGGGAGCACGTGTGCGACCAGCGGTGCGTGCCGCATACGTGCAAGCCGCTGTCTGTGTCGTCGGTGCGCGAGGTTCACGCGGTGCTCAGCGGCGCGCTCAACGCGGCGATGCGCTGGGGATGGATCGCGGTCAACCCGCTGGAGGCGGTTAAGCGTCCTCGGCAGCAACACCCGAAGCCCGATCCGCCTACTGCCGACGAGGCGGCCCGGATCGTCGGTGCAGCGTGGGAACAGGACGCTGATTGGGGCACCTTCGTCTGGCTGACCTTCGTCACCGGCGCGCGACGCGGCGAGCTGCTCGGCCTGGCCTGGGCGCACCTCGACCTGTCCGCTGGGTTGCTGACCATCCGGCGCAACCTGGTCCGCCAGAACGGCAAGACCGTCCTCAAGGACACCAAGACGCACCAGATGCGGATCGTCAGTCTCGACCCGGATACCATCGCGATCCTGCGCGACCACAAACAGCGCGTCGAGCAACGATGCGCGGAGACCGGGACGACGCTCCCGGATGACGCTTTCGTGTTCTCGTATTCTGTCGACCACCGTCGGCACTGCGATCCGGACGGCATCACGCACCGGTACTCACGGATGACAGTCGGTCTCGGTCTGGACACCCACCTACACGCGCTGCGCCACTACAGCGCCACCGAACTCATCGCGGCTGGCGTCGACGTCCGCACCGTTGCCGGGCGCCTCGGCCACGGCGGCGGCGGAGCGACAACCCTTCGGGTCTATGCGGCGTGGATGGCCGCCGCAGACAAGACAGCCGCTGAGCTACTGGCTGCGCGACTGCCCAAGCCACCATACGCTCGGCCCGAAAGCTAGTGCGGAGATCGCCAGACTCTGGCGAGGTAGCCTCGCTGCGCGTTGCCCGACGAGCTGATCTGTCCCCACTCCGAAAGTAAGGGCCCGTAATAGAATAACTAAAGCTCGCCTATTAGCATCCTCCCTGGTCATGGGCCTGGAGACTGCCCAAATAAAGTAACTAACTTAAATACAGGCCCTAAGTCGGCCGAGCGGCGGACACTCGCCCGCTCGCGCTCTTTGTCCACTGCATCCTTTATATGAGATCCCGCAGCCGTGCGGCTGATTCTAAGTCCCGACGGAAGACGTCTAGCGAAGCCAATGTGTACATTCCATCGATTTGTTCGGTCTCCCACAGGTTGTAGATGCGGCGCAAGTCCGCCGTCCGGCTTTTCCACCCGATGCCGTCGATTACGGCGATGATGTACTGTCGGGGAAGGCGGACCTCGGCCATTTCGAGAATTTCCCGCACGGCATCGGTCAGTTTTGAGCCCGTGGAATCGAAGCCCTTGGCGGCGACCGCGATGGCCGCAACGCTTCCGCTTGGGATTGCCAAGTCACAGGGCGCTGTCCGACCTCCACGACCTCGAAACCTTGTGCGGGTTTCGAAAGGTAGTCCAAGATCAGTTGCGATTGCTTCGATTTCGTCTTCAATTTTTCGACCCGACAACCCCGCCCGTGCGGCAGTTCCTCTAGTTCTCGCCCTGGCCACGAGCAAATCCCCGAAGTCATAACTCCGATTCCTTTGCACTCTCAGCAACCGGACAAGGTCGTACTGGTTGTCCAACATTTCGATTAGGTCGCGCGGCCGTCTGCGGGCCAGAGTAACCCAGCCCGCGGTATCAAAGTGATGTTTTAGGGTATTCTTCAACTTTTCTAATGACAGCCCGACGGTCAGCCCGAGTACCGGTACACTGTCAGGATGCATATTTACCCACGCCGATAACGATGTAATGCTTACGTTAGTTTCCTGGACCAGGCTTGCCGCCGCCTTCCGGATGGCCACTGCTTCAGGGCCAGACGCGGTAGGGTCGACGTGCGCTGTGAGATGGCCAAGAGATGCAAGATAATTGTCGAAACTTGGCAAATCAGTCAACAGCTATCTCCCAATGAAAATGTACTCGGAAACTTCACGCCGCTCCGCCGCCGTATGGGTACCGAAAGAGTACCGGTGATCGACAGTCCGTAAGTCAACCCGGTCTTTCACTTCCCGAAGTAACGTGTGAATGGTAGTGGCATCCGGAACAGCGTTGGAGGAGTATGACAATACGATCGTGCTATCCTTAAACTGCTTGAACGTCCTCCGAAGAGCCTCGACAATGGTCGTTTTGTAGGAGAACGGGGTGTAGCGCTTGGCAAGCTTCCTGGTCTTTGTATTGTACAAGATATCAGTGTCTCGCCAGTAGACTGATAAGCCTTCAAGGAAATGATAGCGTTTGATGTAACAGTTATCGTCTCGCGGAGGGGCATACGGTGGATCTAAATAAACCACATCGAACTTGCGACCATGTAGATCGAAGACGTCGGAAGAAGTCGAGAAGCATGACATCCCACTATCGAAGACGATCGAGTTGAAGTGCCCAGCGGCCCTGATGAAGTGGTCGCGCATCGACATCCGGAGGTCTCGGCGGCCATCATCGTAACGAAGCGAAGTGAACGTGAAAACGCCCCGCGGCTGTTTTCGAGCCGCCGAAAGCACAAGCGCAGAGATAGCTAAGTCCCTCTTAAATCCGTCAAGCTGGTCAATATGGGACCATGCGGAGTCTAAGAAAGCCCTATCGATATGGTCGAAGTATAAGCCGTCAAAGGTAGACTGAATGAAGTTTCTATCGTCTGCGGGCGGCCCTGCGATGTGCTCAATGTCGCCATCAGTTAGTAGTACCCTCTGATTCATTATAGACGCGCGAGTAAGTATCGACGGAAACTGGAGAAAGTCGTTTGCGGTCACTGAATATCCCATACGCTTTAGGGCGTAAGATATCACTCCGCTGCCAGAAAATGCGTCGAGTGCAGTTTTACCGCCAGTCGTCGCGAACACCTGTATCAGCTCGTGTGCTAATTTGTACTTCGATCCCATATAACGCAGTCTGGGGTAGTCGAGTGTGGCTCTCGCCGCCCTATCTACGGCCAGAGAGACCCTCCCTGCGTTTAGCTGTGCTCTGGCCACGTGAAAATCCTCTCATGCAGACACCGGCCAAGCCCGTGAAGGAGGCGGGTGTGTTGCGGGCACCAGACAGTAGCGTGGCAGGATGGTCCGACATAGCGGTCTGACATATTTTCGCTCACCCAGCGTCCCGGGCGCGACTCCCAAAGCCACCGCAGCCCCGATCCTGAGAGCTAGCACAGTGTGCTAGCTGGACAACGACGCTTGGAGGGTGGCGATGCGCCGACGTTGGCGGACTGAGCCGACCTGCACGGCGAGTCGGCCTGCGTGATCGGCGTGGGTGCGCGCTTCGTCCCGGTCGCCGTCGGCTGTAATCGCAGTGGCGAGGTCGACGTGGAGTGCGGTCTGTGCGCGGACGAATGAGGGGTCGAGTTGGGTGAGGACGCCGGTGAGGATGGTGATGGCGTCGGGGTCGCCGAAGCGGGCGAGGGCGTGGCCGCGCCAGCGGGCGAGGTGCACGGGATCGAGCGCGACGTAGGGCTTGTCGTCGGCGGGGCCGGGGGGTAGCAGTGCAGCGGCGTGGTCGAAGGCATGCAGGCTGGCGCTCCGATCACCGTGGGCGGCGTGGGCTTCGCCGTGGGCGGCGGCGAGCCAGGCCCGCAGGACTCGGGGCCAAGCTGCCTCGGCGCGTCGCCGGGCGGTGTCGAGTAGGTCGACCGCATCACGGGTCGCTCCGGCGTCGATGAGGACGAAAGCCTGTTCGGCGGCGGCGTGGGCTTCGTGGGGGATGGAGTCGGATTGTGCGGCGGCGGATCGGGCGTGTTCGTAGTGGTGCCAGGAGTCGGGTAGGTCGCCGAGGTCGAGTGCTTGCCATCCGGCGAGGGTGTGCATTTCGGAGAGCAGTGCGGCGAGTGGTTCTCGGGTTCCGGGGGCGAGGCTGTGTGTGGTGAGGCGTTCGACTTGCCGGATTTTGGTGTTGAGTTCGTCTCGGACGAGGATCGCGCCGAGTTGGCGGTCGAGTCGGCGGATGGCGTCGAGTTGTTGGTGTAGCAGTGTGATGGTCGTGTGGTCGACGCGGCGGGCGGTGTCGAGTAGTTGGCGCAGTTCGGCGGCTGGGTTGTTGCTGTCGCGTGCCGTGGTGGTCTTCGGGGGTGCGAGGAGTGCGGTGATCGGTTCGCCGAGGAGTCGTTCGAGTAGTCGCGCGTTTGCGGGTCGAAGCGCGCCGGGGGATCGGCCGCTGACGAGTCGCTGGAGGTGTCGCAGGCTGAGGGTTCCTGATTCGTGATGGTCGCGGGCGAAGGCTTCGGCGTGCTGTACGAACTCTTCGAAGGTCATGTGTTGTTCCCGGATGCGCTGTTCGAGCAGCGTCCGGGCTGGCTGGTTGACCAATGGGGCTCACTTCCCCCTGTTGGGCGTGGCGGTGGCGTTCTGATGGCGGGCGCTTGGCCTTCCGCTGATAACCACCCACCGAGAGCATTATTTCAGCTCGCCGCAAGGGTGGCGGGTTGGGGTTCCGGTGCCGCGCCCGTCCTGACACGCCGCCGGATCTCCTGATCACGGCCGGGGGGGCCGCTGGCCCCACCATCCGGCTCCCGGCCGTGATCCAGCCATCCCGCGCGGCGAGGGGTTATCGATGCATTCAGACGAGGAAACGTTCCGGAGCACTTTGCAGGCCCGCGATATCGACGGCGAGCCGCACACGGTGATCGTCATGCGTAGAGGATTCGGTAGGAATGCGCGGGTGTGGTTGACGGTCAATGGGGCGTGGAAAACTACGCTGCAGATGACCGATCCGGAAGCGACGCGACTCGCCGGGTTGCTCACCGAAGCCCAAGGGGGAGCGCGATGACGGACCTCTATGAGTGGCTAGCGCTGCGACGCGTATCGCGGGGTGGTGTCGCGAAGCGGGGCGATCGCTGGCTCGATGGTGGGCGGCCGATGCCGTGCTTTCTCCCCGAAAAATTGGACGAGTTAATACAGGCCAGACTGGTGACGATGACCGATTCGGATCACGACAATACGGGACAGTGCCGGTCCGCGCTGACCGACGCCGGGGCGGCCCGCTACGCCGCATTGACCGAACGGAACGAATCCCGGTGATCACGCCATCCGCGCCGCGTTGGGTGTTGTCCCCCATCGACGGGCGCAGCCACATTCTCGCCGATGACGCCGTATCCCAGATCGGGGCCACCGTGGCACTGTGCGGCCACGTGATGCCATCCCCGATAGACGTGAGCGAGCAGCCACCCGGCCGTGAGGTATGCGGGACATGCGAGCCGCTGGCGGTGTTCGAGGTGCCCTCGTCGGTGTTCCCGACACCCACGGTTTTCTAAGGGGAGGATCGAATCGTGAAACACACGAAGAGCAAGAGCCGCAGAGGGCTGGTCATCCGACGTATCGTGTTCACGAATCACCAGCATCCACATGATCGGCCCCAGGAATTGAAAGTGGACGTGCGGCGTGGCGAGGTCATAGACGAGAGTTACGCGATGGCCATGGTCGCGACACGGACCACGACACCGCTGGCCGATGTGAAGATCGTCAGTATTACCCCGTGACCTTCGGCTGGTCGCCGGTATCGAGTATCGCTGATCGTTCCCGATGCTCCCGGTGACCGGGTCGGTATCAACCCCCTGTTCGATCGCCGTGCCGAATCTTCCCCCCTGTTCGGTCGGCGATCCCCCCGGCCGGTCGGCCGCTGAGGACCTCCCCAACCCCAGCGGCCGACCGGCCGATCGACGCCTTCGTCTCTGATCGGGCCGTTCGGGCCGGTTCTGTGACGGGTGTGACGGGTTAACCCAAGATCGGCCCAACCCGTCACAAAGGGTGTTTCCGCAGCTAGAAGCACTGCGTAACCCGTCACAGGAGTGTGACGGGTTACGCAGTGCTGTGACGGGTTCAGGGCCGTGTTGTGACGGGTTGCGACCTCGTGTGTGACGGGTTGCGGCGTGAGTTGTGACGGGTTCAGGTGGGCTCGTCGTCGGGTTCCGGGTCATCCTGTTGGGCCTGTGCGGCGGCGCGGATGTCGGCGATGAGGTAGCCGCGTGCCTGCCGGTTGGTGCCGTCCTCGGTGGTGACCCGGCCGGGGCGGGGGCGGCAGCCGAGTTCGCCCATCTGGCGTCCGAATGCGGTGGGTTCCACGTCGAGCGCATTGACGAGTTCGGCGGTGGAGACGAATTCGCGTCCGTACTCGTCGAGATCGGCCCCGAGGTAGTCGACGACCGATGCGAGTGGTTCCGGTAAATCGCGGGCTGGTGGTTGTTCGCCCGCTGTGATTTGGTGTGCTCCGATCACGTGTGCCACGGTGGCCGGATCGAGTATAGGTGCCGTATCGCCCCCGATCGCGTGGCCGGTGAGTGTGTCGGCCGCTTCGCGCAGTGCCCGGCCCCGTGCGCATAGCGTGGTCCAATCGTCGTTGGGCATGTAGTAGGTGCGGACCATCATGGCGAGCACGTCCGCCCCGGCTGCTGTCTCGCCGTCCGGTCGGAGGATTCCGACTCCTTTGTGGGAGGGTAGGAGTCGGCTGCTGTCCCAGCCTCGGGTGTTCATCTGCTCGCCGAGAATGATGTTGCTGTCTCGCCAGTCCATCACTCGCAGCGCGAAGCGGGAACCGAGCACGGCGCGCAACGCTGACGGGATCGTTTTGGAATCTGGTCGTTGGGTAGCTAACACGAGTAGGATTCCCGCTGCGGGTCCTTTCTTCGCCAGCCAGGTCAACAGCTCCCCGATGTACTGCCCGGCGGGAATCGTTTTGCCTTGGACCTCGATGGGTGTGCGTTCTTCGAGGGGGACTTGGACTTCGTCGATGAATATTCCGGTGATTGGCATGTTCAGTGATGAGTCACGGGACATCGCCGGGGTCACCTTCGACTCCGGGCAGGTCTCGTTGTCGAGATCACGCATGCGCCGGTAGCGGCCTTGCACTTCGGCGATGAGTTCGACCAGCCAGGCGGCCAATGCGAGGACGTGGTGTGGTTCGTCGCCGGACATGAATCGGTGCGCGACCTGCGCGGCGGCGTCCCAGTCCTTGCCTGCCTTGAAATCGGCCACATACAGCCGGGTGTACGGGTCGAGAATCAGTCCGGCTGCGGCGAGGCGGGCGGCGAAGGTCTTGCCCTGGCGGGGGATCGCGCCGACCAGCAGCGAGGTCCACGCCAGTGGCAGGTCGATCCGGCGGTCCCGGGCGTCGCGGCCGAAGGGCACCGGCCGCCACGCATCCCAGTACGCCACGTCGAGCAGCGGAGTGCGCAGCGGGGCCGTGGCGTAGGGGTCGGTATCGGCGACCCACATCGCGACCCGTCCGGCGTGGCCACCGTTGCCCCGGACCCGCTCGACGAGCAACTGCACCTCGTCCACGGCGAGCGCGGACGCGAGAGCTTCCCGGTTCTTGACCACGTCGGCGGCCTTGCGGGTGGCCGGGAGGTCGACCGTGATCGCCCACCCGGCCCCGATCCGGCAGGCACGCTCGACCAGCCGCAGGGTCTCGTCCTTGCCGATCAGCTTGGCGTCCCGGAAGGCGTCGACCAGGATCTGCGGGTCCATTGTCCAGGTGAGTGACCGGGGGCCGGCCAGCACCGCCTTGCGCCCGGGGCTGCCGTCCCTGCGCCGCCCGGTGATCGCCAGCACAGCCGCGCCGGTCACAGCCGTGACCCACAGCGCCGGGGGGCCGTAGACCACATCGGCCACCACGACGCCGGTCGCTGCGGTCCCGGTTACGGCGCCGGTGACCCGCCACCGGAACAGGGTCAGCTCCCGGATCTCGATGAACTTGTCCGCGAGCTTCTCCGAATGCTCAGCGGCCTCCCGGTAGTCGCGCACGCTGACCCACTGCCGCCACGCCCGAACAGTCAGCACCGTGCCCCGGCCGGTCGCGCGTACGAACCGCCACGGCGAGCACACCACCCTGACAGCCGCATCCTTAGCGGCCTGGATCGCGTGGGTGCGGCTCTTGAACGCGGCGGGCACGTGGGGCGAGCGCTGCCACCACGATGCGGCCCGTGGGTGGTGAGGCTGCCGGTCCCGGGGCGGGTTGTCGTCGATCAGCTCGGCGTCGAGCACCGGGTCGACCGGAATCATCGCCGTTCCGGGCACAGACTCGCGTGGGGCGGGGGGCCGCCGGGTGGCGGCCCCGTCCCGTCCGTCGTGCGGCGTGCTCATCGCCGCTGCCCCCGCCGCCGGGTGGTGTCCAGCGAGGTCACCGTCAGGGCCTTGGTGAGCACGTGCCCGGCGATCAGCGCGGGCAGGGCCAGCACAACCCAGAACAGCGTGCCCCGGCCGCGTAGGTGATCGCCACCCACTGCACACCGACGATCACCCCAGCCGTGACCAGCACCCGCCCGGCCAGCGACACCGCCCGAGACGCCGCATGCGCGGCTTCGGCGGCGTGCCGGGCACGGCGGGTGCCCGAACGCCACACCATGACCAGGGCAACCAGCACCCCGAACGCGGCGAGGATCTGCGTGGGACTCAGGTTGATCGTCATGGTGTCGGTCCTCCTTCCTGGTCTAGGCTGGTCTGCTGTGGGCGGTGTCGCTGCCAGATCGGATGCAGCGCGCGCCGGTCGTCCTCAGCCAGCGCGCCCCACACGCCCGTGGTGTCCGCCCCATCCGTGCGCAGATCCAGCTCCAGGCACTGATCGATGACCGGGCACCCGGCGCACAGCCGCGCCGCTAGATCCCTGTCGCTGGGTGCGGCGTCGTCCCAGTCCGGTTCCTCACGCGGCCACAGCTGCCAGAAGCACAGCCCGCCGCGCAGCACCAGGACGCTCAGCACGTCGTCCGGGACGTGGCGCAGCCAGTCGAGCCGGGCGGCCACAGCGTCGTAGTCCGGAGCCTGGTCGGGGCTCACCACGACCCGCCCCCGATCACGCGGGCCGCCTCGCGCGCGGTGCGCCGCTGCGCGGCCATCCGGGCCACGTCCACGCACCCGCCGGACTCGGCAGCCTGCGCGGCGAGCCGGTCGACGGCCGCCGCCGGGATGACGTAGCGGGTGCGGATCCGCACGGCCGGGAAGGCGTCTTCCCGGATCGCGCGATAGATCGTCGCCGGAGTCACCCGCAACACCCGGGCGGCTTCGGGAACGGTGTAGAACGCCGGACTCCCGGCGCCCTCGTTCGTGCTGTTCATAACAGAACTCCCACTCAAAAGCATGATGTCATCGGCTAGGTGCACTGATTTCAGTGCATAAGAGCGCGCGGCATTACCGATGCGCGGCCGGGCCGGTCCACACAACCCACCGAAACGAGCAGCGGGGTTACTCTTCGGCGCTCAAGGGCGGAGCGCGGAGGAATAGGTGCAGCAGGACTGGACGGCGGTCGCGAACGCGATCGATACGAGGCTTGCCGAACTCAACTGGCGGCAACGCGAACTCGCCGAGCGCGCCCAGGTATCGGTCGCCATCGTGCGCGAGTTGCACCGCAACACCGCCCAGCGCCGCCGCAACGCCCGCACCCTGGAAGCGCTCTCCCTCGCCCTGGGCTGGCACCCCGAGCACCTCGACGCCGTCCTGCGCGGCCACACCCCGCCCGGTCGCGGCGATCCGGAGACCTCGCCGGTCGACCTCGTCACGGCCCGGCTGACCTCGATCGACCGGCGCCTGGCCGCCATCGAGAAACGACTCGACGACATGACTCCTCGCGATGACCCGCCCGACCAGTAGTCGGCGGATCGCAGTCCCCGTGATTTCTTGCATGGCATCACGAAACGCCAGACAAGGGTCGTTTCGTAATTGGTACCGGTTAACGGACAGACCATTAACCGCTATTAACCGCGCAGGTCAGCGCCGGTTTATCGGGCTCTGGACTTGACCATGCTGGCCCCCTTGCACACCGTGCGCCACCACCTCGGCTACACCGCAGCCCAGGTAATCGACCTACTCACCCGCCGCGCCGCCGCGCTCAACTTGCCGATCGCGACCAAGATGAGTCTGAAAACCCAGCTCTCCCGATGGGAGAACGGCAAAGAAATACCCAGCAAGGACTACCGGCGACTCTTCCGGGAGATCTACGGCCGGACCAACGCCGAACTCGGCTTCCCCGACGAAACCGACGAAGACCCCGAAGCCGCCGAACTCCGGTCCCGGCTCGCCGTCGCCCGGACCATCGACTCCCAGACCGTCAACCTCTTCCTCCAGCAAACCGACCACGCCCGCAAGGTCGACCGGCGTTTCGGCGGACTCACCCAGCTCGACCAACTCCGTGCCCAGATCAACCAGGTACACCAGCTACTCACGCACAGCATCGGCGGCCTACGGGCCCAACTGGCCGGAGCACTGATGGAGGCATCCACCCTCGCCGGATGGCAAGCCCTCGACCGCGCCGCCCTGGGCCAAGCCTGGACCCACTACGAACGCGCCAAAACCGCTGCCCGCGAGAGCACCTCACCCACCTCACTCACCCACGCTCTCGGTGAGCAGGCCTTCCTGCTCATCGACCTCGACGAAACCACCGCCGCCGTCGACCAGCTCGCCTACGCCCGCAGCCTCGCCACCCGCACCACCTCAGCCCTCCTCCGGGCCTGGCTCGCCGCCGCACACGGCGAAGCACTCGCCGCCGCCGGACACGCCTACGACGCACACAGAGCCTTCGACACCGCCGACGCACTCCTGCCCGCCAACCCCGTCGACCCGGAGCTGCCGTTCCTGTTCCTCGGCGGCTCACACCTCGACCGCTGGCGCGGACACGCCCTCGCCCGTCTCGGCGCACCCGACGCCATCGACCAACTCACCAGCGCTCTCACCCGACTGCCCGCCGATTTCGTCCGTGCCCGCATCGGCCTACTGGTCGACCTCGCCTACGCTCACGCCGCTAGCGGCGACCGCGACACCGCGCTTGCCCACGCACGCCAAGCACGACACCTCGCCGGGCAGATCAAATCCGACCGCCAACAACGACGGCTCAGCCGCCTCGTGCTACCCGGCAGCAGTTCCCCCGGGTGAGGCCAAGTAGTACAGCAACCCGACCAAGGTCCCCGACCCCAGCAACTCCTGCCGCGCCGCCAACTCCGGCACCCGCGACAACGGCACCCACTCGATCTGGCCAACTTCCTCCGTGTCGGTCGGCTCCCCGACATGCTCTGCTGCCCGCCACAAGTAGACATCGATCGGAACCGTGATCTGCCCGGGCAGCGGCTCAAAGCTCACCAAGTGCTCTGGCTCGCCCACCGGGCGCCAGCCGCTCTCCTCCTCCGCCTCCCGCGCCGCCGTCGCCGCCGCATCCTCAGCCTCGTCGACCAGACCACCGAGCAGCTCATACCCCCACTGCTCCGTGATGAACCGGTACCGCCACAACATCAACACCCGGTCCCGATCGTCCACCACCAGCGCGACCGCGATCCGTCCCAGATGCACCACGTGGTAGTCAAACCGCTCCCCGTTCGGCGCCTCAACGTCCACCAACCCCAACCGCACCCACCGGTTGTCATAGACCGTCTTCTCACCAAACGTCCGCCACCCACCGCGCTCATCAGTCACGGCTAGCAGCCTAGGCCCGTGGCCAGAGATAGCTGTTGAGCTGCTCGGCGACGTCATGGCGTAGCCCTGGTGATGTGCATATACCGCTGTTTCATGGTGACGGTGGACCAGCCCATGACGTCTATCACGGCCTTTTGTTCTTGGATTCCGAGGAGTGGCAGGACAGTGGCAAGTTGAGGCGTAGGGTGTTTGCCTGCACAGAGGGGTGCAGCGTCACACCGGTATCCCATTGGCTACGTACAGCTTACAGCTACTAACACAGCGTTACCAGATCAGCGCTGAGACGTGCGGCCGATGAGGGTCTTCGGCCTGGGGGTATCCGGCCCCGGCCGTTAAGTCAGCCAACGTGACACTGGGGAGACGAGGCGATGACGTAGCGCGTAGGCTTGGTGACTGTGCCAGTGGATGATTCGGAACGAGATAGGGCGGTGGATCCTCTCTTCTTTGTGCCCAGAAACTGGCTGGATGATGCCGTCAATCGATGGCTCGCATCGAACACCGCAAGTAGGGTCATGGTGCTCTCTGGGTCACCAGGAACGGGCAAGAGCCGTTTCCTGCATGCGTGGAGCCGCGCATGCAGCACGCCGGTCACTCGAGCGACGTTGGCCGCTGCTATCGTACGCGACCCGCATAGTCCAAGAATCGATGGCTTCGAATGGTCGGGACTACGTGATGCGCTGCTGTCCAACGTGCCGGACTCGGTCGAACCGAGAAGTATGGCCGGTCTTCCGGAGCTGTTAGTAAACCAGTATATTGGTCATATTTCGGGGGGCGAAGTCTCGGCGATAAGGGCGAATGTTGTCAACTTGGCATTGAATTTGGATTTCGTCGGTGACTTTCGGGAAAATGTGGCGCCACTGCTGCGTCAACTACCCGACGGTGAACCTCTTGTGGTCGTGATCGACGGCTTAGATGAGGCGCTACGAGACGATGCGGAGAAGTTCCTGTCCCTTGTTGCCGCTATGGCTGAAGCCATCGAACGAACCGCAGAACGAGATCGGGGCCTCGGCCGGTTACGCCTTCTCTTGGCCACTCAACCTGAGATCCCGCTGGATGTTAACGCTTTTGGTTCCAGAGTACCGCCAGTACTGGTTGATCTCAGCGAGCCGCCGGACTCCGACGAGCGAAATTTGGAAGCGTATGTTCGTCTCCTGCTCGACCCGCTTCCCGAAGGTGATCGAGATCGCCTGGCTTCATTGAT
This sequence comes from Pseudonocardiaceae bacterium, assembly GCA_050699955.1. Taxonomy (GTDB): domain Bacteria; phylum Actinomycetota; class Actinomycetes; order Mycobacteriales; family Pseudonocardiaceae. The sequence goes on along the minus strand of JBOHGD010000059.1, from coordinate 2,957 downwards.
TGCTAATCGGGCTGGGGGTGTGTGAATTTGGGCGTTTTACGTCGCGAATTCCATTGTCGACGATGTCCGTGCGGACCGCGAGGTCCCCACTCAGATTACGATGGCTCCTGGACTCGGCAGTGTTTACTCCGACGCTCTGTCCAGAGCGCGCCGTCGCGTTCAACGCCGAACCGGGGGTCAGTGGGATAAGGCCTTGGAGTTGCTCGGGATGGTGGCGGCCGCGCAAGAAATCAGTGCGCCATTACCGCGAGCTATCGCCGCAGACGCGCTCAAGGTGAGCAGCGCTGAGCTCGCACTGCTACTTGGCGACCTCCGCGCTATCGTCGTGTGTGATAGTGTTGCTCAACTGCGGTTCTTCCATGGTGACTTCGGCCGATGGGTCGCCGATGGCGAACTTGCTGGAGCGGAGATTCGCGAGGCGCACGAACGACTTGCAGAAACCTTATCAGAACTTGGCTGCGATAATTGGAGTCTTGCCGGTCCATATGTGGCCAGCCAGGTTCTCCCATACGCTATTGCTGCAGCCGAACGAGCAGCGGGCCAGCCGAGCTTCGGTCGCAGTGTCACCCGTTTCCTGGATCTTCTCGTAAACCCCGGCCGTCTCGCTGCCGATGATACTCCTTGGCTGAGTCACCTCAATCGTGCCAGTGCACTGTGTTCAGGCAGCACGACCCTGCCAGGGACCTCTGTGCGCATCGGTGGTTTGGCGCGTAGGCTGACGTCAGATCTGGGGTACGCCGTCGGCAACGCCCTGAGCCGGCCTTTGAGTAAATCGCAACTGAATGAGGTCGGTCAGTTCGCGTCGATTAAAGACAACGCAGCTGTATTGGCCTGGCTGGCTGAGAATGCGAAGGATTACCCCAAGGTGGTGCTGGCGGAGGCTCGTGCGCAGGCGATGCGTGTCTTGAGCGGTTGGGAACCTCCGGTAAAGGATGGCACGTCGGCCCATACGCTTGCATCGGCGTTGTTGAGCGAATGGAGGAGGAGCCGGCGACCTAGCTTGTTATTTGACGCCGTCACGTCGGCTGAGGGGGCGGTTGAGCTGACTCCGGGGGATCATGAGTTCCGGACCGGTCGGCTGATCACCCTGGCCAACGCGCTGATCGCCCGGGTCGACAGCGACCACGAGCAGCCGGGCGATTTGGATCGGCTGCTCGAGGTGCAACAGCACATCGTGGACCGTCCCGATCTGCCTGATCTGCCTGATCTGCCTGATCTGGCGCAGGCTCTGGCGATCCTGGCGTCCAGGCTGGTTCGGCGGGCTCAGCGTGGTGCGGATTCGGCGGCCGCCGATCTGGACCGGGCGATCGTTGCGGCGGAGCGGGCGGTTGAGCTGACTCCGGGGGATCATGAGTTCCGGACCGGTCGGCTGATCACCCTGGCCAACGCGCTGATCGCCCGGGTCGACAGCGACCACGAGCAGCCGGGCGATTTGGATCGGCTGCTCGAGGTGCAACAGCACATCGTGGACCGTCCTGATCTGCCTGATCTGCCTGATCTGGCGCAGGCTCTGGCGATCCTGGCGTCCAGGCTGGTTCGGCGGGCTCAGCGTGGTGCGGATTCGGCGGCCGCCGATCTGGACCGGGCGATCGTTGCGGCGG
>JBOHGD010000059.1:0-1256 GCA_050699955.1 Pseudonocardiaceae bacterium | reverse complement strand
CCGGACCGGTCGGCTGATCACCCTGGCCAACGCGCTGACCGCCCGGGTCGACAGCGACCACGAGCAGCCGGGCGATTTGGATCGGCTGCTCGAGGTGCAACAGCACATCGTGGACCGTCCTGATCTGGCTGATCTGGCGGCCGTTCTGGAGATCCTGGCGTCTTGGCTGGTTCTGCGGGCTCAGCGTGGTGCGGATTCGGCGGCCGCCGATCTGGACCGGGCGATCGTTGCGGCGGAGCGGGCGGTTGAGCTGACCCCGGAGGATCATGAGCGGCGGACCGACCGGCTGATCACCCTGGCCAACGCCCTCTGGCGAGGATACCTCCATCAGGTGACCAATGCCGATCTGGGCAAGGCTGTCGACTATGCGAAACAATTGCCAACAGAAGGCGGGAAGTATGAACAGCTTCTCCCGCCGATTCGTCGACTTGCTGAGAGAAACTAGGAAGGGGTGTTAAATTGGCAGATCCAATCACATTGGCCGCACTGGGTGCGGTGGCGCTCAGTGAAGGAATTAAGTTCTTGTATGGGCAGGCTTCCGAGCTGCTCAGGGCGCGCAAGGAGCGAAGGTTGGAAGCAGAGTTAGGCGGCAAATTGCCGACCGCTGTCCAGATGTCCGTACCAGACTCCACACCACTGGATAACGGGGCTGTCCATTTCACGGCTGATGCGCAGACCCTTGAGGAACACCACGCCAAGCTGGCGGAGCTGGCTGCAAGGCTCGCTCCGTACGCTCAGGACTGGACAGACATAGACCCTGCCGACGTGTCGATCCTGACTGCTACCGACCAACTGAGAATGCTACTGGAAGCGGTTTACGGCCAGCGGCTAACATTCCAGGGAGAGCAGCGTGAGGAGAGTGGAACGAGGGTAGACGTGCGGCAGTTGCTTGGCAATATTGATGGCGCTGTCGCCGGAGTGCGAGCCAAGAACATTAGCGGAGAGGCGCAGGTCAGCGTGTCTCAGACTGCCGAAGGAGTGGGGGTGGATGGTAAGTTGACCGGGATTGAGGCGGACCGGATAGGTTGAGGCTGGTTGGTTCGGTGTGCCTGCAGTGCGTGCTGACTGCTCCTCTGCCTGACGGACAAGACAGGATGGGGCCAGTTCGACTGCTGCACGCACTATCGGTCTAGTACTACAGGGCTAGATCTGTCGGCGTGTCTGCACCACGATTGTGATCATCTGTGCTGATCTTGCGCTCATGCTGTGCTGTGATGAGGATGGTCCGATGGTCGATGGCGATGCGGTGTCCTGTG